>DASUXA010000073.1:0-62630 GCA_036378155.1 Micromonosporaceae bacterium | reverse complement strand
TGGTGGTGTTCGCGATCATCGTGATCGTGCGCTCGGTGCGGATCGTGCCGCAGCAGACGTCGCTGATCATGGAGCGGCTGGGCCGGTTCTCACGGACGCTGGAGGCCGGGATCCACTTCCTGGTCCCGTTCGTCGACCGGGTGCGCGCGAACATCGACCTGCGCGAGCAGGTGGTCTCGTTCCCGCCGCAGCCGGTGATCACCTCCGACAACCTGGTGGTCAACATCGACACGGTCATCTACTACGCGGTGACCGACGCCAAGTCCGCGGTCTACGAGATCGCCAACTACATCCAGGGCATCGAGCAGCTCACCGTCACCACGCTCCGCAACGTGATCGGCTCGCTGGACCTGGAGCAGACCCTCACCAGCCGCGACCAGATCAACGGCCAGCTGCGCGGCGTGCTGGACGACGCCACGGGACGCTGGGGGATCCGGGTGAACCGGGTGGAGCTCAAGGCGATCGACCCCCCGGCGAGCGTGCAGGACTCGATGGAGAAGCAGATGCGCGCCGAGCGGGACCGCCGTGCCGCGATCCTGAACGCCGAGGGCATCAAGGCGTCGCAGATCCTCACCGCCGAGGGAGACAAGCAGGCGGCGGTACTGCGTGCCGAAGGTGACCGGCAGGCGCGCATCCTCGCCGCCGAAGGGCAGGCGAAGGCGATCCGTACCGTGTTCCAGGCGGTGCACCAGTCGAACCCGGACGCCAAGGTGATGGCGTACCAGTACCTGCAGGCGCTGCCGCAGATCGCAGCCGGGCAGGCGAACAAGGTGTGGATCGTGCCCGCCGAGTTGACCAAGGCGCTGGAGGGCATCGGCGGGTCGCTGGGCGGCCTGATCCAGGCGTCCGGTCCGCCGGCCATGACGCCGGAACCCGAGGAGCACGAGGAGCCGCACGAGGCGGTCGCCGAAGCCGAGGCGGCGGTCGCCCAGGCGCAGGCCGAGGCGGAGGCGGGTCCGCTCGGTCTGACCAGCGGCAGTGGAGTCACGGCGTCCGACCTGCTCGGGCAGGTACGACCGGACGTGCACTCGGACAACGAGCAGCGCTCGTAGCCGGCGTGGACGAGCCGGCCCGCGACGCGGCGGGCCGGCTCGTCCACGCGGGAGGGCACACCCCATCCCCCGTCGCGGGTGATCCCCAGCTGAACCGGGCCCGCCGCGCCCTCACTGCTGACAGCATCAGCAGCGTCGGGGCGTGGTCGAGCCCGGCGGGGGAGGGGAACCGCGATGGCCCGTACCAAGCGGGAACCGCGTTGGCTGGACGCGACCGGTCCGCTGTTCGTGGTGTCCCGGCCGGCGTCCCGGCCGGGACCGGTACCGCCGGCACCCGAGCCGACCGTGCTGGCCCGGCGCAGGCGGGGCAGCCGCAGACTGGTCGCGCTGCCCGGCGCGGCGGTCCTCGTCGCGATCGCGGTACTGCTCGGGCGGGGCGCACCGGAAGCGCCCGTGGTCGGCATCCTCGCGGCGGTCGCCCAGCTCGTCGGGCTGGCGGCGCTCGCCACGGCGCTGACCGGGGCGCGTGGCCGCCGGTACGCGCTGGCGGCCCTGATCAGCGCGATCGTCGGCACCGGGCTGCTGCTGGCGACCCTGCGGACGCCCGTCGTGGCTTCCGCGACGGGTGTCCGTCCCGCGCTGCGCTGGTCGCAGCTCGCCGGGGACGCGCCGCCGCTGCTGGTCGCAATCGGAGTCGTCGCCGTCGGGCTCAGTTGGCTGCTCGCCGGGGTCGCCATCGCCCGTTCCAGGGTGCTGGGCCGGGGCGACGGCGTGCTGCTGATACTCGCCGCCCCGCTGCTCGCGATCGGCGGCGCGGTCGCCGGGGTCGTGCCGGTGCTCGGCGCGCTGCTGGTCGTGGCGGCCGGCATCGGGCTGACCGGGGCGCGTGAGCGACTGGTACCCGACCAGCCCCGGTGACGGTCGACGCGTCACCCATGGCAGCCCCACCGGTCGGGACCGCGACCGGGGTCGCGACAATACCGCCGTGCGGTACCCGATCGACGACCCGGACGACGAGCGCGTCGCCGACTACCGGGCGCTGACCGACGTCGAACTGCGTACCCGCTGGGAACCGCCGCACGGGCTGTTCATCGCCGAAGGCGAACTCGTGCTGCGTCGGGCGCTGCGCGCCGGGTACCGGCCGCGCTCGGTGCTGGTCGACGCCAAGCGTGTCGACCAGTTCGCCGACCTGGAGTCCGAGCTGACGTTCGCTGACGCGCCGATGTACACCGGCAGTCAGCGCGTGCTGGAAGCCGTCACCGGTTTCCACGTCCATCGCGGCGTGCTCGCCTCGTTCCACCGCAAGCCGCTGCGGGACGCCGCCGAGGTGCTGTCCACCGCGCGGCGCGTGGTGATCCTGGAAAACCTGAATAATCACACCAATCTGGGCGCGATTTTTCGCGGTGCCGCCGGGCTCGGCATGGACGCGGTCCTGCTGTCGCCGTCGTGCGCGGATCCGCTGTACCGGCGCAGTGTCCGGGTCAGCATGGGCGAGGTGTTCGCCGTCCCGTACGCCCGGCTGGAGCCGTGGCCGGCGGCGCTGCGGCAGGTCCGTGACGCCGGGTTCACCCTGCTCGCGCTGACTCCTGCGGGCGACGCGCTGCCGATCCAGCGGCTCGACGCCGCCGCGCGGCAACGCCCGGCGCTGCTGTTCGGCGCGGAAGGCTCCGGGCTGTCCGGCTCCGCGGTGCGTGCCAGCGACCACCGGGTGGCGATACCGATGCGTCGCGGTGTGGACTCCCTGAACGTGGCGGCTGCCGCCGCGGTCGCGTTCTGGGAGTTGACCCGTACCGACCCCTGCTGATCGACAGGGCACCAGTGGCGCTCGCCCCGGCGAAGGGGGATGCGGACCCGGCTCGCGACCGCTAACCTTTACGGAACTGTACGAGTTAGCGCGTTGTTGACGCCGCTCGGCGTGCCCCAACGCGCCCGATCACACCCACGGGGGACATGAGATGACGAGCACCGAGAGCCAGCCACTCGGCGTATCCGGCGCCGCACCGGCCGGACCGCGTGCCGACCTGGGCGACGTTCGCTCGGTGGTACGGCTGACCGCGCTGATCGGCGGGCCGCTGTTTCTCCTCACGGTGATCCTGCACCCGGCCCGCGACGGGTACCACATCGCGGCGCACCCCACCTGGTACGAGATCACCCACCTCACCGAAGCCGCCAGCCTGCTGATCCAGGCCGTATGCCTGGCGGGCGTCCTGGCACTCGTCGCGGGCAGGATCCGCCGGCGCGGGCTCGCCTCGGTGTACACCGCGATCGTCGGCACCGTGTCGTGGTTCGGACTGATCGTCTTCGACGGCTCGCACAACCCGGCGACCGCGAAGTACGCGCCCCAGTTCGTGCACACCTCGGCGGACCTCGACCTGAGCGCCACGGTGATCGTGCTGGTGGCCAACGTGCTGTTCCCGGTCGGCTACGCGATGCTCGCGCGCATGCTGGTCCGGACCGGGGCCCGCGCGGCGGGACTGCTGCTGGGCATCGGCGCGGCGGTGTACTCGCTCGGCGGTACCGCCGCGCTGCTCGGACTCGGGCCGCACTCGGTGGTCACCTCGGTGGTCGAGATCGCCGGGGCGGCTCCGTACGCGCTCGGGTACGTGCTGCTCGCCCGCACCTTCGCTTCGTAACAGTTTGATACGGCCGGCCGTGCTCTTGACATCACCCACCGCCGAGTACGAAGTTTTAGCGAAACAGTTAAGACTCTTTGCTGAAACATACCCGCCGGTACCGGTGATTCAAGGAGGATCGCGTGACGCGCAAGATCGCGCTCGCCGCGGCGCTCGCGGCAACGCTGCTCGGGGCCGCGGCCTGCGGCTCGAACGGCTCGAGTTCGGCGGGCAGCGACTCGCTCGACGGCAAGGGCAAGACCGTCAAGGTGTGGCTGATGGTCGACGCCCAGTCCGGCTGGAAGGACGTGGTCGACGACGCCAACGCCCGGTTCAAGGCGGCCACCGGAGCCGACGTCGTGGTGGAGTACCAGCAGTGGGCCAACCACCTGACCAAACTGGACTCCACGCTGGCCGGCAACGACGTGCCCGACGTGATCGAACTGGGCAACACCGAGATGCCGAAGTACGTGTTCAACGGCGCGTTCGCCGACCTGTCCAGCCGCAAGAGCCGGTTCGACAACTCGGGTAGCTGGCTGCAGGGTCTCGCCGCGCCGTGCGAGCTGGACGGCAAGACGTACTGCGTGCCGTACTACGCCGGAGCGCGGGTGCTGATCTACCGCACCGACCTGTTCGACGCCGCCGGGCTCAAGGCGCCGACGACGTACGACGACCTGCTCAAGGCAGCCGACACGCTGAAGACGAAGAACGCCGCCGACCCGAAGTTCGCCACGTTCTACATGCCCGGCAAGTACTGGTACGCGGCGATGTCCTTCGTGTACGGGGCGGGCGGTCAGATCGCCAAGAAGGACGGCGACAAGTGGCAGGGCACCCTGTCGGCGCCGGAGGCGCAGAAGGGTCTGCAGCAGTGGGTCGACCTGGCCAAGACGTACTCGAAGGGTGACCCGACGAAGGACGAGAACGACCAGGACGCGATCTTCGCCCAGGGGCACGCCGCCATGCTGTACGGCAACGGCTGGGAACTCGGCGCGGTGCAGTCGCAGCACAAGGACCCGAACGACCCGAACTCGCCGATGGTCGACACCGCGGTCAAGGGCAAGGTCGCTGCGGCAGCGATGCCCGGCATCCCGTCCTTCCTCGGCGGCTCCGACCTGGGCGTCACCGCCAAGAGCAAGAACACCGCGCTCGCCGCCGAATGGATCAAGTACTTCACCGACAGCAAGGCGCAGAGCGCGCTGATCCAGAAGGGCGTCCTGCCGAACAACACCACGATGCTCGACCAGGCGGCGCAGGTGAAGGGCTCGGAGGCGACCGCCCAGGCGGCGAAGTCGAGCTGGTTCACCCCGCTCGCGCCGAAGTGGGCGGACGTGGAGAAGGGAAACGTCCTGCAGCAGATGCTGGTCGACATGGTCACCGGCAAGAAGTCGGTGGCTGACGCGGCCAAGGACGCCGACGCTCAGATCACGCAGATCCTCAACGGCTGACCGTGTGGTGTGTGCGCGGCGCGGCACGCGCCGCGCACACACCACGATCAGGGCCTCGGCTGCCGGACAAACGGGGGCGTCGCGTCCGCCGTCCTGCAGGTGTACCGGTCGAGGTCCACAACCCTGGTGATGTACGCACCTCACCGGCGAGGTAAGCGTCCCAGGACGCTCACAACCCTGACGGTGTACGCACATCACCAGGGTTGTACGCCCGTGACGACACACCCGGCCGAGCACAGCCGGCCACCGACTGAGCACCCGACGACACACGCGCTGACGGTGTGCGCGCACCGAACCGAGGAGCACCGAATGGACGTGGCCACCCGGCCCACTGTGGACGTCCCGGCCAGCCCGGCCACCGCCGTACCGAGCCGCCGCCGTCTCGCGCGCCGGCCCACCCCCGGCGCGGCGTGGCTGCTCGTCGCCCCGTCGCTGGTGGTCCTCGTGGCGCTGCTCGGGTACCCGCTGGGCTGGATGATCGTGCTGTCCTTCCAGCGGATGTCGTTGCGGCAGCTCATCACCGGAACCGCCCCGCCCTGGGTCGGACTCGACAACTACACCCGTACCCTGACCGACCCGTTCTTCTGGCACGTCGTCGCACGTACCGTGGTGTTCACCGTGGTCGCCGTGGTGCTGTCCATCGGTGTCGGGCTGCTCGTCGCGCTGCTCATGCGACGGGTGTCCACCTGGGTACGGCTGGCGATGATCGTCGCGATGCTGTTCGTCTGGGCGATGCCCCGCCTCGTGTCGACCCAGGTGTTCAAGTGGCTCGTGGACGCCGACTTCGGCGTGGTGAACTGGCTGATCGACCGGCTGCCCGGGGTGGACTTCCACGAGCACAGCTGGTTCATCAGCCCGGTACAGGGCTTCGTCGTGATCACCGCGGTCGTGCTGTGGGGCGCGATCCCGTTCCTGGCGATCACCCTGCACGCCGGGATGTCGCAGGTACCGAAGGAACTGGAAGAGGCGGCCACCGTGGACGGTGCCAGCTCCGCCCAGGTCTTCCGGCACGTCACGCTGCCCATCCTGCGTCCGTTGATCGTCATCGTGACCACGCTGTCGGTGATCTGGGACATGCAGGTGTTCGAGCAGATCTGGGTGATGCGGGACACCAAGCCCGAGCAGGACTACTTCACCCTCGGCATCTACTCGTACGTGCAGTCGTTCAGCCGCAGCAACTACAGCCTGGGCTCGGCGATCGCGGTGCTGACCGTGCTGCTGATGCTCGGCGTCATGGCCTTCTACATCCGCCGCATGTTCCAGATGGGAGAACTCGACTGATGGCCGGGGCTGCACGGGGCGTGGGCGCACGCCTGGCGACAGGGGCGTTCAACGCCGTGGGCATCGGCTTCGCCGTGGTGATGGCGTTCCCGGTGTACTGGATGATCAACACCGCGTTCAAGCCGGTCAACGAGGTCCAGACGTTCACACCGAAGTTCCTGCCCGACCATCCGACGCTGGACAACTTCTTTTCGGCGCTGCACGCCCCGCACTTCGTCGACGACCTGAAGAACAGCCTGCTGATCACCGCCGCCTCGGTGGTGCTGAGCCTGGTCGTCGGCTTCCTCGGGGCGCTGGCGATCGCCCGGTTCCAGTTCTACGGCCGCCGCGCGTACATCACCGCGATCCTGCTGGTGCAGATGGTCCCGTTCAACGCCGTGGTCATCCCGCTGTTCCTGATGCTCAACCGCGCCCAACTGACCGACACGCTGCCCGGCGTGATCCTCACGTACCTGGTGTTCGTGCTGCCGTACACGGTGTGGACGCTGCGCGGTTTCATCTCGAACGTGCCCCGCGAACTCGACGAGGCGGCACTCGTCGACGGGTGTACCCGGTGGCAGACGTTCTGGCGGATCATCCTGCCGCTCACCGCGCCCGGACTGGTCGCCACCTCGATCTACGGCTTCATCCAGGCGTGGAACGAGTTCATCATCGTCAACACCCTGACCAGCAGCCCGGACAAGCAGACCCTGATGGTCTGGCTCGCCTCCAACCAGACGCTGCGCGGCACCACGTGGGGACCGTTGATGGCCGGCGCGACCCTGACGTCGCTGCCGGTGGTGGTGTTCTTCCTGATCATCCAGAAGAACATCGCGACCGGGCTCACCGCGGGCGCGGTCAAGGGCTGACGCCGCGCTTCGGGCATCGGCGATCTCAGCCGAGCAGCGCCCGGTGCAGTTCAGCAGGGTCGACCGGACCGACGGCATCGGCGGTATCGACGGGGTCGGCGGCGCGCCGCGCGGCGAGGTCCAGCGCCGCCAGCCACGCCGCCGCCGCCGCGCCGTCCCCGGCGGTACCACGGGGCGCGTCCGGCCAGGTCTTCGCGATGCGGGTGGCCACCTCGGCGGCCAGCGGCGTATCGGCGGTGAGCAGCCCACCGGCGAGCACCACGGGCGAGGCGTCATCCGGGGTACGCACGATGCCGACCGTCGTCACCAACGCGGTCGCCGCACCCTCGACCAGCGCCACGGCGGCCGGGTCGCCCAGCCGGTACGCCTCGAACACCAGCGGCGCGAGCGCGGCCAGCGCGACCGGGGGATCGGCGCGGACCCGCTGGACCAGCGCGGCAGCGGTGTCCCGGATGCGCGGCGCGATGTCGTCGCTGCCCAGCAGGGCACGCAGCACGGCGCGGGACAGCGGACCCGGCTGCCGGGCGTGGTCCAGATCGGACAGCGCGACCCGTACCGCGCCGCGACCGAGCCAGAACCCCGACCCGTCGTCGCCGAGCAGCCAGCCGTGCCCGTCCGCGATCCGACCCAACTGCCGGTCGCGCACCGCCGCCGCGATCGACCCGGTGCCGGCGATGAGCACCGTGCCGTGCGGCTCGGCGGTCCCCGCCGCGAACGCCACCAGCGCGTCGCTCGCCAGCGTGTACCGGCACGTCAGCCCGACGCCCCGCCACGCGTCGTCGAACGCCGCGCGGGCCGCCGGGTCGGCGGCGAGCCGGGCGTACCCGGCGACGCCGAGCACCGCCGCGCCCACCCGCGCCGGGTCGCCGCCGCGCAGCGCCTCGCCCAGCGCCGCCGCGAGATGACCGGCCGCCTCGCGCGGGTCGTGGGTAGTCGGATTGCCACCGGCAGCCCTGCCGGCGCCCAGCCGCTGCCCGCTCGTGCTCGCCACCACCACGCGCACCGAGGTACCGCCGACGTCGGCGCCGACCACCAGCATCCGCCCTCCCGTCCCACGCGTCGGGCGGAACGCTAGCAGGGCGGGCGGACGGCGACCACGCGCCGGGTACAGCCCCCGTCGCCGGCCGGGAACCGCTGTCGCGCCGACTGTCGCAGCCGTCGGGTTGAATCGGCGCCATGGACGTCGCGCTGGTACCCGAACCCGACGGCGGAGCGCGCGTGCGCGACCTCGCCGGGTCCCCGGTCGCGTCGCCTGCGACCTCGGTCCCGCCCGGGGCGCTGCCGACCGTGGTCGCCGAGCGGGAGCGGTGCGACCCGCGCTGGGTGTGGCCGGCGACGTCCGAGATCTATCCGACGCTGCTGCGCGCCGGGGTCACCGTGGCACGCTGCTACGACATGGAGTTGGTGGAGGCGCTGCTGCTCGGGTACGAGGGGCGCTGGGGCGAGCCCCGGTCGCTCGCCGCCGCCTGGGCGCGGCTGCGCGGCGCGCCGGTGCCGACCGACCCGCCCGCCCGCGCGCCCACCCCGCCCGGCGACGCCCAGGGCACCCTGTTCGACACGGCGTCGGCACCGGCGCTCGCCGACGGCGCCGATCCCGTCACCGCGCTCGTCGAGGTGCACCGGGAGCAGGCGAGGCGAGTGGCGGCGGTCGCCGATCCGCGCCGGATGCGGCTGCTGCTCGCCGCCGAGTCCGCCGGCGCGCTGGTCGCCGCCGAGATGGCGCACCACGGGCTGCCGTGGCGTGTCGACGTGCACGACGCGATCCTGCGCGACCTGCTGGGCGAGCCGTCGCCGGTCGGCGGTCCGCCGCGCAAGCTCGTCGAACTCAACGAGAAGATCAACGCCGCGTTCGGGCAGCGGCTGCATCCGGAGTCACCCGCCGAGGTGCTGCGCGCGTTCTCCCGCCACGGCATCACCCTGCCGTCGACCAGGGCGTGGGTGCTGCGCCGCGTCGAGCATCCGGCGGTACCGCTGCTGCTGGAGTTCAAGGAGCTGTACCGGATCTGGACGGCGCACGGCTGGTCCTGGTGCCAGACGTGGGTGCGCGACGGGCGGTTCCGCCCGGAGTACGTCCCCGGCGGGGTGGTGTCCGGGCGATGGGCGACCCGAGGCGGGGGAGCGCTGCAAATTCCCAAGGTGGTGCGGCGCGCGGTGGTCGCCGACCCCGGCTGGACGTTCGTGGTCGCCGACGCCGGGCAACTCGAGCCGCGCATCCTGGCGGCCGTCTCCGGCGACGCGGGCATGGCGCGGGCGGCCGGTGCCGGCGACATGTACGCCGCGCTCGCCCACGAGGCGTTCGCCGGCGACCGGGCACGCGCCAAGGTGGCGCTGCTCGGCGCCATGTACGGGGCGACCGGGGGCGAGGCGGCGCCCGCCCTGGCGACGCTGCGCCGGTCGTACCCGGTCGCGTTCGCGTACGTCGAGCAGGCGGCGCGCACCGGCGAAGGCGGCGGTCTGGTCCGCTCCTGGCTCGGTCGCACCAGCCCGCCCGCGTCCGCCGCCGTCCGGGTACCGGGCGACGACGACGGCTCGTCCGGCGACGCGCCGGACGTCCCCGATACCCGCCCCGGTCAGGCGGCCCGCGCCTGGGGTCGGTTCACCCGCAACTTCGTCATCCAGGCGACCGCGGCGGAATGGGCGTTGTCGCTGCTCGCCACGCTGCGCGCGGCATTGTCGGGGACCGGCGCGCACCTGGTCTTCTTCCAGCACGACGAGGTGGTGGTGCACTGCCCGGCGGAGCAGGCGCAGGCGGTGGTACGAGCCGTGCACGACGCCGGCGACCGGGCCCGCGTCCTGCTGTTCGGCGACACCCCGGTGCGGTTCCCGCTGGGGGTGTCCGTTGTCGAGTGTTACGGCGACGCGAAGTAGGCGGCGACGGCGTCGGTGTGGGTGGGGAACGCGAGCGGCGACGGCTCGGTCAGGACCAGCCACTCGCTGGCTTCCGCGGTGGCGCACGGCTCGGGCAGGGTCGCCGCGTCGCGCGGCGGCAGCAGCGCGAAGATGTTGATCGTGCCGAACGTACTGGCGACGTCGAACAGGCGCACCTCGGCGGGGTCGGCGCGCAGTCCCGTCTCCTCCCACAGTTCGCGTACCGCCGCTTCCTGCCACGCCTCGCCGGCTTCGATGTACCCGCCGGGCAGGGCGAGCTGCCCGCGCGCCGGCTCGATGTCCCGCCGCACCGCGACCAGCCCGTACGGCTTGTCGTCGGCGGACACCGGCAGCAGCACCACCGCGACCGGGATCGGATTGAGCCAGGTGGTCTCCCCGCATCCGGGGCAGTCACGGGGCCACCCGTGGTCGACGTTGTACCGGGTGCCGCAAAAGGCGCAGTGGCTCTGCCTGCGCCCGAGGGTGTACGCCATACCTGAAAACCTAGCGGGCCGCGTGCCGGATTGACGGACCTGCACGCCTCCGGCCACCATGGCACCCGACGATCCGAGTCGGAGGCGAGCATGACCACCCCGATAGCCGGGCAGGTCCGGCGGAGGAGGGCTCAGACGCCCGTGGGCGGCAACAGCCGACGCCCCGGCCCGACGCAGGGAGAACCGCGCTGAGTACGGTCGCGGGCGTGGTGCTCGCCTCGGGCGGCGGGCGCAAGTATGGCGGACCGTGGGCGCTGCTCCGCCACGAAGGGACCTACCTCGTGGAACGGGCGGCGCGGGCGGCTCGCGACGGCGGCTGCTCGCCGATCGTGGTGGTGCTCGGTGCGAACGCCGACCAGGTACGCGCCGAGGCCGACCTGGGCGAGGCGGTACTGGTGGACGACGCGGGTTGGCGGACCGGCTCCGGCTCCGCGCTGCGCGCCGGGCTCGCCGCGCTCGCCGATACCGACGCCGTCGCCGCGCTCGTCCTGCTGGTGGAGATGCCGGGGGTGGGTCCCGAGGCGGTACGCCGGGTTGCCGACGGGGCGCAGGCGTCCACCTTGCGCGCGGCGACCTACGCCGGTCGGCGGTCCCATCCGGTCCTGCTCGGTCGCGACCACTGGGCCGGGGTGACCACGCTGGCGACCGGTGACGTCGGCGCGCGGGCGTACCTGACCGCACGCTCGTCCAGCCTGGTCGCGGTCGCGTGCGACGACATCGCCGACGGCAACGAGGTCGAGAAGATCTCGGCGGACGGCTGACGAGCAGAGCGGTGAGCGTCGCCCGGTACCACCCGGCGACGCCGCGCCGACCCGTCCCGCCCGTGGTGTCCCTGCAACGCCTGCCCCTGACGCTCCTGACCGACGGTGTCCGTATCGGCGCTATCCGCAAGCTGTGGATAACCGGTGTGGAAAGTTGTGGACAGGCTGTGGGTTACCGCTGCGAACCTGGGGACAACCCGAGCAGCCGTGCCCCGTTCTCCCAGCACACGGCACGCAGCCACGGCTCGCCGAAGTCGAGGTCGGCGAGCACCGCCAGTTGCGTGGCGTACGCGTACGGAATGTTCGGAAAGTCGCTGCCCAGCACCACCCTGCCCGCCAGTCCCAGATCGCGCAGCGCCGGTCGCAGCTCAGCCGGGAACGGCGCCATCGCCTCGAAGAACGGAGTCAGCGCCATCGTCGTGTCCAGCAACACCCGGGGGTACCGCTGGGCGAGGTCGAGGAAACCCGCATATTCGGGCGCGCCGAGATGCGCGATCACGGCGGTCAGCGTCGGATGCCGGGCGAGCACCTGACCGAACGGCCCCGGTCCGGTGTACCCGTTCGCCACCGGACCCGACCCGGCATGCACCACGACCGGGGTACCGGTCTCGGCGAGCAGTCCCCACACCGGGTCGAGCAACTCGTCGCGCGGGTCGTACCCGCCGACCTGGAGATGGACCTTGAACACCCGCGCGCCTGCGTCCAGCGCTGCCCGCGTGTACCCGAGCACCCCGGGTTCCGGATAGAACGTGGCGCTCGGTACACAGCCCGGCGTGCGCGCCGCGAAGTCGAGCGTCCACGCGTTGAGGTCGGCAGCCATGCCGGGGCGGTGCGCGTACGCCAGGGCGGTGTACGCGCGCACCCCGAGGTCCGCGAGGTGGGCGATGCGCGCCTCGTCGGACCACCGGTACCTGATCGGCCAGTCCCGCCCGATCAGCGGGGACCCCTCGGTGAAGTGCGCCCACACCCGGCGCATCATCCGGGGCGGCAGGAAGTGGACGTGGATGTCCACCAGACCGGGCAGGCCGAGGCCCCGCCAGAAAGCCGGGACCTCGCTGTCCTCGCTCGGCACGTCGACGCTCACAGGTTGATGTTGTACCTGCGCAGCACGCTCGGCGCGACCAGTCCCGCCGCGCCCAGGGCGGCGATCACGGTGAACGCGGTGCGCAGCACGTACACCTCGACCTTGCCGCCCACCTCGACGGCGATCCGATGCGGTACCCCGAAACAGCGCCACATCCGCCAGCCGGTCGGTATCGGCCAGAGGATCGGGCAGCCGTGACTGGTGATCATGTCGCCGAGCAGGTGGACGACGCCGCCGAAGCCGAGCGCGATGCCGAGCATCGGATATCCCCGGTGCGCCGGCAGATACTCGTACGCCGCGAAGGTGCCCGCCAGCGCGACACCCGTGACGATCACCCAGCCGGCGCGGTGCGCCCACTTCTCGAACAGACCTCGGATCGCCATCGCGAACGTGACGAACAGGACGCCGAGCACCGCCCACTTGCCGTAGTGCAGGCACAGTTCGAACACCCCGAAGCCGAGCAGCACGTTGAACACCAGGGTGTGGGTCAACGTCCGGTGCCCGTTCTCCCGGTGCGGGTCGTGCTTCATCTTCGTGATGTCGTACACGCCCAGCGACAGCTTCTCGATGCATTCCGCCAGGAACAGCGACACCACGCCGAACGTGTGCGCCACCGTCGCGCCGCCCTGACCGGTCGTCACCCGTCCGGACAGGTCCAGGTCGGGCAGCAGGGCGCCGCCGGCACACATCGCGGTACCGACCGCGAGCTGCACCGGCGTCTGGTGGTAGTGCGCGAACTGTTCCAAGGCGAGCGAGCCGGTGAGCCAGGCTGCCGCGCCGGACAGCGCATGGGACGGACCCATCATCGTTGTCCACCCTCCCCAGTGTGGATATTGGCCAGTAGTGCGCGCACGACTGTGCCAAACCCGCGCCACGGACGGTGGGCGGGGTCGGTTGGGTGGGCATCGGAGTGTGTCGTCCCGATTAGCCGCCGAAGATCCGATGTCGACCGCCGGTCAGGGCGCGCCGCCCGGTGGCCGGCGGGCCACGACGGACGAGCTCAGCGGTCCCAGTGCGGCCGGTACCCGCTGTCCGAGCGCGGCCCGAAACGGCCGTACGGCGGCGGCCCGAAGCGGCGCCACCGGGCGACCCGGAGCAACCCGAACGTCAGGAACAGCAGCGGGATCACCGGCCAGAACAGGTGCGCGCCGGACAACAGGAACAGCGCCAGCAGTACCCCGGCGACCAGCGCCACCGCGCTGGCGTGCCGGCGCAGGTGCCGGTTCGCCTCGGCGCGCGCCTCGCGAACACGGGGACTGTCGGCCAGCGCCCGCCAACTGTCGTCGGGCAGGTCGGCGGTGAGCGGGCGCAACTCGTCGCGGTACGTGGCCGCGTAGGCGGCGGCGATGCGTTCCTCGCCTTCCTGCAGGCTGAGCCGGCCCTCGCCCATCGCCGAGCGCAGCACGCTGACCACCTCCTCGCGTTCGGTGTCGGAGGTCCGGATGCGGTGGTTACCGCCGTATGGGGTGGACATCTCGCTCCTCCTCGTCGCGTGCCGTCTACCAGTCAGCGTCGCGCGCCGGGGCAGCGCTGTCGTCGGGTCCGGGAAGATGACCGTGCTGCGGCGGCGGGGGTACCCGGATCGGCGCGGTACTCCCGGCGTGGTACCTGCGACGCGTCGCCGGGCGGACGCCGGCGTCGGGGCGACGACCTACCGTTGCGGTGTGAGCATCGACCGCGACAGTGGCACCTGCCCGGGCGGGCGGGCGACCGCCGACGCCGAGCGGTGGGACGGGTCGCCGTGGCAGCGCGGGCGCCCGCCGTGGGTGCTGCCGCTGGTGCTCGCGCTGGTCCAGGTGTTCATCAGCCGGGTCGCGGCGAACGGGCAGCCGACCGCGCGGCACCTCGACCCGATCGGGTACGCGCTGCTCGTCGCCGGTCCGCTCGCGCTGCTCGTCGGCCGCCGGTACCCGCTGGCGACGCTCGCCGTGACGCTCGCCGCCACCGACGCGTACTACCTGCTCGGATACCCGTACGGGCCGGCGTTCCTGGCGCTCGTGGTCGCGGTGTTCCGCGCGGTACAGGGCGGGCGACAGGTCGGCGCGTGGGCGCTGGTCGGTGGCGGGTACCTCGGCTATCTGCTGGTCGGCTGGACGCTGCCGGTACCCCGACCGCCGACCGTCGGGCACGCCGTCGCCGTGGCGGTATGGGCGCTGGTGGTGCTCGCCCTGGCGGAGGCGGCGCGGGTACGGGCGCAGCACGTCCGCGAGGTCGCCAGGATCAGGGCGGAACAGGCGCGTACGCGTGCCGAACAGCAGCGCCGGCAGGCCAGCGAGGAGCGGCTGCGGATCGCGCGGGAGCTGCACGACGTACTCGGTCACCACCTGTCCCTGATCAACGTCCAGGCGGGCGTGGGCCTGCACCTGATGGACGACCAGCCGGAACAGGCGCGTACCGCCCTGCTGGCGATCAAGCAGGCGAGCTCGGAGGCGTTGCGCGAGGTGCGGTCCGTACTCGCCGCGCTGCGCCCCCGCGACGAGTCCGCGCCGCTGTCCCCGGCGGCGAGCCTGACGAATCTCGGTGCGCTGGTGGACGAGGCGGCGTTGCCCGTGCAGGTGACGATCGAGGGCCGGGTGCGGCCGGTACCGGCCGAAGTGGACCGCGCCGCGTACCGCATCGTGCAGGAGGCGCTGACCAATGTGCGCCGGCACGCCGGTCCCGAGGCGCCCGCCACCGTCATCGTCGACTACCGCGACGCCGCGTTGTGGGTACGCGTGGAAAACGACGGCCCCCTCGGACCGACGCCGCCGGACGGCGACGGCTCCGGCGCGGGCATCGTCGGCATGCGCGAGCGCGCCGAGGCGCTGGGCGGCACACTGACCGCGGGTCCCCGCCCCGGCGGCGGGTTCCTGGTCGAGGCGCGGTTGCCGGTGGGTGAGGAGGAGCGATGATCCGGGTACTGCTCGCCGACGATCAGGCGCTGGTGCGCGCCGGTTTCCGGGCGCTGCTCGACGCGCAGGACGACATCGAGGTGGTCGGCGAGGCAGCCGACGGCGCGGCGGCGGTCCGGATCGCCGAGCAGACCAGACCGGACGTGATCCTCATGGACATCCGGATGCCCGGTCTCGACGGTCTGGCCGCGACCCGGCGCATCGCCGCCGCTCCCGACCTCGCGAACACCCGCATCGTCATCCTCACCACGTTCGACCTCGACGAGTACGTGTTCGAGGCGCTGCGCCTGGGCGCCAGCGGGTTCCTGGTCAAGGACACCGAACCGGTCGAGTTGCTGCGCGCGGTACGCGCGGTGGCAGCCGGCGACGCGCTGCTGTCGCCGGGCGTGACGCGCCGGCTCATCGAGGAGTACGCCGCACATGCCCGCCAGCCCCGGTCGCCACGCGGGCTCGACGCGTTGACCGAGCGCGAACGCGAGGTGATGGCGCTGGTCGCCGAGGGACTGTCCAACGACGAGATCGCCGCGCGCCTGGTGGTCAGCCCGGCGACCGCGAAGACCCACGTCAGCCGGGCGATGGTCAAGCTCGGCGCGCGCGACCGGGCGCAACTGGTGGTGTACGCGTACGAGGCGGGTCTGGTGCGACCGGGCTGGCTGGGCTGAGCACCCGCTCGCCCGCCCGGGCGCGGCTCAGCGGTAGCAGCGCCAGGAGTACGCGTCGTCGCGGTCGAGGTAGCCGGCGACGCTGGACACCCCGTACCGCCACTGGCACACGTCGGTGGGGACGATGGTGAACCCGCGGGTTCGGCTCTTGCCGGTACACGCCCAGTTGTCGATCGCGGCGCCCGGACCTTGCGGCGCCCGGCGCAGCGTCGCGAAACCCGCGTCCCGGCTCACGCAGAACCGACCCATGGTCTGCAGGTCGAGGCTGCCCAGAACGGTACGGGTCGGGGACGGTCCGGCACCGGGGTGGCGGGCGGACGGCTTCCCGGTTCCGGTCGGCTTCCCCGCCGGGCTGACGCTCGCCGTGACGCTCACGGTGGGCGCGGCGCTCGGCTGCGGCGCGCTGTTCGCGCGGTCGGAGCCGGGCATGGTCACGAACACGATGGCGATGGTTCCGAGACCCAGCAGCGCGGCGAGGAACATCGGCAGCCCGCGGATCGAGATCGGCGGTGGTTCGCTCGGCGCCTGGCGTCCGGATGCGGGCGGGGTCTTCGCCGGCGCTTGCGAGGTCGGCGGGGGCGAGCTCGGCGGGGCGGCGGCGGGCGCGCCGAGCGGCACAGGCTGGACCGGCGCGATCGGTTGGGTCACGGCGCCAGCCGGGGTTCGCCGTCCACCGTCGCGGATCACCGGGAACTGGACGGTCGGGCTGTTGTCGCCGATGCCCGCCGTCGCCGGTGCGACGTAGCCCGTCGGTGCGGTCGGGGTCGGCCGCGTGGTCGGCGTCGCCGCGGGGCTGACCGGGCTGGGCGCGCTGACCGGACTGACCGGGGCGACCGGGCCGGGCGGCACCGGCGCGGCGTCGGCCGGGGCGGCGACGGTCGGCGCCGCCGGCACGCGCCGGGGCAGCGCGGACGGCGCGGCTGGGCCCGCCGGCTGGGATGCCGGTGCGCTGCGCTGCTCGGGTACGGCGAACGGCGGTACCGGCATGGTGGTCGAGTCAGCCGGCGGCGCGCTGTCCGAGCGGATGGCCGGGAAGACGACCGTATCGGCTTCCGCCGGTTCCGGTGGCCGGCGCTGACCCGGCACCTCGAGCCAACCACCGACACGCAGGTCGGGCGTGTCGCCGACGTGATCCGACACCGAACCTCCCACGAGTGCGACGCCGGGGGCAGGCGCCGCCCCTAAACTGTACGCATTCCGACATGGGCCGCCAGCACCACCCGTGGGGTCCGGGCGGGCGAGGTCGGCTCGATCGGTGCGTTTGTTCGCGTCCGGTGCGACGAATCCGCTCGTACCGGGGTGAGCTGCCCCGACCGGCGAGGCGTCTTGCACGGCGACGTCCCGCTCGCCATGATCAAGTCATGCGCTGGGGCATCACGATCCCGATCACCTCGGTACCGCTGGCCGACCACGCCGCCCTGCTGCGGGCGGCGGCCGACGCGGGGTACACCGACGCCTGGTCGGCTGAGGTGGCGGGGTCGGACGCGTTCACTCCGCTGGCTCTCGCCAGCGTCTGGGCGCCCGGGCTGCGCCTCGGTACCGCCGTCGCCCCGGTGTACACGCGGGGTCCGGGTCTGCTCGCGATGAGCGCCGCCGCGCTGGCGGAGGCGGCGCCGGGACGGTTCGCGCTGGGGATCGGCGCGTCCAGCCCGATGATCGTCGAGGACTGGAACGACGGTACCTTCGCCCGACCCTTCCAGCGCGCCCGCGACACGCTGCGCTTCCTGCGCCGCGCGCTGGCGGGTGACCTGGTCGACGAGGCGTACGAGACGTTCACGGTGCGCCGGTTCCGGTTGGAGCGACCTCCCGCGGTACCGCCGCCGCTGCTGCTCGCCGCGTTGCGCCCCGGCATGCTGCGACTGGCCGGTACCGAAGCGGACGGGGTGATCCTGAACTGGTTGAGCGCCGGCGACGTCACGCGCGCCGTCGCTGAACTCGCCGCGCCGCCCGGGTTCGAGGTCGTCGCCCGGATCTTCGTCTGCCCGACCGGCGACGTCGGGTACGCCCGCACCGTCGGACGACGCATGATCGCCAGCTATCTGACGGTACCGGCGTACGCCGCTTTCCACCGATGGCTCGGTCGCGCCCCGGAGTTGGAGCCGATGTGGCGGGCGTGGGCGGCGGGCGACCGTAGGCAGGCGACCGCGGTGATCCCCGACCACGTGCTGGACGCGCTGATCGTGCACGGCGACCCGGCTCAGTGTCGGGCCGGCGTCGAGGCGTACCGGGCGGCCGGGGTGACCACCCCGGTGCTCGCCGTCCTGCCCACCCCGGAGGTCACGTCGGGCGGCGTCGCGGCGCTCGAGCGCACCCTGCGCGCGCTCGCACCGGTGGGCTGAGCCGGGGCGGTGTGACGCGGACCGGGGTTGTCGACGGCGTATCGGGATCGGGTCGCGGTCGGCGGCGGCGACGTGTCAAGGTAACCGGCGTGGGGCAGACGCATCCTCAGGTGCTCGCCGAGGCGCGCGCGGCGCTCGATCCGCTGCTCGACAGCGACCTCGACCGGGTGCTGGTCGGTGTCGCCGGGCCGCCCGCCGCCGGGAAGTCCACGATGGCCACGTCGCTGGCGGAGGCGTTGTGCCGCGAGTTCGGCGAGGGCACGGCGGTCGCGGTGCCGATGGACGGGTTCCATCTGGCGAACGCGGAACTCGACCGGCTGGGTCTGGCGGACCGCAAGGGCGCCCCCGAGACGTTCGACGCGAGCGGTTTCGTCCACCTGCTGCGGCGGCTGCGGGACGCGGACGGTGAGCTGGTGTACGCGCCGACGTTCAGCCGGGTGGTGAACGAGTCGATCGGCAGCGCCATCCCGGTCGCCCCGAAGGTCCGGGTCGTGGTGGTCGAGGGGAACTATCTGCTGCTGCCGTACGAGCCGTGGAGCCAGGTGCGGGAGCTGCTGGACCTGGTGATGTACCTGGAGGCGCCGCGCCCGGCACGGATCGGGTCGCTGCTGCGCCGCCAGCAGGCACGCGGGCTGGGCCGGCAGGCCGCGCACGACTGGGTGCACCGCAGCGACGAGCGCAACGCGGCGCTGATCGAAACCACCCGGCACCGCGCGGACGTGCTGCTCACCCGACCCGACTAGACCGGTTCGCGCTGCCGGACCGGCTCGACGGGGTCGCTCGCTGCCGGGTCCGCCGTGTGTGGGCGGTGTCGGTGCCAGCGCAGCGGGCGGGGGTCGATCGACCACAGCAGCCGCCGCCGTCTCGGCTGGCGTCGGCGAAGTTCGGCGAGGTACGCGACGGCCTGCGCGGTGGCCCGGTCGGCGGTCTCGTCGGGCACGCCGTACGGGGCGAAGGTGACCAGGTTGGCGGCGGCGCCCAGGTCGTCGAGCGGCGGCGTGGGCAGCCGGGTGCGTCCGCAGGCGGCGCCGACCGTCGCCGCGTGTGCGACGACTTCGCTGGTCGTCAGGTGTACGGGGGCGGGACGGCGGGCCAGTCGCAGCCCGTCGAGGATCTCCAGCCACGCCCCGGTGATCCGGTCGGCTGGCGAGGCGGCGCCCAGGCGCTTCTCCCGCAGCCGACGTCGAAGCCACGCGATGGTGACCAGACACGCCGCGGCCGCGAGCACCGCCAACGCCCCGGCGAAGGCGAGCGGACCGGCGCCGGTACCGCCCGTCACGCCAGTCGCGTGAGGTGGCCGGGTGACCGGTGGTGTCGGCGGGGACAGCGCCGGGGTCGGCGCGACCGACGGTGGCGCGGTCGACGGCTGCGGACGTGGGCGGATGTCGTCCTCCACCGGTCGAGGTGGGGTGTCAGCGTGCGGCAACGGGTCGAACGGTACCCAGCCGATGCCGGTGAACAGCACTTCCGGCCAGGCAAGGGCGTCCGATCCGCGGACCGTGCCGGCACCCGGACGTACCCGGAACCCGACCACCACACGGGTCGGCAGACCGAGAATGCGCCCGAGTACTGCGAACGCGGCGGCGAACTGCTCCGAGGTGCCGCGCTGCCCACCGAGATCGCGTCTGCCCAGCAGGAAGAACCGCAGGTTGGGCAGGGCGTGGCCGCTCGGAGCGTCGGTGACGTACCGGTAGTGCTCGGCGAGGAACTGCTCGATCGCCGACGCCCGCTGATACGGTTCGGCGCTGCCCTCGCCGATCTGTTGGGCGAGCCGCGTCAGGTCGTCCGGGACGGTGGCGCCGATGTCGAGGTAGTCGGCGACGTCCGGCCCGGAGGGCACGTCCGCGGCGGGGAGCAGGTTGACGTCGACCCCGGTCCGGCGGGACACCACCGTGTAGGTCAGACCGGGACGCAGCCCGCCCGGTACGGCTGCGGTACCGGAGACCTGGTCGTACCCGATGCGGACCCCGTCGACCCGGTACGGGTCGGGGACGGTCGGCAGGAGCGCGCCGGACAGTTCGTCGACGGTGATGCGCTGCACCACCGTCGTCACCGGACCGTCGGGTCCGGCGGGGCTTTGCCGCCCGCCCGGATCAGCGGTGGTCGGCGGCTCCGCTTCGGCTGGAGGCAGCAGCCGCCCCGCCGGGCGGTACACCCCGCCGACGCGCCACGTCACGCCGTCGTAGCGGGGCAGGACAGCCAGGCGCAGACGAAGCTCGCCGGTACCGGGGGGCGCGGTGATCTCGGTGCGCAGCAGCGGCTGGTCGGCGTCAACCGCCCAGCCGGACAGCCTGGTCAGCGGGTTCTCGTCGAGGGCGTCGAGGTCGGGCGGCGTGACGTGGGCGCGCGGGTCGAACGGTCGGGCGGTGACGCGCGCCGCGACGGCTGGTGCCACCGCGATCGCGGCGACGAGCGACATCGCCAGCGCGCCTGCGGTACCGGCGAGCAGCCGACCACGCACCCGCCAGGGCAGGGCCGCAGCTGACCGGCCCGGTTGGGCGGGCTCGGCGCCGGTGGAGTCGGTGTGGGCTGGGTCGGCGTGGGCTGGGCCCGCGTCGGCGGCCAGACCGACCGACGCGACCGCGGCGACGAGCAACGCCCAGCGTGGCTGCGCGGCACCTGGTCCGAGCAGGACGAGAGTGGCGGCGTACAGCACGATCGCCGGTGCCAGGCTGCCCAGCCGGTACCGGGTCCGCAGCGCGAGTTCCGCGCCGGCCAGCCCCGCGAGCCAGGTGGCGATCAGCGGGACGAGGACGGTGTCGGGTTGGGGCTCGACCGGTACCAACGCGGTCAGCAGCCGGGGGACGCCGTTGCGCAGCGCGTCCCACCACAGCGCCACGGTGGTACCGGGAACCTCGCCCGCCCGCGCCGCGACGCGCGCGGCGAGCAGGCTGTATCCGCCCAGTACCAGAGCCGAGGCGGGTCCGGCGGTCCACGCCGGCAGGCGGCGCACCAGGGCGCTGACGGCGACCGACCCGGCGGCGGCGCCGATGAGCAGCCAGGTGAGCAGGCGCCCGTGGTACACCCGGTCCAGCGGCAGGACCGCGAGGGTGGTCAGCGCCGCCACGGTCGACGGCAGGACGGCGCGGCGTGTCCGGTTCACCATGCCCGCATCCCGTCCCACGCGGCGGCGAATTCGGCGGCGTCGCGCACCGCCAGCACCGTCACACCGTCCACAGCGGACGGTGCGACCGGGTCGAAGGCCGTGACCAGGGTGACCGGGTACGCGGGTTGCAGCGCGCGTACCTGTGCCAGGTCCTCGGGGTCGGCGGCGCCGGTGAGGAAGATCAGCGTGTCGCCGGTGCGGTGCTGGCGCAGCCGCCGGGTCGCCGGTTCGAGCGTGTCCGCCGCGGCCCGCGGATCAGCTTCGGCGAGCCGGTCGAGCAGCCGTCCCGCGCCCGGTTCGCCGGTCGGGTGGCCGGCGTCCTCGCCGGCGACGCGTGCCCCGTCCTCGCGGGCGCCGGCCGCATCGCCGACCAGGACCAGGGTCACCGGTATGTCGTCGCGTACCGCGGCGAGCACCAGCGAGGCTGCCGCCTCGCACGCGGCCTCGAACGCCGTCGACGTGTCGACGGACAGGTCGGGGTACGCGACCGCCCGATCGTCGAGAAGCACGACGATCCTGGGCAGGCTGGTGTCCAGGTGCTCGCGGACCATCAGGTCGCCGACGCGGGCCGTGGTCCGCCAGTGCACCCGGCGCAACTCGTCACCGGGCACGTACTCGCGCAGCCGGTCGAAGGTGATGCTGCCGTGCGGTACCCGGTCGACCCGCCCGTCGAGGCTGCGGGTGATTCCGACGGGTACCGCCGCCAGCCGGTGGCTGTGCGGATGGACCCATACCCTGGTCGTGCCGCCGTACCGCCGCGACAGCGTGGCGAGGCCCAGCGGGTCGCGGCGGGACACCCGCAACGGTCCGACGTCGACCACCCCGCGGCGGGACGTCGGTACCGGGTACCGGGTCACGCTGTCGCGTCCCGGACGCAG
Source organism: Micromonosporaceae bacterium (assembly GCA_036378155.1). GTDB lineage: Bacteria > Actinomycetota > Actinomycetes > Mycobacteriales > Micromonosporaceae > DASUXA01. Next base: position 40,369 of record DASUXA010000073.1, on the reverse strand, counting down.
CCGCAGCAGCGGTACCGGTACCGGCACGGCACCGCAGCGGTCGTACGCGACCAGGGTGGCCGCGCGGAGCCGACCGGTGTTGCGCACGGTGAGCGTGACGTGGCACGGCTCGCCTCGACCGACCCGGTCCGGCTCGGCGGTACGGGCGACGGCGAGTCCGGGACGCCACGCCGTGTATCCGACCGCGACCACCACCGAGATCAGGGCGGCAGCCCCGAGTGCGGCCAACTCCGGGTAGCCGAGGAGGAACCCGACCGCGGTCAGCACGGCTCCGGCGCCGGTCAGCGCCAGCCCCCGGGTGGTGAGCCTCATGCGGCGACCGGGGACGGTACCGGGACCTCGGCGAGCACACCGGCCAGCACGTCGTTCGCCGTCACGCCGCGCACCTGGGCCTCGGGTCGGAGCAGAACGCGGTGCGCGAAGACCGGCGGGACCAGCGCCTTGAGGTCCTCGGGCACGACATAGCCCCGCCCGTCGACGAGCGCGTACGCGCTGGCGGCGCGGGTCAACGCGATCACGCCGCGAGGACTGACACCGACCCGGACCTGCGGGTGGACGCGGGTCGCGGCGGCGAGCCGGACCGCGTACGTGTACAGCGCGTCGACGATGTGGACCTGCCGTGCCAGCCGTACCAGGTCGGCGATCGCCGCGGTGTCGGTGACCGGGGTCAATCCCTCCGGCGAGCGGCCGGCGGCGGCGCCCTTGAGCACGTCGACCTCGACCTGTTCGTCCGGGTATCCCACGGACACCTTCATCAGGAACCGGTCGAGTTGCGCCTCGGGCAGCCGGTACGTGCCGTCCATCTCGACCGGGTTCTGGGTGGCGACCACCAGGAACGGTCGGGGCACCGGGTGGCGTACGCCGTCGACGGTGACGTACCGCTCCTCCATGACCTCCAGCAGGGCGGACTGGGTCTTCGGCGAGGCACGGTTGATCTCGTCGGCGATGACGATGTTGGCGAACACCGGTCCGGGATGGAACTCGAACGAGCGAGTGCCCTGGTGGTAGATGGTGACCCCGGTGACGTCGGAGGGCAGCAGGTCCGGGGTGAACTGGACGCGCCGCCACTGACCGTCGATCGAGGCGGCGAGCGCGCGGGCGAGGGTCGTCTTGCCGACTCCGGGTACATCCTCGATCAGCAGGTGGCCCTCGGCGAGCAGCGCGGTCAGCGCCAGGCGCACCACCTGCGGCTTGCCCAGCACGACCGAGGCGACGCTGTCGGTGAGCCGGGTGGCGAGCGCCGCGCAGGCGGACACCCGCTCGGGACTCAAGGCGGTGGCGGTAGCGGTGGGGGTGGTCATCCGGCGACGCTCCTCGGGCAGTTCGTCCTGGTCAACACTTCGGTAGGGCGGTCGGGTCGTCGCCTCCGTCGAGCCGCGCCCAGGCGAACGGGAAGTACGCGGTGCCGCTGCGGCTCAGCCGCAGCCAGATCGTGCTGTTCTTGCCGCCCCACGGAGTGGCGTTCACGTTGCCGCCGCTGGTCTGACACAGCGGCTGGAACTGGGTGCCGACCGGCAGCGACGGGTCGACCGCCGTCCCCGTCTGGCTCGGCGTGCGGTACGCCCAGATCCCGCTGTCGCAGTACCCGCCGACGTTGTTCGGGCAGATGACCGTGGCGTACATGGTGCGCGTGGTCTGGCTGCCGCTCGCGCTCGCGCTGCCGGCGGGGTTGGTGACCGTGATCGTGTACCGGTAGGTGGTCGCCGGCCGCAGCCCGCGCAGGGTGTACCCGGAGCAGCCGATGCTCGCGGGCGCGCCGCCGTTGACCGAGATCGCGCAGGTCGGGTTGCTCGCACCGCCCGCGTTCACGGTGAACGGGATGGACAGGGAGGTGTAGCCGGGCGGGGCGGGCGAGGTCAACGTGATGGTGGGTTTGCTGACCGTGCGCGCGGTCGTGCTCGCGGCGGGCCCGGCGCCGGCCGCGTTGACCGCGCTGACCTGGACCGAGACGGTGGCGCCGTCGGCGAATCCGGTGAGCGTGACACTGGTGCCCGAGGTCACGTCGGTCGTGGTGGCGTTCGCCTTGACGACGTACTTGGTGATCGGCCGTCCATTGTCGACCGCCGGCTGCCAGCTCACCTGGATCGTGCCGCGTCGCGAACCGACCGTGGTGGCGCGGGTGTTCGCCGGCTGGCCGGGCACCGTGTACGGCACGACGGTCGCGCTCAGCGGCGACGGCTTGGAGGCCGCGCCCTTGTCGTTGATCGCGACGACCGTGAACGCGTACTGCTTGCCGTAGGCGAGTCGCCCGTTAGGGATCGTCAGGCTCGTGGTCGTCGAGTCGCCGATCGGCGCCTGGGCGCCGGCGGTCACGGCGGTCACCTGGTACCTCGACACCTGGTGGCCCTGCCCGTTCGCTGCCGGCCACGTGACGACCACGGTCCCGTCGGGCTTGGCGGTCGCGGTGACGCTCGCGGGCGCGTCCGGTACGTCCGAGGTCGGCACGACCGGATTGCTGACCCGCTTCGGTCCGGCACCCTTCGCGTTCACCGCGTACACGCTGAACCGGTACTGCCGTCCGTTGGTCAAACCGGTGACGTCCACAGACCGCTGACCGGCGCCGACCTGCAACGGGCGTGCGCCCGCGCCTTCGACGACGTACCTGAGCACGGGTGATCCGTTGGCGGGTGCAGGTCCCCAGGTGATGCGTGCGCGGGCGTTGCCCGCGGACGCGACCACGGTCGTCGGCGCGCCCGGCGGTCCGACCCTCGGCTTGCTCGGCGGCGGTGCGGGCGGCTTCGGCGGCGGGTCGCCGCCCAGCACGTTGTTCGGGTACTTGTCGACCACCTTGACCCGGCCGTGTTCGTCGACGACGCTCGCCGTCGGTCCGTGCGGCGCGTTGATGAACAGGTGATGTTCGCGGACGTCGAGGTCCAGCGGCCCCTCGGCGTGCGGGACGGTGATCGTGCCGAGCGGCCGACCGTCCAGGTCGAGCACGTACACCACTCCGGTGGCGTCGTCCGTGCAGTACAGCCGGCCGGCGAACGGCACCGCCGGACGCAGTTTCGGACTGTCGCCCGGCACGGTGAACTCGCGCACCTTGTCGTCGTTGACCACGTACACGTGTCGACCGTCGACGACGGTCACCGGTACGACATCGCCGACCGTGCGCTCCGGCAGCGATCCGAGTCCGGTGAGCCCGAGGTCGACCCGGTGGGTCCGGTCGCCACGCACGGTGACCAGGACCGCCGCGGTCTGGTCGAGGACCGCCACCCCGGAGTCCAGCACCGAGATGCTCAGGTCGTGGTTGCGGTCGGCGACCGGGACGGTGCGTACCACCTGGGGACTGCCGGACACGCCCGACCGCGTGGTCGGCGCTGGTCTGACCGCGGCTACCGTCCCTTCGCCGGGGACGAGCAGCCACAGAAGACCGTCGTTGTCGAACACCCCGCCGGACAGCCCGGGTGGAAAGCGCAGCGCCTCGCCGACCGGAGCGAGGCTGATCGGGTCGAGCTGGCGTACCACGCCCTGGACGGCGTCCACGATGAACGCGGCGTCGCCGCCGAGCGCGACGGTGACGCCGAGACCGGGCGTCGTCTGCGTGGTCGCCGCGACCTGCAGGGTCGACAGGTCGAGCGCGCTGATCTTGCCGGTGTTCAGGTCGCGCATGATCAGATAGCGATCGGTCTGGCTGACCTGGACCTGATGACCCTGCGCGTCGGTCACCTTGTACCGCGTGTCGACCCGACCGGTCACTCCGTTGACCCTGGCCACCTCGCCGCGCGACGAACTCCACAGCCACGCGCTGGCGTCATAGTTCGCCAGCGCGTGGTCGGCGGCGCCGACCCCGAGCACGGTCAGCCCGGTCGCGGCAGCCAGACCGACGACCGTCGCGATCGTGACGATCCCGCCCCTGCCTCGCGACCTCATCCACGAACGTCCCCAGCGCACGACCTCGTCGCCTTTCGTCGGCGTTCCTCCCCAGGACCGCGCAATCATATGGGTTCGTACCGACCGACCGAACCCTTCGACAGCCGCCTGTGGATATCGACATAGGTTAACGTGTTGCGGTCGGGTCCGGTCGGTCCGTACAGACGAGTTCCGAGGTCGCGACCTGGTCCGTCGAGTACACGGCGACGACCGCGAAGCAGTAGTCGACGGTCGGGTTCAGACCGTTGACGGTGTAGCGCGTGGTACCGGGCGGCACCGACTGGAAGGCGCGGGAGTTCTCGCCGGCGCGACCGGCAGCGATCGCGAACGGTACCCGCCCGTCGGTCGGATCCGACCAGGTCAGCGTCACCGAGCCGCCGTGGTCGCGCAGGGCCAGCCCGGTGGGTGCCGCTGGTGGGGCCGACGTCGCGGTCGGAACCGGTCCGGCTGACGCCGGCGGCCGCGCCGGGGCGGTGAAGAACGCGGTCAGCACCACGACCGCGGCGGCGAGCGCGGCGACCCCGGTGACCACGGCGAGTGCGATCACCGGTGTGCGGGAGCGACGGTGGGCGTCGTGGGTGTCCGCCGCCCGCTGGGCGATCGCCGCGGCGTCGACGCCGTCGGCGTCCCGGTTGGCGCCGCACCCCGCGTCGGCTGGGCCGTCGATCGTGGACGGACGGGAGGTCGTGGTGGCGTCGGTGCCGTCCGAACGGTCCACCGCCGACGTCGACCCCTCCGCGGACCGGGGCGCGGACGCCGACGCCGGGGGAGCGGTTCGCGGCAGCGCGACAACGCCGGGCGCGACCGGCAGCGTCGGCATGTCGTCCGGTGCCGGCGCGGCGGGCGACCTGTCGGGTCGGATGAGCGACCAGTCGGGCGGGACCGCGGGCCACTCGGGCGGATCGTTCGGCTCGCCCGCCGCCGGCGACACGCCCGCGACCCCCGCACCGACGGCGTCGCCCGGAACGTCGCCCGGTTCGACACGCTCGTCCGGTCCGCCGGGCTCACCCGACGGCGGCGCTGTCGGATGTTCGTCGGGTACCGGGTCGTAGTGGCGACCGGCGTCGGCGGCGAGCCAGCGGTCGGCGACCAGCAGCGCCGGGTCGTCCGGGGCGAGTACGGCACGCCCGAGCGTCGACACGGTGGTGAAGTTGCGTCGCGCCTCGTGCCGGTTGCCCAACTCGTGCGCGATCGCTCCGAGCCGCGCGGCGAGGGCCAGCATCTGCGGGTGCGCCGGGCCGAGCGGTACCTGTCCAGCCGCCAGCGCCTCCTCGAGCAGTCGGCGGGCGGCGCGCAGGTCGCCTCGTTCGTACTCCACGTCCGCGAGCAATCCCGTCGCGTCCAGAACATCCGGATGGTCGGCGCCGAGGCTGGCGGAAGCCAGGTCGATGGCGGGAGCCAGCATGCTGCGTGCGGCGTCCAGGTCACCACGCTCGCGTAGGGCGGTCGCGGTACGACAGATCGAGGTCAGGTGCTCAGCGACGGACACCGGGTCATGCTGCCCGGCGGTTCGGTCGGCCCGCCACCCCCAGTCGCGCGGCGGTGGAAAACCCGTCAGCCGTCGGACGCCTCGCCGCCCGGCGCGGGCGACTGCGAGCCGGCGGGCGACTGCGACCTCGCAGGCGACTGCGACGCCGACAGCCGTCGCATCGCCGTCAGCCACCGGTCCGGATCGGTCGCCTTGCGGCGCACGTACTCGGCGACCTCGGGATGCGGCAGGATGAGGAACCGCTCCTCGGCGAGCCCCTCGACCACCGCCTCGGCGACCTGCTCCGGTTCGAGGATCTCGCCGCCGGCGGCGGTGACCCGCGCGGCGACGTGCCCGGCGGCGAGCCCGTCCGTGAGCATCGGCGTGCGTACCCCCTGCGGGCAGACCGCGCTGACCCGGATGCCGCGATCCCCGTAGGTGATCGCCAGCCATTCCGCGAAGCCGACCGCGGCGTGTTTGGTGACCGTGTACGGAGCGTCGCCGACGGCGGTCAGCAGCCCCGCCGCCGAGCAGGTCTGCAGCAGGTACCCGCTGCCGCGCGCCAGCATCGACGGCAGCACCGCGCGTGCCGCGTACACGTGCGCCATCACGTTCACGTTCCAGGCGCGCGCCCACTCCACCGGGTCGGCGTCGACCCCCGCGCCGGTCGTCACGCCCGCGTTGGAGCAGAACAGGTCGATGCGTCCGTACCGGTCGAGCACCGTGTCGACCAGGTGCCGTACCTGGTCCTCATCGGTGACGTCGACGCCCATGCCGAGCCCGGAGCACTGCGACGCGACCCGTTCCGCCGCCGCACGGTCGAGGTCGGCGACCACCACGGCGGTCGCCTGCTCGGCGGCGAACCGCCGCGCCAGGGCGGTACCGATACCGCCCGCGCCGCCGGTCACCACGACCACCGCTCCGGTCAGTCGCACGTCCCGCTCCTCCCGGTCGCCGAGCCCGGTGGGTCGGACCTCGCCGGACGACCCACCCGCGATGTCGGCTCAGCGTACCGGCAGGTCCAGCCAGGACGTGGCGGTCATGGTCAGCGCAGCGCCCCAGGTGTTGGCGTCGAGGTACTGCGGATCCTGGGTGTCGACGACCAGGGCGAGGCGGTGCCCGGCGGGTACGTCGTACGCGGTCGCCGGCAGGGGCACCGTGACGCTGCCCGGGGAGCCGGTCCACGTCACCGGCGCCTGGGCGATCAGGTGCCCGGTGAGCGTGGCGTCCACGTCGTACAGGTAACTGACCAGCGTCCCGGTGGCGGGCTGGACCGACAGGTGGACGACCGGTATCCCGCGTACCCGCGTTCCGTACGGCAGCGGTTCGCTGGTCCAGACGGCGCCGTTGATCCGGTTCACCGAGGGCAGCCAGACCGCGGGCGGTACCCCGGTCAGCGCCTCGAGACCGTTGCTGAGCAGCGTCACTCCGGCGTCGGCGGTGGTGTCGGTACCGCACCAGATGGTCTGCGACCAGCCGGTCGGGGTGCTGCCGGCGGTCATCGGCCCGGTGCCGTCCCACCAGCGCGCCGCGCCCAGCCCGTACCGGGTGACCCCGGTGTTCACCGACGCCCAGGTCGGGTACTGCTCGACCGCGCCGGTCTCGCGGACCCGCAGCACGACCGGCGGCTCGCTGGCGATACCGGTGTCGATGCCGGACAGGTACTGGTCGAGCCACCGCCGGGTGCTGGTCCACACGTGGTTCGGCAGCCCGACGAGCCCGGTCGACTCCACCACCGCGTGGTCGCCGGGCGCGAACTCCAGCCGTTTCGGTCCGGTCAGCCGGTTGAAGAAGTCGACCAACTGGTTCGGTGGGAAGAGGCTGTCGCCGTACGCGTTCGCCATGAGGATCGCCGGGTGGTTGGCGTTGATCGAGTCGAGGTACGTGCTGGCCGACCGGATCCGTCCGAACGCCTTGACCTCGTCGATGTCGGTATCGGCGAAGTAGTCCGAGACGACCTGGGTGAGTTCGGCGCTCGGTCGACCGGTGAGTTCCGCCAGCGCCGCGAGCAGCCACACCGCCTGCGGTCGCCGGGTGTCTCCGCCGTACAGCGACGCGACCAGGTCGGTCCAGCCGCTCATCGCCACCACCGCCTTGACCCGCGCGTCGTGACCGGCGGCGATGAGGCTGATGCCGGCGCCGTACGAGATGCCGGCGAGACCGAGGCGAGCCGGGTCGGCGCTGGTGTGCGTGGTGACCCAGTCGAGCACGGTGGACACGTCGGCGATGTCTTTCGGACCGGCGGTGTCGATCCGACCGCCTGAGCCCCAGAATCCGCGGGTGGTGTACGACAGGACGGTGTACCCGCCCTGCGCGAGGGCACTCGCCTGGGCGAGGTACTCGGCGTCGTTGAGACCCCAGCTGTTGACGAACACCACCGCCGGGTGGAGGCCGACGGTGGCGGGCTCGATGACGTTGGCCTCCAGGACCACGCCGTCGGCGGCGGTGATGTCGACGGTACGGAAGCCGGTTGTGCCGGTCGCCGCGGCAGCCGGCGCGGCGGAGCCGACCAGCAGCGCCGCCGTGGTCGGCACGGCGGAGCCGGCGAACAACGCGACGGTGACCAGGGCGGGGGCGAGCAGTGTGCGGGGGGACGCCATGGCAGACTCCGTGGGGTCGAAGTTACCGTACGGTAGCTTCCGGGTGGTCGACCACACAACAGCGATGTCGGGCAATGGGTCGAGCGGATAGGGGCACCGCATGGGGCTGTTCTCGGTAGAGGGCAAGAACGTCCTGGTCACCGGTGGTTCGCGGGGCATCGGGCTGATGATCGCGCGCGGCTTCGTGGACGCCGGAGCCAACGTGGTCATTTCCTCGCGGAAGGCGGACGTGTGCGAGGCGGTCGCCGCCGAACTCGCCGCGCACGGCTCGTGCCGGGCGATTCCCGCCGACCTGTCGACCGCCGAGGGCGCGGACGGGTTGGCGACGGCGGTCGCCGAGCAGGTACCCCGGCTCGACGTGCTGGTCAACAACGCCGGCGCGACCTGGGGCGCCCCGCTGGAGGAGTACCCGGACAGCGCGTTCGACAAAGTGTGGGCGGTCAACGTCAAGGCGATCTTCCGGCTCACCGTGGCGCTGCTGCCGTCGCTGCGCGCCGCCGCCTCGCCGGACGACCCGGCACGCGTGGTCAACGTCGGCTCGGTCGACGGGCTGCGGGTACCGGCGATGGAGAACTACGCGTACTCGGCGAGCAAGGCGGCGGTGCACATGCTCACCCGGCACCTGGCGCACAGCCTGGTCGGCGAGAAGATCACCGTGAACGCGATCGCGCCCGGTCCGTTCGAGAGCAAGATGATGGCGTTCGCCCTGGACAACCCGGTACTGCGCGCCGAGGTCGAACGCCAGGTGCCGCTCGGGCGGATCGGTCGGCCGGACGACGTGGCGGGTACCGCGATCTTCCTCGCCTCCCGCGCCGGCTCGTACCTGACCGGCGCGGTGATCCCGGTCGACGGCGGCATCTCGACGCACGGCTGATCGGACAGGTACCGCAGGGCGACGCCGACGGCGACCCCACCCGTCCAGCCCGTGCGCATGATCGCGAGAAGCCGTGTACAGTGTTGCCGCACGCGACCGGTACCCGGTGAGGGGCGAGTGATCGCCCGAGCCGGTGCCGGTACAGTAGAGCGACCGGTCCGAGTGGCGGAATGGCAGACGCGCTAGCTTGAGGTGCTAGTGCCCGCATAGGGCGTGGGGGTTCAAGTCCCCCCTCGGACACAGTTCACGATCTCGAACGGTGGGCGCTGAGACCAGTCTCAGCGCCCACCGTTCCCGTTTGCGCACCGTATGCGGACCAACAGGCCCGCTGGTGCGTGCGAACAACCTGCCGGTCTCGGCGTCGAACCGCGAAGTCGGGCCGTGTCCGGACGCGGCGCGACACGGGATGACTCGGGCTGCGATGAGGTTCCGCGGGTGTGACGGTCATACCTGCGAGGAACGAAGCATGTCGGGTGAGAGCGGAGTGATCGTAATGACCGGAAGTAGTACCCGAGCGGAAGAAGCGTTGGCGCGCCTGGATGTGTTCGTCGGTGAGTGGGTGATGGAGGTCCGGTTCCCGGACGAGCGGCAGGCGGCGCTGGATGCGGCCGGTGGTGGCACGGCACGCAGTCGGTTCGAATGGGCGCTGGACCGGCGGTTTCTGGTGCAACACACCGAGGTTCCGGCCCCTGAGGCGCCGGACGCCCTGTTGATCGTGGGTGTCGACCCGGAAACCGGTGCGTACACGCAGCATTACTTCGACTCCCGCGGCGTGGTGCGGGTGTACGCGATGAGTTTCGCCGACGGGGTGTGGACGCTGACCCGCCAGTCGCCCGATTTCACGCCGCTGCATTTCCGGCAGCGGTTTGTCGGCACGTTCAGCGAGGACGGGAACACCATCTCGGGCGCCTGGCAGTCGGGTGGTGACGGCGATGACTGGAAGCACGACTTCGCTCTCACCTACCGCAGGGTCGGCTGACAGGGGCGACACCGGCGTCGGCGCCGGACCGCCCGGGAGATCATCGAGGCCCGTCGCGCAAGGGGCCGGGGCGGTCTCGCGCCCGGCCCGTCCCAGTGCGCGCTCGACCGGTACAGCATCGTCGACTGTCCGGGTTCATCCACGCTCGACGCGATCGCCGGACAGCCGGCGGCTTGGATCGTACGGCAGCAGCGATCGGAACAGCTTTTCGTGCGCGTCCAGCACCAGCTCGGCGTCGAACAGGGCGGTCGCCGTGCGGGCCCGCTCCGCCCGCCAGTCGGCGGGTGCGGTCGCGAGTTCGCGGATGGCGGCAGCCAGCGCATCCGGGTCACGGGGCGCGACGATGCGACCGAACCCGGTGGCGCGAACCGGATAGCGACCGCCCGGTAGGTCGGTGGCGACCGACGGTACGCCGGCCATCATGGCTTCCGCCTGGACGATCCCGAACGACTCCGCCACCGACGGCAACGCGAACACGTCTATCGAGGCGTAGAAGTCGTCGATCTGCCGACCGTGCAATTCGCCGAGGATCTCGACGCGGTGGTCGCCGGCGATCACTGCGCGGATGCGATCGACGTTGCTCCCGCCCGCCACGGTGGTGTAGTTCCCCGCGATCAGAAGCCTTGCCTGCGGATCGTTGATCTGCTGGAATGCGCGCACCAGGTACTCGATGCCTTTGTCCTCGACGATGCGCCCCATGAAGCCGATGTGCAGGCCCGTGCCGCGCCGGTACGTCGGTCGCCCGCCGCCGCGCTGAATGCATGGCGCCGGAATCGGCGTGAACCGGCGCTGCCTGATCAACGGCCAGAACTTCGAGCCTTCGGCTTGGTCGGCGCTGTAGGCCACGACCGCGGCCGAGCGGCGGATGGCGGCGCGGCAGGTGCGGTCCGAGGCGGCTGTCGCGACCTGGGACAGCGGTCCCGGCGGCAGATGCAGGTCGATGTGGAGCATGCTGACGATGGGTGTCGTGCCGGCCAGACGCGCGATGATCGCCCCGTCGGCCATCGGCAGGTTGAGGTGCAGCACTCCCGACTGCCGGGCAAGCCGCCTGACGAGCCAGGGCAGTCCGGGGGCCAGCGGGGTACGGCTGATCCTGCCGACCACCGGGCTGCGGTACACGTCGACGCCGGCGATGGTCTCCCGGCGGGGTCGGGCAGGGTCGTGCTGGGTGGTCGCGACCGCGACCCGCCAGCCGCGGGCGGCCATGCCCTCGGCCACTCGGCGCGCCGTTTCAGTCAGACCGCTGACGTAGGGCGAGTAGTACGTCAGCGCGACGGTGAGGTCGTAGCGGGGGTGCTGGTCCATGGAAGTCCTCTCTCAGACGCTGAGGGTGGTATCTCCATCTGCGGGATGACGTGACGACGGCACGGGCGCGCGAACCGGTACGGGCTAGAAGAACGCCTTGGCGAGCGCGAGCGCGCCCTGACGCCAGGGATCGGTGCTGGCGTTGCCGACTCGCACGGCGGTACCGGCGCGGTGCGTGCGCCACCACTCGAAGGTGTCCAGCAGCGCCTGCCGTCCCGAGAACCGTGGTTGCCACCCGAGGCGCTGTCTGATGCGTTCGACGCTTACGTACGAGTCGGCCAGCAGTTTCTGAGCCAGCCGCGGGTACACGGGGGACAGGTGCAGCCGGGCCAGTGCCTGTAGGACCAGTACCGCGGGCCGGGCGGGTACCGGAATCACCCGCTTGCCGTAGCCGGCCGCGTCGAGAACCGCCTGGAAATCGTCGCGCAGCGTGGTCACGTCGGTGGCCGCGACGTTGAACGTGTCGTTCGCCACGGATTCGGGCGCGGCGAGCGCGGCCTGCACGGCCGTCACCACGTCCGCCGTCGCGCACATCTGGGTGAGAACGCGGCCGCTTCCCAGCACCGGGAAGTGGTGTCCCTCGTCGGCCCACTCGAACAGCATCGCGAACAGGCCCATCCGGCCGGGGCCGAGGAAGGTCTTCGGGCGCAGCACCGGGACGCAGACGCCGGTCTCGCGAAGGCCCTGGCACAGTTCTTCGGCTCGTACCTTCGCCCGCCCGTAGGTGTCGACCGGGCGCAGCGGATGCTCCTCAGGGGTCGGCAGCGCGTCCGGCAAACCATAGACAGAAGTCGACGAAATGTACACGACGCGCGGCACCCCGGCCCGGCGCGCGGCGTCCAGCACGGTACGGGTGCCGTCCACGATCACCGACCGGATGTGACGTGCCGGGTAGCTCGGCAGGGCCGACGCGGCATGCACGACGGCGTCGGCGCCGGCGCAGACCTCGCCGAGAAGGCGTGGATCACGGACGTCGCCGGTACGATGTTCGACGTTTGGCGGCAGGCCGGCGGGTTCGCGGATGTCCACGGTGTACACCTTGTCTCCGGCCTCGACGAGCGCGCGGGTGAGGGCGCTGCCGAGCACGCCCGCCCCGCCGGTCACCACGATGCGTTGCTCCATGTCGCCTCCGGTTCCATTGGCCTGGCATGGCTTGACGACATTGACTATACTCAATCGCGTTCGATCTTTCGCGTGCCGGTAGCGAGGTGATCATAACCGCTCTTGTGTCCATCATGGCCACCGAAGTTGGTGCCCGTCGCCACAGGCGAGGACGAATCCCGGCTTCTGTTCCCGTGGTCAGGGAAAGGGCCGGCGCACTAGAGATCGCGGAGCACCTGTAAACGTCGGTAGCAGATTGGAAACGGTGGCGGACGTCCTTGTGCCCCATGTGGCCGAGAATTGCTATGGGGGCGCTGACAAGATCTGTCGAACGAATATCAAAGGGTCGGGTCTGATTGATTTTCTTCTTTGAAGCGGTCTATTAGTCACCCACCACAACGAGGCTCGGGGAAATTTCCTTCTGTCATGTCTGTCGTACACGTACCGGATGGCGACGCATTCTCGCCCGCGACCGAACAGGACACACTCCAACCGGCTCCGCCGGGGAGAGCGGGAACCGGCCGTTCCCGGACGCGACTGCTGGTCGCGGCCACGGCGGCCTGGACGGTATTCGTCGTCCTGCACATCCTGTTGACCGACCGGTGGTGGCCGTGGTTGGTCGTCGAGGCCACCCCGCCGCTGGCGCTGGTGGCGGTACCGCTGCTGCTGCTCGTGCTGGTGCCGCTCGCCGCGCCCGTGCGTCGCCGGCTCACCGCGGTCCTGGTCCTCCTGTTGCTGACCGGAGTTCATCTGGCCGGCTACGGACCCGGGTGGACGGGCGACGCCAACCGCCCCCGAGGTACCGCGGTCAAGGTCTTCGCCTGGAACACCAACTTCTGGCAGATGTCCGACGACAAAGACGCCTTCTACGCCTTCCTGCGTCGACAGGACGCCGACGTGTATCTCCTGCAGGAATACCTGTACTGGCAGGGGGACCAGCCGATCCGGATCGACGACTCGGCCCGGTTGCGGGCGGAGTTCCCCGGCTACCGACTGCTCGTGCAGGGCGAGTTGATCACGTTGTCCCGGCTGCCCGTCGTCGCAACGCCCGACCAGCAGGTTCCCAGCACCGGCACGGACTGGTTCTGGCGCGGGGCGAAGGCGCAACGCACCGACATTCGGGTCGGCGGTCGCACCGTCTCCTTCTACAACGTCCACCTGCCGGTGCCTTTCCGGTTCGAAGGCAGCCCGTTGCGCGGCCGGTTCTACCGGCTGCTGAGGGAGCAGGACACCTGGCGGCTGGGCGAATTGCGCAAGCTGCGCGCGGAACTGACCGCCGATCCGTACCCGGCCGTGGTGGCCGGCGACTTCAACTCGCCCTGGATGGAACTGTCCCCCCTGGGAGCCGGTACCCAGGTGCACAGCCCGCCAGTTTCCGTGCTGCCCGCCCGCTCCTGGCCGGCCTCCGCTGAGTTCCCGCTGCCCCGGCTGTGGCGTCTCGACTGGCTGTACACCACCGGCGACCTGGCCGTCGCCAGCTACCGCTTCGGCACCGCCCAGGCGTTCTCGGACCATGCGACGCAGGAGATCCGCGTAGTCGTGCCGGACGAGGCGCCTTCCGCACACCGATGAGACACGACGAAGGGACGCACCGTGCTGCAACCCGGGAGGTTCCACGTGACGGCGATGGTGGGGTACCGCACCCGGCGTCGCGGCGCCCGACACGCTCACACCCGCCCCGAAGCGCTCGACGCTGTCTCCGGGTCGTTCGGAACTGTCGCGCGTGGAGCCCGATCGTGAAGCGGTTGGGCCGCGGCGACAGTGTGGGCAGGTACGGCGACCGGGCTGGTACCACCATTGCCGGTCCCCGCGCGTCGACGCCCGGCTCGGCGCGGCGGCTGCCGCCCCCGCAACCGGTCCGCACCACGAGCGGGTCGCACGGTCTGCTGCCGCGCGCGACGTCACCCGCCATCACCCGCCGCTCACGGCTACGGGCGGCGCTAGTGCTGCTGCGCCCTCGCCAATGGGTGAAGAGCGTTTTCGTTCTCATCGCCCCGACGGCGGTGGACCCCGCGGCGCTGCTGCGCCACGTGGTTTCGGTACTGGCCGCAGTGGTCACGTTCACGGCGGCGTCTGCCGCGGTCTACGTCCTCAACGACTGGCTCGACCGGGAGCGCGACCGGCTGCACCCGGTCAAACGTCATCGGCCGTTGGCCAGCGGGCAGGTCGGTTCCCTCGGCGCGCTGCTGCTAATCGCGAGTTGCGCGGTGATGGCGGCAGCCTGGGGAGCCACGCTGCCGCCGGCGGTACAGGCGGTCGTCGCCGGGTACGCGATGCTCAACCTCGCCTACAGCCTGCTGCTGAAGCACTATCCCCTGGTCGACGTGAGCGTGGTGGCGGTCGGCTTCGTCCTCCGGGCGGTCGCGGGCACGCTGGCCGTGGGCGTACCGGTCAACCCGGCCCTGATCATCACGGTGTACTGCGCCAGCCTGCTGATGTCGCTGGGCAAGCGACGGCACGAGTTGGTGACCGCGAACCTGCGAGGACAGGCGGCTGCCCGGCGCCCTGCCCTCACCGGTTATTCGGTACCCCTGCTCGACCAGCTGGTGGCCGTGCTGCTGGCCGCGACGTTGATCAGCTACGAGCTGTTCGTACTGTCCGTACACCACCCGCACGCCGACGTGACGGCGGTCGTCACCACGCCGCTCGCCGTCTTCGCCCTGAGCCGGTACGCGCAGCTTCTCGCGGTGCATCGCAGCGGTGGCGAGCCGGGTCGGGACGTCCTCACCGACGCGCCGCTCGTGATCAACGCCGTGCTGTGGCTGACGTGCGTGACCGTCCTGTGGCTGCTGTGAGGACCGTCGATGCGGCAACCCGCCCTTGTCCTCGTCATCCCAACCACGTCCACCTGAACAGCGGAGGCAGGACGGCATGAGAGTCGTCATGGTATCCACCGGCTCACCACCCGATCCGTACGGCGGGATCGGCACCTATCTGGAGGGGCTGCTCGGCGCTCTGGCGTCCGAGGACGTCGAGGTCCACCTGGTGGGCTCGTCGCGGCACCGCGACCTGCCGCGCGTGTCGCGGTACCGCGGAGTGACCGTCCGCCGGGTGCCCGCCACCCTGCCGTGGGCGCGATCCTCACTGCCGCAATCGCGACTCGCCATGCTGGTCGCGTTCGTCCGGCTGAACGCCGCGGGGGTCTGGTACACCGGGCGGCTGCGGCTGCGGGAGAAGGTCGACCTGGTCGCGGCGCACGACTGGATGTGCGCGCCGGCCGGTCTGGTCTGTGCTGTCCTGTTCCGGCTCCCGGTCTGCTATCACGTGCACTCCGCCGAGACCTTCCACGGGGACGGCAGCCGCGGTCCGGTCGCCGCTCTCGGCCGGATGCTGAACCGGGCCCTGGCCCGCCGGGCCCGGCTGATCGTCGTCCCGTCGTCCGGCACGGTGGCGGCGATACCGCACCTGGCGGGCCGCCGTGACGTCGTCGTGGTGTCGCACGGTGCCGGGAAGGCGTGGCGGATGGAATGCCCGGACGGGGCCGAACGCGCCGCCGTACGGGACAAGGTCCGGTCGCTCTACTCGATCCCGGAGGGCCGCCGGCTGATCGTGTTCGCCGGCCGGTACGCCCCGCACAAGGGGGTGGCGGAACTGCTCGAGGCGACCCGACGGATGCTGGACGACGGCGTCGACGTCACCCTGGTGATGGCCGGTACAGGCTGGCCGGACGTGTCCCTCGACGACCGGGTGCGTGAGCGGGTGGCGCGGCTGGGCCTGGTCGAACGGGTACACGTGCTCGGGCGGTTCCTGGACACCGACGAGCTTCGCGACCATCTGGTGGCGGCCGACGCCTGCGCTTTCCCGTCCGAGTACGAGCCGTTCGGGTTCGTCGCCCTGGAGGCGATGGCGCTGCGGGCCCGGACCGTCGTCGGGCCCGGGTTCGACGAGGCCGTGGTCGGCAGCGCCGAGGGCGCATGCCTGCGTACCGCGACGACGGAGCCCGCTGAGCTTGCCGCCGCGCTGGTCCGGGCGCTCGGGGACGACGATCCGGCGCTCGGCGACAGGGCCCGTCGGTACGTCCTCGAGCACCACTCCTGGCCGGCGGCCGCCGTCCGCACGCTTCAGGTGTACGCCGAGGCGATCGGCCGGTGAGCAGGATCGGCACGCCGCGACGGTCCAGCCGCACCGCCGCCGTCAGCGCCAGGGTCCGCGCCTGGACCCCGGCGATGATGTCCGCCCTCGCCAGCGTGATGGTGACCGTCGCCAGCCTGGCGATCGTCCGTGGCGACGGGCTCCGCTCGTACGGGACGTTCGTGGCGCTACAGGCGATCGGCGTCGTCCTCGGTATCCCGATGCTGTGGGGGGTGCATGTCAACGCCAGCCGAGCGATGGCCGCCGGGGCGGACGTCGGCGCGGTCACCGGGACGGCGCTGGCCGTCGTCGCCGGGGCGATCCTCGTGACGTCGGCAGGCTACGTCGGTGTGCTGGCGCTGGTCTCGGACGCGGCGCCGGTCGCCGCCCCGGCCCGGCTGTGGCCCGCGGTGGGACTCGGGGCGTCGGCTGCGTTGATGTACCTGACCGAGTCGCTGCTGCGGGTCCGGGGCCGCCAGTCGCTCGCCTCCGGGCTGCGGCTGGGTTGTGCCGGGGGGTACCTGCTCGCGGTCGTCACCGTCATGGCAAGCGGGCACGGCAACCCGGTCCGGTACGCGGCGCTGGTCACCGGCAGCAACGCCGCATGCGCGGCGTTCATGCTGGTCGGGCTGCGCCGAACGCCACGGACTTCGCCCGACGGCGTCGAGTCGAGCAGCTGGACGCTGGGCTGGGACGCGCGCCTCGCCCGGACCTTCCTGCGCGAGGGACGCCTGTACACCACGGGACAGTCGCTGCTCACCCTGCTCTTCGGGTTCGACGCCATCCTGCTCATGCAGGCGAGAGGTCCGTCCGCCGTCGCCGTCTACGCGCTGTACGTCAGCAGCCTGCGCCGGGTCATCGGGGTCCTGTTCACCGATTCGCTGGCCTCGTTGCTGATCGCGTCCCTGGCCCGCAGACGGCTCTCGATCCGGGACCGGGCGTTGCGGTACGCCCCCGCGCTGCTCGGATTGGCCACGCTCGGTTCGTCCGTTCTGGTCCTGGCGAGCCTGGTCGCCGCCGACGCGCTGGGTCACCTGGTGCCCGGATGGGTCGCGCTCGCCTCTATCGGGTGCTCCGCGCACGCGCTGGTGATCGTGTTGTTCTCCGTCTTCACCGTCCAACCCGTACTCGGGCTGCCCCGGGTTCGAAGCGCGCTGACCGTAGCGTTCCTGCCCGGCCTGGCCCTGCAGGGCGTGGCCGCCGCGGTCGGCGGCGTGTCCGGCATGATCGCCGCCTTCGCGGCCGTCAACGCCGTGCTGGCCTGGTGGTTCCTGGCGGTGATCCGGCGGTCGACGGCCGAGGTCGACCAGCCGTACTACACCGCACCCGCGCGGGGGCCGCTGCGCGCTTCATCGCGCCGGCGCAGCGGGTAGCCGGTCCAGCGAGATCCCGAAGTACCTGCGGTAGGCATCGAGCACGTCGGCGTCATCGAGGACGCGTTCGGTGCGCTCGCCGTGAGCGGTCTGGATGAGCCTGGTGCCGCTGAGGGTGACGCGGCCGGATCCGGTGAGCAGCGAGCAGGTCAATGACCGGGTGAAGTGCGACTGCGGCGAGGTCTGGTGCCACCAGCAGGTCGGAATGAAGTCGCTCAGCACGTACGGTCGCGGGTCCAGTCGGTACTGGGGCGTGCCGTCCATGACGATGTCCAGTTCGGTGTACCCGGCCTGCCCATCGTGTTCGACCACCTGGAACAGTCCACCGGGGTCGTGCTGGTCGTCGCGCACGTCCAGCCGCAACGGATGGTGGCTGAACGCACCGAATCCGACGTCGACCAGCCACGGCTCGGTTAGGTCGACCTTCAGGGCGAGATGGTCGAACGGCGGTCCCGGCGTGTCGCCGGCGAACACGCGGGCGGCCAGCAGCGTCACCCGGTAGCCGAGCGCGGTGAGCAGTGCCGCGAACGCTCCGTTGAGTTCGTAGCAGAAACCGCCCCTTCGCCGATGGACGATCTTGTCCACCAGAGCCTGCTCGTCGAGTACGACTGGTTCTCCGAGGTGGACGCTGAGGTTCTCGAACGGCACCGTCGCCAGATGCGCCCGTTGAAGCTGGCGGAGCGTCTCGGCGTCGGGGCGGGCCGGCCGCGCGACGGCGATCCTCGCCAGGTAGGCGGCCAGGTCTGAGGCGTTCATCGGGTCCTCCGTGTGCGGTCGCGGCGCCGACACCCGTCGGTACCGGTGCATCCGGTGCGATCAAGGCGCGGCCATCCCGGATGATGCCAGCCGGACGGCGGTGGTCCCAGACGGTAGGAGGTCGTGTGACCGCGCCGATGCGACCGCCCTGACCAGGGAGACGGCGTCCGCGCCGGGCATCGCCGGTAGGTGTCGACCGTCGCGCAGGCGCAACGCGACCATGCTGTGGGGTGCTTCGCGGGGTCCGATCACGGCGACGTACGGGATCTTCCGCTCGGCGGCGGCTCGGATCCGGGCCGCGACGGAGCCGTCACGGGCGACGTCGACGCGGAGCCCGGCGGCGATCGCGTCGCGGGCGAAGCGGTCGGCAGCCGGGTACTGCTCGGGGCCGACCGGCACGACGCTGACCTGCACCGGCGAGTACCACACCGGGAAGGCGCCGCCGTGGGTTTCCAGCAGGGTCGCGAACAGCCGCTCCATGGAGCCGACCAGGCTGCGGTGCACCATCACCGGACGGGCTTTGCCTCCGGACGCGTCGATGTAGGTCAGGTCGAACCGCGCGGGTTGGTGGAAGTCGATCTGGATGGTGGAGATGGTCGCCTCGCGACCGGCCGGGTCGGCGATCTGCACGTCGATCTTCGGACCGTAGAACGCCGCCTCGCCCCGGACCGCCGAGTAGGGCACCGCGGCGGCGTCGAGCGCGTCCCGCAGCAGGCGTTCGGCGGCGGCCCACGCGGCGTCGTCGCCGACGTACTTGCCGTCGACGCCGCGCAGCGACAGTTGGTACGACGAGGTCCGCAGCCCCAGGGCGGTGTGCGCCTGGCGGATCAGCGCCAGCACGTCGGCGACTTCGTCGCCTACCTGCCCGACGGCACAGAAGATGTGCGCGTCGTTGAGCCAGATGGATCGCACCCGGGTCAGTCCGCCGAGCACCCCGGAGCGCTCCGCGCGGTACATGCCGCCGAGTTCGGCGATCCGCAGCGGCAGTTCCCGGTACGACCGTTGCCGCGACTTGAATATCAGCGCGTGGTGGGGGCACAGGCTCGGCCGCATCACGAGCGCGTCATCGCCGTCGTCGCCCAGGCGCATCGGCGGGAACATGTCCTCGGCGAAGTTGCGCCAGTGCCCGGACAGCTCGTACATCTGCCGTTTGCCCAGTACCGGCGAGTAGACGTGCTGGTAGCCGGCGCGGCGTTCCAGTTCGCGCAGGTACGACTCGACCTCGTACCGGGCCGCGGCGCCGGCGGGCAGCCAGAACGGCAGCCCGGCGCCGATCAGCGGGTCGGAATCGAAGATGTCGAGGTCGCGTCCGAGTTTGCGGTGGTCGATGGGCATCGGTGTCTCCCGGGTTCGTGGCCCCGGCCGGACACCCCACGAACACCGAAGCGGCCCCGGGGGCGTCCTGCCCGGGGCCGCTTCGTCGCTTGGGATCAGATCAGCGCGAACCTACGCCGGGGCATCCCGGCGTCGTCGTCACCGACCTGAGGATCATGACGTTATGGTACGGCGCGACCGCCGTCGCCGGCGAGTGGTTTGTCACGCCGCTATCCCGATGGTCCGTACCGGCGACGACCGTGCCGCCGACCGGGTCATCCGGGAGTCGTCGGGCGCGCCGAGTGGCGCTCCGGGCAGTGGCCGTCGGCATAGGCTACGCGAAGCCACCAATTCACTACGTACCGTGGCTCAAGCGGTCTCGGCTGACGAACCATGGGTGCGACGATCGCGGAGGAGAGAGGCAGATGCCCGGTCAGATCGTCCATTTCGAGATCCCGGCGGACGACACCGCGAAGGGACGCGAATTCTGGGGCTCGCTGTTCGGATGGCAGTTCGACGCCGCTCCCGGCCCCTCGGAGTACTACATGGCCCGCGTGAGCGACCAGGCCGGCGTGGCGATCACCAATATGGAGCCCGGTAAGCGCGGCGGACGCGCGTACTTCGAGGTCGACGACATCAACGCCGGCGCTCAGCGGGTGCGGGAACTCGGCGGCCAGGCGGACGACCCCAGCCCGGTACCGAGCATGGGCTGGTTCTCGACGTGCCGGGACCCGCACGGAAACGAGTTCGGCCTCTGGCAGACCGATCCGTCGGCGCCGATGCCGGGGTAGGCGCCGGCGCGGCGGTGGACGTCAGCGCGTCGGTGCCGGCGCGGCGACGGGTCACGGGGTGACCGTGAGGAACGTCGTCAACCCGCCCATCTCCGCCATGTGGGTGGCGTCGCCGTCGCCGCCCGCGCCGCCGGGATTGATCTGGTGGTCGAGGATGTGGCACTGCAGCATCCAGGTCCCCGGGTTGTTGGCGACGACCAGCATGTCGGCGGTCTCGCCCGGGCCGAGGGTGATGTTGTTGCTGTCGGCGGGTCCCGCCACCGGGTTGCCGTCGCGGGCGATCTGGGTCCACGTGTACCCGTGCAGGTGCATCACGTGGCTGCTCTCGGCGCTGTCGTTGATCAGCCGGATGCGTACCCGCTGACCCTCGCGCACCGTCAGGGTGGGAGCGAGCGGGTGTGCCTTGCCGTCGATGGCGAACGCGTTCTCGCCTTCGCTGCCGGCGACCTTGAACGCGGACAGGGTGAACAGCGCGTCGACGTCGGTGGCGGGGTTCGCCGTGGAGTGACTGCCGGGCGCCGGGTCGACGATGATCGGACCGTGCAGACCCGCGTCGACCTGGAAGTCGGGGTTGACGTGGGAGTGGTACCAGTGGGTGCCGATCATCTGGTCGGTGACGGTGAACCGGTAGGTGGTCGACGCGCCGGGCGCGACGCTCGGACCGGTCATCGGGTCGCCGTCGGCGTTCTGCGGTACGGCGAGGCCGTGCCAGTGCGCGGTCGTCGGCTGAGGAAGGTGGTTGACCAGGGTGATCGCGACCTTGTCGCCGACGGTGAAGCGCAGCAGGGGACCGGGGACGCTGCCGTTGTACCCCCAGGCGGTCACCACCCGGCCGGGGTAGATCTGCCAGGGGAACTGCGACGCGGTCAACGTGTAGTGGCGGGTGCCGTCGGCGTCGATCGTCGGTACCAGCGCCTTCTCGTGCATCAGGTCGGCGGCGGTCTGCTGCTGGCGCTTCGCGTCGGCGGCGGCGAGCACCGGTTGCGGGGTGTTCGCGGTCGCCCGGTCGCAACCGCCGCCGACCACGTCGCCGTCGGCCTCGACCGTCGCGCCGGGGCACGTCGCCGCGCTGGTCGCGGCGCCGCCGCCGTTGATCGCCACCGCCGCGGTCACCTCGGTACCCCAGCCGACGGCGAACCCGGCGGCCAGGAACACCATCGCCGCGACCTGGGCGACCTGCTTGCGGACGCCGGCGAGCAGTTGCCCGATCACGTACAGCAGTGCGCCGCCGGCCACCGCGAGGACGAACACGTCGACCGCCTGGTTGGTCCACACTCCGCCGAGCAGGACCCCGACGACTGTCGGGCCGCCGCCGAGCAGTCCGTAGCAGCCGAGCGTGCGCCACGGTACCCGGGTGCTGTCGCTGACCAGCGGACCGACGATGCCGAACCCTTCCGTGGAGTTGTGCAGCGCGAACCCGACCACCAGCCCGGCCGCCAGCGCGGTGCGACCGCTCGCCGCGCTCTGTCCGATCGCCAACCCTTCGCTGAGATTGTGCAGACCGATCCCGGAGGCGATCGCCAACGCCAGTTGCTCGGCTGGGCTCGGCGCGGTGGTACGCACGGTGCCGACCGGCGCTCCGGTGACCTCGGCGAGCCGGGCACGCCGTTCGGCGCGCCGCTGGGCGCTGCGGGTCACCAGCCCGCCCAGCCGCTGTTGCAACCACGCGAGACCGGCGAGGCCGACGAGGAACCCGACCACGAGCAGTACCGTCAGACCGAACGCGCGGCCGTGACTGGTCTGGCCGCCGACCGCGTCACGCCAGCTGCCGGCGACCTGTCCCGCGGTGTCGGACAGGATCTCGACCATGAGGTACACGAGGATCCCGGCGGCCAGCATGCCCAGGCCGGTACGTAGTGTCGAGTTGCGCACCGGCCACCGGCCGGCCAGCAGGCCCAGGAAGATGGTGCCACCGGCAACCAAGCCCAGCACCAGCTGCGTCGTCAGGTCCACGGCCCCAGATACTCCTCAGGTTAGGTGAGGCAATCCTAAGGGAGCCGTTCGGGCCGGCGCTATCGGCGGGCGCGCCCTGGTGATTCATCCCATCGCTGGACCACCGCCCGTCATCCGTCGTCTCTCACCTCTACGCGCTCGATCGGTCCTGCGCTCATCCCGGACTTGGGGGCGGCGCCGCGCCGGCAGGGTGTACGGGATGACTCAACACCGCTCGTGATGGACGTACACCACGAGCGGTGTACACCTGGCGCGACACATCCCGCCGGGCGGTCGGCGCGGTGCCGCCGCGCCGCGCCGACCGCGTGCCCGGCTCAGGACCGCGTCATCGACGCCCCGCCGGACCGCAACGTGTCCAGACGCCGGTGGTACTCGTCCTCGTCGATTTCTCCGCGCGCGAACCGGTCGGCGAGCACCTGCTCGGGCGTACGCCGGTCGGGCTGCTGGGACCCGCCCTGCTGCCCGCCCCGCCCGACGTAACGGATCAGAGCGACGATGCCGACGATCACCGCTCCCCAGAACACCAGCATGCTGATCGCCATCAGGGTGTATCCCCACCACGCCATGCCGTTGTACCAGTACATCATCGAGATCGCCTCCGTCGGTCGCACCTCACGGTCCACAGTTGTCCGGTCGTACCGGTGCGGCCAGGGGCTTTCGTCCCGACCCGGGCTGCGGTGCTCCCTCAGATACCGCTCATCGCGCTCGCGCCAGCACCCGGCGCGCCTCGCGGACGACCGCCTCGTCCACCATGCGCCCGGTGTCGTCCAGTACCACCGCGTCTCCTGCGGCGACCGCGCGTTCGAACCGCGCGACCAGGCTGCGGGCGGCCTCGATCTGGGCGGGGGCGGGGGTGAACACCTCGTTGACCACCGGGATCTGAGCCGGGTGGATGCAGGCGCGCCCGACGAAGCCGAGCCGGGCGAGCGCCCGGGTCGAGGCGCGCAGCCGGTCCAGGTCCCGGACGTCGGTCGCCACCGGTCCGACCGGTGGTTGCAGCCGGCAGCCGGCGCTGACCAGGACGATCTGGCTGCGTACGTGCAGCAGTTCGAGCTCCGCGTCGCCGAGGGTGGCGCCGATGTCCGCCCTGAGGTCCGCTTCGCCGAGCTGCAGCCGGCGTACCCGTGGCGCGCGCGCGATGTCGGCGGCGCGCAGCACGGCGGCGGCCGACTCCAGCAGGGGTACCACGGCGACGCCTCCCACCGGCAGCCCGGTCGCCGCCTCGGCGCTGGTCAGCGTCGCGTCCAGGTCGGCGACGTCGCCGGGATGTTCGGTCTTGGCGGCGATGATCCCGGTCAGCCCGGTGCAGACCACGGCGGTGGCATCGTCGTGACCCGCCCGACCGGCGTTGACGCGTACCCACACCTCGGTGTCGCCGCGCGTCGGGCGGGTACGCAGCCAGTCGGCGACGATCCCGCGTGCCGTCGCCTTCGCCGCCGGTACCACGGCGTCCTCGAGGTCGGCGATGACCGCGTCGGCGCCGCGGTCGAGCGCCTTGGCGAGCTTCTGCGGCTGGTCGCCCGGAACGTACAGGTACGACCGCGCCAAGACGCCACCGTCGCCGGTCATCGTTGCCCGAGGCTGGCGCGGTCCACGACGGTCGGCCGGGCGAGCACGTAGAACCGGAAGTCGGTACGCCCGGACGGACCCCGCTCGACCGGAATGGGATGCGCCTCGAACCACCTCAGGTACGCCTCGTAGGCGGCTTCGTCGGCGAAGTGCATCTCGGCGATCCGGTAGAACGACAGCTCCGTGGCGATCCGAGCGGTTCCGCCGCTCGCCTGTCGGACGGTGCGCAGCACCTTGTTGAACACGATCCGGTCGAGGTACGGGTTGGCGAGCAGGTCGACGGCGTGCACCTCGAACAGCCACCGCTCGTAGTCCTGCTCGGTCATGCCCGGCACGATGTCGTACCCGAGGATGGTCTTGATCATGAAAGGTCCTCGATCCTCCAGGTGACGGCGCCCGGCGCGCCGCCGAATCCCTCGGCGCGCACGCGGACCGGTCGTACGTGCACGCCGACCAGGTCCGCACGCACGTCGTCGGGGTCGCGACGAGGCGCGCGGGTACCGCCCCGCGCCCGCAGCACCCCGGAAAGCTGCCGGTACCGGGCGAGCGTCCACTCGTCGTCCATGAACTGCGCGACGCCGCGCAGGAACACCGCGCGGGGCGCCAGCCACCCGTAGTCGAAGACCGCGGGACGGTCGTTGCGGGACCCCGGCGCCGGGGTACCGACCCAGATGATCTCCAGGCGCGGGTTGTCGCGCAGCTGTGCCAACCGGCGGTGGGAGCGCCGCTGCACCAGGTCCACCGACCAGTCGTCGTTGACCGGCGCACCCACGGTACGGGCGACCGGAAAGCCGTCCCGGTCGACCGTGACCAGCTGCGCGAACCGTGCCTCGTCGCGCAGCCAGCGCAGCACGTCCGCCGGCGAACCGGTCATGATCGCGCTCCCGGACGGTGCGCGGCGACGTCCCGCGCCGCCAGGAACGCCAGCCCGAGCGCGGGCAGCAGCCCGTTGCCCGCCAGGTAGCCGCCCGCGCCGTGCCCGGATATCCCCATCGCCGCGCCGCCGGACGCGTACAGCCCACGGATCGGCGACCCGGACGGCGTCAACACCCGGGCGTGCCCGTCGACGCGCAACCCGCCCTGGGTGTGGAACAACGCCGCCGCGACGCGCACCGCCGCGTACGGCGGCTTCAGCGCACCCTCCCAAGCCGTGCGTCCGAACCGGTCCCGCCCGACGCCCTCGGCGAGCGCCGCCACGTCGGTCAGCGTCGCGGCGAGCCCATTGGGGTCGACGCCGACCGCGGCGGCGAGGGTCCGCGGATCGTCGGCCCAGCGCAGCGCGCCGGACTCGACGGTGTCGCGGAAGTCGTCGAACGCCAGGCACGCGTCGTGTACCCGCCGGTCGAACACGAGGACGGCACGCCCGCCCGCGTGCGCGAGCACCTCGCGCGCGAACTCCGAGTAGCCGACCGTCTCGTCGCCGAACCGTCTGCCCCGCTCGTCGACGAGGAATCCGCCGTGCATCACGGTCGCCCAGCCGACCAGCGTCCCGGCCGGTACCGCGAGGGCGGCGTGCCCCTGGTACGCGTCCAGGAACGCGGTGTCCGCGCCCAGTGCGCCGCCGATGCGCAGCGCGTCGCCGGTCGACTCGGCTGAGCCGTGGTACACCGCGTCCGCGATCTCCGGAATGTGCTCGCGGACCAGTTCCCGGCTCGCCCCGTACCCGTTGGTCGCCAGCAGCGCCGCGCGGGTCGGAATCCGCTCGGCGACGCCGTTCGGGTCGGTCACCACCACCGCCCGCACCCCGTCGGGTCCGGCGTCGACCTCGGTCAGCCGGGCCGGTACCAGCAGGTCGACCCGGTCCGTCCGGCGGGTCGCGGCGATCAGCCCGGCGAGCAGTCGGCGCCCGGAACGCCCCGGCACGGTGTGGCAGCGCAGCCGCGAGTGGCCCGGGTACCGGAAGTCGGTGACCAGGCTCATCGGCAGGCGCAGGTCGTCGGCGAGCCAGGTCACCAGCG
Source organism: Micromonosporaceae bacterium (assembly GCA_036378155.1). GTDB lineage: Bacteria > Actinomycetota > Actinomycetes > Mycobacteriales > Micromonosporaceae > DASUXA01. Next base: position 14,387 of record DASUXA010000073.1, on the reverse strand, counting down.
GCGCGCTCACCTCGGCGAGCGCCGTCGCGAGCCGCCGGTCGACCTCGCCGTGCGTCTTGCGGACCAGGTCGTCGACGAAGATGTCCGGCGAGTCGTCGACGCCCGCGTCGGACTGCCAGCGGGTACCGGCGCCGGGCACCATCGCGGTGGACATCGCGGTGTTGTTGGCGCTGGCGAAGTGTTCGCTGGCGTCGACGACCAGCACGGTCAAGCCCAGTTGCGCGGCGCGCGCCGCGGCGACCAGACCGCCGCCGGCACCCGCCACGACCAGGTCGGGTCCGTCCTGCCCGGTACCGCCGTTCACCGCGGCGCCGCCCGCCCGGCGCCGATCAGGTCGAGGTCGTCGGCGAGTCCCAGGGCGGCGAGCGCGGTCGCCGTGGGGTCGACGATGCGGGGTCCCGCGTCGGCGGGGCGCACGTCGACCGCCGAGCAACCGTTGACGACCGCCGGCACCGGGAGGTCGGCGACGGCGCGGGTGAGCGCGCCCGCCCATGCCGCGTCGTCGGCGATGTCGCCCACGTCCAGCCCGAGTACCCGCACGTCGACGCACTCGCCGGCGAGCCCGTACCAGGCGAGCTTGCGGCCCAGTTCGGCGGCGATGGCGTCGTTGCGGGCGACCGCCGCGAACCGCTGCCCGGTACCGGCGAGCAGGTGCGCGCACAGCCGCAGCAGGCCCAGCACCGCAACGGGCGCGTCGACCACGACCCCGACCCCGGGGTCCAGCACACAGTCCGGCAGTACCGCGTCGAACCGTGCCGGGTCGGTGCGACCGATCTCGGCGACGACCAGCTGCTCCGACCGGCGCACGTCGTCGGCGGTGTCCAGCGCCCTGGGTACCCGTGGGTCGTCGCCGAGGTCCGCCAGCGCCACCGTCGTCCCGGCGGGGCTGAGCCGGTCGTACCGCCGCTGGCGGCGGCCCAACTCGACCGGGTCGACGTGGATCGGCGTGATCGCGCGGATGCGCGGCATCGCTCGCCTCCTCTGCTACATCCCGAGATAGGCGGTCTTGACGCGTTCGTCGTCGACCAGTTCGGCGCCGGAGCCTTCGACGGCGATCGCGCCGCTTTCCAGTACGTAGGCGCGGTCGGAGATCTTCAGCGTGTGCGCGGCGTTCTGCTCGACGATGAGCACGGTGACGCCGGTGTCGCGGATCCGGGTGACGGCGGTCAGCACCTGCGCGACGAGGTTCGGCGCGAGTCCGATCGAGGGCTCGTCGAGGGTGAGCAGGCGTGGGCGGGCCATCAACGCGCGGCCGATGGCGAGCATCTGCTGCTGCCCGCCGGACAAGGTGTCGGCGCGCTGGTCGCGGCGGTCGGCGAGGACGGGAAACAGGTCGTGTACCCGGGCGAGGCTGTCGGCGAGTTCGGCGCGGTCCCGGGTGTACGCGCCCATCTGCAGGTTCTCCCCGACCGACAGGCGTCCGAACAGGGCGCGGTCCTGGGGTACGTGGACCAGTCCGCGACGCACGATGCGATCGGGTCGGCGCCCGTCGATGCGCTGACCGTCGAAGGTGATCCGGCCGTCGTTGATTCCGATGAGTCCGGAGATCGCCCGCAGGGTGGTGGTCTTGCCGGCGCCGTTCGCGCCGATGAGCGCGACGATCTCACCGGCGCGCACCTCCAGGTCGATCTCGTGGAGGATCCGCAGCCGCCGGTACCCGGCGCTGACCTGCTCAAGCTTCAGCAATGAGGAACTCCTCACCGAGGTACGCCTCGACGACCTCGGGATTCGCGGCGATCTCGTCCGGGGTACCGTCCGCGAGCGGATGCCCCTCGTGCAGCACGAGCACCCGATCGGACAGCGACATCACGGCGGCCATGATGTGCTCGATGAACAGGATCGTGACTCCCTCGCCGCGCAGGTCGCGCAGCATGTCGATGAGCGGACCGCGCTCGGTCGGGACCAGACCGGCGAGCACCTCGTCGAGCAGCAGGACCTTCGGGCGCAGTGCGAGCGCGCGGGCGAGTTCAAGCCGTTTGAGTCCGGCGGTAGGCAGCACGCCGGACGGCCGGTCCCGGTACTGGTCCAGCCCGACCCGGTGGACGACCTCGGCTGCCGCGTCGCGGGCGGCACGGCGGGACCGGATGCGGGCGTGCGCCGCGACCGCGACGTTGTCCAGCACGGACATGCTCTCGAACGGTCGCATGAGCTGGAAGGTGCGCACCACTCCGGCCCGTGCCACCTGCCACGCCGGCCAGCCGGTGATGTCGCGCCCGTCGAACAGCACCCGCCCGGTGGTGGGTCGCAACTGGCCGGCGACAACGGAGAACAGCGTGGTCTTGCCGGCGCCGTTGGGTCCGATGATGCCGAGGAACGCGTGTTCCTCGACGGTCAGCGACACGTCCCGTACCGCGGTCAGCCCGCCGAACGACTTCGACACGTTGTGGATCTCCAGCAGGCTCATCGGCGGAACCTCGCGCGCACCGAGCCGTACACGCCGCGGCGCAGGAACAGCACGATGACGATGAGCAGCACCGCGTACGAGGCGACGTCGAGCCCGTTCTTGCCCTGCAGGAACGACAACGCGGCGGGCGGATTGCGCAGTACCGAGGTGGTGATCTGGGACAGCGGGCCGACGATGGCGGCGCCGACGACGGGTCCCCAGATGGTGCCGATGCCGCCGATGACGGCGGGCACGATCGCCTCGACGGACACCGTCGCGCCGAACGCGTTGTCCGGGTTGATGTACAGGTAGTACTGCGTGTAGAAGACGCCGGCGACGGCGGTGATCGCGGCGCTGATCGCGACCGCGACCAGCCGGTACCGCATCACCGGGATGCCCAGCGACTGCGCGGCGGTGTCGTCGTCGCGGGTCGCCATGACGTACTGCCCGGTCCGCGAGTTGACCAGTGCGATGTTGACGGCGACGGCGAGGGCGAGCAGCCCGAGCGGGATCCAGTAGTACAGGTTGCTGTTCTGCGGGAACTGCAGCTTCGCCCAGGACGGCTCGGGCAGGATCGGGATGTTGAAGCCCTCCGTCTTGTGCAGGACGTCCAGGTTCGACACGAGCAGCAGCAGCATCTGGGCGAACGCGAACGTGCCCAGGGCGAAGTACGCGCCGGCGAGCCGGTACCGCAGCGACAGGTACGCGGTGAGCACCCCGAACCCGGCGGCGATCGCCCCGCCGACCACCATCGCGATCCACGGCGAGATGCCGTGCGACACCAGCAGGTACGCGTCGACGTACGCGCCGATGCCGAAGAACGCGGCGTGCCCGAAGCTGAACATCCCGCCGTAGCCGCTCATGATGTTCCAGGCGACCGCCATGATCGCGAAGATCAGCGTGCGTACCGCGACCGCCTGCTGTTCGACCGGCAGCACGAACGGCAGGAACGCGAGCAGCGCGCCGCCGACCACCAGCACGGCGTACTGGCGGACCGCGACGGACCGGGTCGGCGCCGTCATTGGGCACTCCCGAACAGTCCTTGCGGGCGGAGGAAGAGCACGAGTACGAACACGGCGAACACCAGCAGCAGCGCGCCCGTGCCGGGCAGGTAGAGCCCGCCCACCGTCTGCACCAGACCGATCGTCAACCCGCCGACCAGCGCGCCGGTGACGCTGCCCAGCCCGCCGAGCACCACGATGACGAACGCGAGGATGGTGAACTGCTCCCCGGCGGACGGGGTGAGGCTCAGGAACGGCAGTACCAACCCGCCTGCCGCGCCGACGCACGCCGCACCGAGACCGAAGGTCAGCGCGTACACCGCGCGGACGTTGACGCCGACCAGGGCGGCGCCCTGGGGCTGCGCGGCGACCGACCGGATCGCCAACCCGAGCCTGGTCCGCCGCAGCAGCACGGTCAGCGCGACGACCAGCAGGATCGCGCCGGCGAACGCGACGACCCGGGGCACCTGCGCGACGGCGCCGAGGACGGTGAGGTTGCCGTTCCACGGGGCGGGCGCCGACTTGGGCTGACCGCCGAAGGCGAGCAGCAACACGTTCCCGATCAGCAGCGACAGCCCCAGGGTGACGAGCAACTGCCCCTCGGTCTCACCGGCGCTCATCAGCCGGTTGAGCATGGTCGTCTGGATCAGCCAGCCCAACCCGAACAACAGCGGGATCGCCACCAGCGTGGCCAGGTACACGTTCATCCCCGACCACCCGGACAGTGCGTACACGAGGTACATCGACAGGGTCAGCAGGGTGCCCTGGGCGAAGTTGACGATGCCGAGCACCCCGAAGATGAGGGTCAGTCCGATGGACACCAGGGCGTACACGCCGCCCAGCAGGACGCCGGTGACGACGGCTTGGGTGACCAGCGCCGGACTCTTGCCGCCCAGGGCGTACACGAGTGCGAGCACCACCGCCAGTCCCGCCACGACCCAGGCGGTGAGCAGTAGGGTCGACCGCGTCACGCGCCGGGAGCCGCGCGCCGCGGTCTCCACGCCGGTCACCGCCTGGTCCATCGGGACGCTCCCCACCGGCTACGACTGTCCGGGCTTGGCCGGATAGACGAGCTTGGTCGTCGCGAAGTTGTCGGGGAAGACCTGCTCGACCTTGCCGTTCTGGATCTGCATCACGATCACGGTCGCGTTCTTGTTCTGCCCCTTGCTGTCGAACGTGATCGGGCCGTTGAACGCGAGCAGCGGGTTGTTGACGCTGATCCCGGCGATCGCGTCGCGCAGTTTCTTCGGGTCCTTGGACTTCGCCTTGTCCAGCCCGGCGGCGATCACGTCGACAGCCTGGTACGACAGCACCGCGGCGGTCTCCATCGGCTTGCCGTACTTCTGCTGGAACTTGGTGCGCAGCTGCTGGACCTGGCTGCTCGTCGCGTTGTAGTGGTAGTTGGCGCTCAGGATGCCCTGCCCGGCGGCGCCGATGTCGCCGGGGAACTGGTCGTCGTCGAACCCGCCGTCGGCGATGCCGTACAGCGCCTTGATGTCGGGCTTGAGCGCCGCGACCGACTTCGCGATCAGCAGGCTGTCCGGGTAGTACCCGGTGACCAGGATGGCGTCCGGTTTCGCCGCGGCGGCCTCGCTGACCTGGGTGGTCGCGTCGTTGAAGTTGGTCGCCGGGTACGTCACCTCTTTGGCGACAGTGATGCCCTTCGCCTGGGCCTGCTTCTTGAACGCCTGGAACACGCTGTCGCCGAACGCGCCCTGGATGTGGATGTACGCGACGGTCTTGACCGGACTGCCGCCCTTGGCGCTGAGGTCGGCGAGGTCGTCCGCGCCGGAGGTACCCATGCCGGTGGCGTCGGGCTGGATCCGGAAGGTGTACTTGTACCCCTGCTGCAGGATCTTGTCGTCCACGGCGACGTCGATGACCAGCGGTACCTGCGAGCGCTCGGCGACCGAGGCGACGTTCTGGGTGACGTCGCTCTGGTACGTGCCGACCAGGGCGACCGCGCCGGACTGGGTCAGCCGCTGCGCCTCGCTCTGGCCGACCTCGGGCTTGCCCTGGCTGTCCCCGGAGCTGATCTTGAGTTTGGCCCCGCCGAGCGACTTGATGCCGCCCGCCGCGTTGATGTCGTCCGCCGCCATCTTGGCGGCGTTGTCCATCAGCGTTCCGGCGCCGGCGTTGGCGCCGGTCAGGGGGTGGATGGAGCCGATCGTGACAGTCCCGCCACCGCCTGCCGACGGACTGGACTGGCCGGTGTTCGAGCCGGAGCCGCCACATCCCGCCGCAGTCAGGATCACGGCGGCAGCCGCGGCCAGGGAAACGCCAACTCTGTTCATCCCATTACCTTTCGCCTGCCGACCGCGGGCGCCGGGTCTGGTCACGATGTTCCATCTGCCGGAACGCTTACCCCACTACGGCTCGGACTAACACCGCTCGGTCATCTGATCGGGAAGGTCACGCAACAGACTAAGTGCTGGTACACGTTGACGTAGCGGAACCGATGGGACATCCTGTCGGTGCGCTCGACGCATTCCGCTAGGAGGAACAGTTGACCGAGGCAGCGGCGACCAGGAACGGCTCCGGCACCGAAGCCGCGACGCGCGTCGCCGACGTGCTCCTGATGTTCGCCAAGGGACCCTCGGCGCTCGGCGTCAGCGAGATCGCCCGCGAACTCGGGCTGAGCAAAGCCGTCGTGCACCGGATCCTGCAGTCGCTGGCGTCGCGCTCCCTGGTCCGGGCGGACGCCGGCACCCGCGAGTACCGGCTCGGTCCGGGCGCGATCGCCCTCGGCGTCCGGGCGCTGCGCGACTTCGACCTGCGCCGGGCGGCGCGACCGACGCTGCGCCGGCTGCGCGACGCGACCAGGGAGACCACCACCCTGTCGGCTCGGGTACAGGACACGAGGATCTACCTCGATCAGTACGAGAGCCCCCAGGAGATCAAGATGACGGTCCCCCTGGGGCGCCCGTACCCGCTGTACGCCGGCGCGTCCAGCCGGGTCATTCTCGCCTTCCTGCCGGAGGAGACGATCGAGCGGATCATCGCCGACGGGCTCGAACCGCTGACGGCGGAAACCATCCGCGATCCGGTCGAACTGCGGCGGGTCCTCGCCGCCACCCGGACCTCCGGGTGGAGCGCGTCCTGCGGCGAGCGCCAGCAGGGCGCCGGTTCCGTCGCCGCGCCGGTGTTCGGCATCGACGGCGATGTCGTCGGAGCGATCAGCGTGTGCGGTCCGGTCAACCGGTTCGACGCGTCGGCGGTCGAGCGCTACGTACCGCTGCTGCACGCCGCGTCCGAGGAGGTCTCGCGGGCGCTCGGCTGGCACGGTCCGGTGCCGCCGGCGAGAGCCCCGAAAACCTAGCCCCGAAAACCTGGCGCCGAAAACCTGGCGCCGAAACCGCCGCGCCGAAACCGCCGCGCGGAAACCGTGCCGCCGGGCGCCGACACGGCGTCAGGCGAGCCCGGCGAGCAGCGGTCGTACGTCGTCGGCGGCGGTCAGGTCGTCCACGGTCGTCTCGACGTGGCGGGCCGCCTGCTCGCCGATCAGCCCGGTCAGCTTCCGGCGTACCCCGTCGGCGTCCAACGGCAGGTAGTCGGCGTCCCCGACCGGGTTGGGCCGCTCGGCGGTCACGGTCCGCCCGTCCAGCAGGTCCACGGTGACGCGGGCGGCACGCTCATCCGGCAGGCGCGCGTCGAGCGACTCGTCGTGGACGACCTCCACCCGGGTCGCCAGCCCGAGCGTGGCCGGGTCGGTACGGCAGGCGGTGGAGAACTGTTCGGGGCCGACCCGACCGTGCCGGGCGGCGACCGCCACCACGTATGGCAGGGAGAACATCGCCGCGACCCTGGTCTGCGTCGCGAGGCGGGCCAGCGGCATGGTCAGCACATGGGTGCGTACCACCACGCCCGCGACCTCCTCGGCGGTGAACCCGTACCGCTCGCGCAGCGCGAGGACGGCGTCGGCGGCCGGGTGCGTGTACGAGCAGGCGGCGTGGCGCTTGAAGTACCCGCCGGTGATGTACCAGCGCGCGCCGAGGTCGTCGACGAGCGGCCGACATCCAGGGTGCCGACGACCTCGCCGAGGGTACGCCCGGCGTTACCGTCGACCTGGGCCAGCCCGGCGAGCGCGAGTCGCGCCGCGATCAGCCCCGCCACGTTGGCTCCGGCGATCCACAGGTTGCGTACGAAGCTGCCGGCGAGCACGACGCTCCACGGCGTGACGAACGTCAGGGCGGCGGCGTTGTCGATCGCGGCGGCGATTCCTTCCGCCGGAAGCCGGCTGAGCCTGCCGGCGGCCGCGCCGGCTCCCGTCGCCCCCCAGTGCCCGTGGGTGTGCAGGTCGGCGCGGCGTCGGGTGGCGTGCCCGAACCGCGCCGCGACCTCGTACCCGGCGACCACGGCGGACAGCAGGTCGCCGCCGGCGACGGGCCGACCGGCGGTGGACGCGGCGGCGAGGGCGGCGAACACCGCGTGTGCCGCCGGATGACCCTGGGCGTGCTTGTTGCCCTCGTCGAGTTCGAGCGCGCATGCGGCGACGCCGTTGAGCCACGCCGCGTCGTCGGCGCTGGTCGCGATGGTGGTACCGAGGATGGGCACCAGACCGGGCGGCGGCGCCCAGGCGGTCAGCAGCGCTCGCAGCTCCGGTGTCCGCGCGCCGGCGATGGTGACGCCCACCAGGTCGGTGAGGACGAGCCGGGTCCGCTCCCGGACGACGGGGGGCAGCTTCTCGTACTCCAGCGCGGCGACGAAGTCGCCGAGAGCGTGCAGTGCGTCGATCAGGTCCGAACCGGCATCTCGACCGCTCATGCGGCGCAGCGTAGGCACGCCCGGCCGCTCGCCTCAACCATTCGCGGTCATTGTTCCTGCTAGCGGAACGCGGGAACAATGACCCGGTACGTGTGTAACGGCGCAGCGTCTGGGTAGTCCGAACTCCGCCGTACCCGGCGCGTTGGTCGTCGTCGCGGCGAAGTCGTTTCACCAAGCGGAACGAGGTGGGATGTGAGCCGCCGATGATGCCGCTCGAGGGTCTCCGCGTCGTGGACGCCTCCACCATCCTCGCCGGACCGCTCTGCTGCCAGATCCTCGGCGACTTCGGAGCCGAAGTCGTCAAGATCGAACACCCGCGCGCCGGCGACAGCATGCGCGGCCACGGCGCCCAGAAGGACGGCGTGTCGCTGTGGTGGAAGGAGATCAGTCGCAACAAGCGCACCGTGGGACTCGACCTCGGCAAGCCCGAGGGCGCGGACCTGTTCCTGCGGCTGGCGCGCACCGCCGACGTGGTCGTGGAGAACTTCCGACCGGGCACGTTCGAACGGTGGGGCATCGGACCGGACCGGCTGTGGGAAACCAACCCGGGGCTGGTCGTCGTGCGGCTCACCGGTTTCGGGCAGACCGGCCCGTACGCCCAGCGTCCCGGGTTCGGCACCCTCGCCGAAGCGATGAGCGGGTTCGCCGCCATGACCGGCGAACCCGACGGTCCACCGACGCTGCCGTCGTTCGGACTGGCGGACACCATCTGCGGTATCGCCGCGTGCTCGGCGGCGCTGATGGCGTTGCGGTACCGCGACCAGCGCGGCGGCGGCGGACAGGTGGTGGACCTGAGCATCCTCGAACCGATCATGGCAGCGGTGGGCCCGGCTCCCACCGTGTACGACCAGTTGGGCGTCGTCGAACAACGGCACGGCAACCGGTCGACCAACAACGCGCCGCGCAACACGTACCGGACCAGCGACGGTTCCTGGGTCGCGGTGTCCACCAGCGCGCAACGCATCGCCGAACGCGTGCTGACCCTGGTCGGGCATCCCGAGGTGGTCACCGAGCCGTGGTTCCGGTCCGGACGCGGCCGGGTCGAACACGTCGACCTGCTCGACGCGTACGTCGGGGGCTGGATCGCCCAGCGCACCCGCGCCGAGGTACTGGACGCCTTCGCCGAGGCCGGGGCGGCGATCGCGCCGATCTACGACGCGAAGGACATCGTCGAGGACCCGCACATCCGGCAGACCGGCATGATCACCGAGGTACCGGACGAGGAGCTCGGGCGGATGCTCATGCACAACGTGATGTGGCGGATGTCGGCGACCCCCGGACGGATCCGCTTCACCGGGCGGGCGTTGGGCGCCGACACCGACGAGGTGTTCGCCTCGCTCGGCTGTACCGCGGAGGACCTCGCGAAGCTTCGCGAACAGGGGGTGATCGCGTGACCGACGCCCTGCTTGACGTGGTGCGCGGTGGGCTGCGGGTCATCGACCTGGGTCGTCCGATGTTCGTCGGCATGCCGCAGTCGCCCAACCATCCCGCGTACTGGCACACGCTGCCGAGACGGCACGGCGACATGGTCCGGGCGGACGGGGGATCCGCCGCCAACGACCTGATCGTCACCGGTACCCACGTCGGTACCCACATCGACGCCCTGGCCCACGTCTCGCACGACGGTCGGCTGTACGGGGGCGCCGACGCCGGCGCTGCCGGCGTCGGCGGCAGGTACTACGAGCACGGCGTGCACACGATCGAGCCGATGGTGCGGCGCGCCGTGCTGCTCGACGTACCCGCGGCGCTCGGCGGGTCGGCGTGCGACCCCGGCCACGAGATCACGCCGGAGGAACTCGAGGCGAGCGAGAAGCAGGCGGGCGTCACCGTCGAGCCCGGCGACGTCGTGCTGGTACGCAGCGGCTGGGGCAGCCGCTTCGACGACGGCGCGGAGGCGTACCTCGGCAGGGACAGCGGCGTGCCCGGTGTCGGCGAGGCGGGGGCGCGATGGTTGGCGCAGCGGCGTATCCACGCGGCGGGCGCCGACACCATCGCCTTCGAGCGACTGGCGCCCGGCGGCGGACACAGCCTGCTGCCCGCCCACCGGGTCCTGCTCGTGGACAGCGGGATCTACCTCGTCGAGGCGCTGGCGCTGGACGAACTCGCCGCGTCGCGGGTGTACGAGTTCACCTTCGTGCTCGTTCCGCTGAACCTCGTCGGCGCCACCGGTTCCCCGGTACGACCGTTGGCGGTGATCGCCGGTGACTGAGCCGACGCTCGCCCAGCGGCTCGGTCGGTTCGCCGTGGACAGCCGGTTCGACACACTGCCCGACGAGGTGGTCGACAGCGTCCGCAAGCGCGTGCTGGACATCGCCGGCATCATGGCCGCCGCCGCGCCGCTGCCGACCTCGCGAGCCGCCCGGCGCTGGGCACGGGACCAGGGCGGTCGCCCCCAGGCGACCGCGGTCGGCGTGGTCGACCGGCTGCCGGCGACACTCGCCGCCTTCACCAACGGGGTACTGGCGCACTCGCTCGACTACGACGACACCCATCTGCCGTCGGTGCTGCACCCGAGCGCCTGTGTGGTACCGGCGGCGCTCGCCGCCGCCGAGGCGACCGGGGCGGACGGTCGGACCACGGTCGCGGCGATCGCCGTCGGCCTGGAGATCTGTGTCCGTCTCGGCATGGCGGGGTACGACGAGAACATCGGCAACTCCGTGTTCTTCGAGCACGGTCAGCACGCCACGTCCATCTGCGGCGCGATGGGCGGCGCGGCGGCCGCCGCGCTGGTCTACCGGCTCGACGCGCGGGGCGTCACCGACGCGCTCGCGGTGACCGCGTCCATGGCCGCCGGCATCATCGAGGCGAACCGCACGGGCGGTACCGTCAAGCGCCTGCACTGCGGCTGGGCGGCGCACGCGGCGGTGTCGGCGACGCAGTTGGTCGCGCACGGGTTCACCGGTCCGCCGACCGTCCTGGAGGGACGGTTCGGCTTCTTCCAGGCATGGCTGCACGGCACGTTCGACGAGAAGGCGATCACCGGCGGGCTCGGCGAGTCGTGGTCGGTGCCGGGGATCTTCTTCAAGCCGTACCCCGCCAACCACTTCACCCACGCCGGCATCGACGCGGCACGCGCGCTGCGCGCCCGCGGTCTGGACGTCGACCGGATCGAGTCGATCCAGCTCGGTGTCCCCGCCGCGAACCTGCCCACGGTCGGCGAACCGATCGCGGTCAAACGCGCGCCGGACACCGGGTACATGGCGCAGTTCAGCGGCCCGTACACCGTCGTCGCGGGACTGCTCGGCGGCGGCGGTCTGGGCGTGGGGCTGGACGACTTCACCGACGAGTTGGCGCGCGACCCCCGACGCCGGGCGCTGATGGCGCTGGTCGACGTCGTACCCGACGAACGCTGCTCCGCGATCTTCCCGCACCAGTTTCCCGCCGTCCTGCGCGTGCGCACCCGTGACGGACAGGAACTGGTCGAGGAGGTGCTGACCAACCGGGGCGGACCGGACCGCCCGCTGTCCTTCGACGAACTGGCGACGAAGTTCCGCGACAACGCGGCGCGGGTCCTGCCGTCGGACGCCGCCGACCGGGTCCGCGACACCTGCGCGGGGCTGGCGGCGCTCACCGATGTCGGGACGTTGCTCGAACCGTTGCGGACCGTGGACGTCCTCGACCCCGACCAGTGATTCGCGAGCGCAAGGAGGGTGCGATGGCTCCCCTCGATCTGATCGTCAAGAACGTCCGCGTCGTCCGGCCGGACCGCGCCGAGGTCGCCGACGCCGATCTGGGCATCGCCGACGGCAGGTTCGCGCGCATCGAACCGGGCATCCCGGTCGAGGACGGTACCGACGTCGTCGACGGCGGCGGAAGACTCGCCTTTCCCGGCGTCGTCGACGCGCACCAGCACTGGGGCATCTACAACCCGCTCGACGAGGACACGCGTACCGAGAGTCGCGCCGCCGCGCAGGGCGGGGTGACCACCGGTCTGACGTACGTGCGCACCGGCGCGTACTACCTGAACCGCAGCGGCCCGTACGCGGAGGTGTTTCCCGACGTGCTCGCCGCCGCGCAGGGCAGGGCGTACATCGACTACGGCTTCCACGTCGCGCCGATCCTCAAGCGGCACATCGACGAGATTCCGCTGCTGATCGACGAGTTCGGCGTCCCGTCATTCAAGATCTTCATGTTCTACGGTACCCACGGTCTGCACGGACGCTCCGCCGACCAGGCGTCGTTCCTGATGCTGCCGGAGGACGAGTCGTACGACTACGCGCACTTCGAGTTCGTGATGCGCGGCATCGAGAAGGCGCGCGAAGACCCGAGGTTCCGCGACATCGCCGACGTCGTCTCGCTGTCGCTGCACTGCGAGACAGCCGAGATCATGCGGGCGTACACGAAGATCGTCGAGGAGGAGGGGCGGCTCACGGGTCTCGAGGCGTACAGCGCGTCCCGCCCGCCCCACTCGGAGGGGCTCGCCGTCACGATCGCCGCGTACCTGGCCCACGAGACCGCCTTGCCGACCATCAACCTGCTCCATCTGTCCTCGCGCAAGGCGATGGAGGCGGCGATGACGATGGCGGCGACCTTCCCGCACATCGACTTCCGCCGGGAAGTGACGATCGGTCACCTGCTCGCCGACGTGCATACAGCCAGCGGGATCGGCGGCAAGGTCAACCCTCCGCTGCGACCCCGCGAGGACGTCGAGGCGCTGTGGGAACACCTGCTCGCCGGCCACGTCTCGTGGGTGGTGAGCGACCACGCGTGCTGCCGCGACGAGACCAAGTTCGGCGAACCACGCGACGATGTCTTCGTCGCCAAGTCCGGGTTCGGCGGCACCGAGTACCTGCTGCCCGGACTGATCACCGAGGGGCGCAAGCGCGGACTGTCGTACCCGCAGATCGCGCGGCTGACCTCGCAGAACCCGGCGCGGCGATTCGGACTGGGCGACAAGGGCACCATCGCCGAGGGGTACGACGCGGACTTCTGCCTGGTGGACGACTCCGTGTCGGACACGGTACGGGCGGAGGATTCGCAGTCGTCGCAGGAGTACACGCCGTTCGAGGGCTTCGAACTGACGGCGCGGGTCACCGACACGTTCCTGCGCGGCGGGCGGGTCCTCGCCGACGGGCGGATCGTCGGCGAGCCTCGCGGGCGGTACCTGCGCCGACCGCAGCGGCGCTGAGCGCCGGGCAGCCGGCGCAGGCTATTCGACCCAGACCTCGATCGTCTTGTGTTCCGCCTCGTCCTCCACGTCGACGATCTTGCCGAGTTCGCCTTCCCGGATCATGGCGTTGATGCTGTCCCAGTCCAGGTCGGCGTTGCGCACCTCGGGTGAGAACGCCTGCGCCATCTTCATGCCGAACTTCACCACGCCGATCGGTACCCGGATGTTGACGGCGGGGTCGCCGTCCTTGCTGTGGTCGACCACCCTGACCCGCAGGACGTCGGCCCTGGTCCGCGCCTGGTCGCGAGCCGGGTTGTCCGTGCCGGTGTCCGGCGGTTCGGCGTCCTGGGTACCTGCCATCGTGAACCACCCCCGATCGTGACGCTGCCATCGGCGACCGCCGCCGGCAACCGGATCGGCGTTCTCCGCGCAGGTCGACCCCGGCTACTCGGCGCGCCGGGCGCGGGCTCGCCGCCTGCCCTCGTGCATCGCCTGCACGCGGGGTACCGGGATCGCGCGGCCCTCGTCGATCAGGTCGGCACTGATCGTCTGCGGCGCCGGCATCGCGTCGGTCCACGGATCGCGGTCGGCGATCAGCGGTACCACGGTGCGCAGCGTGAACTCGCGCGGCGTGACGCGGTCGAGGTCGTCCCACGGCACCGGGAACGACACCGGGGTACCGGGTCGGATGCGGGGGCTGTAGACCGCGACGACCGTCGCTCCGCCGGCCCTGGTCGGGTCGATGTACACCTTGCCGCCCCGGTCCTCCCGGATGAACGCCGTGGTCGCCAGCGCCGGGTCCAGCCGCTGCGCGCGGGCGGCGACGGCGCGGGTGGCGGCGGCCGCGTCCTCACCGGTCACCTGCTGCCCCAGCGGTACGAACACGTGCAGGCCCTTGGCGCCGCTGGTCTTCACCGCGCCGGTCAGGCCCACCTCGGCGAGCGCGTGGCGGACCAGTTCGGCGGCGCGTACCGCCAACCCGTACCCCTCGGCAGCCGGCGGGTCGAGGTCGAGCACCAGGTGGGTGGGACGGTCCCACGGGTCGCCCGCCGCCGCGGGTCGGGGCGCGGCGTCCGACCCGCCGGGCTCCGGTCGACGGACCAGGCTGGGGTGGTACTCCACGGCGCGC
>DASUXA010000072.1:0-5099 GCA_036378155.1 Micromonosporaceae bacterium | reverse complement strand
GCGGCGCGCGTCGCGCGCCGCACCACCACGTAGCGGTCAGGGGGCCGGCTCAGGACCGGCGGTTCTGCCCGCCCTGCCGCTTGCGCGGACGTACCGTGATCGCCACCGGCGACCCCTCGAACCCGAACTCCTCGCGCAGCTTGCGTTCGATGAAGCGCACGTACCCGGCGTCCAACTGGCCGGTGGTGAACAGCACGAAGCGGGGCGGTCGGGTGCCTGCCTGGGTCGCGAACAGCACGCGTGGCGCGCGACCCCCGCGTACCGGGTGCGGCGTCTGCTGTACCAGCGCGGTCAGCCACTGGTTGAGCTGACCGGTCGGAACCCGCTGCTCCCAACTGTCCAGTGCGGTGTGCAGCAGCGGGGCGAGCTTGTCCACCGAACGACCGGTGCGCGCCGACAGGTTCAGCCGCAGCGCCCACGGGATGCGCCGCAGTTCCCGGTCGATTTCCTTGTTCAACAGGTACCGGCGGTCCGCGTCGACCAGGTCCCACTTGTTGAACGCCAGGATCAGCGCCCGACCGGCCTCGGTCACCATGCTGATGATCCGCTGGTCCTGTTCGCTGATCGGTTCGCTGGCGTCCAGCAGTACCACGGCGACCTCGGCCGACTCGATCGCCGCGGCGGTACGCAGGCTCGCGTAGTACTCGGTGCCGCTGGCCCTGCCCACCCGCTTGCGCAACCCGGCGGTGTCCACCAGCAGCCAGGTTTCGCCACCGATCTCCACCAGGCTGTCCACCGGGTCGACGGTGGTACCGGCGACCGAGTCGACCACCGCCCGCTCCTCGTGAGCCAGCCGGTTCAGCAGGCTGGACTTGCCCACGTTCGGCCGCCCGACCAGCGCGACCCGACGCGGTCCCCGCTCACGCGGCCGACCTGCCGGTGCCGGCTCGGGCAGCGCGTCGAGCACCGCGTCGAGCAGGTCCCCGGAGCCGCGTCCGTGCAGCGCGGACACCGCCCACGGCTGCCCCAGCCCGAGCGACCACAACCCGGCGGATTCGGCTTCGATCGTCGCGTTGTCGACCTTGTTCGCCACCAGGAGCACCGGTTTGGAGCTTCGGCGCAGCATCCGTACCGCGGCCTCGTCGACGTCGGTCGACCCGACTGTCGCGTCCACCACGAAAAGCACCACGTCCGCGGTCTGTACGGCGATCTCAGCCTGGTTCGCGATGGCAGCCGCGCGGTCCTTCGCGTCCGGCTCCCAACCCCCGGTGTCCACCACGGTGAACCGTCGCCCGGACCACTGCGCGTCGTAGGCGACCCGGTCACGGGTGACACCCGGGGTGTCCTCCACAACCGCCTGCCGCCGACCAAGGATGCGGTTGACCAGCGTCGACTTGCCGACGTTCGGTCGACCGACCACGGCGACCACCGGTACCGGGCCCAGATCGGCGTACTCCTCGTCGACGGTGTCGGTGTCGACGCTCTCGCTGTCGACGTCGTCGAGGTCGACGGCGCCGGCCCAGTCGTCGGTCATGCCGTCCCCTCGCGGCGGGCACCGACCGGGCGACGGGCGTCCAACAGCCGGAGCAGTTCGGCGACCACCTCGTCGATACCGAGCGCGGTCGAATCGAGCACCACGGCATCGTCGGCCCGCTGCAGCGGGTCGACGGTACGGGTCGAGTCGAACTGGTCGCGTCTGGCCAGGTCGGCGGCGGTGTGGGCGAGGTCCGCGCCGTTCTCGGCGCTACGCCGCCGGGCGCGTTCGTCGGCCGACGCGGTGAGGTACACCTTCAGGTCGGCGTCCGGGGCGACCACGGTACCGATGTCGCGACCCTCGACCACGATCCGTCCGGCCGCCTCGATGATCGCGCGCTGGCGGGCGACCAGCAGGGCGCGTACCTCCGGCACGGCGGCGACCGCCGACACCGCGGCGGTCACCTCGGGTCCCCGGATCTCCCGGTCCACCCGCACCCCGTCGACCTCGATGTGCGGCTCGTCCGGATCGGTACCGCTGACCAGGGTCGCGGCGTCGGCGGTCGCGGCGACCGCGCCGCTGTCGTGCGGGTCCACGCCGTCGCGCAGCACGGCCCACGTCACCGCCCGGTACATCGCACCGGTGTCGAGGTAATGGGCGCCGAGCGCGCCGGCGAGCCGACGCGACACGGTCGACTTCCCCGAACCCGACGGCCCGTCGACGGCCACCACACAACGCTGCACGACGCGCTCCTTCTCGCCCGAGAATCCGACCGTCCCCCATCATGCCCGGTGCCCGGACCCGCATTCCCGTCGGCACCGGGCGAGGCGACCACGCGGCGCGCGCCACGCGGCGACGCGCCGGTGCCGTTACCGGTCGACCGCCTTGTACAGCGCCGCGACCTCGGCTCGGTTCAGTCGCCGGGTACGACCCGCCTTCAGGTCGCCCAGCCGGATCGGACCGATCGACGTGCGTACCAGTCGGTTCACCGGATGCCCGACCGCGTCGAGCAGCCGGCGGACGATGTGCTTGCGTCCCTCGTGCAGGACCACCTCGACGAGTACCCGCCCCGGCACCGAGTCGACCACCCGGAACGCGTCGACCCGCGCCGGACCGTCCTCGAGGTCGACGCCGGCCATCAGTTGCCGGCGCAGGGCGGGCCGGACCGGGCCGGGTACCTCGGCCAGATACGTCTTGGTCACCCCGAACGACGGGTGCATCAGCCGATGCGCCAGCGTGCCGTCGTTGGTCAGCAGCAGCAGCCCCTCGCTGTCCGCGTCGAGCCGACCGACGTGGTACACCCGCTGCGGCACGTTGCCGAGGTAGTCGGCGATCGCGGCGCGCCCCTTCTCGTCGGCCATCGTGGACACCACGCCGCGGGGCTTGTTCATCGCCAGGTACACCAGCCGGGTGTCGGTGACCACCCGCTCGCCGTCGACGTAGATCTCGGCGGCGACCGGGTCGACCTTGTCACCGAGCCGGGCGATGCGGCCGTCGACGCGTACCCGACCTGCCGCGATCAGCTCCTCGCAGGCGCGACGGGAACCGACCCCGGCGGCGGCCAGGACCTTCTGCAGTCGTTCGACGGCGCTCGTGTCAGTGCTGGGCATCTCAGTGCTGGGCATCGGCGATCTCGTTGACGTTGTCGGGCAGGAACGGTGCCAGCGGAGGCAGCTCGTCCACGCTGTCCAAGCCGAGCTTCTCCAGGAACAGCGTGGTGGTGCGGAACAGTCGGGCGCCGGTTTCCGGCTCGCTGCCGCACTCCTCGATCAGCCCGCGGGTGACCAGGGTACGCATCACGCCGTCACAGTTCACGCCACGGATCGCGGAGACCTGCGAGCGGGTCACCGGCTGCTTGTACGCGACGACCGCCAGGGTCTCCAGCGCCGCCTGGGTGAGCCGCGACTGCTGACCGTCGAGGACGAACCGCTCGACGTACGGGGCGAACTCCTCACGCGTGTACAGCCGCCAGCCGCCCGCCGCGCGCCGCAGCGCGAAGCCCCGCCCCGTGTCGGCGTACTCGGCGGCCAACTCCGCCAGCGCCGCGGTGATCCGCTCGACCGGCTGCTCGGTCACGTCCGCGAGCAGCGCGTCGCTGACCGGTTCGTCCACGACCAGCAGAATCGCCTCCAACGCGCCGCGCAGTTCGGCGGGGTCGAGCAACGCGGCGGGCCGCTCGACCAGCCCCGGCTCGCCGGCAGGCACCAGCTCGCCGGCAGGCACCGGCTCGTCGGTCGGTACGGGCTCGTCGGTCGCGGCGACCTCGGCGGTCGGAACCGGCTCGACGGGCTCAACGACCTCGGCAACCCGACCGGGCTCGCTCGCCTCGCCCGCCGCCCCCGGCTCGACCGACCGGGCGGGGTCGCCCGGTTCCACCGCCTCCGCGCCGTCACCGGGCTCGACAGCCTCCGCGCCGTCGCCCCGCTGGACCGACTCGACGGCGTCGCCGGCGTCGCCGGGTTCGACGGACTCGCCGCCGTCAACGGGTTCGGCGCGCTCGACGGGATCGTCGGACGCGGACGGCGGGACGTGGCGAGCCCACGGCGGTACCCAGGCTGCCGCCTGCGCCGCCAGTGACCGGTCCGGCTGCTCGTCACTCACCCGCGCTCCCCTCCCCCGCATGCTCGGCGTCCCGCGCACCGTCGTCAGCCGGCGTCGCCGCCGGCGTCGGCGTCTCGTCCTTCGGCGTCTCGTCGCCGTACTCGTCGATGTCCAACTCCGCCCCCGCCGAGTCGCCCCCGGTCCACCGCACCGTCAGCTCGCCGAGCGCCTCCACCTGGTCGAAGCTGACCAGCCCCTCCCGGTACAGCTCCAGCAGCGCCAGGAAACGCGCCACCACCTCGAGGGTGCTGCGGCAGTCGGCACACAGTACCCGGAAGGTCGACGTGCCGCTGCGGACCAGCATGTCGCGCACGATCGCGGCGTGTTCGCGCACACTGACGCGTACCTGGTGGATGTGGTCGATCGACACGGTGGGCGGTCGCTTCGGCGTCAGCGCCTTCGCGGCGAGTTGCGCCAGCCGCTGCGGACCGATCCCCAGTACCAGGTCCGGAAGCGCCTCGGCGAAACGCGGTTCCAGCCCGACCGCGCGCGGCCAGCGCCGCCCGCCCACCGACTCCAACGCCGCCAGGTGCGCCGCCGCCTCCTTGAACGCCTTGTACTGCAGCAGCCGCGCGAACAGCAGGTCGCGGGCTTCGAGCAGGGCGAGGTCCTCCTCGTCCTCGACGTCCGCCGCCGGCAGCAGCCGCGCCGCCTTGAGGTCCAGCAGGGTCGCCGCGACCACCAGGAACTCGCTCGCCTCGTCCAGGTCCCACGAGTCGCCCATGGCGCGGATGTACGCGATGAACTCGTCGGTGACCCGGTGCAGCGCCACCTCGGTGACGTCCAGCTTGTGCTTGCTGATGAGCTGGAGCAGCAGGTCGAAGGGGCCGGTGAAGTTGACCAGGCGGACCGTGAACCCGGATGCACCCTCAGCCGGCGCCTCGGCGGGCGCGGGTTCGGGCGAGGGCACGGTCATCAGATGACCGTAACTCAAGCCTGCGGTTACCCCCGCTCGGCCTGGGCGGCGATGACCTCCCGGGCCAGTTGCCGGTAGTTGCGGGCCCCGGACGACGCCGGGTCCAGCGAGGTGATCGGGGTTCCGGCCACAGTGGACTCGGGGAACTTCACCGTCTTGGTGATCACG
>DASUXA010000071.1:0-16803 GCA_036378155.1 Micromonosporaceae bacterium | reverse complement strand
GCGACGAACCGTCGGTTCGCCTGGTTGTCCAGGTCCGGCGAGTAGTTCATCGCGGTCAGGATGCCCTTCGCGGCGTCGCCTTCCTGCTTGAGGATGGACCCCTCGGTGAGGAACCCGGGCGCGTAGATCGGCTGCTTCAGCCCGGCGTCGTGGTACTGCTTGACGAACTCCAGCGCCTGCGTCCCGCCGTAGAAACAGAACACGGCGCTCGCGCCGGACGCGCGGACCCTCGAAAACACCGGCCCGAAGTCGTTGCCGTCCGGGAACGGTGTGTACATCGGTTCGCCGGCGACCTTGCCGCCAGCCGGCTTGAACGTCTTGAGGAAGCCGCCGACTATGTCGTGTCCGGCGGCGTAGTCCGCCGCCGCGAGGAACACGCTGCCCCGACCGACCCGCTCCGCGACGTACTTGCCCAGCGCCTGTCCGGGTTCGTCGTTGACGTACGAGGTGCGCCAGATGTACCGGACGCCGCCGAGCGTGGTCGGCGAGGCGTTCGAACCGAGCAGCGGCGTCTGCGCCGCCTCGACGTCGTCCTTGATCGCCTCCATCACCAGGGAGTTCGCGACCCCGCACAGCACCTGGACCTGGTCCTGCTTGAGCAGCTTCGCCAGCGCCGCCTTGCCGGACCCGGCGCTCTCGCCCTCGTCGGCGTACACCAACTGGACCGGTCGACCGCCCAGCTTGTTGCCGTTGAGCCGGACGTACAGCTCGAAGCCGTAGGTCTGCTCGTCACCGATCGTCTTGTACGCGCCGGACTGCGGGACCAGCATCCCGATCTTGACCGGCGACCGGTCGCCGCTGTCGTCGGAGCCTCCGGAACCGCAGGCGGCCAGCGCCGGGCCGGCCACGCCCGCGGCGCCGAGCGCCGCGAACAGCTTGAGGGCCTGCCGTCGGTTGAGCTGGGACACGCTGGTTCCTCCCCCGGGGCGGTGGCCAGCAGTTCTGGCCCGCAAGGCGTTGTACCGCCTTTCCCTGCGAGCGTCAATGCACCCCGTGGCCCGATCAGGGCGGCGACCGGGTCGCGGTACCGACGAGCGGACCCGCACTCAACCCAGTCGGGTGAGCGCCGCCAGTACCGCCGGCCACGCCGACGACCGCGGGTCGATGAGGCCGAAGTGCTCGACCCCCGGCAGGACTGTGAGCTGTACCGGGTCGCCCGCCGACCGGGCGGCGTCGACGTACCGCTCGGACACCGCCAGCGGCACCTGGACGTCCTCGGTGCCGTGCAGCACCACCGCGGGCACGCCGAGCGGGACCAGCGCGGCCGGGTCCGCCTGCCGGTACCGATCGGGAACCCGGCTCGGGTCGCCGCCGAGCAACCCGACCACCGCGTCGTCGTCGAGGTGGCGACGGTACGCCTCGGCGAGGCTCGCCACCGGCGCCAGCGCGAGTACCCCGCGAGGTGGCGAGTCGCTGTGGGCGGCGCGGTGCGCCGCCCACAGCGCGAGGTGACCCCCCGCGGAATGCCCGGCGAGTACCGGTCGCGCCGGATCCAGCCCCGGCACCCGGGCGGCGAGCAGACCCGGTACCGCCGCGACCGCCTGCGCGACATCGTCGAGCGTGCCCCGCCAGCCGCCACCGGGCTGCCCGACCCGGCGGTACTCGAGGCTGGCGACCGGCCAACCGCGCTCGGCGAGATCGCTGGCGAGCGGGGCGGTGTGCGCGCGGTCGTACTCGGCTTTCCAGAAGCCGCCGTGCAGGAACAGCACAAGCGGTCGGGCGCCGGTACCGGAACCCGGTCGGGCGCCGCCATCGGAATCGGGTAGCCAGACGTCCGCGACGTGGTCGGGGTGCTCGCCGTACCTGACGGTCAGGTCGGGCGGGGGCGCCGGGCGGGTCAGAACCTCGCGAGGGTCCTGCGGCACCGTCGGTCCGGAGGGCGTGGTGCGTTCGGGCTGGTCGTGTCGGCTCGCGCTCATGGACCAGTATCATCTTCCGTTCGCCACTGCGGGGCTCCGCTTCGCTGCTCGCTGCACTGCTCGCGCGAATGGTTGACGCTATCGTTGTCTTCCGTGCCCCGTATCGACGACTTCACTGACGTGCGCTACACGGTCGAGTCAGGCGGCGTAGCGGTCATCACCATCGACCGGGCGGACCGGATGAACTCCTTCCGCGGCCGTACCGTCGACGAACTGATCTACGCGTTCAAGACGGCGTGGGCGTCCCGCGAGGTCGCCGCCGTGATCCTCACCGGCGCGGGGGATCGGGCGTTCTGCGCCGGCGGCGACGTGAAGGAACGCGCCGAAACCGGTGGGTACGGCGAGACCGAGTGGGGAACGTTCGAGATCGAGCGGCTGCACCGGATCATCCGCGACATCCCGAAGCCGGTGATCGCCGCGGTCAACGGCATCGCGATCGGTGGCGGTCACGTCCTGCACGTACTGTGCGACCTGTCGATCGCCGCCGAGCACGCGACGTTCGGGCAGGCGGGGCCGAGGGTCGGCTCGTTCGACGGCGGCTTCGGCACGGCGTACCTCGCCCGGGTCATCGGCGAGAAGCGCGCCCGGCAGATGTGGTTCCTGCTGGACCGGATCGACGCGCCGACCGCGCTGTCCTGGGGGCTGGTCAACGCCGTGGTACCGGGACCCGACCTGATGCCCACGGCGCTGGAGTGGGGACGGCGGATCGCGTCGTACTCGCCGACCGCGCTGCGGTTCCTCAAGCACTCGTTCAACGCCGACTCCGACCACATCGCCGGGCTGTCGAACCTGTCGTTCGACGGGCTCGACGTGTTCAGCCACACCGAGGAGGCTGCGGAGGGTGCTCGCGCGTTCGCCGAGAAGCGCCAGCCGGACTTCGGGCGGTTCCGGTAACGCTCGGCGCGGCGCGAGGTACACGCCGGGCGGGCTGCGCGTCGGTTGTCGAGCGAGCGCGCCGTCGGCGATCGCCGGGGTGCGGATCGGCGCGCGGATGCGGGAGTATTGGCGCATGACCGACGCAGCGCAGACTCCGGAGAACGCCGAACGGCGCACGGTCGTCGTGGTGGGGCCGGACGGCCGACCCCTCGGGACGATGCAGGTGCAGCCTGACCGGACCGACGCCGACCGCGAAGGAGCCGAGCAGGAGGAGGCGGAAGACCCGTCGCGCCTGGTCGAACAGCCGGCCAAGGTGATGCGCATCGGCAGCATGATCAAGCAACTGCTCGACGAGGTACGCGCCGCGCCGCTCGACGAAGCCAGCCGGCAGCGACTCACCGAGATACACCGGCGCTCGATCACCGAGTTGGAGGACGGGCTCGCCCCGGAGCTTCGGGAGGAACTGGAGCGGCTGTCCCTGCCGTTCGAGCCGGGCAGTACGCCCAGCGAAGCGGAACTGCGGGTCGCCCAGGCACAGCTGGTGGGGTGGCTGGAAGGGCTGTTCCACGGCATCCAGGCGGCGCTGGTCGCCCAGCAGATGGCGGCGCGTCTGCAGTTGGAGCAGATGCGTGGCGGGCGGGCAGCGTTACCGGTCGGTCCCGGCGGAATGCCGGGGATGCCGGGCGCACCGGGCGGGCCGCAGCCCGAAACCAGCCGCACCGGTCAGTACCTCTGACAACAGCGACCGTCGGCGGACGGGTGTCGTATATCCGTCACGGCGCGCAGACGACGAGGCCCGAAGCGGCACTATCAAACCGCTTTCGGGCCTCTCGTCATCGGGTGTGGCAGGGCCGGGCCGAATCCGGCGGAGGTACGGACCACTAGCGAATGTCGATCACGCGGCGTCCCCAGTTGGTGTCCCCGGCAGCTCGGCCCCAGTTCGTGTCCCTGGTGACGTAGCCCCAGTTGGTGTCGGCCGCTGCGGGGGTGAAGTCGCTGTACTGCATCTCGCACTCCTCGGTGTGGTCGGCTCGGGCACCTGCGGCGGTGCCCGACACCCGAAGTTCACCGGGGCGCGTTGTCACCTCACTCTCGTTCCGCCCTCGCCGGTCGCCGTTCCGCCTTTGGTCGTCTGATAGCGAGGCGTGGAATGATCACAACTGATCCCGGATCGGCAATTCGGGGTCACCGCAAACGATCGACCGGTAATCCGGGAAGGCCGCAATGAGTGCGATTTCAATTCAGGTGCTCGACGGCATGCAGGGGCGCCCGGCGCCGGGTGTACTCGTCCGTCTCGAATGTCACGACGAGACCCGATGGAATGTCATCGTATCGGGCGTGACCAGCGACGACGGGCGGCTACCGGAACTCGCCTGCTACGACGTCGGACGTGGTCGTCACCA
The DNA here is from genome assembly GCA_036378155.1 of Micromonosporaceae bacterium. GTDB lineage: Bacteria > Actinomycetota > Actinomycetes > Mycobacteriales > Micromonosporaceae > DASUXA01. Next base: position 12,605 of record DASUXA010000071.1, on the reverse strand, counting down.
ATTGGTGATAACGCCGTCACGCTATTTCGCGGGGCTCGGCATCATGGCTCATTACCGTGAGTTCACCACCGAGTTCCAAGGGGACGCGACGGGTGCCGATATGCACGTGACGTGCTACCTCACCACTGCCGCGTTCGCGACATTCTGGCAGCAGGTATAGGCGCGCACGCGGCAGGCGCCGCGACGCGCCCGATACCACCGCTGACTACACGGTCTCGTGCCGAAGCTGGCTCAGCAGTTCGCGAGCCTGCGCCTGCCCGCCGGGCATCGCCACCTGGTCGAACAGTTCGATCGCTCGGAACGCCCACTCCTTGGCTGACCGGTAGTCCCGTCGCGCCTGGTACAGACTGGCGAGCGCCAGGCAGAACCGGGCATTCGCCAAGCGGTCGCCGCTGTGGCACGCCAGCGAGTACCCGTGGCTGAGGAACTCGGCGGCGCGGTCGTAGTCCTGCTGGCGCAGCTTCACGATGCCGAGGCCGTGCAGCACGTACGCGTTGCCGAGCCGGTCGCGCCCCTCGCGGACCAACTCGAGCGCCTGCGACAGGTCCTGCTCCGCCAGTTCCAGTTCGCCGTGCGCCAGTCGCAGCTCGCCGAGCCGGTGCAGCACCTGGGCGCGTACCCGGGTGCTGTTCGCCGCCTTGGCGATCCGCATCGCCTGGTTGAGCAGGTCGGTCGCGGCTGCGGGGCGTCCCCGGTCCAGTTCGATCTGCGCCATTCCGTTGAGCACGTGGGCTTCGCCGGCCGCGTCGCCGAACTGCCGCAGACCGGCGAGCGCCTCCTCGTACCGGACCCACGCGCGGTCCAGATCGCCGCGGGTGCGGTCGAGGAACGCGAGGTTGCGCAGCGCGAGGGCGCGCCCGTGCGCCTCGCCGACCTCCTCGAACACGGTCAGCGCCAGGTTCAGCCGTACGCTCGCCTCGTCGAACCGCTGCTCGGCGATGTCCAGCGCGCCGATCGAGTACAGCATGGTCGCCTCGCCGCGCCGGTCGTTCATCTGCTGGGTGACCAGCAGCGCCGCTTCGTGCGTGGTGCGCCAGTCGTCGAGATAGCTGCGCGTCTCGAACAACGTCACCATGGTGATGGCGAGGTCCCAGCAGTAGTCCGCCGCGCCCGCCTGGCATGCCTGGAGAACCGCCGCGACGACCGCCGAACGCTCGTTCTCGTACCACAGCAGCGGGTCGTGCAGCGCGCTGCGCACCACGTCGCGCGGGAGCTCGAAGCGCTCCGCGTCACTGTGGATGACCGTGTAGTCGCCCCCGTACAGCTGCCGGTGCGCGCATTCGCCGAGGTACAGCCACGCGCCGAGCATCCGCTTCAACGCGGCGAGGCGCTCGGCCGGCGGTTCCTCGGCGGCGAGGCGCTCCCGCGCGTACACCCGCACCAGGTCGTGCAGCCGGTACCTGGTGGCGGTGCCGGAGCCTTGGACCACGTCGACCAGTCGCGCGTCGACCAGGGTCTCCAACACGTCGGCGGCGAGCAGCGCGTCCCGGTCCAGCAGCGGCGCCGCGACCCAGGCGGCGAAGTCGGCGGCTTCCAGGATGCCCAGCAGCCGGAACAGCCGCTGGGCGTCGGCGTCGAGGTACTCGTAGGTGAGCGCGATGCTCGCCCGTACCCCGAGCCCGCCGTGCATCAGTTCGTCGAGGCGGCGACCCTCGTCGCCGAGACGCTCGGTCAACTGCTGGATCTTCCAGTGCGGCCGCGCCGCGAGGCGGGCGGCGGCGATGCGTAACGCCAGCGGCAGCCGACCGCACAACTCGACCAGCTTCAACGCCTCGCTCGGCTCGGCGGACACCCGGTCCGGGCCGACCATCGTCGCCAGCAGTCCGACCGCGTTGTGCGGGTCGAGGGTACCGATCTCGACCAGGTGCGAGCCGGGGATACCGGCGAGGCGCAGCCGACTGGTGGCGATAACGCCGCAGGTCGGGCTGCCCGGCAGCAGGTACTGCACCTGCCGCACGTCGGTGACGTCGTCCAGGATGACCAACAGCCGTCGACCCGCGACCTGGCTGCGGAACGTCGACGCGCGCTCCTCGATCGAGTCCGGTACCGCGCTGCCGGCGATGCCGAGAGCTCGCAGGAACCGCTCCAGGATCTGCGAGACGGTGCCGATCTGCGGTCGTCCGCCGCCGAGCTGCACGTACAGCTGCCCGTCCGGGAACGCGTCGACCAGCTTGTGCGCCAGGTGTACCGCCAGCGTGGTCTTCCCCGCGCCGCCCCGCCCGGTCAGCAGCACCACCGGGACCGTGTTCCGGTCGCCCGGGTGGTCGTCGCCGGTGAGGTACCGGACGAGCTGCGCGACGAGTTCGTCGTGACCCGTGAAGTCGGGGATGTCGCTGGGCGTCATGCGCGGTACCGCCGCCGTGGCAGGTGCCGGCGGGGCGGGCGCCGATGCCGGCGGCGCGGCGGGCGGTGGGGCGGCAGGCGCCGGTACCGCCGGGGCGGGCGCGCCGGGCAGGTCGAGCGCGCCGTCCCCGTTCAGGATCGCGCGCTCCAGTTTGCGCAGCGGCTCGCCGGGCTCCAGACCGAGGTCCTCGACCAGGGCGAGCCGCGCCAGCCGGTACACCTCCAGGGCGTCGACCTGCCGACCGGCGCGGTACAGGGCGGTCATGAGCAGCCCCACCAGCCGTTCCCGCAACGGATGGTCGGTGACCAGCGCGGTCAGTTCGTCGATCGACTCGTGGTGCCGACCGAGCCGCAACTCCACGTCGAGGCATTCTTCACGGACGCCGAGCAGCCGTTCGCCGATGCGCGCCGCCGCCGCCTGCACGACCCGGCTGTCGATGCCGGTCAGCGGAGCTCCCTGGAACAGGTCGATCGCCTCGCGGAAGGCGGTCGCGGCGGCTTCCAGTTCCTGCCTGGCGAGGGCGGTGCGGCCCCGGTTCACCAGGGTGTTGAAGTCGTGCAGGTCGAGTTCGCCCTCGGCGACGTGCAGGATGTAGCCGGGCGGTCGGGTCGTGATCCGACCGTCCTGACCTGCTTCGCCGAGCAGTCGACGCACGCCGGACACGCAGATCTGGATTTGACCTTTGGCGGTGGGCGGAGGCGAGTCGTCCCACACGGCATCGACGAGCCGGTCGACCGACACCACCTTGTTGGCTTCGAGCAATAGCATCGCGAGAACGATTTGCTGCCGTGCCGCGGTGATGCGGACCGTACCCGCTCCTTCCACCTCCAAGGGCCCGAGGATCCGAAACCGCACTCGTTTTCCTGCCATTCCTCAGAGCTCGGCCACCGCCCCGTAATGGCCCTGCGCGCCCATGACGAACAGCCCTCAGGATATCGACCGTTGTTCTCGTTTGACTACCGGTAGCCGACGCGAATCGCGACCCGCTTTCGTCCATTAATACTGTGATTTGGCACGTTGGCACCCTGTCCTGCCGGGCAATATGTCCACATTCCCCGAGGGGTACCTAGCCGAACAGCGGATACCAGCCTGACCGGGCTGGTTCCGCCGATCGGCACTATCGGCGGTATAGCCGCGAAAAATTGTATTCCGGGCACACGGGTACCGACCGCCGACTCGATCATGGTCGCCGACCGGGATCACCGCGGCGGGTCCGGTACCTCGTGCGGGAACAGCCACGGGACGAGCGCGTCGGTGCCGGGATCGTCGAGCGCGCCGACCGTGCTCTCCGGGTCGGTCGCCATCCGCAGTACCGCCAGCGCCATGGTCCGCAGCATGTGCACGGCGGTGCCCTCGGAGATCAGATCGGGGTCCACCCGCAGGCCCACGACCATCCGGTCCTGCCCGGTGACGCGGACGTAGCACGGGTGACCCGCGTGCCGCGCCGGCGGCGTCCAGGTCAACTCCGCCGGCGCAGCCGGCTCAACCGGCGCGTCCGTCGCATCGGGCGCCTCGACCGTCTGCTCGGATTCGATCAGGTAGTTGAACCAGCAGTCATGGCTGAAGTCCGTGCCATTCCGGGCGGCGCTGTCGGCGATCAGTTCGCTCGCCCGGTCCACGTCGTAACACGAGTACCGGTACGCCAGCAGCGCCCCCCAGTGCGCCCGACCGAGGAATTTCGCCAGCGACGTCTGTGGATCGACATCGCAGATCAGCGGTACCAACTGGTTCATGGTGCTGATGATCGGTCGCCATTCGGCGTCGAACCGGTTGTTCGACATCAGACTCAACATCACCCGGTCGGCGCCGACAACCCGCGCCAGCGCGGCGGCGGTGGCCGCCATCAGGACGGACTGCGGTGAGGCGCTGTGCAGCTTCGCCGCCCGCGCCGCCAGGGTCGCCAGGTGGTGCGAGGCGAGCGTCGCCTGGACCCGGCGCTCCGCCGCACGGGCGGGCAGGGTCGGCAGGTTGCGTACCGGACCGGTGGACAGCACCTTCTGCCAGTACTTCTCGGCGCCCCGGCGACGTGCCTGCCACGCCTCGCCACGCTGCGCCGCCGCCAGGTCGACCGGCGCCAGCCCGGGAACGACCGGTACCCGAGGGTCGGCGGCGAGCCTGCGGAAATCCGCTTCGAGCTCCTGTACCGACCACAGGTCGACCACCATGTGCGACAGCGACAGCGCGAGGAACACCGGCTCGCCCCGTACCGTGACGAGCCTGCCGTGCCAGCCGACGTCGTCGGTCACCGGGAACGGGATCTGGTACAGGTCGCGCGTGGTACGAGCCGGGTCGTCCGGCGCGACCCCGTCGCGCTCGACGATCTCGATGCGCGGCTCGACGCCGTCGTGTACCCGCTGGACGGGCTGACCGTCCACCACGTGGTACGTGGTCCGCAGCGACGGATGGCGGTCGACCAGTCGGCGGAACGCCGACAGGACCTGGTCGGTCGCCAGTCCGCGCAGGTCCCAGGTGGCTGGGACGTTGACCTCCATCAGCCGGTCGCGGGCGAACGTCTCCATCGACCGCCACGTGGAGAGCTGGCCGTACGTGAGCGGGGCGTCGGTAGCCACGATGACTCCTTGGTGATCGACAGACGCGGATCAGTGACTGGTGCGTGATCGGGTCGGGCGGACGGTCCGACCGCGGCGGAAAGGTCGGCGCCCGGACCACGTCCAGGCGTCCGGGCGCGACCATGTCCCGGCGGTCGACTATCGGGTGCAGACCACCCGGAGACCATTGATCGCCTTGGTGCAGACAACCCTCACGGCGGTCACCTCCTTTCTGCCGCCACGCGTACCGCGACCGTTTCGTCGGCGGTACTCGTTCCGCCCGGCAGGGGCGGCCGGCTATTCAATTAGCTCAGCCGAAACTAGTCAGGTACGCCAGCCATCCCAAGCTCATCCCGGTGGCAACTTCCTGCCAGCCCATACGTGCCACCCAAACGCCCTGCGACCAGCCTTGACACTGTCCAGCGCATTGAACACTCTCTCGTTACCACTTGCTTGCGGCGGGTGGTTGGACGATAGCGGCGGCACGGTCGCGACGGATTTTTCCGCAGCGGCCGTACCGCCTTGAAATAGGACCGCGAATTGTCGCCGGTATCCGGCATCGCAAAAGCCAGAGGTGCGTTGTCATGGTTGGTGAGCCGATCAGTCGGGCCTTCGCAACCGACGAGCCGATCGCCATTGTCGGTATGTCCTGCCGGCTACCGGAGGCAGGCGACCCGGCGGCATTCTGGCGGCTGCTGCGCGCCGGCGAGGACGCGGTGACCGAGGTGCCCGAAGGGCGCTGGGGCGACGTCGACGTGACCGAGTACCGGCGCGGCGGCTTCATCGCCGACGTCGACCGGTTCGACGCCGCGTTCTTCGGGATCTCCCCGCGCGAAGCCGCTGCCATGGATCCGCAGCAGCGGCTGACCCTGGAACTGGCATGGGAGGCGCTCGAGCACGCCCGCATCGCGCCGACCGCCCTGCGCGGTACCCGCACCGGTGTGTACGTCGGCGCGATCGGCGGCGACTACGCCACCCTGCACGACCGGCACGGGGTGGACGCGCTGAGCTCGCACACGCTCACCGCGACCCAGCGGGGAATCATCGCCAACCGCGTGTCGTACCTGCTCGGCCTGCGTGGTCCCAGCCTCACCCTCGACTCCGGCCAGTCGTCGTCGCTGGTCGCCGTACAGACGGCGTGCGAAAGTCTGCGGCGCGGCGACACCGACCTGGCCTTGGCCGGCGGCGTCAACCTCAACCTGCTGCCCGAGACGACCGCCGCGATAGGCCGGTTCGGGGCGTTGTCCCCGGACGGTCGCTGCTACACCTTCGACAGCCGGGCGAACGGCTACGTCCGTGGCGAGGGCGGCGGTCTCGTCGTCCTCAAGCCGCTGTCCAGGGCTCTCGCCGACGGCGACGTGGTACACGCCGTGATCCTCGGCGGCGCGGTCAACAACGACGGCGGCGGGGACGGGCTGACCGTACCGAACCAGCGCGCCCAGGAGGACGTCATTCGGCGCGCCTGCCGCGACGCCGGCGTGCGCCCCGCCGACGTGCGGTACGTCGAACTGCACGGCACCGGTACCCCGGTGGGCGACCCGATCGAGGCGGCGGCGCTCGGCGCGGCGCTGGGCGCCGACCGCCCCGGGGACGCCCCGCTGCTGGTCGGCTCGGTGAAGACCAACATCGGGCACCTGGAAGGCGCCGCCGGGATCGCCGGGCTGCTGAAGGTCGTCCTGAGCATCAAGCACCGGGAACTTCCGGCGAGCCTGAACTACGAGTCGCCGAACCCGCGGATTCCGCTGGACGAGCTGAACCTGCGGGTGGTGACGGACCGGCGCGACTGGCCGGGCGCGGACCGACCGCTGATCGCCGGGGTCAGCTCGTTCGGCATGGGCGGCACCAACTGCCACCTGGTTCTCGGTGAAGCGCCGGTCGTCGAAGCGCCCGAGCGCCCCGAAACCCCGGCAGCCGACGCGCCGTGGGTACTGTCCGCCCGGTCCGCCCCTGCCCTGCGCGCGCAGGCGCGCGAACTCGCCCGGCACCTCGCCGACGACCCGTCGACCGAGCCCGCCGACGTGGCGCTGTCGCTGGTGCGTACCCGTGCCGAACTGGAACACCGCGCGGTGCTGCTCGCCCCGGACGGGGACGGCAAGCTCGCCGGGCTGGACGCCCTCGCCGCCGACCGCCCCGACGACTCGGTGGTCGCCGGTACCGTCGCCGCCGGCGGATGCGCCTTCGTCTTCCCCGGTCAAGGTTCACAGTGGCCGGAGATGGCGCGGGACCTGCTCGACAGCGAGCCGGTGTTCGCCGAGCGGCTGACCCGGTGCGCCGACGCCCTCGAACCGTTCGTCGACTATGCGCTGCTCGACGTCCTGCGCGGGGTACCCGGCGCGCCCGACCTCAACCGGGTCGACGTGGTCCAGCCGGCGCTGTGGGCGGTCATGGTGTCCCTCGCCGAACTGTGGCGCTCGCGCGGCGTCGAGCCGGACATGGTGATCGGTCACTCCCAGGGCGAGATCGCGGCGGCGACCGTCATCGGCGCGCTGTCCCTGTCCGACGGCGCCCGTGTGGTCGCGCTGCGCAGCCGGGCGATCACGAGCATCGCGGGCGGCGGCGGCATGATGTCCGTCGGCGCCCCCGTCGAGGTGGTCACCGACCGCCTGGCATCCGCCCCCGGCGTGACCGTCGCCGCCGTCAACGGTCCCCGGTCCGTGGTCGTGTCCGGACCTGTCGAGGCGCTGGAGAACCTGGGCGCCGGACTGGACGCCGACGGGTACCGCACGAAGATCATCCCCGTCGACTACGCCTCCCACTCCGCCGCGGTCGAACCGCTCGAGGAGGAACTGCTCGACCTGCTCGCGCCGATCCGGCCGGTGTCCGTACCGACCCTGTTCATCTCCACGCTCACCGGCGAGCCGATGGACACCGCGGGGCTGGACGCCGGCTACTGGTACCGCAGCCTGCGCCACCCGGTACGGTTCGCCGACGCGACCCGCGAGGCGCTGGAGCGGTCCTGCCGGCTGTTCATCGAGTGCAGTCCGCACCAGGTACTGGTCACCGGCATCGAGGAAACCGCCGAGCAGACCGAGTGCGACGTCGCGATCGTCGGCACCCTGCGGCGCGGCGACGGCGGTCCGCGTCGGGTACTGCGGTCGCTCGCCGAGGCGTACACGCGGGGCGGCGCCGTGAACTGGGCGGCGCTGTGCGACGTACCCGGCGCGCGGCTGACCGACCTGCCGACCTACCGGTTCCAGCGGCAGCGGTACTGGCTGGGCGGTACCGCCCGCCGCCCGGTCGCCGCCCTGCCGTCGACCGTGGACGGCACCGACCAGGCAGCCGAGCCGGGTACCGCCCCGATCGCGGCGACCAGCCGGCGCGCGCTGCGCGACCTGGTACTCGACACGGCAGCGGCGGTGCTCGGGTACGCCGACGCGAACGCGATCGACGCCTCGCGCAGCTTCAAGGACCTCGGCTTCGACTCGGCGAGCACCGTCGAGCTGCGCAACCGGCTGCGTACCGCGACCGGGCTGCGGCTGCCGACCACGCTGGTGTTCGACTTCCCGACTCCGGACCGGCTCGCCGGGCACCTGTACGCGACGCTCACGGGCGACGCGGGCGGCGCGGCGCAGGACCGGACGGTCGCCGGCGACGTCGACGAACCGCTCGCGATCGTGGCGATGGGTTGCCGGTACCCGGGCGGCGTCGCCTCGCCCGAGGACCTGTGGCGCGTCGTCGCCGACGGCATCGACGCGATCTCCGAACTGCCCACCAACCGGGGTTGGGACCTGGACGCCCTGCTCGGCACGGGACCGGACCGCCCCGGATCGCTGACCAGCCGGTACGGCGGTTTCCTGCACGACGCGGACACCTTCGACGCCGCGTTCTTCGGGATCAGCCCGCGCGAAGCGCTGGGCATGGACCCGCAGCAGCGACTGCTCCTCGAAACCGCGTGGGAAACCCTGGAACGCGCCGGTATCGACCCCGCCGACCTGCGCGGATCGTCGACCGGGGTGTTCGTCGGAGCGATGGCGACCGACTACGGACCGCGCCTGCACCAGCCCGCCGGGGTCGCCGACGGTCACCTGCTGACCGGTACCCTGCCGAGCGTCGCGTCCGGTCGCATCGCGTACACCTTCGGACTGCAGGGACCGGCGATCACCGTCGACACGGCGTGCTCGTCGTCGCTCGTCGCGATCATGCTGGCGGTCCAGTCGCTGCGCCGGGGCGAGTGCTCGCTGGCGCTCGCAGGCGGGGTGACGCTCATGGCGAACCCCGGCAACCTGGTCGAGTTCAGCCGCCAGAACGGGCTGTCCGTGGACGGGCGGTGCAAGGCGTTCGCGGCGTCGGCGAACGGTACCGCCTTCGCCGAAGGGGTCGGTCTGCTCCTGCTGGAGCGGCTGTCCGACGCCCGCCGCAACGGGCACCCGATCCTCGCGGTCATCCGGGGCGGCGCGATCAACCAGGACGGCGCGAGCAACGGGCTGACCGCACCGAACGGCCTCGCCCAGCAGCAGGTGATCCGCCAGGCGCTGGCGGACGCCCGACTCGAACCGCGCGACGTGGACGCGGTCGAGGCGCACGGCACCGGTACCACCCTGGGCGACCCGATCGAGGCGCACGCCGTCCTCGCCACGTACGGGCAGGACCGCCCCGCCGACCGTCCCCTGTGGCTCGGCTCGGTCAAGTCGAACATCGGGCACACCCAGGCTGCCGCCGGGGTCGCCGGGGTCATCAAGATGGTGATGGCGATGCGGCACGGCGTACTGCCCCGCACGCTGCACGTCGACGAGCCGACGCCGAAGGTGGACTGGGAGTCCGGCGCGCTGCGGCTGCTCACCGACGCGACACCGTGGCCGGCGGTCGACCGCCCGGCACGCGCCGCCGTGTCCAGCTTCGGCATCAGCGGTACCAACGCCCACCTGATCCTGGAACAGGCGCCCGAGCCGTCCGACGGCGACGAGCCGCCGGTCAAGCCGGTCGCCGCCGCGACCCCGCTGGTGTGGGTGCTGTCCGCCCGGTCGGAGAAGTCGCTGCGCGCCCAGGCGGAGCGGCTGCGCTCGTTCGCCGCCTCGGCGAGCGGGGACGATCTGGTCGCCGCCGGTCCCGCCCTGGCACGCCGTACCTCGTTCGCGCATCGTGCCGTGGTGGTCGCCGCCGACCGGGACGAGTTGTGCGCGGCGCTCGCCGACCTGGCCGCCGGTACATCGAACCCGGCGGTGACGACCGGGCACGCGGCAGGCGACGTCCAACCCGTCTTCGTCTTCCCCGGACAGGGTTCGCAGTGGGTCGGCATGGCCGCCGACCTGCTGGACAGCAACGCCGTGTTCGCCGAGCAGATGCGCCGGTGCGACGAGGCGCTGCGACCGTACACCGGCTGGTCGGTGCTCGCCCTGATCCGCGGCGAGGACGGCGCGCCGGAGCTGGAGAGCGCCGACGTCGTCCAGCCCGCGCTGTGGGCGGTGATGGTGTCGCTCGCCACGGTCTGGCGCTCGGTCGGCGTCGAACCGGCGGCGGTGGTCGGTCACTCCCAGGGCGAGATCGCCGCGTCGTACGTCGCCGGCGCGCTGAGCCTCGCGGACGCCGCGAAGATCGTCGCGCTGCGCAGCCAGATCGTCGCCAAGTTGCGCGGTACCGGCGGCATGATGTCGGTCTCGCTGCCGGTCGACGAGGTACGCGACAAGATCGCGGCGTGGCCGGACGCGTTGTGGGTCGCGGCGCACAACGGACCGTCCAGCACGGTGGTCGCCGGTGACCCGACCGCGCTCGACGAGTTCACCGCGACCTGGGGCGCGACCGTCCACATCCGGCGTACCCCGGTCGACTACGCCTCGCACACCCCGCACGTCGAAGTGCTGCACGACGACCTGCTCGCGCTACTCCGCGACGTCACCCCGAGCGCCGCCGACGACGTGGCGATCTGTTCGTCCTGCGCGGGCACCTTCGTCGACGGGCGCGAGCTGAGCGCGGAGTACTGGTACCGCAGCCTCGCCAACCCGGTCCGCTTCGACACCGCGATCCGCGCCTTCGCCGAGTACACCCGACCGCTGTTCCTCGAGGTCAGCCCGCACCCGATCCTGGTCGGCAGCCTGGAGGACATCGTCGCCGACGCGGGGTTCGACGCCCAGGTCGCCGGGTCGCTGCGGCGCAATGCCGGGGACTGGCGGCAGTTCCTGCTCGCCGCCGCCCAGGCGTACGTGCGCGGCGCGGCGGTCGCCTGGGCGAGCGTGCTCGGTCCCGCCACGCGCCACGTCGACCTGCCCACCTACGCGTTCGACCGGCACCGGTACTGGCTGGACGGCACCGACCAGTCCGGTGTTCGCACCACCGGCGGTATCACCGTCGCCGCCCATCCGCTGCTGGATGCCGTGGTACCGGTCGCCGACGACGGCGGCTTCCTGCTCACCGGGAACCTGTCCCGGACCGGTACGCCCTGGCTCGCCGACCACGCCGTCAACGGGGTCGTCCTGCTGCCGGGTACCGCCTTCGTCGAACTCGCCCTGGAGGCAGCCGCCACCGCCGACGCCGACCTGGTCGAGGACCTCACCCTGGAAGCCGCGCTGGTGCTGCCGGAGACCGGCGCGGTACAGGTACAGGTCGCGATCGCCGGTGCCGACGCGGACGGTCGCCGCGCCCTGACCATCCACTCCCGTCCCGCCGACGACCCGGACGCCGCCTGGACGCGGCACGCGACCGGTACCGTCTCGGTCGGCGCGGCAGTCACCGAGCCGGGCACGGCGTGGCCGCCGGCGGACGGTACCCCGGTCGACCTGCGCAGCGCCTACGAGCGTCTCGCCGACGCCGGGTACGAGTACGGACCCGCGTTCCAGGGTCTGACCGAAGCCTGGCGGGTCGGCGACGACATCTACGCCGAGGTACGGCTCCCCGACTCCGTCGCGGTCGACGCCGACCGGTTCGCGGTACACCCGGCGCTGCTCGACGCCGCCCTGCACATGCTGGTCCTCGACGACTGTTCCGGGTCGCGACACGGCACGGGACGCGCCGAGCCGGACGGGTCGGTCGCCGACTCCGACGTCGCCGGACTGCTGCTGCCGTTCTCGTGGAGCGGCGTGCGGGTGGTCGCCGGCGGCGCTCGTACCCTGCGGGTGCGGCTGAGCACCCGGACTGACCGCGGCGTGGCGATCACCCTGCACGACGGTCAGGGCGACCCGATCGGCGAGGTGTCCGGGCTGGCGCTGCGTCGGCTGCCGAGGGACGGGGCGCTCGCCGGCACCGGGTCGGGCTCGACCCTGTACCACCTGGAATGGACCGAGGTCCCGGTCGGCGAGGTGGACCTGGCGAGCCAGCGCTGGGCGGTCGTCGGTACCGACCCGCGCGCCGCCGACATCTCCGACGCCCTGGGCGCGGCGGGCATCAACGCCCCGCTGTACTACGACCTCGGCTCCGTCGTCGACCTGGCGGTCGGTGCCCTGCCGTCCGTCGTCGTCGTGCCGTACCTGCCGGACGAGGACGACGACGTCCCGTACGCGGTCCGCGAAGGGCTGTCCGAGGCGCTGGACGTGGTGCAGGGCTGGATCGGTGACGAGCGGTTCGCTGGTTCCCGGCTGGTGATGTTGACCCGTGGCGCGGTCGGGGCAGGCGGTGCGCTCGGGGTGGGCGGTGCCGCCGCCTCGGTGGTGAGCGGTCCGGTGTGGGGGCTGGTCCGCTCGGCGCAGGTCGAGCACCCGGACCGGTTCGTGCTCGCCGACGTGCCTGCCGATTTCACCGGCTGGGGGCTGCTGGCGGCGGGTATCGCCGCCGGGGAGACCCAA
>DASUXA010000070.1:0-10263 GCA_036378155.1 Micromonosporaceae bacterium | reverse complement strand
GCTTCGGGTGATTCGCCCGCCTGTCAGGTCGGGGGCGGGCCGCGCCGCGCCGGGATCAAGCGTGACCGCCCGGCGCGGAGCGGCCCGCCCCCGACCCCCACCCCCTACTTGGGCGACCGAACGTCGACTATCTGCAGGTCCGCCTCGGGATGCTTGTCGGCGAACGTGTTGACGAGGTTGAACCACTGATCGCCACCGACGATCACGCGGAACTTGTGCGGCGCGGTCAGCAGGTACACCTCGAGGTCGGCTTCGGTGACCGGCTCCCAGGGCGCGTCCCACCAGTACGTGTTGCGCTCCGCGGGGTACGCCCGTTGCAGCGCCGCCGTGAACACGCTCGACCATTGGCTGGCGTACCGGTCGCCGACGGTGTACGGGCTGCCGACCAGGATCATCGTGACCCGCCCGTCGGCGTGCGGGAACATGCTGATCGCCTGCCACGTCGCCGCCCCGGTCGACCAGCTCGCCGGTGTCCGGCGCAGGTACTGCAGCCCGTAGCTGGACCTCGTCCAGGTCGGCGGGAACACCCCGAGCCAGACGAAGACCGCCGAGGTGAGCGCCACGACCGGTACCAGCGAGGCGAGCCGCTCCAGTCGGGTGTACCGACGTGCGGGGACGGGTCGCCATTCGTGGGGCCGCCGGACCAGGTACACGACCGCGCCCGCGCTCACCATGGTCACCACGAGCGTCTGGTGCAGGAACTTCTCGAAGTAGTAGCTGCTGCGGTCGAGCGTGGCGACCTGGTACAGGTACACGGTCACGGTCAGTCCCGCCGAGCCGACGATGTACAGCAGCGACGCCCGCCACACCGGCGATCGGCGCAGCGCGCCGACGACGACGCCGGCTGTCACCAGCGCGAACAGCGCCAGCGCGGTCGGGCGTTCGACCTTGGCGATGGCGCCGCCGAGGAGCAGTCGTTCGCCGACGCTCGCCGGGCTGTACACCACGTTGAGGATGGGCGGCACGGCGCACAGCACGATCGTGACGAGCCCCAGCGCGACGGACAGCGGGAGGTGGCGAGCCAACCGACGGCGGTACCTGACCGCCCACAGCGCTGCCGCGCCCAGGCTCAGCGGTAGGAACAGGAAGTACGTGAACGAGACGCCGATCAGCAGCGCGCTGACGAGCAGCACCTGTTCCCGGGTCCGGTGTACGGGTCGGATGACCACGGCGATCAGCAGGGCGAGCAGCGCGCAGCCGGCGGCTTCGGAGGGGAACCCGCGGAACAGCAGGGTGATCGGTGGACCGAAGAAGAGGTACACGCCGACCGCGCCGATCACCGGTACCGACGCCCATCCGTTCAGCAGGTGTCCGCCGACCCACCGGGTCGCCCACAGCACCGCGAGGCACATGAACAGGTACGTCGCGATGTCGAACGTCATCATCAGGTCGAACGACGCGACGGTGTCGCCGATGTGCGCGCCCTGGGGAAAGTGCCCGGCGAGCAGCGCGTACACGAAGTGGATCGCCTGCGGGTACGACTCGTAGCCGGGGTCGAGGTAGGGCAGCGCGGCGGCGCGGTGCTGGAACAGGTAGCCGCCGACGACGCGGATCGTGTCGTACACCATCAGATGCCGCGCGAGGTCGTCGCCCTGCGCCAGCATCGACAGCTTGCCGGGGAAATGGAGGCCGCGGAACACGTACCCGATGAGCGCGACGCACACCGCGAACACCCCGACCACGGTCAGGTCGGAGAAGCGGCGTCGCAGCGGCAGGGTCGGCTTCCGGTCGAGTACCGCCGCGATCAGCACGAGACCGCTGAGGGCGGTGCCGTCCACCGGTACCGGCGACAGGTGCCACGGCCAGACGGACAGCACCAGCCCGGCGACGGCGGTCGCGCCGAACAGCAGTCCACTGCCGAGCATGAGCCGGTCCAGGGCGGTGCGTCCGCCGCGTAGCAGGGATGCGACGCCGACCCAGATGAGGATGGGCAACAGCCAGTCGACGCCTGCGACGTGGGCGAGCAGGGTGACTGTCCAGACCGCGACGAGCGCCACGAGGACGGTCGCCAGGCGTCGCGCCCGTGTGGACGGGTGTTCCGGCTGGGCAGGCGCGACCCGGCTCTTCACGCTGACCGTCGCGGACACATCCACTCACACCGACTCGTCGGACCGGGGTCGCGCCGCCAGCAGCCTGGCGGCTACGGCACGGTCAGCATATCGGCGTATCGGGCAGTTCCGGCGTAATTGGCCTTATCGCCTCAGCTGCGGTACCAGGCCCGCGTCGGCGGCGCGGTCGAGCAGCGTGTGTACCGCCGCGAACCCCTCGTCGCCGAGGTTCTCGGTGAAGTCGTTGACGTACAGCCCGATGTGTCGGGCGACCACGTCCGGCTCCATCTCCTGGGCATGACTGAGCACGTACCCGCGACTGGCGTCCGGGTTCGCCCAGGCGTACCGGACCGAGGCGCGCACCCACTCGGCAGCCTCGTCCGGGTCGACGCTGCCACGACGCGCCAGGATCGCGCCGAGCGGAATCGGCAACCCGGTCTGTCCCTCCCACCATTCGCCCAGGTCGGCCAGCGCGTGCAGCCCGTACCGGGGGTAGGTGAACCGCGCCTCGTGGATGACCAGACCGGCGTCGTACCGGCCCGCCGCCACCCCGGGCATGATCTCGTGGAACGGCACGATCTCGATCCGCGCCGGCGGGTGCTCCGCCGCCCACAACCGGAACAGCAGGTACGCCGTGGTCCGGTCGCCGGGCACCGCGACGGTACCGCCGGCGACCGCCGCCCCGCCCCGCCCGTCGACGGCGGGCTCGCGAGCCAGTACCAACGGACCGCAGCCCCGACCGAGGGCGCCGCCGCACGGCAGCAGCGCGTACCGGTCCAGCAGCCACGGCAGCGCCGCGTAGCTGACCTTGACGATGTCGAACTCGCCGCGCTCGGCGGCGGTGTTGGTCACGTCGACGTCGGCGTACGTCACGTCCACCGCCGGCGCGCCGGGCACCAGACCGTGAACCAGGGCGTGGAACACGAACGTGTCGTTCGGGCAGGGCGAGAACGCGAGGGAGAGCGTCACCAGGACAACGTACCCAGCGCCGCGCCCACTCGTCGGAGAGCGTCGAGCGCCGGTGCGATCCGCCACGCCGCCCGGTCCCGCGGACCGACCGGATTCGAGATGGCGCGTACCTCGCCGAAGCCGGCGTCCGCCGCGACAGCGGCGGACGCCACCCCGAAACCCTCCATGCCTTCCGCGACCGCGTCGGGCGCGCGAGCGACCACCGTGGTCAGCCCGTCAGCGGTACCGGTGACCGTGCTCGCGGTGACCACGTCGCCGACGACCGCGTCGGGCAGCGCCTCGCTCAGGGCGGCGAGGAGTTTCGGGTCGGCGGTCACGACCGCCGACCCGAAACCGAGATCGTCGAGCGGGATGAACCCGTCCGGGGAGTCCGCGCCCAGGTCCACGGCGACGCTGCGCCGGGCGAGCGCGACGCCGCCCACCGGTACCCGTCCGGGCACGCCGCCGCCGATGCCGGCAGACAGCACCAGGTGGTACCGGTCGCCCGCCGCCTCGGCGAGGGCGAGCAGGCGGGCGGTACCGGCAGCCGCGGCGGCTGGACCGACGCCGACCGTCGCCACCGTGATCCGCGACGCCGCGTCCTCGGCGAGGCCGCGCAGTACCGCGTCCCGCTCGGCGTCGACCGCGGTGGCGACCAACAGTCGCGTCACGCCCGACCCTCCTCGCCCGCCCGGCTCGGGTCGTCGACGCCGGACGGTCGGTACAGGTGGAACCCAAGGTCCTCGGTGTCCTCCGGGTCGGGCACCGGTACCGGCAGCGTGGTGCCGTCCCGCGCGCCCGCCGGTCGCGCCTTCGCGGTCCGCCGGATCCACCGGCGCCTGGTCGGACGTTCCGCCTCGGGCTCCGGGTACCCGGTGAGCGGACCGCCGGTGCCGGTCAGCCGGATGCCCCGCAGCGCGTACGCGGAGAACACGCTGAACAACGTGCCGACCAGGGCGGCGGCGGCGAGTACGCCGAGTCCGAGCCGACCGGCGAACGGGATCAGTCCGGCTGCCCCGCCGGCCACCCAGGCGAGCATCAGCATCGTCTCGGCGTGGGCGAAGGCGCTCGCCCGCACCTGCTCGGGGATGCGCTCCTGGATCGCCGCGTCGACCGCCAACTTCGCCAGCCCGCTCGCGATCGCTGTGGCGAGGCAGAGCAGCGCGACAGACCCGAGGGTGTACCGGGCGGTGGCGACCACGCCCAGGGCGGCGACCACGACCAGCACGCCGGTCTGCAGCAGTACCGGGCGGCGGATGCGCAGCCGGGTACCGGCGGCGGTCGCCAGGAACGATCCGACCCCGAGCGCGCCCGCGACCAGCCCGATCGCGGTCGGCTGGGACAGCGTGTACCCGGCGACGCGGGTCGTCAGGTCGTCGGAGCGGATGGCGAACGCGAGGAACAGGGTGAGGAACCCGAACAACCCGCGCAGGACCGCGCTGCCGGTCAGCGACGCGGTCACCACCCGACCGCGCAGCACCCGACGACCCGTGCCGAGCAGCGTGAACAGCCGGGGCAGGGTCTCCGGGGGGTCGGAGTCGGCGCGCGGTGGCAGCCGGAGCGCGACGACCGCGCCGACCGCGAAGATCACCGTCGCGACCCGGAGCGGCCATTGTGGACCGAACCAGAACGCGGCGACCCCGATCGGGGCGACGACGGCGCCCGCCACGGTGCCGAACACCGACGCCCGCGCGCCCGCCTCGGACAGTCGCAACCCGGCGGGCAGCAGCCTGGGCACGGCGGCGCTGCGCGCCACCCCGTACGCGCGGGACAGCACGAGCACGCCGAACGCCGCCGGGTACAGCCCGAAGCCGTGGATGTAGTCGGAGATCAGCCAGGCGAGGAAGGCGCGACCGAGCATGGTCACCGCCAGGGCGTACCGCCGACCGTGCCGGTACCGGTCGAGCAGCGGTCCGACCACGGGCGCGAGCAGCGCGAACGGCGCCATGGTGATGAGCAGGTACAACGCCACTCTCGGTCGCGCCTCGCCGACCGGTACGTTGAAGAAGATCGTCCCGGCGAGCCCCATGGTGACCAGGGTGTCCCCGGCGCAGGACACCGCGTGCAGGTCGAGCAGGCGCATCATGCCGACCTCGCCGGCGGCGCCGCGGGTACGCGCCACGCGCACCCGTCGGCTCACCCAGCGCCCGGTGCGGGCGCTGCCGCGCACGGTCAACCGGGCGCCGCGTACCGCCACGCCGACGGTTCGTCCGAGGGTCCGCATCACCGGCATGCCTCTCATCCTCGCCGATCCGCGCTCGTCGCGGGCGGTACGCGCCGGGCTGCCGCGACGGTCGCCGTGCCGCCTGCGCCGGGCTGCCGCGCCGGTCGCCGTGCCGTGTGCGCCGGTCGCCGTCGGGCGTCGTCGAACCTGCGGGTGCGTCCGGTGCCGTCCCTCGGTCGGTGCCGGCGCGCGGTAGGCGACAATGGGGACGTGACCAGGTCAGCGGTGAGCAGCAGGGTGCGTCTCGATCAGGTGTGCGCCTCGGCGGTCGACGTCGCCCGCGCGGCGATCGTCGACGAGCCGGTCGGCGATCATCTCGGCGTGGTAGCCGAGGGGGAGCGGCTGGTGACGCACTACTTCGACTGCGCGCTGCCCGGGTACCGGGGCTGGCGGTGGGCGGTCACCGTGGCCCGTGCCCCACGTAGTCGTACCGTGACGGTCTGCGAAACCGCCCTGCTGCCCGGTCCCGACGCGCTGCTCGCCCCGCCCTGGGTGCCCTGGCAGGAGCGGCTCAAGCCCGGCGATCTCGGAGTCGGCGACCTGCTGCCGACGCCGCCCGACGATGACCGGCTCGTCCCCGGGTACGTGCGGTCCGACGACCCGGCGGTCGAGGAGGTCGCCTGGGAGTTGGGGCTGGGACGGGCCCGGGTGATGTCCCGTGAGGGGCGGATCGAGGCGGCGCAGCGCTGGTACGACGGCGACCATGGACCGACCGCGCCGATCGCGCAGGCCGCCCCGGCGGAGGCGCGCTGCGGTACGTGCGGCTTCTACCTTCCGCTCGCCGGGTCGCTGCGGCAGGCGTTCGGGGTCTGCGGCAACGAGTACGCGCCGGACGACGCCCGCGTGGTCAGCGCGGACCACGGCTGCGGGGCGCATTCCGAGGTGCTCTCCGAACCGCCCGCCGAGGTCGACGAACTGCCGACGGTGTACGACGACGGCGAGGTCGAGCCGGTGCGCGACGGCAGCCGCGACTGAGGTCTGCGGCGACCTGCCGGGTCGCGGTCAGGAGCCGGTCCCGTCCGCCTCGGCAGCCTGCCGGGCGCGGCGGTTCGCGTCGTGGCGCAGCATGACCGCGAGTCCGGGCAGTCCGAGCAGGAACCCGGCGAGGCAGGTCCACAGCCACCCGGTGTGCCCGTGCTGCGCGAGCCAACCCCGGAATCCCAGCAGCACGAGGCCGGCGACCGCCCAGACGCCCATGCCGACCAGCGCGAACGGCACCATCGGCGGGTCGAGCGGCTTCAACCGGGATTGCTGATCGCCCACGACGTCAGCGTACTGGTGCCGTCGCGTCCCGGCGGGGGCGCAGCGTACGCGTCGGCGAGGTAAGGAGTCGAACCCGCTGTGTTCTATTACACAGGGGTAGCCGCGCCGAATCGTGGTCGTTAGCCAGGCTCATTAGTTAGGCTAACGAACGTGACGGCGCGGACGACTACGCCGAGACGCATCTCGGCAGCTCAACTCGCCAGCTCACTACGCACCACGATCCTGCGGTTCAACCGCCGCATGCGACAGGCCCGCCCGGTCGGCCACCTCACGCCGAGCCAACTGTCCGCGTTGACCAGCCTCGAGCTGGCCGGCGCGCTCACTCCCCGGGAGCTCGCCGACGTCGAGCGGGTCCAGCCGCCCACGATGACCAAGATGGTCGCCAAGCTCGAGGAGCAGGGACTGGTCGGGAGATCCCCTCACCCGACCGACGGCCGGCAGGTGATCCTGGCGGCGACCGAAGCCGGTCGCCAGGTCATCGCCGAGCACACCCGGGTCCGGGAGGCCTGGTTGGCGCAGCGGATCGCGGAGCTGACCCCGGAGGAACGGGAGACGCTGCGGCGAGCTGTCGAGATTCTCGGTCGAATAGCCCGCGCCTGATTGGAAGGGTCCCCACCGGGCGGTCCGCTTCGGACCGCCCGGACGCACGATCAGGGAGGCGTGAAGCCGCTTTGCGGGCCACATGGCGCGAAACGTTCAGGTCCTTGCACGTACGTAACTACCGGTTGTTCGCCACCGGCCAGCTTGTCTCGCAGGTCGGCGGCTGGATGCAGATCATCGGGCAGGACTGGCTGGTCCTGCAGTTGTCGCACAACTCCGGTACCGCCCTCGGCGTGATCACGGCGCTGCAGTTCGCGCCGGTCATCCTGCTCACGCTGCTCGGCGGCAAGCTCGCCGACCGTTTCGACAAGCGCCTGCTGCTCATCGCCGCCAACGCCGTCTGGCTGGTACTCGCGTCCGTCATGGGCGCCCTGGTGATCAGCGGTACCGTCCAGCTCTGGCACGTCATGCTCTTCGCGCCGGTGTGGGGCACGGTCTCCGCGATGGAGATGCCGATCCGGCAGTCGTTCGCGTCCGAGCTCGTCGGTACCGACCTGCTGCCGAACGCGCTCGCGTTGTCGTCGGCGACCTTCAACACCGCCCGGATTGTCGGACCCGCCGCCGCGGGTGTGACCATCGCGGCGGTCGGTACCGGCAACGTGTTCCTCGTCAACGCGATCTCGTACATCGGTCCGCTGGTCGCGCTCAGCCGGATGCGCCCGTCCGAGCTGTACCGCGCTCCGGTACAGGCGACCCGGCAGCCCGCGCGGATCAGCGACGGGCTGCGGTACGTCCGGCGCCGGCCGGACCTGATCATGCCGATGGTGCTCGTGATGATCATCGGGATGGTCGGTTTCAACTTCCAGCTCACCCTCGGGCTGATGGCCAGGACGGTGTTCGCCACCGGCGCGGCGTCGTTCGGTCTGTTCACCACCTCGCTCGCGATCGGCGCGCTGGGCGGGGCGCTCGCCGGTACCTCCCGGCGCGGTCGCCCGTCCGCGTACCTGGTGCTGGGTGCCGCGGTCGCGTTCGGCGCGCTGGAGGCGGTGGTCGGGCTGGGTCCGACGTACTGGTCGGTCGCCCTGCTGCTGATCCCGACCGGGTTCTTCATGGTGTTCTTCGCCCAAGCGGCGAACCAGCGGGTGCAGCTCGGCACCGACGCGGTGTTCCGGGGGCGGGTGATGGCGCTGTACGGGCTGGTGTTCATGGGCACCACCCCGATCGGCGCGCCGCTGGTCGGCTGGGCCGCCGAGATGTTCGGCGCCCGGTCCGGGCTCTGGCTGGGCGGACTGGTGTCGCTGGCGACCGCGGTGACGGTCCTGATGTACCAGCTCCGTCGCAAGGGACACCGGTTGCGGATTGTGCTGCGCCCGCTGCCCCGGGTCAGTGTCGCTCCGGTCGACCGGCTGACCGTGGCGGAACGGGTCGCCGCCGCCGAGCCGCTGACGGTCGCCGACATGGGCGTCGTGGACGGCGCGGTACCCTCGTTGTCGACGCGCGGCGACATGCCTGGACCGCAGACGTCCGGCGACCCCATCAAGTCCGCCGGCTGCGACGGCTGCTCGGAGCGGTCAGTGCCGACCGCCGATACCGGGCGTCAGCCCCAGATACAGGCCGCTTAGCACGCCCCCCGAGGTTCGACGGTGGCGGGGCGTCTGGCACTGTCTCGCCTTGAAGCCCCCGCACACCCCGGAGGATGCGATGACCACGGCCCAGGCGGAACGCACCGCACCTGAGCCATCGGTCCGACCGCGCAACTGGCTGGACCGGTACTTTGAGATCACCGCTCGTGGGTCAACCCTCGGGCGGGAGATCCGTGGCGGGCTCGCCACGTTCTTCACGATGGCGTACATCGTGGTGCTGAACCCGCTGATCCTCGGTGGCGCCGTCGACGGGGACGGCGCCCGACTGCCCCAGGCCGCGCTCGCCGCGGCGACCGCGCTGGTCGCCGGTGTCATGACCATCGCGATGGGCGCGTACGCCCGGTTCCCGCTCGCGCTGGCGGCTGGACTGGGCGTCAACGCGCTGGTCGCGTACACCATCGCGCCGCTGATGACCTGGGCCGACGCAATGGGTCTGGTGGTCATCGAAGGTGTGGTGATCACCATCGTGGTGCTCACCGGCGTTCGACAACTCATCTTCAACGCGGTACCGACCCAACTGAAGACCGCGACCGGCGTGGGCATCGGTCTGTTCCTGGCGCTGATCGGCTTCGTGGACGCCGGTTTCGTCCGGGGCGGTACCGCCAGCCCGCCGCTCGGCCTCGGCATCAACGGGGTGATCCGCGGCTGGCCCAGCGTGGTGTTCGTGGTCGGGCTGCTGGCCATGCTCGTCATGATCGTGTTGCGGGTGCGGGGCGCGATCCTGATCGGGATCATCGGCTCCACAATCCTCGCGATGATCATCGAGGCGGTTGCCCACATCGGCCCGCAGTCGGCGAAGAATCCGCAGGGCTGGAGCCTGAACGTACCGAAGTTCCCGGACCCGTCGAAGATCGTGGGCGTGCCGGACCTGAGCACCCTGGGGCACTTCAACGTGCTCGGCTCGTGGTCGCGCGCCGGGTGGCTGGTCACCCTGATGTTCGTGTTCACGCTGCTGCTGTCGGACTTCTTCGACACGATGGGCACGATGGTCGCGGTGGGTCAGGAAGCCAGCCTGCTGGACGAGCAGGGCAACCCGCCGCGCACCCGCGAGATCCTGATCGTCGACTCGGTCGCCGCGGCGGCGGGCGGCGCCGCGGGTGTGTCCAGCAACACGTCGTACATCGAGAGCGCGGCCGGCGTCGGCGAAGGCGCCCGTACCGGTGTGGCGAGCCTGGTCACCGGCGTGCTGTTCCTGCTGGCGATGTTCCTGGCGCCGCTGGTCACCGTCGTACCGTTCGAGGCGGCGACGACCGCCCTGGTGGTCGTCGGGTTCCTGATGATGACGGCGGTACGCACGATCGACTGGAACGACTTCGAGATCGCGATCCCGGCGTTCCTCACGATCGTGCTGATGCCGTTCACCTATTCGATCTCCAACGGCATCGGCGCGGGGATCATCTCGTACGTGCTGCTCAAGGTCGTGCGTGGCAAGGCGCGGTCGGTACATCCGCTGCTGTGGGCGGTCGCCGTGCTGTTCGTCGTGTACTTCCTGCGCGGCCCGATCGAAATGTTGGTCAGGTAGCGGCTCGCGTGTCGTACCCGGCTGGCAGGGTGGCCGGTGTGGAAGACAAGCGATATCTGGAGTGCCTGGCGGGCG
>DASUXA010000069.1:0-15512 GCA_036378155.1 Micromonosporaceae bacterium | reverse complement strand
CCCAGCCGAGGCCGCGCGCCAGGCGGGTGCGACGGCGCGGCGGGGCTGGCGGGGTGTCCGGCGGTTCCAGCGCCGACGACGTGCGGGCGCTGCTCGCGATGCGTGGATCGATCGGCACGGAATCTCCTCGTCGTTCGGTCGTGTGTGGTGTCCTTCGGTACCGGTGCCGCCGGCCCGTCGCCGACGGCGCGCAGGATGCCGCTCACCACCGGCATGCCCCGGCCCTGCCAGGCCAAACGCGGTACGACGGGCGACCGGCTGACGCTTTCTGAAACGGATAAACCGCCTGATACCGACCAGTGTCGGTGTAGCCGCCGAGAGGACGGGTACCGGAACAGCGACCACGAAACCGAACAAGGAGGTTCCGTCGTGGAGCGTATGGACCCGCAGGGCCGCTATCAGCCGGGCATGGAGCGCGACGCGGAGATGATGCCGCAGCCCGGGCTGGGCAGCGCGCCGCAGCCGGGCTACGACGAACCGACCACGATGCCCGGGTACGACACAACCCAGCCAAGTTCGCCGACGCCCGACACCGCCAGCGGCTACCCCGGCACCCCTGGATACGCCGGACCCGGGGCGGGCGGCGCGTTCGATGCGTGGAACTACCGCGAAGGCACCGACTCGGCCGGGGCGATCGACATCGTCGGGTACAAGGTCGAGGCGAGCGACGGCGGCATCGGCAAGATCGACGAGGCGAGTTCCGAGGTCGACGCCAGCTACCTCGTGGTGGACACCGGACCGTGGATCTTCGGTCGGAAGGTGATGCTGCCCGCGGGGATCATCGACCGGATCGACCGGACCGAGCAGAGGGTGTACGTGAGCTGCTCGAAGGAGCAGATCAAGAACTCGCCGGACTTCGACGAGACGTCGTACACCACGCCGATGTACCGCGACAAGGTCAGCGACTACTACCGGGACAACTTCGGAACCCGGTACTGATCACATCCGGTGCGCAGGTCGGGGGGGTGCGGCTCGCCGCACCCCCCCGACGTCGAGATAGCGGCTGATGACCTGCTTCGCCGCGTCGATCGCGAGGCGCGCGGTGGAACCGCCCCGCGACGCGAGCGCGGCGTCCAGCCGGTCCCGCAGGTCGGCGAAGGTCGCCCCGGCGAACAGGGAGGCGCCGCCCAGCGCCACCTTCTCGTCGTCCGACAACACGACGCTGTCCCGGTTCCCCGGTTCACGCCAGCATCCCGCCCGTACCGCCTCGTCGCAGAAGGCGTCCGCCGCCGCGTCGAGCCCGACCGAGCGGGCTGCCCGCAGCACCGCCGTCGTCTGTACTGCGCCCAGCTCGGACGACACGTTCATCCAGGCGCCCGCGTCGCGCAGCGAGCGGATCGCCGGTACCGGCAGGAAGTCGCACCCGTGCGCCTTCAGTCGACTGCCGGTCGCCTGTACCAGCGTCCCGAGCAACCCCAGTTGCAGGCGCGCCGTACGGCTGTCCGGACGCAGCGCGAGGACGCCGCTGTTGCCGAGCCCGCTGACCCTGGTACCGGTCCGCGCCACCACGAACAGCGGCGCGACGTCGCACACGCGACGCAGGTCCCGCAGCAACGGGACCAGGTCGGCGAGGTACGCCATCGGGTCGTCGATCTGGTCGACCTGGGTCTCGACCCCGACCTCGAAGCCCACGCGCCGACGATGGCGGGCCGCCACCCGCACGCAGTGCTCGACCAGATCGATCGCGCGTTGCCGGGCGATCGCCGGGCGTTCGGGGCGCCCGCCGGAGCCGAGGCTGGTATCGATGTGGATCAGGTCCACTCCGGACTCGATGTCGCGACGCAGCGCCTCGATCGTCGTCGCCATGGCGGTGGTGAGCGGAACGCCGCCGTCGGCGAGGTCGTCCGGGTGCTGGTACGGACCGGCGTGGTCGCGCGCCAGCAGCACGTTGTGCCCGACCCGACCGAGCGCCTCCGCGCCGGGCGGGTGTCGTCTGGCGGCGCACCACTGACCGGTACTCCAGCCGAGGTAGCCGCTGCCTGCCACGGTGTCGACCTGGCGGCGGCTCGCCACCACCATGACCGGACGTCCGGTCTCCGCGGCGACCTCGCTCGCCGCCGTCAGGCAGTACCGGGTCGCCATGCCGACCGCCACCGGCAGCGACGCGTCGACCGCCTTGACGAGCGCGTCATCCGTCACGCGTTCGCCCACCCGTCCAGCGGGTAGACCCCGACCCCGGCTCCGGTCCACGCGGACCACCATCTCACGGTCGCCTGCCTGGTCGTGGCGGCTTTGGCGGAGCCGTACCCTCGACTCGCCGCCGCCACCGGACGGGTGCGCCCGGTAGGGTCGGACCATGCCCGCCCGGACGATCGCTTTCAGCTCCCTGTTCAACTTCCGCGACCTCGGCGGCTACCCGACGGCGGACGGGCGCACGGTGCGGTGGCGGCGGCTGTTCCGCTCCGACTCGCCGCACCGGTTGAACGGGGACGACCTGACCGAGTTCGCCAAGCTCGGGGTACGCACCGTGATCGACCTGCGGCGCCCCTCCGAAGTGGACCGGGAC
This sequence comes from Micromonosporaceae bacterium, assembly GCA_036378155.1. GTDB lineage: Bacteria > Actinomycetota > Actinomycetes > Mycobacteriales > Micromonosporaceae > DASUXA01. The sequence goes on along the minus strand of DASUXA010000069.1, from coordinate 13,006 downwards.
GGGCGGATTCCGGAACTGCCCGGGTTGACGTACCGGCACCTGCACCCCAGGCACCGCGAGTGGCAGGAGTACCCCTTCGACCCGGTCGCCGGACAGGCCCGCTTCCTCGCCGACCGGTACCTCGAACTCGCCGAGGACGGGATCGACACCTACGGCGAGGCGCTGCGGGTCGTCGCCGACAGCCGGAACGCCCCGGTGATCGTGCACTGCTTCGCCGGCAAGGACCGCACCGGCGTGCTCTGCGCGGTGACGCTCGGGCTGCTGGGCGTGGACGACGACACCATCGCCGACGAGTACGCCCTGACCGAACGGACCGAGGCGACGTTCACCGAGTTCCTGCGGACGAGGTACCCGCACTGGCCGCCGCTGCCGGCGCACTTCCTGGGCGCGCCGCGCGCCGCGATGCTGCTGTTCCTCGCCGGGTTGCGGGAACGGTACGGCTCGCCGCACGGCTACGCCGAGGCAGCTGGGCTGTCCGGGACCGAGGTCGCGGCGCTGCGCGAGCACCTGCTCGACGGGTGAGCCGCACGTCGCCGGTCCCCCGGGTCGCGCGGACTGCCCCGCCCGCCGAGAACCGGCGACAGCCGCGCGCCGGGCAGTCGCGGGGCAGTCCGCGCGGGGCGCCCGCGCCGCTAACGGACCGGGTGCACCCAGCCGTACGGGTCGGCGAGGCGACCCCGCTGGATGCCGACCAACCGGCTGCGCAGCGTCTCGGTCACCTCGCCGGGTTCGCCGCCGTTGATGGCGAACTCGCCGTCCGGCGAGCGGACCGTACCGATCGGAGTGATCACGGCGGCGGTGCCGCACGCGAACGCCTCGCGCAGCCGACCGCTCTGCGCGTCCGAGCGCCACTCGTCCACCGAGTACGGCCGCTCGACCACCGACAGACCGAGGTCGCGCGCCAGGGTCAGGATCGAGTCGCGGGTGATGCCGGGCAGGATGGTGCCGCCGAGCGGCGGCGTGACCAGGGTCTGGTCGTCGTACACGAAGCAGACGTTCATCCCGCCGAGTTCCTCGACGTACCGCCGCTGCGCCGCGTCGAGGAAGACGACCTGGTCGCATCCGTGCTCGACGGCTTCCGCCTGGGCGATCAGGCTCGCCGCGTAGTTGCCGCCGCACTTCGCGGCGCCGGTACCGCCGGGCGCGGCGCGCGTGTACTCCTGCGACAGCCACACCGACACCGGTCGCACCCCGCCCTTGAAGTACGAGCCGACCGGCGAGGCGATGACCACGAACAGGTATTCCGAGGACGGCTTGACGCCGAGGAACACCTCCGACGCGTACATGAACGGGCGCAGGTACAGGCTGCCGTCGTCGGACGTCGGAATCCAGTCCCGGTCGATGCGTACGAGATGTTCGAGCGCGTCGACGAACAGCCGCTCCGGCAGGGGCGCCATCGCCATCCGGCTCGCCGAGTCGCGGAACCGCTGCGCGTTCGCGCCCGGCCGGAACAGGCTCACCCCGCCGTCGACCGTCCGGTACGCCTTGAGCCCCTCGAAGATCTCCTGCGCATAGTGCAGCACGGCGCTGGCGGGGTCCATCGGGATCGGACCGCGCGCTTCGACACGGGCGTCGTACCAGCCCTTGCCCTCGACGTAGCGCGCCGTGACCATGTGGTCGGTGAAGATCCGCCCGAATCCGGGATTGGCCAGCAGCGCGGCCCGCTCGGCTGGGGACACCGGCTGCGGGTTCGGATGAATCTCGAAGTCGAGACTGTCACCGCCGTTCATCGCGCTGACCTCCGTGCAGATCGAGGGCGGAGCCGTGGTACCGGAGAACTTACTCCAAACGCTCGTTAAGCCGAATGTCGGCTCCGGGCAACCATTTGACAAATGTCGATGTGGACCCGGACAGTGACGTTTTGCGATGCGGTCAGGTGCCGGAAACCCCCTACCCGCGACGCGGGATCGACGCCGGGGTCAGAGGGCGGCGGCGATCCGGTCGCCGACCTCCGCGGTGCGTACCGGCTGACCCGGCGTGCGACCGGCGAGTTCGGCGGCGACCGCGCGTTCCACCCGGCGCGCCGCCTCCGCGTGCCCAAGGTGGTCGAGCAGCAACGACACGGACAGGATCGCCGCGACCGGGTCCGCCACGCCCTGGCCCGCGATGTCCGGCGCCGAGCCGTGCACCGGCTCGAACATCGACGGATAGCGGCGCTCCGGGTTGACGCATCCGCTGGCCGCCAGCCCGATGCCGCCGGTCACCGCCGCCGCGACGTCGGTCAGGATGTCGCCGAACAGGTTGTCGGTCACCACCACGTCGTACCGGGACGGCTGGGTCACCAGGTACATCGCCGCCGCGTCGACGTGCTGGTATTCCGTGGCGACGTCCGGGTGCCCGGCCGCGACCTCGGCGAACGTCCTCGCCCACAGGTCACCGGCGTGGGTCAGCACGTTCGTCTTGTGTACCAGGGTGACCTTGCGCCGCGGTCGGCGCTCGGCGCGCGCGAACGCGTCCCTGATCACCCGCTCCACCCCGTGCCTGGTGTTCAGGCTCTCCTCGGTGGCGATCTCGGCGGCCGTGCCCCGGTGCAGCACCCCGCCCGCGCCCGCGTACAGCCCCTCGGTGCCCTCCCGTACCACCACCAGATCCACGTCGCCCGGCTTGCAGTCGGCGAGCGGGCTGGACGTGCCCGGCCACAGCCGGGACGGGCGCAGGTTGACGTACTGGTCGAAGGTGAACCTCAGCTTGAGCAGCAGACCCCGCTCGAGCACCCCGGACGGGACGCTGGGGTCGCCCACCGCGCCGAGCAGGATCGCGTCGTGCTGGGCGAGTTCCGCCAGGACCGAATCGGGCAGCACCTCCCCGGTGCGGTGCCAGCGCGCGGCGCCCAGGTCGTACTCGCTCGCCTCGACGCCCGGCAACACCACGTCGAGCGCCTTGCGCGCCTCAGCGATCACCTCGGGTCCGATGCCGTCACCGGCCACCACCGCGATCCGTGCCACCGCCACTCGCCCTCCCCGATACTCGCCCGGTGTCGCAGGTCGCCGCGGTCGCGGCACGCCCTGCGGGCACCGCCCGGACGCTACGTCAGCATCCTACGTTCCGGTACGACTGTCCCAGCATCTGACCACGGCGACAGAGCTGCGCTCCCAGCGGCTTCACAGGTCGCCAACAGCTTTCCCTCACGCACGTTGCCTACCGTGAACGGGTACCCGCACCGGGCAGGAGAAGTCGTGACCGTACACCTCGGCAGCCGGGCCCTGCCCCGGCACGCCGGTTCGCCCCGCCGGTACCCCCGACGGCGCCCGCTCGGGGTCGACCTGACGGCGCTGATCGGCGGCGTCGGCTTCGGCGCCGTGGTCGCGCAGTGGCTGATCACCATGCCGTCGGTGACGACCGGAGCGGGCGCGGCGCGGGTGCGCCCCAGCCTGGGCAACGTACTGCTCGCCGCCGGTCAGCTCAGCGGTCTGGCCGCGGCGTACTTCGCGCTGATCGGTCTGCTGCTCGTCGCGCGGGTACCGGTCCTCGAACAGACGCTCGGGCTGGACCGGCTGCTGCGTACCCACCGCAAGCTCGGGCCGTGGCTCGGCTACGCCATGCTCGCGCACGTCGCCCTGGTCACCCTCGGGTACGCGGCGAACCAGCACAGCGGACCGCTGACCCAGTTGTGGGCGCAGGTGAGCACGTACGAATGGGTGTGGCTGGCGGCGATCGGAGTCGTCCTGATCCTGCTCGCCGGGCTCGCCTCGTGGCGCGTGATCCGCGCCCGGATCAGCTACGAGACGTGGTGGCTGCTGCACCTGACGATGTACCTCGGGATCGCCTTCGCCTTCCTGCACCAGTTGACCAACGGCGCGGCGTTCATCAGGCACCCCGTTGCCCGCACCCTGTGGACGGTGTTCTTCCTCGGCGTGTTCGGCTGCCTGCTGGCGTACCGGGCGGGACTTCCGCTGGCCCGCGCGTGGCGGCACCGGCTGCGCGTGGTCGCCGTGGTCCGCGAGGCGCCCGGCGTCCACTCCGTCGTCCTGACCGGCGACCGTCTCGACGACCTGCCGCTCGCCGGGGGACAGTTCGCGCTGTGGCGCTTCCTCACCCCGACACTGTGGTGGCAAGCTCACCCGTACTCGGTGTCCGGGCTGGTGCGTGGCGGTCGGCTGCGGATCACCGTGAAGGACAGCGGCGACCACAGCGGCGCGCTGCGCCGGCTGCGTCCCGGTACCGGCGTGCTGATGGAGGGCCCCTACGGGGTGTTCACTGCCGCCGCCCGCGAACCCGGGTACCCGGTGTTGCTGGTCGCCGGCGGGGTCGGCGTGACACCGATCCGCGCCCTGCTCGAAGACCTGCCCCGCGACGCGCGACCCGTCGTGCTGTACCGGGCGCGGCGGTCGGTCGACATCCTCTTCCGCGACGAGATCGAGACCCTGGTCGCGGCTCGTGGCGGGCGGGTCGCGTACCTGGTCGGCGACCGGGACCGGCAGCCGCTGACCGCGAGCCGGCTGCTGTCGCTGGTACCGGACCTGGCACGCCGCTCGATCTACGTGTGCGGACCGGGGTCGATGGTCGCCGGCGTGGTGTCCGCCGCCCGCGCGGTTGGCGTCCCGGCTCGCCGGGTACACGTCGAAGCCTTTACGTTCCACGGGGAGTAACGCCAGATGAGACGTACCGCGATTGGCGCGGCAGGCGCGGTGGCGGGCGCGTTCGTGGTGCTCGCCACCCACGGCGCGACCGTGGCGCACCCGGTGGCGACCGGCACCGGGCACCCGGACGAGGTCGCCCCCGACGACGGCGGCACGGCGCCCGCGCCGGGCGGTACCGGTACCGGCGCTCCGCCGCTGCCCACCGGCGCCACCACGGTCACCGGCCCGGCGGTCGACACCCCGTACGGCCCGGTCCAGGTGAAAGTCAGCTTCGCCAACGGAAAGATCGCCGACGTCCAGGCGGTACAGACCCCGAACGACCGGCGCCGGTCGGTCGCGATCAACGGGTACGCCGCCCCGATCCTGCGCCAGGAGGTGCTGCAGGCGCAGTCCGCGAACGTCGACCTGGTTTCCGGGGCGACGACGACCAGCGAGGCGTACCTCCAGTCGTTGCAGGCCGCCATCGATCGGGCGGGTCGATGACCACCGTGGAGCGTGCCGTAATCCGCGACACCGCCCAGGTCATGGGCACGGTGTTCTCGTTCTGTCTGACCGCGCCGCGGGGCATGCGACGCGCCGAGGTACGTGCCGCGCTCGGTTCCGCTGTGGACGAGTTGCGCCGGGTCGACCGGGAGTTCAGCCCGTACCGCGACGATTCGCTGGTCGCCCGGGTGCGTCGGGGCGAGCTGCGGCCGGAGACGTACCCGCCGCGACTGGTCGAGGTGATCGACCGGTGCGCGGCGATGCGCGCCGCCACCGACGGCTGGTTCGACGCCTGGGCGGTACCGGGCGGCTTCGACCCGAGCGGTCTGGTCAAGGGCTGGGCGGTCGAGCGTGCCGCCGCGCGGCTCGCCGACGTCGGCATCAGCGACTTCGCCGTCAACGGGGGCGGCGACATCGTGGTGCGCGGTACCGCGCCGCACGGCGGACCGTGGCGGGTCGGTATCCGCAACCCGCACGATCCGCGTTCGGTGGTGATGGTGCTCGCGATGACGCACGGGGCGGTCGCCACGTCCGCCGGGTACGAGCGGGGCGAGCACATCGTCAACCCACACACCGGCGAGCCGGCGACCGTGCCACGGGTGGCGTCAGCCACCGTGGTCGGTCCCGACCTGGGTACCGCCGACGCCTACGCGACCGCGTTGTACGCGGCCGGGCAGCCCGGACTGGCGTGGTTCCCGACCCCGGACGGCTGCGAGGCGTTGACCGTGGCCGACGACCTCACCGGTACCTACACCCAGGGGGTGGCCCGGTTGCGGGTCGCCGGCCCGGCCTGATCACTCCTCGGACAGGTTGACCGTGGACGCGGTGGTCGCCCCGATCGACGCGGCGGACCGGTCCAGCAGGTCGACCCCGACCGGCGAGTCGACGGTGAGCGCCATCAGCGCCTCGCCGCCCGCCTCGCGCCGCGCCACCTGCATACCGGCGATGTTGACGCCCGCCTCGCCGAGAATCGAACCCACGGTGCCGACCACGCCGGGGCGGTCCTGGTACCGGAAGAACAGCAGCACGCCGTCGGCTGCCAGTTCCACGTCGAAACCGTCCACCTCGGTGAGCTTCAACTGCTCGCGGGGGCCGCTGAGCGTACCGGAGACGCTGACCACGCGACCGTCGGGCAGCGCGCCGCGCACGGTCACCAGTACCGGGTGGTCGATCGACTCGGGCGCGATGGTCAAGTCGACCTCGACGCCCCGGTCCGCCGCGAGCAGCGGCGCGTTGACGTAGGTGACCTGCTCCTCGACGACCGTGGCGAACAGACCCTTCGTCGCGGCGAGCCGGAGCACCGACACGTCGTTGGCGACGATCTCGCCGCGTACCTCGACGGCGACCGAGGCGGCGACGCCGCCGGCGACCGCCGTGAACACCTTGCCGAGCCGCTCGGCGAGCGGCAGCAGGGGGCGTACCTCCTCGGCGACGATGCCGCCGGCCTGGACGTTCACCGCGTCCGGTACGAACTCACCCTGCAGCGCCAGCTTGACGCTGCGAGCCACGGCGAGACCCGCCTTGTCCTGCGCTTCGGCTGTGGACGCGCCGAGGTGCGGGGTGGCGACCACGTTGTCGAAGGCGAACAGCGGGGACGCGGTGCACGGCTCCTTGGCGTACACGTCGATGCCCGCCCCGGCGACCCGCCCCTCGGCGATCGCGTCGGCGAGCGCCTGCTCGTCGATCAGTCCGCCCCGAGCCGCGTTGACGATCCGTACGCCGGGCTTGACCAGCGCCAACTCCTTCGCGCCGATCAGTCCGACGGTTTCCGGGGTCTTCGGCAGGTGGATCGAGATGAAGTCGGACTCGCGCAGCAGCTCCTCGAGACCGACCAGCCGTACCCCGAGCTGGGCGGCGCGCGCCGGCTGGACGTACGGGTCGTAGGCGATCAGTCGGGTGCCGAACGCGGCCATCCGCTGGGCGAACAGGACGCCGATGCGACCCAGTCCGACCACGCCCACCGTCTTGCCCTGGATCTCGACGCCGGTGTACTTCGAGCGCTTCCACTCCCCCGCCTTGAGCGCGGCGCACGCCGAGGCGGTGTTGCGGGCGACCGCCAGCAGCAGGGCGATCGCCTGCTCGGCGGCGGAGACGATGTTCGAGGTGGGGGCGTTGACCACCATCACGCCACGGGAGGTGGCTGCCGGCACGTCGACGTTGTCGAGACCGACCCCGGCGCGAGCGACGACCTTCAACTTCGGCGCGGCGGCGATCGCCTCGGCGTCGATCTGCGTCGCGCTGCGCACGATCACCGCGTTGACGTCGGCCAGGGCGGGCAGCAGCGCGCTGCGGTCGGCGCCGTCGACGTGTCGTACCTCGAAGTCGTTGCTGAGCACGTCGAGCGCGGCGGGCGCGAGTTCTTCGGCGATCAGGACGACAGGGTTCATGTATTCCTCGCGAATTCTGCGAAATTCAGGTGCCGCGTGGAACGCGCCGCTGCGCTCCCGCCGCCCGCTGGCGGACTTTCCGATCGTAGGCCCCGGTTCGTCGCACCCTCAGCCCGATACCGGGGTGAGTGGCCTCACAAACGGCGACACGCCGTGGCATCCTCCACAGGTGCCTCACGTCGTCGCGGGCGCGCTGGTCGCCTCCGGTCGCGTCCTGCTCGGTCACCGCTGCCCCTCCCGTCGCTGGTACCCCGATGTCTGGGATCTTCCGGGCGGACACGTCGAGCCCGGAGAGTCGGAGTCGGACGCGCTGGCCCGCGAGCTTCGCGAGGAACTCGGCGTACAGATCGTCCAGAGCGAATGCGTAGCGCTTCGCGGGATTGATCTGCCCGACGCTTCCGGCGACGGCGCGGTTCGGCTGACCGTCTGGCGGGTACCGCGATGGGCGGGTACACCGGTCAATCTGTGTCCCGAGGAACACGACGAGTTGGGCTGGTTCCGCGCCGCCGACCTCGACGACCTCGCGCTGGCGCACCCCTCGTACCGACCGATGCTGGGCGCGCTGCTCGACTGACGCGTTGGCTCGCGCCCCCGGCGGCCGGCGCCGGGGGCGGGATCGGCGCCTCGCCGCCCGGCTAGTCGAGGCAGCGCACCCAGACCACGACGGGCACCCGGTCCACGTCGACGATCCCGAGTTCGACCTCGCGGTGGCGCGGCGACAGGGGCGTGACGCAGTCGATCGGCTTGTCGCCGCGCCGGTGTCCGTCCCGGTCGATCCACTGCGCGGTGTCGACCGCGTACCCGTGTCCGCCTTCGCCCGGACCCTCGGAGGCGGCGCGGAACCCGATCGCGTCGCCGGTGGCGTCGACGGCGACGATGGTGCCCCGGACGACTCGCGGCGTCGCGTGGGACGACGGAAGCAGGTATCCGACCGCACCACCGGCCAGCGCGGCGACGGTGACGACGGCGAGCAGAGTCCCCAGCTTCAGGGCGACGATCCGGGTCGGCACGCCCGCACCGTAGCGGATTGCCGCCGTCCGAGGGTGCCCGCGCCGACGAACCCCGCCGCGCGGCGCACATGCCTCCCAGACCGCACAACGCTCGTGATGTGCGTACATCCCGACTCGGGTACGCCTCGGACGAGGCATCCCCGCCGGAGGTCGTCGCCGCGTGCTACAAGGACGGGATGAACGAGACCGGTCGCGTCGAGGCGTTCAGCGACGGGGTGATGGCGATCGCGATCACCCTGCTGGTGCTGGACCTGCGGGTCCCCGCCCGCGACGCGCTCAGCACCTCACTGCGGCACGCGCTGGCTACCCAGTGGCCCAACTACTTCGCGTACGCGGTCAGTTTCCTGGTGATCGGCATCATCTGGGTCAACCACCACCAGGTGTTCCGGATCATCGGTGCCGCCGACCGCGTTCTGCTGTTCATCAACCTGCTGCTGCTGATGACCGTCGCGGCGATCCCGTTCACTACGGCGCTGGTCGCCGAGTACCTCACGGCCGGACGCGACGCGCGCACGGCGGCTGTCGTGTACTCCCTGGTCATGCTCGCGATGGCGATCGCCTTCAGCGGCGTGTACACCTACGCGGTACGCCGGCCGCGCCTGCTTGCCGAGGGGGTCGACACGACCGCCGCGCGCCGGTCGAGTTGGCGGTTCGCGGCGGGACCCGTGGTGTACGCGCTGATCGTCGGGATCGCCTTTCTCAGCGCGTGGCTGTGCCTGCTCGTCCATCTGCTGGTCGCCTTGTACTACTGCTTCAACCAGGTCCTGGTGGGACGGAGGACGCAGCCGCGACGGGTCGGGTGACGCCGCGGCGCGGCGTCACCCGACCCGCACCTCACGCCGTCTCGGTGATCGGGCGGTCGACCCAGCTCATCATGCCGCGCAGCTTCCGACCGGTCTCCTCGATCGGGTGCGCCGCCGCCTCCTGACGCCACTTGGTGAAGTTCGGGCGTCCGGCGTCGTCCTCGGCGATCCACTCGCGGGCGAACTCGCCGCTCTGGATCTCCGAGAGGATCTTGCGCATTTCCTCCTTGACCCGCGCGTCGATCACCCGTGGGCCGCGGCTGTAGTCGCCGTACTCGGCCGTGTCCGAGATCGAGTACCGCATCCGGGCGATACCGCCCTCGTACATCAGGTCCACGATCAGCTTCAGTTCGTGCAGGCACTCGAAGTACGCGACCTCCGGGGCGTATCCCGCCTCGGTGAGCACCTCGAAACCCGCCTGTACCAGCGCCGTCGCGCCGCCGCAGAGCACCGCCTGCTCGCCGAACAGGTCGGTCTCGGTCTCCTCGGTGAACGTGGTGCGGATCGCGCCGGCCCGGGTACCGCCGATCGCCTTCGCGTACGACAGCGCCAGTTGCAGCGCGTGCCCGGTGGCGTCCTGCTCGACCGCGACCAGCACCGGTACGCCCTTGCCGTCCACGAACTGCCGGCGCACCAGGTGCCCCGGTCCCTTCGGCGCGACCATCGCGACGTCCACGTCGGCGGGCGGCTGGATCAGCCCGTACCGGATGTTCAGGCCGTGCCCGAAGAACAGCGCCTTGCCGGACGTGAGCGACGGGGCGATCGACTCGGCGTAGATCGAACGCTGCGCGGTGTCCGGCGCCAGTACCATGATCAGGTCCGCCTCGGCGCTCGCCTGCGCCGGCGTCACCACGCGAAGCCCCTGCTCGGCGGCCTTTTCGCGGCTCCTGGAGCCCTCGGGCAGCCCGACCCGGACGTCGACTCCCGAGTCACGCAGCGACAACGCGTGCGCGTGCCCCTGGCTGCCGTAGCCGATCACCGCGACCTTGCGGCCGGCGACGATCGACAGATCGGCATCGTCGTCGTAGTACACCTCTACGGTCATTACTGTCCCTTCAGGCTGCGGCCCGGAGCGCGGGCCCGGTGATGGAGCGCGAACCGCGGCCGATCGCGACCAGCCCGGACTGCACCATCTCCTTGATTCCGTACGGTTCGAGGTCGCGCAGCAGCGCGTCCAACTTGTCACCGGTCCCGGTCGCCTCGATGACCAGCGTGTCCGGGCCGACGTCCACAACTCGGGCGCGGAACAGCGAGACGGTCTCCAGGACCTGGGTCCGCCGTTCGCGATCCGCGCGCACCTTGACCAGCAGCAGTTCCCGCTGTACCGAGACGTCCGGTTCCAGCTCGACGATCTTGATGACGTTGACCAGCTTGTTGAGCTGCTTCGTCACCTGCTCCAACGGCGAGTCCTCGGCGTTGACCACGATCGTGATCCGGGAGACCTGCGGGTGCTCGGTCTCACCGACCGCCAACGAGTCGATGTTGAAGCCGCGCCGGGAGAACAGCCCGGCGACCCGGGCCAACACGCCCGGCTTGTTCTCCACCAGTACCGACAGCGTGTGCTTGCTCATCAGATGTCGTCCTCATCGAACATGGGGCGCACCCCGCGCGCGAACATGATCTCGTCGTTGCCGGTACCGGCGGCGACCATCGGCCACACCATCGCGTCCTTGCCGACCACGAAGTCGATCACGACCGGCGCGTCGTTGATCGACATGGCGAGTTCGATCGTCTTGTCCACGTCGGCGGCGCTCTCGCAGCGCAGCCCGACGCAGCCCAGCGCCTCGGCGAGCTTCACGAAGTCCGGTACCCGGTGCTTGTGCGTACCGAGATCGGTGTTGGAGTACCGCTCGTTGTAGAACAGGGTCTGCCACTGCCGGACCATGCCCAGGTTCCCGTTGTTGATCACCGCGACCTTGATCGGGATGTTCTCCAACGCGCAGGTCGCCAGTTCCTGGTTGGTCATCTGGAAACAGCCGTCGCCGTCGATCGCCCAGACCACCTTGTCCGGCTGGCCGACCTTGGCGCCCATCGCCGCCGGTACCGCGAAACCCATCGTGCCCAGCCCGCCCGAGTTGAGCCAGGTGCCCGGCTGCTCGTACGAGATGAACTGCGACGCCCACATCTGGTGCTGACCCACGCCCGCCACGTACACCGCGTCCGGTCCGACGATCTCGCCCAGCCTCTTGATCACGTACTGCGGGGCGAGCGTGCCGTCCGTCGGGTCGTCCCAGCCCAGCGGGTACCGGCCCCGGATGTCGTCCAACTGCCGCCACCAGTCGGCGAGGTCCGCCTGACGCCCGGTGGCGTGTTCGGCGCTGACCGCCGCGATCAGTTCCTCGATGACGAACCTGGCGTCGCCGACGATCGGCACGTCCGCCGCCCGGTTCTTGCCGATCTCGGCGGGGTCGATGTCCGCGTGTACCACCGCCGCGTGCGGCGCGAACGTGTCCAACTTCCCGGTGACCCGGTCGTCGAACCGGGCGCCGAGCGCCACGATCAGGTCGGACTTCTGCAGGGCGTACACCGCGCCGACGCTGCCGTGCATGCCCGGCATGCCGAGGTGCTGCGGGTGCGAATCGGGGAACGCGCCCCGCGCCATGAGCGTGGTGACCACCGGGATACCGGTGAGTTCGGCGAGCTTGCGCAGCGCGGGCGCGGCACCGGCGCGCAGCACGCCGCCGCCGACGTACAGCACCGGACGGCGGGACGACACCATCAGCCGCGCCGCCTCGCGGATCTGCTTGCCGTGCGGGTGCAGCGTGGGGCGGTACCCGGGCAGGTCCAATGTGGGCGGCCAGGTGAACGTCGTCGGGTTCTGCAGAACGTCCTTGGGGATGTCGACGAGGACGGGACCGGGGCGACCGGTGGACGCGAGGTGGAACGCCTCGGCGAGGATGCGCGGCAGTTCCTCGCCGGTCTGCACCAGGTAGTTGTGCTTCGTGATGGGCAGCGTGATGCCCTGGATGTCGGCTTCCTGGAAGGCGTCGGTACCGATCGCGGTCTTCGCGACCTGACCGGTGATCGCCACGATCCCGATCGAATCCATGTACGCGTCGGCGATCGGCGTCACCAGGTTCGTCGCGCCCGGACCGGAGGTCGCCATGCACACCCCGACCTTGCCGGTGGCCTGGGCGTACCCGGACGCCGCGTGGCCCGCGCCCTGCTCATGCCGTACCAGAATGTGCCGGACCTTCGAGTCGAACAGCGGGTCGTAGGCGGGCAGGATCGCGCCGCCGGGGATCCCGAAGACCACGTCGACGCCGAGCGCCTCGAGCGAGCGCACGAGCGCCATCGCGCCGCTCATCTCCTGGGATACCGGCGGAGCCGCCGGGCGGGCCGCGCCGACCGGCGACGTCGCGCCGGGCGCACGGTGAGCGAGGACTTCGGGAGTCGGTCTCGTCATGCTCTGTGACCTTCGTTCCTGAGGGCCGTCCGGGCAACAAAAAAGCCCTCGTGCTCGACGCACGGGGCTAGCGCACTCTCAACGGGGAGAGTGCGCTCAGGTAAGTACTCGCGACGACCGGGTCGACGACATGGGCTTACTCTCGCGCATCTCACGCCCTGAGTCAACCTGTCCCAGATCTTGGGCAGGCCGTTACGTGTTCACCCCGGTGCCGGCAGGCGGACCGGTCCGGTGCGCGGCAATGCCGCGAGGACCGTACCGGCGACGATCGCGAGGACGCCGATCCCGGCGAGCGGACGCACCCCGAAGAACATGTACCCGCCCCAGGTCGCCGGTG
>DASUXA010000068.1:0-51104 GCA_036378155.1 Micromonosporaceae bacterium | reverse complement strand
CCCGCGTCGAAGCTCGTACACTGCAGGGTGCCCGCGGGAGTGGCGGAACGGCAGACGCGTCAGGTTTAGGTCCTGATGTCCGCAAGGGCGTAGGGGTTCAAATCCCCTCTCCCGCACAGGTCGCATGCCCCGGCGGAGCAGAGTGCCCGCGGCACGGCGAGCCGGTCGTCGACCGGTGATCGAGGGCCGCGCACGGTCGCGCGGGGCGCCCGCAGAGGTGCCTGGCACGCGCGGCGACGGTTGGCCTAGGCTTCCAGCGCATCCCTGAACCCAGTAGATCGGACCGCAGTGTCGGACGATGCCGTCGCTGTCGTGCCGGACTCGGCGAGGTCCGAGGCGGACCACGACCCCTCCCGCCTAGCCGGGCACCCGTTGGTCGCTCGGGCGCTCCGGTATTTCTGGTTGTGGCCGTCGCTGGCCATGGCCGTGATCGCGCTCGTACGCATCGATCTGCCCGAGATGTGGCAGGACGAGCTGGTCTCGATCAACGTCGCGTCGCGTCCGGGGGGCAGGATCCTCGCGCTGCTCACCCGCGTCGACGCGGTGCACGGCGCGTACTACCTGTTCCTGCACGAGTGGATCCGGCTGTTCGGGGACTCTCCGGTGTCCGTCCGCACCCCGTCGGCGCTGGCGATGGCGGGTACCGCGGCGTGCGTGGCGCTGATCGGGTCCCGCGTGTTCGACCGGTGGACCGGGCTGCTGGGCGGCTTCGTGTTCGCACTCATCCCGAGCTCCACCCGGTTCGCGCAGGAGACGCGGTCGTACGCGTTCGTGATGCTGTTCGCCACACTGGCGACGTTGCTCGTCCTGCTCGCGCTCGAGCGCCCCACGCTGCTGCGGTGGACCGGCTACGCCGCGTGCGTCACGGCGCTCGCCTACGTCAATACGGTCGCACTGGCGATCGTCGTCGGCCACGCCGCCGGGCTGCTGCTGCGCCCCGAGCGCGGACGCAGGTTCGTGCTGTTGGCGAAGCTCGTCCTCGCCGCCGTGGTCGGTGTGCTGCCCGCCGTTCCGGTGATCAATCTCGGGTTGCACCAGGCGAGGCGTCAGATCGCCTGGATCTCGCACGGCACGCCGTGGTCGGTGTGGCCGCAGACGTTCGCGTCGTCCTGGCTGTCGTGGCTGGTGACGGCGCTGGCGGTGGTCGCGATCGTGGTGTACCGCCGCCGCGCCGCCTTCCCGGCGGCGACGGCACTCGCGCCGCTGGTCGCGATCTGGGTCATGTCGCTCGGCGCGCTGAACTACTTCTTCTCGAAGTACCTGCTCTTCCTGCTTCCCGCCTGGGCTGTGCTGGCGGGTGCGGGACTGGCGGGGCTCGCGTCGCTGGCGGTACCGGGTGCGACCCGGGTCCGGCTGCGTGCGGTCGTACCGCTCGTGGGCGTCGCCGTGCTGGCGGTGGTCGCGGTGCCGGACCAGATCGCGATGCGGGGCGCGCTGTCGCACCAGGACTACCTGTACCCGGCTGCCGCACCCCGTCAGCCGATGGACTACCGGGGCGCGGCGAAGATCGTCGCGGCGGGGTACCAGCCCGGTGACGGCATCGTGTACCAGCGCAAAGTCTGGTGGTACATGCACGACGTCGGGGTGACGTACTACCTTCCCGACGGCGTCGCCCCGCGCGACGTGTTCCTCGGCAGGTCGGCGGCTGCCCGTAACGAGTTGTACCCGACCGAGTGCGGGGCGCCGGAGATGTGCTTCCACGACGAGCCCCGGCTGTGGATCGTCGTGCCGTACCGGACGGACGACCCGGTCGGGCAGCTGCCCGACCGGGAGCGGAAGCTGCTGGTACCGAACTACACGCAGGTGCTGCTCCGGCATCCGTCCGGCATGACGGTGGCGCTGCTGCGGCACCGGTGACCTGCCGGACCCGTCGCGCCGCCCGCCGCTGCGCCGCCCCACGACTGCCGGGCACGCCGGGGCGGTCAGTCGAGCACCGTCACCGGGTCGTCGACGGCGATCTCGCCGGGGGCGTCCGGGATCAGGTACACGCCGAACAGCAGTTCCTGGTTGATGTTGCGGTGCCGGGCGAGGGTGCGCAGCGGCTCGTGACCCTGCTCGGCGGTGTCCTGGTCGATCGTGGTCACCACGCACCGGTCGCAGCCCTTGCCGACCCGGAACGGCACGGAGCCGATCCGGATCCGCCCGCCGCGCCAGTCGTCCTCCGCCCACGGCGGCACGCCGGTCACGACCACGTTGGGGCGGAACCGGGTCATCGGTACCGGACCCTCGGCGCTGCCCGACTCGGCGATCCAGTCGTTGACCGCCGCGAGCGACGCCTCGTTGGTGAGCAGCAGCGGATAGCTGTCCCCGACGGGTGTACCGCTGGCGCGGTGCGTCGGTTTGAGGTACGCCAGCCGCACCGGGCGGTCCAGCACCCGGGCGAGCCAGGCGTCCGCCGCCGGTCCGGCGGCGGACGCCACGACCACGCTCCGCCCGGCGATCACTTTGAGCGGCTCGCCGGCGTCCGGTACCGGTACCTGCAGGTCGGGATGCCCGGCGGCGCGCAGGGTCAGCACCCCGTCGGAGAACCGGGGCTCGATGTGTACCAGTCCGGCGTGCTGGGGCTGGGTGACCCGCAGCCCGTTGGCGTCGACCACCATCCAGTGCCGGTCGCCGGACAGCCCCCACGGCTCGACCTGGATCCGGTCGTGATCGACGCGGTGGCATGCCTTGACCGGATACGTATGGATGGACGTCAGTCGCATGGGCACACCTTGCCACAGCGGGTACCGGCGGACACAAGAGCGTCGTTGACCGGCGAATGAAGCTATGCATACAGTTGCCGCGTGCATGAACGGTTGCTGGACCTGTTCGAGGGCGTCCGGCTGACCCCGGCACAGCGGCGCATCGCCCGCTGCCTGGTCGAACACGGTCGCCAGGCGGCGTACCTGTCCAGCAACGAGATCGCCGCGACCGCGGGAGTGAGCCAACCGTCGGTCACCCGGTTCGCGGTCGCGCTCGGCTACGACGGGTACCCCGCGCTGCGCCGCGCCATCCGCGACCTGATCGCCGACGCCCCGCAGACCGTGGCCGACGACGCGCGCAACGAACTCCAGATCGCCGTGGACGCCGAGATCGACAACCTGGTCCGGCTCGCCGACCGGCTCGCCGACCCGTCCGTGGTGACCCAGGCGGGCAAGCTGCTCGCCGCCAGCCGACCGTTGCCGGTCCTCGGGCTGCGCGCCGCCGCCCCGCTCGCGGCGTACTTCGCGTACTTCGCCGCCAAGGTCCACCCCGACGTGCGCGTCCTCGACCAGGGCGGCACCCTGCTCGTCGACCGACTGGAACAGGCGCGCTCGGCGGGCGCCACCGCGCTGCTCGGTCTGGTCCTGCCCCGCTATCCGAGGGAGGCGCTGGACGCCCTGCGCGAGGCGCGCGCCCTGGGTCTGTCCATCGTCACGATCACCGACTCGCCGATCGGTCCCGCCGCCGACCTGTCCGACGTCGCGCTGCCCGCCGAGGTCGGCGCCCGGCTCGTGTTCGACCTGCACGCCGCGCCGATGGCGATGGCGATGCTGGTCCTGCAGGCGATCTGCGACGCCGCGCCCGCCGACACGCAGGCACGGTTGGAGGAATTCGAGCAGTCCGCGGTCCGCCGCAACGTCTTCGTCGCGTAGGAGTGTGCACAGTGCAAACGGTTCGCGCGCCCAGGGGTACCACGCTCACCGCCCGCGGCTGGCCGCAGGAGGCGGCGATGCGGATGCTCATGAACAACCTCGACCCGCAGGTCGCCGAGCGCCCCGAGGACCTGGTCGTGTACGGCGGAACCGGCAAAGCGGCGCGCGACTGGCCGTCGTACCGCGCCCTGGTGCGCACCCTGACCACGCTCGCCGACGACGAGACGATGCTGGTGCAGTCGGGCCGCCCGGTCGGGGTACTGCGCACCCACGAGTGGGCGCCCCGCGTGCTGATCGCCAACTCGAACCTGGTCGGCGACTGGGCGACCTGGCCCGAGTTCCGCCGGCTGGAGAAGCTCGGGCTGACCATGTACGGGCAGATGACCGCCGGTTCCTGGATCTACATCGGCACCCAGGGCATCCTGCAGGGCACGTACGAGACGTTCGCGGCGGTCGCCGCGAAACGGTTCAGCGGGACGCTCGCCGGCACGCTCACCCTGACCGCCGGCTGCGGCGGTATGGGCGGGGCGCAACCGCTCGCGGTCACCATGAACGAGGGCGTCTGCCTGATCATCGACGTCGACCCGCGTCGGCTGCGCCGCCGCGTGGAGACCCGGTACCTGGACACCGTGGCGGACACCCTGGACGAGGCGATCGATCAGGCGCTCGCCGCCAAACGGGAGCGCCGCCCGCTGTCCGTCGGCGTGGTCGGCAACGCCGCGACCCTGGTACCGGAGATCCTGGCGCGGGGCGTACCGGTGGACATCGTCACCGACCAGACCAGCGCCCACGACCCGCTGTCGTACATCCCGGAAGGCGTCGCCCTCGACGACGCGCCGGACTACGCGGCGAAGAAGCCGGAGGAGTTCACCGACCGGGCCCGCGCCTCGATGGCGAAACACGTCGAGGCGATGGTCGGCTTCCTGGACGCCGGCGCTGAGGTCTTCGACTACGGCAACTCGATCCGGGGCGAGGCGCAACTCGCCGGGTACAGCCGCGCCTTCGCCTTCCCCGGCTTCGTCCCGGCGTACATCCGCCCGCTGTTCTGCCAGGGCAAAGGCCCGTTCCGCTGGGCCGCGCTGTCCGGCGACCCGAACGACATCTACGCCACCGACCGGGCGATCCTCGACCTGTTCGGCGACAACGAACCGCTCGCCCGGTGGATCCGGCTCGCCGGCGAACGGGTCGCGTTCCAGGGACTGCCGGCGCGCATCTGCTGGCTGGGTCTCGGCGAGCGGGACAAGGCGGGGCTGCGCTTCAACGAGATGGTCGCCGCGGGCGAACTGAGCGCGCCGATCGTCATCGGACGCGACCACCTGGACACCGGCTCGGTCGCGTCGCCGTACCGGGAAACCGAGGGGATGGCTGACGGCTCCGACGCGATCGCCGACTGGCCGCTGCTGAACGCCCTGGTCAACACCGCATCCGGCGCGTCGTGGGTGTCCATCCACCACGGCGGCGGGGTCGGCATCGGGCGCTCCATCCACGCCGGGCAGGTGACCGTGGCGGACGGTACCGCGCTCGCCGCCCAGAAGATCGAACGGGTGCTCACCAACGACCCGGCGACGGGCGTGATCCGGCACGTCGACGCCGGGTACGAACTGGCGGAGACGGTCGCCGACGAGCGTGGCGTGCGCGTCCCGATGCGGGCAGGCGCGGACTCGTGACCAGCGAATTCGCCGACTTCCCGCCGGAGCGGTTCGCCGCCCTGTGGCGTTCGCTCGCGCCCATCGGCCGCGACCGCACCACCGGCGGCTACCTGCGGTACTCCTGGTCCGACGCGGACCTCGCCTGCCGAGAGTGGTTCGTCGAGGAAGCCGTCGACCGGGATCTCCACGTCGAAGTGGACGGCAACGGCAACCTGTGGGCGACATGGGTGCCGGACGGGGTGGATCGCGAGGCTCCAGCCGTGGTCACCGGCAGCCACTTCGACTCGGTACCGCACGGCGGGGCGTTCGACGGTCCGCTCGGCATCGTGTCCGCGCTGCTCGCCGTGGACCTGTTGCGGGCGGGTGGGCGTACCCCGGTGCGACCGGTGACCATCGCGGCGTTCACCGAGGAGGAAGGCTCCCGGTTCGGGGTCGCCTGCCTCGGCTCGCGCCTGCTGACCGGCGGGTACGACCCGGCTGCCGCCGCCCGGCTCACCGATCGCGACGGTACGACCCTGGCGGACGCGATGGCGAAGGCGGGCGCCGACCCGACCCGACTCGGACCCGACGAGGAACGGCTGGCGCGCATCGCGGCGTTCGTCGAACTGCACGTCGAACAGGGTCGGGCGCTGGTCGACCTGGGCGCGGCGGTCGGTGTGGCGAGCGCGATCTGGCCGCACGGGCGGTGGCGGTTCGACATCGCCGGCGAGGGCAACCACGCCGGCACCACCCGGATGTCCGACCGCCGCGACCCGATGCTGACCTTCGCGTACATCGTGCTCGCCGCGAACAAGGATGCCCGGCTGCGGGGCGCGCACGCCACCGTCGGTCGGGTATCGGTCGAGCCGAACGCCACCAACGCCGTCCCGTCCCGGGTCACCGGCTGGCTGGACGCCCGCGCACCCGACCAGAGCACACTGAACGGCCTGGTCGAGGCGGTACGGACCCGTGCCGAGGACCGGGCGCGGCGCGACGGCACCTCCGTGCGGATGGCGGCCGAGTCGGAAAGCGCGACGGTCCGGTTCGACGACGGGCTGCGCGACCGGATCGCGTCCCGGCTGGGCGGCGCGCCGGTACTGCCGACCGGCGCCGGGCACGACGCCGGGGTGCTGTCCGCCCGGGTACCGACCGCGATGCTGTTCGTCCGCAACCCCACCGGGGTGTCGCACGCCCCCGCCGAGCACGCCACCGACGCCGACTGCGCCGCGGGCATCGTCGCCCTCGCCGACGTGCTTGAGGAGCTCGCGTGCCGGTGAGGTACCACGCCCAGTACGCCTGGCTCGGCGGCGACGAGCCGGTGAGCGACGTGCTGATCGAGGTCGAGGCGGGTCGGTTCACGGCGGTCACCCCGGCAGCGCCGGTACCGCCGGACGCCGTCCGGCTGACCGGGCTCACCCTGCCCGGATTCGCCAACGCCCACTCCCACGCGTTCCATCGCGCCCTGCGCGGCCGTACCCACGACGGACGCGGCACCTTCTGGACGTGGCGGGAACGGATGTACGCCGTCGCCGACCGGCTCACCCCGGACAGCTATCTGGCGCTGGCCCGCGCCACGTACGCCGAGATGGCGCTCGCCGGGATCACCTGCGTCGGCGAGTTCCACTACCTGCACCACGCACCCGGCGGCGCCCGGTACGACGACCCGAACGCGATGGGCCGGGCGCTGATCGAAGCGGCGCGCGACGCCGGGATCCGGATCACCCTGCTGGACACGCTGTACCTGACCGCGGCGCCGGACGGGACGCCGCTGGTCGGACCGCAACTGCGCTTCGGCGACGGGAACGCGGAGCAGTGGGCGGTACGGGTGGAGCAGCTCAAACCGGAGCCGCACGCGGTGATCGGGGCGGCGCTGCACTCGGTACGCGCCGTCCCACCGGCCGCCATGGCCCAGGTCGCCGCGCGCGAGAACGTACCGCTGCACGTACACCTGTCCGAGCAGCGCGCCGAGAACGAGGCATGCCACGCCTGGTACGGCTGCTCCCCCACCGAACTGCTCAGCGACGCGGGCGTGCTCGGGGCGCGCAGCACCGCCGTACACGCCACCCATCTGTCCGACGTCGACCGGGCGCTGCTCGGCGACACCGATACCACCGTGTGCTTCTGCCCCACCACCGAACGGGACCTCGCCGACGGCATCGGTCCGGCGCGGGCCCTGTTCGACGGCGGTTCTCCGGTGGCGCTGGGCTCCGACTCGCACGCCGTGATCGACCTGTTCGAGGAGGCGCGCGCGCTGGAACTCGACGAGCGGCTGCGTACCGAGCGACGTGGACATTTCACCGCGTGCGAGTTGTTGACCTGCGCGACGGTCGCCGGACATCGGGCGCTGGGCTGGACCGACGCCGGGGCGATCGCCCCCGGACAGCGCGCCGACCTGGTCACCGTGCGACTGGACAGCGTGCGTACCGCCGGAGCCGAACCGCTGCCGGCGGCGGTGTTCGCCGCCGGGGCGGCGGACGTCACCGATGTCGTCGTGGACGGCACTGTGGTGGTACGGGACGGTCGGCACACCCGGCTCGGCGACGTCGCGCCGCTGCTGGCTGCCGCGATCGAGGAGGTCGTCGGGTGAGTCTGCTGGTCACCGGAATCGGGGAACTGGTCACCAACGATCCGTCCACCGCCGAGGGTCTGCTTGGACTGGTCCGCGACGCCGCGCTGGTCGTCGAGGACGGACGGGTCGCCTGGGTGGGTCGCGCGGACCGGGCGCCGGACGCCGACGAGCGGCTGGACGCCGAGGGGCGCGCCGTCATTCCCGGCTTCGTCGACAGCCACTCCCACCTGGTGTTCGCCGGAGACCGGGCGACCGAGTTCGCCGCCCGGATGGCGGGCGAGCCGTACACCGGGGGCGGCATCCGTACCACCGTCGCCGCGACCCGGGCAGCCGGTACCGACGACCTGCTGGACAACGTCCGCCGGCTGCGCGGGGAGGCGCTGCGCCAGGGCACCACCACCATCGAGGTGAAGAGCGGGTACGGGCTGACCGTGCCGGACGAGGCGCGCTGCCTGCACGTCGCGTTCGAGGTCACCGCCGAGACCACGTTCCTCGGCGCGCACGTGGTACCGACCGAGTACGCCGACCGCCCCGACGACTACGTCGCCCTGGTCTGCGGCGACATGCTGGACGCCGCCGCGCCGTACGCGAAATGGGTCGACGTGTTCTGCGAGAAAGGCGCGTTCGACGTGGACCAGTGCCGCGCGGTACTCGCCGCGGGCGCCGCCCAGGGGCTGGGGCTGCGGGTGCACGCCAACCAGCTCAGCCAGGGCGGCGGGGTGCGACTGGCGGTGGAGGTCGACGCCGCGAGCGCCGACCACTGTACGCATCTGTCCGACGCCGACGTCGAGGCGCTTGCCGGATCGGCGACGGTCGCGACCCTGCTGCCGGGCGCCGAGTTCTCCACGCGTTCGCCGTACCCGGACGCCCGGCGGCTGCTCGACGCCGGGGCGACTGTCGCCCTCGCGACCGACTGCAACCCCGGCTCGTCGTACACCTCGTCGATGCCGTTCTGCCTCGCCCTCGCGGTCCGCGAGATGGGTATGACGCCCGCCGAGGCGCTCTGGGCGGCGACCGCGGGCGGGGCTCGCGCCCTGCGCCGCGACGACATCGGTCACCTCGCCGTGGGCGCCCGCGCCGACCTGGCGATCCTCGACGCGCCGAGCTACCTGCACCTGGCGTACCGGCCAGGGGTGCCGCTGATCCGTACCGTTCTGCACAACGGAGTGCCGATCTCATGACGACCGTGACTGTCCAGCCCACCGGTATCGGTCCCGCCGACGTGCTCGCCGTGGCACGCGGCGACGCCCGGGTCGAACTGTCCGCCGAGGCGCTCGACGCGATGCGGGCCAGCCGGGCGATCGTCGACGCCATCGAGCGGGACGGGCGCCCGGTGTACGGGGTGTCGACCGGGTTCGGTGCCCTGGCGAACACGTTCGTCGCGCCGCAGCGGCGGGCCGAGTTGCAGCACGCGCTGATCCGCTCGCACGCCGCCGGGGTGGGCGCGCCGATGCCGCGCGAGGTGGTACGGGCGATGATGCTGCTGCGGGTGCGTTCCCTCGCGTTCGGACGCTCCGGGGTGCGTCCGCTGGTCGCGCAGGCACTGGTCGACCTGCTCAACCACGACATCACCCCGTGGGTACCGGAACACGGGTCGCTGGGCGCGTCGGGCGACCTCGCCCCGCTGGCGCACTGCGCGCTGGTGCTGCTCGGCGAGGGCTGGGTACAAGGCAAGGACGGCGCGCGTATCCCCGGCGGCGAGGCTCTCGCCGGGGCGGGGCTGCGACCGGTCGAGCTGTCCAGCAAGGAAGGGCTGGCGCTGATCAACGGTACCGACGGGATGCTCGGCATGCTGCTGCTCGCCGCGCACGACGCGGCGCACCTGTTCACCATGGCGGACCTGACGGCGGCGCTGGCGATCGAGGCGATGCTGGGTTCGGACCGGCCGTTCGCGCCGGAGATCCACGCGATCCGCCCACACCCCGGTCAGGCGGTGTCCGCCGCGAACATCCACCGACTGCTCCAGCAGTCCGCGATCATGGACAGTCATCGCGACGACATGAGTCACGCGGTCCAGGACGCGTACTCGATGCGCTGCGCCCCGCAGGTCGCCGGCGCCGCGCGCGACACGCTGTCCTTCGTGGACGGCGTCGCCGAGCGCGAACTCGCCTCCGTGGTGGACAACCCGGTGGTACTGCCGGACGGTCGGGTCGAGTCGACCGGCAACTTCCACGGCGCGCCGCTCGGCTTCGCCGCCGACTTCCTGGCCATCGCCGCCGCCGAGGTCGGCGCGATCGCCGAGCGGCGCGTCGACCGGTTGCTCGACGTGTGCCGGTCGCGGGACCTGCCCGCGTTCCTCACCCCGGATCCGGGTGTCAACTCGGGTCTGATGATCGCGCAGTACACGGCGGCCGGCATCGTCGCCGAGAACCGGCGACTGGCGAGCCCCGCCTCGGTCGACTCGGTACCGACGTCCGGCATGCAGGAGGACCATGTCTCGATGGGCTGGGCCGCCGCGCGGAAGCTGCGTACCGTGCTGGACAACCTGACCAGCGTGCTCGCCGTGGAACTGCTGGCGTCGGTACGCGGGCTGCAACTGCGCGCGCCGCTGACGCCGTCTCCGGCGGGGCGGATCGCGGTCGAGGCGGTGTCGGCGTTCGCCGGTGAGCCGGGTCCGGACGTGTACCTCGCGCCCGTCCTGGAGCAGGCGCGGGCGCTGATCGCGGGCCGCGAACTGCGCGACGCGGTCGAGGCCGAGGTCGGACCGCTGGCGTAGCGTCGGCGGCGCTCTACATCCCCCGGACAATTCCGGCGTTGTTCGCCGCCGCCCAGACGTATGTCCGGCGAGGCGTACCTCGCTGGTGATGTACGTACATCACCAGCGAAGTAAGCATCCCAGGCCGGCCGCTCAGTGCGGAAACAGCCTCGCGATGATCTCGGCGAGCGCGCGGAACGCCTGACCCCGATGACTGATCGCGTCCTTCTCCGCCGGGCTCAACTCGGCATTGGTGCGGGTCTCGCCGTCCGCGACGAAGATCGGGTCGTACCCGAAACCGCCGTCGCCGCGCGGTTGGCGGATCAGACGCCCGGTCATCCGACCGTCGACCGTGAACTCCTGACCGTCCGGCAGTACCAGCGCCGCCGCGCACACGAAGGCGGCGCCGCGCGCCGCGTCCGGCACATCGGAGATCTGGCCCAGCACCAGGTCCAGATTCGCCTTGTCGTCGCCGTGCCGACCGGCCCATCGGGCGCTGAACACACCCGGCATCCCGTTCAACGCGTCGACCTCCAGCCCGGAGTCGTCGGCGACCGTCGGCAGCCCGGTACGCAGCGCGCCCTCGCGCGCCTTGAGCAGCGCGTTGTCCCGGAACGTCAGTCCGGTTTCGGGTACCTCGTCGTACTGGTCCACGTCGTCCAGGTCGACCAGGGTGGTCGCGCCGGAGCCGAGCGCCGCGTCCAGGATGCGCTGCAACTCCGCCATCTTCTTCCGGTTGCGCGTGGCAAGCAGGATCCGCGTGCTCATGAGGCGAGCGCCGCCAACTGCCGCTCGGTCAACTCGGCGCAGCCGGCGACGCCCAGGTCGAGCAGCAGGTCGAGTTCGGCGCGGGAGAACACCCCAGCCTCCCCGGTGCCCTGCACCTCGACGAAGTCGCCCGCGCCGGTGCACACCACGTTCATGTCGACCTCGGCGGTCACGTCCTCGTCGTAGCACAGGTCGAGTCGCGGCTCGCCGGAGATGATCCCGACGCTGACGGCGGCGACTGACCGGTGTACCGCGTCCTCCGGCTTGCCGGCGAGCATGCCCTGACCTGCCATCCAGGTCACCGCGTCGCGCAGCGCCACCCAGCCGCCGGTGATCGCGGCGGTGCGCGTACCGCCGTCCGCCTGCAGTACGTCGCAGTCGATCACGACCGAGTTTTCGCCGAGCGCGCCCAGGTCGAGGCAGGCGCGCAGGCTCCGGCCGATGAGCCGCGAGATCTCATGGGTGCGCCCGCCGATGCGCCCCTTGACGCTCTCCCGGTCGGACCGGGTGGTCGTCGCGCGCGGCAACATCGAGTATTCCGCGGTCACCCAGCCCAGCCCGGAACCCTTGCGCCAGCGCGGCACGCCCTCGGTCACGCTCGCGGTGCACAGCACGCGTGTGTTGCCGAACTCGACCAGCACCGAGCCCTCCGGGTGGATGCTCCAGCGCCGGGTGAGGGTGACCGGTCGCAGTTGCTGTGGGGTACGTCCGTCAGGTCGGCTCATGCCCGTCAGCCTAGGCGGTGAGTCGGACGACTTCTCCGGACGCCTTCGGCGTTCAGATCTCGTACCGCTGACCGGGTCGGACGATGTCGATCCGCCCGCCGTACACGGACGCCGCCGCGTCGTACGTGGCCGCCTCGCCGCCCCACGCCAGCACCAGGTGGGTGAGCAGCAGGCGACCGACGCCCGCCTTGGCGGCGATCTCGCCGGCCTCGCGACCCGTCATGTGCAGCCCCGGCGGGTTGTCCCCGCCGTCCATGTAGCTCGCCTCGCACAGGAACACGTCGGCGCCTTCGGCGAGCCGTTCCAACGCCTCGCATTGGGCGGTATCGGCGGAGTAGACCAGTACCTTGCCGTGGTGTTCGATGCGCACCCCGTACGTCTCGATCGGGTGGTGCACCCGGTCGACGGTGACCCAGAACGGCCCGATCGGGAACGTGCCCGGCTGGAGCGCGTAGAACAGGTACACGTCGTCGAGGCTGCCCTCGTCCGGCATGCCGTACGCCGCCCAGAGCCGGTCGTGCGCCCCGGACGGGGCGTACACCGGCAGCCTCGGCTTCGGCCCATCCGGCGCGTACCGCCGCACCACCACATACGAGCAGGCGTCCAGGATGTGATCGCAGTGCAGGTGGGAGAGCAGGATCGCGTCGACCGAGTCCAGCCCCGAATAGCGTTGCAGCGCCGACAGCGAGCCGGTACCGAAGTCGAGCATCAGCCGGAATCCGTCGGCCTCCACCAGGTATGCGGAGCAGGCGGCGTCAGGGCCCGGGAAGCTGCCCGCGCAACCGAGGATCGTCAGTCTCATCACGCGACTCCGGACAGAACCTGACCTGCGGCGGCGGCCGCTTCGGGACCGATGAACCGTTGCGCCAGCCGGGCGAACGGGCGCGGGTCGCCGGTCGCCAGGAAGCGGTGCGCCGGCGGCGGCGCGTCGTCGGGACGGACCAGGTCGAGCTGGGTGAGCACCCGGTACACGTCCTTTGCGGTCTCCTCGGCGCTGGACACCAGGGTCACCTCGTCGCCCATCACCAGCCCGAGCAGCCCGGCGAGCAGCGGATAGTGGGTACAACCGAGCACCAGCGTGTCGACCTGGGCACGCTGGAGCGGCTCGAGGTACGCGCTGGCGAGGCCGAGCAGGGCGCGACCGGAGGTGATGCCGCGCTCGACGAAGTCCACGAACTGGGGGCAGGCGGCGGGGTGCACGGTGACGTGCGGGGCGGCGGCGAACGCGTCGGTGTACGCACCGCTGGTGATCGTCGCCTTGGTGCCGATGACGCCGATGTGCCCGTTGCGGGTCGCCGCCGCGGCGCGCCGCACCGCGGGGCGGATCACCTCGATCACCGGGACCGGGTAGCGCTCGCGGGCGTCGTGCAGGCACGCGGCGGACGCGGTGTTGCACGCGATCACCAGCAGCTTCACGCCCTGCTCGACCAGGTAGTCGAAGCATTCCAGGGCGTAGCGGCGCACGTCGGCGATCGGCTTCGGTCCGTACGGCAGGTGCGCCGTGTCCCCGAGGTAGATCACCTGCTCGTGCGGCAGTTGATCGAGGATGGCGCGCGCCACCGTCAGACCGCCGACCCCGGAGTCGAATATGCCGATCGGCGCGTCCGTCACGGTGCGCAGCCTACGCCGAAGTAGGGGTCCGCCCCGACACGTGGTCGCGATCCTGTCCAGAAAGCGACAGCGCCCGCCAGGACGCGCAGGTCACGGCGGGTACCGACAGGTCGGCGGTCGGGCCGGCGGACCGGCCCCACCCCGCGGCTCACGCCCAGAGCTGACCCTCCAGCGACTCTTCCGCCTCGGCGAGCGTGCCGTCGTACGCGCCGGTGGACAGGTATTTCCAGCCGCCGTCGGCGACCAGGAACGCGACGTCCGCCTCGCGACCCTGGCGCAGCGCCTCGTGCGCGACGGCGAGCGCGGCGTGCGCCACCGCTCCCGTGGACAGACCGACGAACAGCCCCTCGGATTCGAGCAGTTGCCGGGTGCGCAGTACCGCGTCGCGGGTGCCGACGGAGAAGCGACGGGTCAGCACCGACGGGTCGTACAGCTCGGGGACGTAGCCCTCGTCGATGTTGCGCAGCCCGTACACCAGCTCGCCGTACCGGGGTTCGGCGGCGATGACCTGGATGTCCGGGTTCTTCTCGCGCAGGTACCGCCCGGTGCCCATCAGCGTGCCGGTGGTGCCCAGTCCCGCCACGAAGTGGGTGATCGTCGGCAGGTCGCGCAGCAGTTCGGGACCGGTGGTCTCGTAGTGCGCACGGGCGTTCGCCTCGTTGCCGTACTGGTAGAGCATGACCCAGTCGGGGTGCTCGGCGGCGATCTGCTTGGCCTGGGCGACCGCCTGGTTCGAGCCGCCCGCCGCGGGCGAGAAGATGATCTCCGCGCCGTACATCCGGAGCAGCTTCACCCGCTCCGCCGAGACGTTCTCCGGCATCACGCAAACCAGCCGGTACCCGCGCAGCTTGGCGACCATGGCCAAGGCGATGCCGGTGTTTCCGCTGGTCGGTTCGAGGATGGTGGCACCCGGGCGCAACCTGCCCGACTCCTCGGCCGCGCGCACCATGAACAAGGCGGCGCGGTCCTTGACGCTGCCGGTCGGGTTGCGGTCCTCGAGCTTCGCCCACAGGCGTACCTCGGGCGACGGCGACAGCCGGGGCAGACCGACCAGCGGCGTGCTCCCGCAGGCGTCGAGGAGATTCTCGAAGCGAGCCATGGCGCCTCCCGCTCAGCGCGAGCCGGCCACCACGGCGGCGTCGTCGAGCGCGCCACCGGCGACCGCGGGCAGGATGGTCACGTTGTCGCCGTCGTTGAGCTTGGCGTCCAGCGCGCCGAGGAAGCGGACGTCCTCGTCGTTGATGTAGATGTTGACGAAGCGGTGCAGCCCGCCCTGGTCCGTGATCAGGCGACCACGGATGCCCGGGTACCGCGCGTCGAGATCGCCGATCAGGTCGGCGAGCGTGTCCCCGGAACCCTCGACGGACTTCTGTCCGCCGGTGTACGAGCGCAGGATGGTCGGGACGCGTACTTCGATAGCCATGGTGGGGTTAACTCCTCAGGTCGGGCCGTTCTTCCGGGCGAAGGTGTGACGAGTCGCGGCGACTGAGCTGGTCAGTTGCCGACGGAACACTCGTAGTCGACCTCGGCCGGGGTCTGCCCGAACATGTACGTGGTGACCGCGTACGGGTCCACGGAGGCGTCCACGACGCGTACCGGTTCCTCGGTGACCTCACCGGAGACGATCCGGAACGACCGGATCTCGGTGTGACTTTCGTCACGCGTCGACACAAGGACGTAGTGGGCGTTGGGCTCGCTGGCGAGCGCGATATCCGTGCGGGACGGATACGCCTCGGTCGCGGTGTGCGAGTGGTAGATCACGACAGGCTCCTCGTCGCGGTCGTCCATCTCTCGCCATACCCGCAACTGCTCAAGTGAATCGAACCGGTAGAAGGTGCTGGAACGCTCCGCGTTCTCCATCGGAATGTGCCGACTGGGGACATCGGACCCGATGGCGCCGGCCACGATGCCGCAAGCCTCGTCCGGGTGGTCCCGACGGGCGTGGGCCACGATCGCGTCCACGATCGTACGGTCGATGGTCAGCACGGCTCCCAGCCTACCGGCAGATCGAGCGTTCCCGGCGTGTCGCCTGTCACGGACGGCGACTGGTTGACGACGGCATTCGATCGAGCAGATCAACCGATCAGCGCGTCGAGCAGCGACTCCTGCAGATACCCGAGGTACGCGTACAACGACAGCTGACCCACCCGCGCCGACGTCGGGTCGCGCAGCACCGCGTCGTCGATCTCCTGCTCGAGATCGGTGTCGTCGCGCACGTCGAGCCGGATACCGAGGGCCAGCCGGACGTCGTTGAGCGCCCGCAGCCACGCCTCCGCCGCCTCGGCGTCCAGGCGTACCTCGGTGCCGCCGGACGACGGCAACGCGGCGAGCACCGCCCCCGCCTGGTCGATCTTGGCGGTCTTCAGGTCGCCCTCGGTGTACCGGCGGAACTCCGCCGAGTCGACCGGGTCGTCGCGGTACACGTCGGGAAACAGCCGCCCCACGACCGGGTCGTCCCGGTCGTACCCGTCGGTGAGCAGCGCGATCACTTCGCTGGCGACCTGTCGGAGCACGCGGGTCTCGTCGGCGGAGAACCGCGCGACGCAGTACCCGCCGTCGCGGCGGAACATGCTCATCGCGCCGCCCCGGTCACGACTTGTCCACCGTTGCCCACAATCCGTACGCGTGCAGCCGGGACGCGTCGCCCTCCATCCGTTCCCGGGTGCCGGACGACACGATCGCCTTCCCCTTGTGATGGACGTCGAGCATGAGCGCTTCGGCCTTCTCCTTGCTGTACCCGAACAGCTTCTGGAACACCCACGTCACGTAGGTCATCAGGTTCACCGGATCGTTCCACACCACCGTGACCCAGGGGCGGTCCTGCTCCGGGGTCTCCTCGATGTCGGGAGTCTCGACCGGTACGACGCGCGGCGAGGCCATGGGAACCATCCTGCCACCCGACGAGATCCACCGCCGACACTGACGGGGACCTAGGCTGTCGGATGTGACGGCTGCCCTGTACACCGACCATTACGAGTTGACCATGCTCAGCGCCGCCCTGCGGGACGGTACGGCGGAGCGGCGCTGCGTGTTCGAGGTGTTCGCGCGGCGCCTGCCGCTCGGTCGCCGGTACGGCGTGGTCGCCGGTACCGGGCGGCTGATCGAGTTGATCCGCGACTTCCGGTTCGCCGCCGACGACATCGACTTCCTGCGCCGCCGGCGCGTGGTCGACGAGGGCACCCTGAACTGGCTCGCCGACTACCGGTTCCGTGGCGACGTGGTCGGCTACGCCGAGGGCGAGCTGTTCTTCCCGGGATCGCCGATCCTCACCGTCAGCGGCACGTTCGCCGAGGCGGTGATCCTGGAGACGCTGGTGCTGTCGGTACTGAACCACGACAGCGCGGTCGCCGCGGCGGCGGCGCGCATGGTGACGGCGGCGCGCGGTCGACCGCTGATCGAGATGGGCTCCCGGCGCGCCGAGGAGGAGGCGGCGGTCGCCGCCGCACGCGCCGCATACCTCGCCGGGTTCGCGTCCACCTCGAACCTCGAAGCCGGACGCCGGTTCGGGGTGCCGACCGCCGGCACCGCCGCGCACGCGTTCACCTTGCTGCACGACGACGAGCAGGCGGCGTTCGCGTCGCAGGTCGCCGCGCTCGGCAAGAACACCACCCTGCTGGTCGACACGTTCGACATCAGTCAGGGCATCCGCAACGCCGTCGCGGTCGCCGGACCGGACCTGCGCGCCATCCGGATCGACTCCGGCGACCTGTCGGTGCTCGCCCAGCAGTCCCGCGACCTGCTCGACGAACTCGGCGCGACGAAGACCAGCATCGTCGTCTCCGGCGACCTCGACGAGTACGCGATCGCCGCGCTCGCCGCCGAGCCCGTCGACGCCTACGGCGCCGGTACCGCCGTGGTCACCGGCTCCGGGGCGCCCACCGCGGGTCTGGTGTACAAGCTGGTCGAGGTCGACGGTCGCCCGGTGGTCAAGCGCAGCGAGCACAAGGCGACGGTGGGGGGACGCAAGACGGCGGTACGCCGGCACAAGCCGACCGGCACCGCGACCGAGGAGATCGTCATGTCGCGCGGTACCCCCGAGCCGATGCCGCACGACCGCGCCCTGCAGCGGCCGTACATGATCGGCGGTGAACCCGTCGACGACCTGCCCACCCTCGAACAGTCCCGGGAGCACCTGCGGACCTGCCTGATCTCCATCCCGTGGGAGGGTCTCAAGCTGTCCGCCGGCGACCCGGCGATCCCGGTGACCGTCATCTCTGCGCAGTGAAGGAGGACGACGTGCGCGCCCTGATCATCGTTGACGTGCAGCGCGATTTCTGCGAGGGCGGCTCGCTCGCCGTACGGGGCGGCGCGGACGTCGCCGCCGCCATATCCCGGCTGCTCGCGGAACGCGCCGCCGAGTGGCATCACGTGGTCGCCACCAAGGACCACCACATCGACCCCGGAGAACACTTCGCCGACGAGCCGGACTACGCGACCTCGTGGCCGGCGCACTGCGTCGCGGGTACCCCCGGCGCGGACTTCCACGAACAGTTGGACACCGACCGGATCGAGGCGATCTTCGAGAAGGGTGCGCACGAGGCGGCGTACTCCGGGTTCGAAGGTGCTGCCGGGGGCGTCAACCTCGCCGCGTGGCTGCGGATGCGCGACGTGACCGAGGTCGACGTCGTCGGCATCGCCACGGACCACTGTGTACGGGCGACCGCGCTGGACGCCGTCCGGGAAGGGTTCCGCACCCGGGTTCTGCTGGACCTGACCGCCGGGGTCGCGCCGGCGACCACGCAGGCGGCGCTCGCCGAGATGCGCGAGGCGGGCGTGCAACTCGTCGGGGAGCCGGTCGTCGTCTCCTGATTGGCACGCGGTCGTGGCGTGTCGCGCTCGCGGCGTGTCGCGGTCGCGCAGACGTGGGCCGATTGAGGTGTACCTGGCTGGCGATGTACGTACATCACCAGCCAGGTAGGCATCCCAGGACGCTCACAACCACGGTGATGTGGGTACATCGCGAGGGTTGTGGACCTGTCGGCGACACACCGGCCCGTGCGAGCCAGCCGGCGGCGCCGCGCCAGTCAGCGGTGCCGCGCGCGGGCTAGCGGGCGCCATCGCCAGCGACCGGCCGGGACCGTGCAGGACGCGGACGCCGAGGGCGCCGTCTCCGATCTCGGAGACGGCGCCCTCACGCGACTCGCGTCGACTCAGTGGTCCCGGTACGAGGCTCCACCGTCCGACTCGGCGGTCAGCGGCTTCGCGCCACCGGGCGGCGGCGCCAGCATCGAGCCACCAGGCGCGAGGTGCGGGAACTTCGCGTCGAACGCGGGGCGCTCGGAGCGGATGCGCGGCATGCGGTCGAAGTTGCGCAGCGGCGGCGGGCAGGACGTCGCCCACTCCAGCGACATCCCGTGACCCCACGGGTCGTCGACCTCGACGATCCGACCCGCCTTGTACGACTTCCACACGTTGTACGCGAACGGCAGGGTCGAGATCCCGGTGATGAACGCGCCGATCGTCGAAATCGTGTTCAGCGTGGTGAACCCGTCGGTCGGCAGATAGTCGGCGTACCGCCGAGGCATGCCCTCGTTGCCCAGCCAGTGCTGGACCAGGAACGTGGTGTGGAACCCGATCGTGGTCAGCCAGAAGTGCACCTTGCCCAGGCGCTCGTCGAGCATCCGACCCGTCATCTTCGGGAACCAGAAGTACACGCCCGCGTACACCGCGTACACGATCGTGCCGAACAACACGTAGTGGAAGTGCGCCACCACGAAGTAGGTGTCCGATACGTGGAAGTCGATGGGCGGGCTGGCGAGCAGTACCCCCGACAGACCGCCGAACAGGAACGTCACCATGAAACCGATGGCGAACAGCATCGGTGTCTCGAAGGTGAGCTGCCCCCGCCACATGGTGCCGATCCAGTTGAAGAACTTGATACCGGTCGGTACCGCGATCATGAAGGACAGGAACGAGAAGAACGGCAGCAGCACCTGACCGGTGGCGAACATGTGGTGCGCCCACACGCTCATCGACAGGGCGGCGATACCGATCGTCGCGCCGACCAGACCCTTGTACCCGAAGATCGGCTTGCGGCTGAACACCGGGATGACCTCGGTGATGATGCCGAAGAACGGCAACGCGATGATGTACACCTCGGGGTGACCGAAGAACCAGAACAGGTGCTGCCACAGCATCGGTCCGCCGGTCGCGGAGTCGTACACGTGCGCGCCGAGTTTCCGGTCCGCCTCCAACGCGAGCGCCGCCGCGGCGAGCACCGGGAACACCATCAGCACGAGCAGCGACGTGACCATGATGTTCCAGGTGAAGATCGGCATCCGGAACATGGTCATGCCCGGCGCGCGCAGGGTCAGGATCGTGGTGATCATGTTGACCGCGCCGAGGATCGTACCCAGACCGGAGATCACCAGACCGACGATCCACATGTCGGAACCCGCGCCCGGCGAGTTGACGGCGCTGTTCAGCGGGGCGTACGCGAACCAGCCGAAGTCCGCAGCGCCGCCCGGCGTGATGAACCCGACCAGGGTCAGACCGGAACCGAACAGGTACAGCCAATAGGCGAACGCGTTCAACCGGGGGAACGACACGTCCGGCGCGCCGATCTGCAACGGCACGATGTAGTTCGCGAACGCGAACACGATCGGCGTCGCGAAGAACAGCAGCATGATCGTGCCGTGCATGGTGAACAGCTGGTTGTACTGCTCGGGACTGAGGAACTGCAGCCCCGGACGAGCCAGCTCGGCGCGCATCAGCAGGGCCATGAACCCGCCGATGAAGAAGTACACGAAGGACGTGACCATGTACATGATCCCGATCTGCTTCGCGTCGGTGGTCCGCAAGAGCCGAGCGAACGCCGAACCAGGGATCGGCTTGCGCACCGGCCAAGGCCGGGTCTCGATCGGCTTCGGTGCGACGGTGGTCACGTGTGGGCCTCCTGAGGCTGGTCACGAGCGACGCGGCAACGATCCCCGGTGCTGCCAGGGCATGAAGCTGCCGCGCCGAGACGCAGAATAGCCCTCCCGCCAGCGATGTCGGGCGTAGGGGTCGGTCCTCACCCGACCGTCGCCCTCTACCGCGCGAAGGTCACGGCTGGGTATCGATCCCCCACCCCGCGCATCCCGGCTCGTCGGACACCGGTCCAGGTCTGCGAACCCCCCGCGCTAAGGAGATCCGTATGGTGTGGCGGCTGTCGCCGTGGCGGCGTGGCCCTCTGCTGCTGCTCAAGCGGCCAGGCGTGGCGCTCGCGCTGCTCGCCGCCGCGTTCGTGGCCGCGTTGCCGGCAGCCGCGGCACCGCAGTTCCTGGACTCGGCACGATCCGCCGCGCTGCACCACCAACTCGCCCAGGGGTGCGCCGCCACCGCCGGACTCCAGGTGTTCGCGCCGATCGCCTTCACCGCTCCGACATGGTCCCCCGCCACCCCGGTCGGCCCCGACGTGCTCGCCGATCGAGCGAGGCTGGTCGACCGGGTCCGGGCGCACACGCCGGGCCTCGGCGAGCCCGCGTACACCCTGTACACCACACTCGACGCGCAGCCGGTGGGCAGGGCGCCCCGACAGAAGCACGCGACCGCGCTGACCGTGCTCGGTCGCGACGGGTTCGCCGACCACGTCCAAGTACTGCAGGGTCCGTCCGGGCGGGGGCTGTGGCTGCCCGACACGTACGCCGCCGCCCAAGGCATCTCCGTCGGCGACCGGCTGACGCTGCGCGGGTACCAGGGACCGGGCTCGCTCATCACCGGCGGCGCCAGCGCCTCCGGTACGGTCACGATCCCGGTCGCGGGGATCTACCGCGACCTGCGCTCGCTGCCCGACGCGCCGTTCTGGTGCGGCGAGAAGGAGCTGTACCGGGGGCGGCCGGGGCAGGACGAGAGCAACACCCCGGTACTGGCGACCGCCCTGGTGGACGCCGCCACGCTGACGGGCGTCGAGCAGCGGATCGGACAGAACGGCATCGAGGGCATCGAGGTACCGGTGGCCCGACCGGACCGGATCACCAGCCGACAGGCCAAGGAGTTGGCGGACGGGATTCAACGGGCGATCGCGACGTTCCACGCGGACCCCGCCTTCGACTCCGGCGAGCAGGACCGCTTCGGGTTCAGAACCCGCGTGGACTACGCGGTCCATCGCGCCGAACTGGTCCGCGCCGGGCTGCTGCCACCGGTGGTACCGGTGACCGCCGCCGGCACCCTGGTCGGTCTGGTCGTGGTCGCCGCCGCCGCGATCTTCTGGGTCCAGCGCCGCCGCCAGGAGTTGCTGGTACTCGCCGCGCACGGGGTCGGCGCCGGCAGCCTCGGTCTCAAGGCAGCCGCGGAGGCGCTGCCCGCCCTGCTCGTCGGGTCGGTCGTGGGTTGGGCGAGCGCGTGGGCGCTGGTCCGGTGGGTCGGACCCGACCCGGTGCTCGACGCGTCGTCGGTTCCGCTGGCGGTCGCCGCCGCCGGCGTCACGCTCGTCGTGTCGAGCCTGCTGGTGACCGGGGTCGCGGCGATCCGCTGCCGGGCGCTGACCGACCAGGTACCGGCGCACCGCAGGCACCGGGTGCTCGCCGCGCTGCCCTGGGAGTTGGCGTTGCTGGTCGCCGCGCCGCTGGTCTGGCAGGCGTCCAGCGGCGACCGGCAACTCGCCGACGACCCGTCGCACGGGGTCGGGTCGGTCGCGCACCTGCCGGCCCGGCTGCTGGTGGTACCGATCCTGGTGGTCGCCGGCGCCGCGCTGCTCGGCGGACGGCTCGGGGTGTGGTGGCTGCGCCGCTCGTCGCACCGGTCCGCGCCGCGCCAGCCCGCCCGGCTGCTCGCCCGGCGGCGGATCGCCAAGGAGGCGATCGCCACCGCCGTGCTCGCCGGAGCCACTGCGGTACCGATCGCGCTCGCCGCGTACGGCGCCAGCGTGAACGGCTCGGTACAGGACACCGTGGTCGCCGAGGCGGAACTGCATGTGGGCAGCGACCTGGTCGCCACGCTCACCGAACCGGCACCGGTACCACCGGCGCTGGCGGGTCGGGCGACGATGGTCGTGCGGATCGACGGGCTGCTGGTCGGCGGGTACCGGACGGACGTGCTCGCGGTCGACCCGGCCACCTTCGCCCAGGGCGCGTACTGGGACGACCGGATTCCCGGCCCGTCGCTGTCCAGCCTGGCCGCCGACCTGACAGCCGGCGACCCGCCCACGATGATCGCCACCGCCCCGGTACCGGACGGGTCGACCGTCATCGACTGGACCAGCGGACATTCCGGGGCGTACCAGGTGAAGCAGGTCGACACCCTGGCCGCGCGGCAAGGCAACTACCCGGTCGCCCTCGTCGACCGGGCGTCGCTGCCGGACGAACTGCTCCGGTACGGACACCCGCAGATGTGGGTGCGCGGCGACCCGGTCGCGTCGGCGGCGGCGCTCGCCGCGGCGAAGATCCACGTGTACCGGGTGGAACGCGCCGACGAGTTCTACAACGGCACCGTGTACGAGCCGGTCACCTACACGTTCGAGTACATCGTGGCGCTGTCGGTGCTCACCGGGCTGATCGCGGTGGTCGGGCTGCTGTTGTACCTCGAATCGCGAACCCCCGCGCACCGTCGTGCGTACGTACTGCTGCGCCGGATGGGGCTGGCAGCCCGGCAGCACCGTTCGGCGTTGGTGACCGAACTGGCGGTACCGCTCACGGTCGGGCTGGTCGCGGGGCTCGCCCTGACCGCCGGGCTGGTCGCGGCGCTCGCCCGCGAGTTCACCGTGGACCCGGACTCACCGCCGGGCACGCTCGTCGCCGTACCGACCACCACCGTGTCGGTGCTGATCGCGGCGGTCGCGGTGGTCGCGATCGGCGCCGCGTCACTCGCCCAGTACCGGGTATCCCGCGCCAACCCATCGGAGGTGCTGCGTGACACCGTCTGATTCCCCGGCGGTGCGCTGCCGGGGCGTGACCCGCTCGTACCGGCTCGACGTCGGCGAGCCGAGCGCCGACCGGGCACGGTCCGTCGCCGCGCTGCGCGGCGTAGACCTGGAGATTCCGCGCGGCAGCTTCACCGCGCTCATCGGCCCGTCCGGGTCCGGCAAGTCCACCCTGCTGCGGCTGCTGGCGTGCGTGGACCGCGCCGACGGCGGCGTGGTCGAGATCGACGGTACCGAGGTCGGTCGGCTGTCCCGCAGCAACCGGGTGCGGCTGCGCCGGCAGCGCATCGGATTCATGTTCCAGACTCCGGCGGACAACCTGCTGGAGTACCTGACCGTGCGGCAGCACCTGCGGCTCGGCGCCCAACTGCGCGGGCTGCCGGCACACGACCCGCAGGTCGACAGCCTGCTCGACCAGTTGGGGCTGGCGGACCGGGCGGACCACCTGCCCCGCCAGTTGTCCGGCGGCGAACAGCAGCGGGTCGCGATCGGGTTCGCCGCGGTCGGACCGCCCGCGCTGCTGGTCGCCGACGAGCCGACCGGGCAACTGGATCACTCCACGGTGGACAGCGTGCTGGACGCGTTCTCGCTGCTGACCGGGAACGGTGTCGCCGTGGTGGCGGCGACCCACGACCCGGCGGTGGCGAGCCGGGCGGACCGGGTGGTGCGCATGCGCGACGGGCAGGTGGAGGAGGTCGCATGGCAGCCGTTGTGAGCGTGGAGAACGTGACCCGGCGGTACCGCCGCGGGGTGGAGACGGTGACCGCGCTGGACGACGTGTCGCTGGACCTGTTCGCCGGTGAGTTGACCGTCGCCGCCGGACCGTCGGGTTCCGGAAAGACGACTCTGCTCAACGTGATCGCCGGGATCGAGACGCCGGATACCGGGCGGGTGGCACCAGGTGAGGACCTGCCGCCCGACGTGCCGCCCGCTGCCCTCGGCTGGCGGCACCTGGCGTTCGTACCGCAGGCGCTGGCGCTGCTCGACGAGCTGACCGTGGCCGAGAACATCGACCTGCCGGCGCGGCTGCACGATCAGGTCGACGGGTGGCCGCTGGACGATCTGATGGAGGAGTTGGAGATCGCGCATCTGGCGCACCGGTACCCGTCCCGGACCTCGGGCGGCGAGCAGCAGCGCACCGCGGTCGGGCGAGCGTTGCGGCTGCGTCCCCGGCTGCTGATCGGCGACGAGCCCACCGGGCACCAGGACCGCGCCCGCGTCGACCTGGTGCTCGACATCCTGCGGCGGCACGCGTACGCCGGGCACGCGGTGCTGATCTCCAGCCACGACGAGGCGGTGATCGCCGCCGCCGACCGGGTGGTCACCCTCGCCGACGGACGTGTCGTGTCGGACGTCCGGCAGCACGCCGGCGCACGCTGGTAGACGCCGCCAGGGTCACCGGCGGGCAGCGGGCAGCGACGAGCGGATCTCAGCCGACCGCGTCCAGCCGACCGCCGCCGGGCGCGCCGTCGACGGTGTCCACGACCACGGGCGCGTGGTCGGACGGCGCCTTGCCCTTGCGCGCCTCCCGGTCGATGTACGCGTCGCGCACCGCCGACGCGAACGACTCGGTCGCGTACACCAGGTCGATGCGCATTCCCTTGTCCTGGTGGAACATCCCGGCACGGTAGTCCCAGTACGTGAACGGGTTCGGTCCCTTCAACGGTCTGGGCAGCACGTCGCGCAGCCCGAGCGCGCGCAACTCGGCGAGCGCGCGGCGCTCCGGTTCGGTGACGTGCGTCGAGCCGACGAACAGCGCCGGGTCCCACACGTCGGCGTCGGTCGGCGCGACGTTGAAGTCGCCGCAGACCACCAGCGCACGACCGTCGCCCACCTCCCCGGCGAGCACGTCGCGCAGCCCCGCGAGCCAGGCAAGCTTGTACTCGTAGTGCGGCGACTGCGGGGTGCGCCCGTTCGGCACGTACACCGACCAGACCCGCAGCCCGCCGCAGGTCGCCGCGATCGCCCGCGCCTCCGGACCAGGGAACCCCGGTTCGCCAGGCCAGCCTCGGGCGACGTCGTCGATACCGACCCGCGACAGCACCGCCACCCCGTTCCACCGGTCGTGGCCGTACGCGGCGGTGTCGTATCCGAGTTCGGCGACCTCCTTCGCCGGGAAGTCGCTGTCCGGGATCTTAGTCTCCTGCAGGCACAGCACGTCCGGTCGGGCACGGTCCAGCCAGTCGAGCAGGCGCGGCAGGCGGGCGCGCACCGAGTTGACGTTCCAGGTGGCGAGGCGCATGCCCCGAGCATGCCCGACCGGACCGACAGGCGCGGCGGACGGCGAGCGCGAGGGCGGCACTGCCACAGCGGAGACGGACGGCGCCGGGGTCGGCAGGCGCCGGTGGAGACGTGGATCACGGACCATCGACCTGTCGCGCCCGGACGGACGGTCCTGCCGGGGCGCACGGCGGACGGGCACGATCGTCGTGGACCGGGCGACGGTACCGGCGACGACAGGGAGCGCGGCATGCGGACGGTGACGGAGAACCAACTCGCGGAAGTGCTCGGTCGGCTGCCCGGTACCCCGCGCGTGGTGGCGAGCGGCAACCACGCCGCCCCGCTGTACGCCCTGGGCGTGCTCGACTCGGTGGTTCCCGAGTACCGCCTGACCATGCTCAACGCTCCGGTCGGCATACCGGACCGCGACGGAGTCAGCTACGAGACCGCGTTCGTCGGCGCGGGCATGCGCGCCCACCCGCGGTTGGCGTACTACCCGTGCCGGCTGTCGCTGTTCCCCCACCTGCTACGCCAGGCGCTGGCCCCGGACGTCGTGGTGGTACACACGTCGGTACCGGTCGGTCCCACGGTCAGCCTCGG
Organism: Micromonosporaceae bacterium; assembly: GCA_036378155.1. Taxonomy (GTDB): domain Bacteria; phylum Actinomycetota; class Actinomycetes; order Mycobacteriales; family Micromonosporaceae; genus DASUXA01. The sequence goes on along the minus strand of DASUXA010000068.1, from coordinate 24,833 downwards.
CGTCGAGGTCAACGTGCTGCCCGCCGCGATCGAGGCGGTACGGGCCCGAGGCGGCATCGTGGTCGCCCAGGCGAACCGGCAGATGCCGACGACCTCCGGCGACGCGCTGATCCCGATCGACGCGGTCGACTACCTGCTGGAGGTCGACCAGCCGCTGCCGACGCAGGTCACGCCGCCGCCGGACGAGATCTCGGTAGGGATCGGCGAGCGTGTCGCGGCCCTGGTACCGCCGGGAGCCACGCTGCAACTGGGCATCGGCGCGATCCCCGACGCCACGCTGCACGCCCTGCTCGGCCATCGCGACCTGCGCGTCTGGTCCGAGATGTTCAGCGACGGGGTCCTGGCGCTGGAAAAGGCGGGCTGCCTCGACCCGGACACTCCGATCACCGCGTCGTTCTGCTTCGGCTCGCCCGAGCTGTACGACTGGGTCGACCGGAACCCTCGGGTGCGCATGCTGCGTACCGAGAAGACCAACGACCCCGCCCTGATCGCCGCGCACCCGCACCTGATGTCGATCAACGGCGCGTTACAGGTGGACCTGTTCGCGCAAGCCAACGCGAGCCGGATCGGCACGAAGGTGTACTCCGGGTTCGGTGGACAGACGGACTTCGTCGTCGGCGCGATGCACTCCCCCGGCGGTCACGCCGTGATCGCGCTGCGCTCCTGGCAGCCGAAGGCGGACGCCTCGACCGTGGTACCGCTGCTGACCGCGCCGGTCACCTCGTTCCAGCACAGCTACATCGTGACCGAACAGGGCACGGCGGCAGTCTGGGGACGTGACGCGGTCAGCCAGGCGCAGCAGATCCTCGACCACGCGGCGCACCCGGCGGCGCGCGACGACCTGCGCCGGGCCGCGCACGGGATGGGGCTGCCGCTGCGCTGACGGTGACTTTCGTCATTGTCCCGCGCCCGGCAGCGGGCCGTCCGCCCGCGCGTTCCGGTATGGTCGCGGACGGTCGTGAGGTGGCTCCGGCACGAACGCCTCGCTGACCAACGGCGGTGGGGCCCGCCGTTCCGGTACCCCCGGAGAACCGCGGACGCCAACGGTCCCTGCCAGATCGAGACCTGGTAGAGGTATGCCCGTGGCGGAGACGACCACCGAACACCACGTACCGACCGATCTGTCCCCGGACGTCGCCCCGCGCGCGGACCATCACCTGCCCGCCGACTCCGACGTCGATCTTCACGACCCCGGTCAGCGTCACGAACTCGACCGCGCGCCATGGACGGTGCTCGGTGCGATCGCGGTCGGCGGGGCGCTCGGCGCGGTCGCCAGGTACGCCGTCGGGACCGCCGTGCACGCTGCTCCCACCGGCTTCCCCTGGGCGACGTACGGCGTCAACGTGTCCGGGTGCCTGCTGATCGGCGTACTGATGGTGCTGATCACGGAGGTCGTCGCCGGGCACCGGCTGGTCCGCCCGTTCCTCGGCGTCGGCGTGCTCGGCGGATTCACCACGTTCTCCACGTACGTCGTGGACATCCAGCGCCTGGTCAACGCGGGAGCAGCCGGTACCGCCCTGGGCTATCTGGTCGCCACGGTGCTCAGCGCGCTGCTCGCGGTGTACCTCGGGGTCCGCGTCACCCGAGCCGCGATGACGGCCCTGACCTCGCTGTCCGCCCGGGACGCGGAAGGGCAGTCGTCGTGACTGTGCTGCTCGTCGCCCTGGGCGCGGCGGTCGGCGCGCCGCTGCGGTACCTCACCGACCGGTTCGTGCAGTCCCGACACGACTCGGTGTTCCCCTGGGGCACGTTGAGCGTCAACATCGTCGGCTCGTTCGTCCTCGGGCTGCTGGCGTCGACCGCCGCGGCGCACGGCATGGCGTCCGGACTGTCCGCGGCGCTGGGTACCGGGTTCTGCGGCGCGCTGACCACGTACTCCACGTTCGGTTACGAGACGGTGCGGCTGCTGGAGGACCGGGCACGGTTCTACGCGGCGGCCAACGTGATCGCGAGCATCGTCGCCGGTCTGGGAGCCGCCTTCGCGGGCGCGGCGCTCGCCCTCGCCATTTGGCGGTAACGGCGCGACCGGTCGGATAGGGCGGGACAATCTGCCCATGAAGGGCGATCGGGTTGAGATCGTGGTGGACGCGGGCGGAGATGTGCGTACCTACGAGATCACCGCGACCCGCGCCGGTCGTCGGGTGGAGACGTCGATCGTCCGCAACGTCGTCACCGTCGCCGAGGTGACCCGCGGCGGCACCGTGGTACGGACCGCGCGGTTCATGGCGAACCGCGTCCTCGCCCTGGTCGAGCACCCGGCACCGCGACCCGCGTTGCCCGACGACCTCGCGCCCACGCCCCAGCCCGGATAGCCGCGCCGCTATGCCGTCGGGAGCCACCGCGCACCTCGTCGCCGCGACGTCACCGTAGCGACCCGGCGCTGTCCGGATCGCGGCTGTAGCTGACGCAATTCCGGTGGCCCGACCACGCACGCCTCGGCGAGACTGGGGCGCATGACGCGGGTGTTCGGGATTTGGCGCATGACGTACAGCGGTGACGGTCTTCGGCTGTTCGGCCGGTCCGCGCTCGCGGTACCGGTCGCGCTGCGCGCCCTGTGGCGGGGCCGGCGGTCCGCCCGCAGGTCGCTGCGGGCGCTGCTGGCGGTACCGGTAGCCGCCGCGTCGTCGGCGCTCACGGTGGTCGCGGCGTACCTCGTCGTGATCAATGTGCTCGCCTATCCGTTCCGGCCGTACCTTGGCTTCCACGGCAGTCGCGACAACATCTGGGCGAGTCGGTACGACACCTCCTGGGGCGGACCGACGCTGGTCGGGGCGTGGACCACGCACACCGCGCTCGTCCTGCTGCTCGGCGTGCCGGTCGTCGCGATCCTGATCCGAGGTCTCGCCAGCGTGCAGTACCGGTTGCTCGCCACCGAGCGACGCAGTCGCGTGACGGACCCGGCGCGACCCAGTCAGGTGATCGACCCGGTACGGCGCAGCCGCGTGATCGATCCCGCACCGGGTCCGGTCGCGCCTCGCCCGGCGCCGGCCGCCCCGCTGCCGCTTCGGCGCGCCCTGAGCAGCGTCGCGGCAGTGGCGTTGTTCGTCGCGTTCTCGCTGGCATCGCACCGGGCGGGGATCAGCCCGAATCTGCTGTGGGCACCGCACGACCCGGTCAGCGGGATCGCCCTCGCCGTCACCGTCGCCCCACTCGTGGGTCTCCTCGTGCTCACCCGTACCGGTTGGTGGCGGGCGCCGGCACAGCCGGCGCGGTGACCGGCACAGACGCGGCGGGCGCCGCGACCGGCAGCAACGCGGTGACCGGCAGCGCGCTGCGACTTCGTACCCTCGCCGCCGACGACTGGCTGATCTGGCGACAGTTGCGACTCGCGGCGCTGAGCGAGGCGCCGTACGCGTTCAGTTCGCGGTTGGCGGACTGGCAGGGCGACGGCGACCGTGAGGAACGCTGGCGAGCCCGGCTCGCCATACCCGGCTCGTACAACGCGATCGCGCTGCTGGACGGGGAGCCGGTGGGCATGGCGAGCGGGGTACCGGGCGACGACGGCGTGGCGGAACTGATCTCGATGTGGGTGGCGCCGGCGGCACGCGGGCGGGGTGTCGGGGACGCGCTCATCGACGCGGTCGCGCAGTGGGCGCGGCGGCGGGGCAGTCGCACCCTGCGGCTCGCGGTGCGCAGCGACAACGCCGCCGCCCGCGTGCTGTACGAGCGCAACGGTTTCCGGTACACCGGAGAACTCGGCGACCTGATGCCCGACGCTGTCCGCCACGAGCTGGTCATGGCGAAGCCGCTCACGTCGCAGTCGTGACCGCCGCGAAGTTCCGCTACCGGCAGCCGGCGGTCGTCTCCCCGGTGCCGTCCGCCGCGAGGATCTTCGCGGTGATCGCCGCGAGTTGCCCTATCTCCTCGTCCGTGAGGCGGGAGAACAAGCGTCGCTCCAGGTCCGCCAGATGGGTGTCCTGCGCCGCCTTGAACGTCTGGACACCCCGGTCGGTGATGGTGACGAGCACGCCACGGCGGTCCGCGTCCGCCGATGACCGCCGTACCAGACCCCGCGCCTCGAGTTCGGCGACGAGGCGGGACACCCGACTCTGGCTCAGCGGGGTCTGCGCGATCAGATCGGTCATCCGAAGTTGCCGGTCCGGCGCGAACACGGCGAGGAACAGCAGGACCTCGAACGCCCGCAGGCTGATGCCGTGCGTGCGGACGAGTTCGGCGTCCAGTCGCCGGTCGAGAGTTTCGCCGGCCCGGATCAGCCCGAGCAACGCCGCGGCGCGCACCGGCGACAGGTGCTTCAACCCGTCCGACCGGTACACGACGCCGTTCACTTCACGTGTCACCCCGCGATGGTAGAGCGCAATCTTGCGTGCGCATACATGCAGCAGTACGTTCGGAATATGCCTGCGCATACATGTGCAGGCGGAACACGACACGTCCACGCGGAGGTGCGGAGATGAAGACCCTGAGCGAGGTCGAGATCCGGTACCTGACCTCTGACCGGCGGCTCGGACGGCTCGCCACCGCCGACTCCCGCGGTCGCCCCCAGGTGACCCCGGTCGGCATGTGGCGGTACAACCCCGACCTCGGCACGATCGACATCTCCGGGCACAACTTCTCCTCGACCCGCAAGTACCGCAACGTGCAAGCGAACCCGCAGGCAGCGTTCGTCGTCGACGACCTCGCCTCGGTCGACCCGTGGCGACCGCGAGCGGTCATTGTGGAAGGACCCGCCGAAGCCGTACCCGGCGACGGAGCGGACAACGCACCGCTGATCCGGATCAGACCCGACCGGGTCATCTCGTGGGGTCTCGACAACGCATGACCGTCCGGCAGGGCCGTGCTCCAGCCGTACCGGCAGCCACACATTCGTGGGACTCGTGTCGCTGACCGGGGCTCATAGGCTGGCGCGGACATCTGCAGCATCGGAGGTGAGCGTTATGAGCACGTCGACGCCGGAAGTCCCGACCAGCGAACCGGCCTCCGTTCGTCCGGGACAGCGGATCCGGTACCGGCTGCTTGCCGTCGCCGCCGCGGTCGTCGGTAGCGGCGTGGTATGGGCGATCGTCACCCAGGTGTTCGGCGTCGACCTCGCGACCCCGGCGATCCAGGGCGCGCCCAGCGTCCCCGTCCGCCTGCTCGACGTCGTCTTCAACAGCGCGGTCGCCTCGATCGCCGGGTGGGTACTGCTGGCGCTGCTGGAAAAGTTCACCACGCGTGCCGCGACCGCGTGGCTGGTCGTCGCGCTCGTGGTGTTCGTCCTGTCGCTCAGCCTGCCGATGCTGGGTACCGGTGCCACCGTCGGACAGCGTGCCCTGCTCGCCCTGTTCCACGTGGTCGTCGCGGCGGTACTGATCCCGATGCTGTACCGCTCGTCCCGACAGCGGTTCGGCGCCGTCGCGGCGTAGCCGAACACCGGTCCGTCGCCTGACGCGGCTCCGGTCGGTCGCGCGACCAGCATTCGTCGCGCGACCGACCAAACCCCGCCTCGCCGGATCTAATCCCAATCGTCGATCCGTACATCGCGCGGCGCCGGGGCGCCCTCGCCGGTCTCCAGCAGAGACTTCAGGCTCATCAGGAACGAGGCCCACTTGGTACTGCAGTGGTGCATGAACTCCACCGGTTCCGTCCAGCCCTGGTGCTTGAACAGCACGATCGTGTAGTCGCCCGCCTGGCGCAGGTCCCAGTCGATCGTCGTGCCGATCCATTCCGCGGGGCCGTCGACGACCCGCCACGTCACCCGCTGAGCCGGCTGCAGCTCGACGACCTGCATGTCGACGCCCCCGCCGGGGAACCGGAATTCGAGTACCCCGCCGACGTCGCCGCTCCCCTTCGTGTCGTCGGTCCACCAGCCGGAAAGGCCCTCGACGGTGGTCAGCGCCTCGTACACCTTCTCGGGTGTCGAATTCTTCACTCCGACCCGGTGCAGAATGTCCACCATTTCGCTTCTCCTCAATCTCGTCGGTCCTGTTGGGAACGTTGGATCGCCTCGGCGATCCGCTTGATCCGCTGCAGTCGCGCGTCCCACGCCGACCCGACCGCGGACAGTTGGGCCACCGCGCGGGCGAGCTGGGCGTCGTCCACCCGGTACCACTTCTCCCGGCCCGCCGGAGTCGCCCGCACCAAGCCCACCCGATCGAGGACACCGAGGTGCTTGGCTACCGCCTGACGGGTGACCGGCATCTGCCGACTGAGCGTGGTCGCGGTCCCCTCGCCGTCGACGAGCAGCAGATCGAGCATGCGACGCCGGGTGGGGTCCCCAATCGCGGACCAGAGGTCGTCGTCGACCTGGTCGGACAGCGCGGCGCTCACGGCCGCACCTCCAGCGTCGCGACGTACGGCGCGAGCCGCGGCAGATAGAAGTCCCAGCCGGTGACGTGCTCGTGGTACCGCTGCTCGAGGACGGCGATCTCCCAGCCCATCTCCCGGAAGCCGGACTCGGTCATCTTGAGCAGGGTCCCGCCGCCCGACGGCGTGAGATCGAAGGTGACCAGCAACGAGTTGCCCTCCGCCGCGATCTCGTCCGCCTGATGCGTCCACCGGAACGAGAACGTCTTCGGCGGTCGTACGTCGACGACGGTGAACGCCACGACTGTCCCACCCGCCTCGCGATCGCCGAAGACGATCTCCCCGGCTGAGCCGGGCGTCGGGTCGTACCGGGCGTCGTCCGGCCACCACTCCTTCAGGTGGTCGGGACTGCTCACGACCTCGAAGACGATCTCAGGCGACGCCTCGATGAAGATCTCGCGTTCGATGGTTCCGAACTCCATGCCAGCCTCCCGCAACCTTTGGTTGCTCGTGACGCTACCCCGGAGACCGACTCAACGCAACCATCGGTTGCGCCTTTTCACCGACAACGACGAAGGGCGTCCGCCTCGACCGGCGAACGCCCTTGCTCGTTACGAGCGCGGCTGACGGGACTCGAACCGCCACCACGGCACCGGCGCACCGGCACCTGTGTGCCGTGAGAGCCGTGTCCGATCACACAGCGACTCGACGCCGTCCGCGACTGCTAGGTCAGCACCTTCTGCTTGAGCGACTCGTACTCCTCGGCGGTGATGGCGCCGCTGTCGAACAGTTGCTTGCCCTTGGCGATCTGGTCGGCGGCGTGTCCGTCCGTCGCGACGGACCGGACGTAGCTGTCGAACTGGGTCTGCGCCGTCTGGGCCTCGCGCCCTCGCCGCTCGGCCATGCCCCGGCCCTGCCCGATCAGATAGATCAGCACCCCGACGAACGGTAGTACCAGCAACAGGACGACCCAACCGGCCTTGCCCCAACCGGACACGTCTGATCTGCGGAAGAGATCGGCGAAGATAGTGATCAGCATCCAGAACCAGATCACCCACGCAAAGAAGACGATCATCGTCCACATAGCGTCCAGCAGCGGATAGCTGCTGTCTGCGAGCACCATCGCGACCTCCTCGAAGTCCAATGATTCGCGGACTCATTACACAAATAGTCCGACTCGCGGCGATCGCCCGATAAGAGCGAAAGTCCCGAGGTTTCGGGCCGAACGGTGGTGGGTTGAGAGATGACTTGTCGACGGCCCGGCTGGCGGAGGAGGTCGGCAGTGGAGCTCGCCGCCGCTGGCGAGATGTTCCGATACGGTACGACCTCCCCACGGCGCGGTCACCCACGGCGTACCGTCGCTCGCCTGCCTTGGCTCAGGGCGTCGTGCCGACCCGGCGGAGACGTGGCGGTCGCAGGTGGAGCGAGCCGAGCGGGCAGCGTCAACGCACCGACAACCGCTGTGACAACGAAGACCAGTGCACCCGTGGTGAAGGCGGCGGCCGAGCCGGCGGTCATTGCCGCCGCGGGCCCGGAGCCGGCGGCCCCGGTGTGCGCGGCGGCGAGCGTACCCATCACGGCGAGCCCGACCGCGCCGCCGACCTGGCGGGTCGTGGTGAGCAGCCCGCCGGCAAGGCCGCCCTGCTCCGGGCCGAGGCCCGAGGTCGCGGCCACGGTGATCGGGGCGGACAGCAGTCCGCCCCCCACCATCGTGATGGTTGCCGCAACGACCACCCAGACGACCGAGCTGCCGGCTGACAGCCTGCCCAGCCGGTCCAGGCCGACGGCGCCGAGCAGCGCACCGACACCGAACAGCACGCGCGCGTCGACGCGGACGACGAGCCGGAAGCCGACCTGGGAACCGCCGACGACCGCCAGGGACATCGGCAGGAACCACAGCCCGACCTCGACCGGGGTGCAGCCGAGAACGCGCTGCAGGTAGATGCTGAGCAAGTACCAGGTCGCCATCACCGGGACGAAACTGAGAAAGCTCAGCAGGTTGCCCGCCGTAACCAGTCGTGAGCGGAACACCGACAGCGGCACGAGGGGTGGGTGCGCCAGCCGTTGCTCGATCACCAGGAAGCCCCCGAGCAGCAGCGCCGCGGCCGCGAGACCGCTCAGCACCGCGACGGATCCCCACCCGGCCACCTCCGCGCGCACGAGCGCCCAGACCAGGGCGCTCAGACCGGCCGTGGCGGTCACCGCGCCGGCGACGTCCACGCGCTCGCGCAGGGCCCGACGGGGTTCACGAGGCAGGCGGAGCAGCCCGTATCCGAACAGCACGGTCCCGACCGGCACGTTGACCAGGAAGACCCAGCGCCATGACAGCGCGGCGGTGAGCACGCCGCCGATGACTCCACCGGCGGCGCCTCCCCCGATCGCTACCGCCGTCCAGATCGACAGCGCCCGGTTGCGCTGGCTGGGCGTCGGGTACACGGCGGTCAGGATGCTCAGTGTGGTCGGGGCGAGCACACCGGCGCCCAGCCCCTGCACGACACGAGCCGCGACCAGCGCGCCCGCTCCGGGCGTGAGGGCGCAGCCCAGGCTGGCGAGGCTGAACACCGCGAGCGCCGAGCAGAACACCCGCCGTCTGCCGAACAGATCGGCCATGCGCCCGCCGAGCAGGAGAATCCCGCCGAAGGCGAGCGCGTAGGCGTTCACCACCCACTGCAGCGAGTCGGCGGCGAAGCCCAGGTCGATCCGGATCGACGGCAGCGCCACGTTGACGATCGAGAGATCGAGGGTCATGACGAACTCGGCCACCGCGAGCGACACCAGGATTCCGAGCTGTGGGATGCGCTCGCGGGTCGTCTGCCGGCTCACGGCACCAGACCCTCCCCGGTACCGGCGAGCCGGGCCGCGATTCTGGCCAGCCGCTCTCCCTGACGGCGAGCGGCTTCCATCGCGACCTCTGACGGCTGACCGTCGCCCGAGGGGTGCGCGGTGCCGTAGGGGTTGCCGCCAGCGGCGGAGAACGCCTGGTGGGTGTACCCGGGGGCAACGACGATCGCGCCCCAGTGGTACATCGTGTTGTACAGCGCGAGCAGGGTCGACTCGTTCCCCCCGTGCGTGTTGATCGCGCTGGTGAAACCGGTCGCCGGCTTGTCCGACAGTTCTCCCGCCGCCCACAGCGACGCGGTGGTGTCGAAGAACTGCTTCAGCTGCGAACTGACGTTGCCGTAGCGCGTCGGGGTGCCGAAGGCGTACGCGTCGGCCCAACGCAGGTCGTCGTGCGTGGCCACGGGCACGTCGGCGGTCGCCTCGAGATGAGCGCGCCAGGCGGGGTTGGAGTCGATCGCGGAGTCGGGGGCAAGCTCGGGCACGCGGCGCAGCCGAACCTGTGCTCCTGCCTTCTCCGCGCCCTCGGCGACGCCAAGGGCCAACTTGTACACGTTCCCCGTCGACGAGTAGTAGATGACGGCGACGTTGACCACGGCTCTTTCCCTTCTCCCGGCACAGGAAGTATCCAGGCTGTGAAGTTCATTAGTACACGTGCCGTATACTTCCGTCAACCGAGAAAGGCGCCGCCATGCCCAGCACCACGATCAGCGAACCCGCCAACGCCCGCAGCCGCCGCACCCGAGGGGCCCTGCTCGGCGCCGCGCGCGGCATCTTGGAGGAGCAAGGCTTCGAGGCGCTGACCATGACGGCGGTCGCCGACCGGGCCGGCGTCACCCGGCGCGCCGCGTACATGCATTTCGCCACCCGCAGCGACCTGGTCGCCGCGCTCTTCGACCACATCGCGGACGCCGAGGGGCTGGCGCAGTCCGTGCAGCAGGTCTGGCGGGCACCGGACGCCGCCGCCGCACTCGACGAATGGGCCGGCCACCTGGCCCGCTACCACCCCAAACTGCTGGCCGTCGACCGTGCCCTGCAACGCGTGTGGCGGCTCGACCCGGACGCCGCGGCGCACCGCGAACGCGTCGTCGCCGAAAGGCTCGCCAACTGCCGGCGCCTGGCATCCTGGCTCGCCGACGAGGGCCGCCTACGGGCGCCGTGGACCGTCGCCTCGGCCACCGACATGCTGTTCGCGCTCATTTCCTCGGACGTCGTCGAAGCGTTGCTCGACGATCGTCACTGGTCGCACCGGCGCCTCGCCGACGGACTCGCGCTCCTGCTGCGATCGACCTTCCTCACCCCGAAACGGGACGTTCCGGGACGCTGAGCAGCGAGCGCCTGAGCTGGCATACATTGGGCACGGCGGCAAGATTTCGACTGAGAACGATCAACGCCCTGGTTGCCACCTGAGCGGTGGTGACCAGGGCGTTTGACTGCCTGTCCCAAGGGGTGGAGCCGAGGGGACTCGAACCCCTGACCCCCACACTGCCAGTGTGGTGCGCTACCAGCTGCGCCACGGCCCCTCGCGCCCGGTTGCCCGAGCACCCGCGCAATAGTACACACGACGCGCCGGTTGGTCACATCGGGTTGCCGTGTCGAGTCGATCTCAGTTCAGTGACGGATCGGGCGGGAAGTAGGCGACGGCGGCGGTCATCCCGCCCTGCCGGCGCAGCACCATCGGCCACAGGTCGTCGGGGCGGGTGACGAACGGGTCGCCGGGCAGCGCGTCGAACACGAACCACGAGCCGCTCTTGATCTCCGCCTCCAACTGACCGCGCTCCCAGCCGGCGTACCCGGCGAACACGCGTACCCCGAGCACGCTGGGGCGCAGCGTGTCCGGGTCGCCGGACAGGTCGACGGTACCCACCGCGCCGGACACGCGAGTGAACCCGTTCAACCGCGCCACGCCGGGACGGGTGCGGGCGAGGCAGATCGCCGACTCGGGTTGTACCGGTCCGCCCTCGAACACGACCGCCGGCTCACCGGCGAGCGCGCCCCATCCGCCGAGCACTTCGGCGACCGGTACCTCGGTGGCGCGGTTGAGCACGACGCCCAGCGCGCCGGCTTCCTCGTGGGCGATGAGTAGGACAACGGTGCGTTCGAAATTGGGATCTCGCAGGGCCGGCGTCGCGACCAGCAGACGTCCGCTGAGCGACTCCACCGCCATGCCGCCGGCCCTCCCCAGTTCGCTGTACACGGTCCTCCTCACCGTTCCTGCCCGCCGGCACGGAGGACATGCCGGTCAGGTGCGGCCGGCACGGGGCGGCCGGGATGGGACGCCGGGCGCTTCATGCCTCGCACCATAGCCTGCCCTCCTAGCGTTGGTTAAGGTCTCGATCGTGACCGCACTCGCCGACGTGGCCGTGATCGGTGGATCCGGCTTGTACGCGCTGCTGGACGATGCCGAGGAGCACACCGTCACGACCCCGTACGGGTCGCCGTCGGATCCGATCACCGTCGCCACGGTGGACGGTCGCCGGGTCGCGTTCCTGCCGCGTCACGGTCGGGATCACCGCTTCCCGCCGCATCGCATCCCGTACCGCGCCAACCTGTGGGCGCTGCGCGCGATCGGGGTACGTCAGGTCGTCGCGCCGTGCGCGGTCGGCGGGCTGCGTCCGGAGTTGGGGCCGGGCACGTTCGTGGTACCGGACCAGTTGATCGATCGGACCAGCGGGCGGGAGCAGACCTTCTACGACTGCGGCGGCGCCGTCCACATCAACTTCGCCGACCCGTACTGCCCGGTCGGTCGGCGTGCCGTGCTCGACACCGCCGCCGCCACCGGCATCCCGGTACAGGACGGCGGCACGGTGGTCGTGGTGGAAGGACCGCGGTTCTCCACGCGCGCCGAGTCGCGCTGGTTCGCGGAGGGACTGGGCGCCTCGGTGGTCAACATGACCGGGCATCCGGAGGCGGTACTCGCCCGCGAACTCGCTCTGTGCTACACGTCGATCGCGCTGGTCACCGACCTCGACGCGGGCGTGGAGGGCGAACTCGGGGTGACGCAGGACGAGGTGTTCCGGGTCTTCGCGGAGAACACCGAACGGCTGCGGGCGCTGCTGCTCAAGGTCGTCGTCGCACTGCCGGACCAGCGGGGCTGCGCCTGCCGGCACGCCCTGGACGGTCTCACGTTGCCGATCAGCCTCCCGTAGCCGACCGGCGCGCGCATCGACAACCGGCACCGGCTAGTTCTCGCCGCCGATGTCGGTCTCGAACGCCTCGTACAGCAGGTCGGCGCCCCGCTGCCGGTGCCGGGACAACTCGCGCAGCAGGTCGACGGCCCAGGCTCGGATCAGGTCCGGCGGGACGGTACCGAGGCGTTCGGCGAGCGCGTCCATGGTGGCGGCGATCACCGCGTGCTCACGGACCAGCACGGTGGCTTGATGTGCCAGGCGGGGCTCGCGATCGAGGATCTCCCCGTGCAGTCCGTCGGGTCCTTCCGTGGTGTCGACGTGTAGGGCGAACGCGGGGCGCAGGGCGTTGAGGGCGCCGCGTACCCGAGTGGTCCACGTCGGCTCGACGGCGGGCATCGCGAGTGCCCGGTCAAGGTTGTGCACGGCGGCGGCGAGTCGCGCGTGGCTGTGCCGGGCCGCGGCCAGCGATGACGCTGTCCTGGCTGATGAGGCCGCCATCGCTCCCCTCCCAAACGGTCGGCAGTTCGACGAATAACGGAAGGCTACGACCGCTCGCCCGATTAACCCAGAATTGCATCGATTGAGGGCGGCAAACGATTCCCATTCCAACAATGAGTAGTCATTAGACTTCTGTCGGTATCCGAACCCGCTCAGTCGGTCCCGCCGTTCGTGGATATCGCCTGGGTACCGACAACGCGCAACAGCGCGAGCGCGTCGGCGTCCGCCGTACCGGGCGGCGCGGTGTAGACCACGATCCGCAGATCGGTCCCCGCCACGGTCAGCACGTCGCAGTCGAAGGTGACCAGACCAACCTCCGGATGTGCGATCGTCTTCCGCGCGCTGACCTGCGTCTGGACCGTGTGGGTCCGCCACAGCGCAGCGAACCGCTCGCTCGCCCGGCACAGGTCGGCGACCAGTGCGCGCAGCTGCGCGTCCGCCGGGTACCGTCCCGCCGCCGCGCGAAGGTCCGCGACCGCCGACGCCGCGAACGCCTCGAACTCCTCGGCGGTCCGGACCACGCGACCCGCCGTGCCGGGCTCGGTGAACAACCGCCAGATCAGGTTGCGACCGCGCCCGCTGCCCTGCTCGGATTCGCCGAACAGCGCGGTCCACATCCGGTTCGCGGACAGCAACGTCCAGCCCGCGTCGAACACCGCGACCGGCAGGTCGTCGAGACGGGCGAGCAGACGGTGTACCGACGGCGGCAGATGCCTCGGCACCGTGCCCGGGACCGACTCACCCCCGGCGAGCCGCAGCAGATGCTCGCGTTCGGGCGAGGACAGCCGCAGGGCCTGCGCCAGCGCGTCGAGTACCTGCCGGGACGGATGCCTCGCCCGCCCCTGCTCCAGGCGGACCACGTACTCGACGGAGACGCCGGCGAGCATCGCGACCTCGTCGCGTCGCAGCCCGGCCGTTCGCCGCGCCCCGCGCCGGGGCAGCCCCACATCCTCCGGGCGTACCCGGGCGCGCCACGCGCGCAGCGCCGTCCCGAGCTCGTTGCCGTCCACCGACCCAGTCTGACCCGCCGCCGACCTTGTGTCGTGGTACCGGCGGTACCACTATCGGCCGGGTCTGTCTGTCCGGCGGCGGTCGTCCGACAGTGGTACCCATGACCGTCACGCTGATCACCGGAGCCAACAAGGGACTCGGCCGTGAGACCGCCCGCCGCCTGGTCGAGGCGGGACACCTGGTGTACGTCGGCGCCCGCGACCCGCAGCGGGGCAGCGCCGCCGCACGCGACGTCGGTGCCCGGTTCGTCGCCCTCGACGTACTCGACGACGAATCCGTCTCCGCCGCCGCCGCTGCCATCGAGCGGGAACACGGGGCACTCGACGTGCTCGTCAACAACGCCGGTATCGCCGGCGGCTCCGTTCCGGCCGCGGAGACCACGGCTGAGCAGGTACAGCGCGTATACGAAACGAACGTGTTCGGCGTGGTCCGAGTCACGCGGGCGTTCCTGCCGCTGCTGCTCCGGTCGCCGACGCCGGTGATCGTGAACGTGAGCAGCGGCATGGGGTCGCTGACCGTCACCACCGACCCGAACCGGTTCGAGTCGACGTTGACCGGCCTCGCGTACCCGTCGTCGAAGGCTGCGCTGAACATGCTGACCAGCCAGTACGCCAAGAACTTCCCACAGGTCCGGATCAACGCGGTCGACCCCGGGTACACGGCGACGGACCTGAACGGGCACCGGGGTACCCAGCCGGTCGAGGAAGGCGCGGAGATCATCGTCTCGATGGCGACGGTCGGACCGGACGGACCGAGCGGCGGCTTCTTCGACCGCAACGGGCGCGTGCCCTGGTAGCGACACGCCGACCGCCGGCACGAGGCGCTGCCCGCCAGCCTCGCGCAGGTCGCGGGCGGACAGCGCACGCGTCGCGGGCGGACAGCCCGCGCCTCGCCGGGTCATGCGAAACGCCCCGGACCAGATGGTCCGGGGCGTTTCGTCGCCTCCGCGGTGTCCCGCGAAGACCTCCGGGTGGAGGTGCCGGGAATCGAACCCGGGTCCTCCGGCGTCTTGCCAGGGCTTCTCCGAGCGCAGCTCGCTGTGCCTCTACTCGGCCCCACCGATCACGCGAGCGAGTCGGTGTGACGGGCCCAGTCGCGATTGGTCTCGCCGCACGGGCCCCGCGACAGGACCCGATTGGCCAGCCTTCTTACTGACGCCGGTTACTGGATCGAAGGCACTCCCAGACCGACGGACCCGCTACCCGCCTCAGGCGGCGAGAGCGAAGTCAGCGCGCTTAGCGTTGGCGCTTATTGGTTTCCGACGACGATTACCGAGACGACGTCGGCTTCCTCGGCTCGCTTCCCCTGCCTCAACGTCCGCAGTCGAAACCAGTCACCCCCTCGAAGGTGCCGCCCGGTCAGGGCAGCCACACGAGCATAACGCGGCGGCGCCACGTTCTCATCCCGGTACCACGGTGCAACGTTGCCCGTTCACGGTGCAGCTTTGCGGCAGCGGTACCGAACTGTCCGGGCGCTTGAGGTTGAACCCCGCGTTGATCGTCTCGCCCGGCTCGACCGTGCCGGTCAGCCGCAGGTGACCGGTCGTGTACGCCGCCTGCGCGTTCCAGGCGCTGCCGTCCAGCGTCACCCGTGGGTCCAGCACGAAGTCGATCGTGAACGTCGCCCGCGTCGACCCGCCGTTGGTGATCACGACGTCGGCGGACATGCCGGTCTCCCAGGTACGCCGGGCGTGGAACGAGACGGACACCCCGGAGGGCACCGGTGACCGCGTCGCAGCGGCAGCGGAATCCGACGCGCTCGGGCTGGGCGCGGTACGCGACGGCGAAGCGCCCCCGGACGGCTGTGGTCCCATGCCCTCCAAAACCGGCAACTGGCTGCCGGCGGCGGTCGTACCGCTGGGTACCACGATGACCGCCGCGACCTTCGGCGGCGCGCTCGCGGCCCACATGATGCCGGACACCACGCCGACGACCACGGCGAACCCGGCACCGGCAACGACAGCCCGACGCGACCGGACGATCGGGTGCCCATTCACCGCGCCAACCTCCCGGATTGTGCCGACACGGGAGGTTAGGCCACTGATAGGCAGACGGGCAACGTCCCACGCGGACCCGGCGCGCCACGAACCGGTGCTGTTCGCCACGCCCGCGGGCGGCCCGGCGCGGCTACTCCATGCCCTTGCCGCGCCGCCCGAGCGCCCGGTTGATCTCCCGCTCCGCGTCCCGCTTCGCAAGATCCTGACGCTTGTCGTACGCCCGCTTACCGCGCGCGAGCCCCAACTCGATCTTCGCCCAGCCGTCGTTGAAGTACACCGAGAGCGGTACCAGCGTCAGCCCGCTCTCCTTCACCTTGCCGATCAGCCGGTCGATCTCGACCCGCTTCAGCAGCAGCTTGCGGGTGCGGCGCGGCTCGTGGTTGGTCCACGTGCCCTGGGCGTACTCCGGGATGTGCATCCCGTACAGGAAGACCTCGCCGTCCTTCACCTGCGCGAACGCGTCAACGAGCGATGCCCGCCCGGCGCGCAGCGACTTCACCTCGGTGCCGGTCAGGGCGACGCCCGCCTCGTACGTGTCGAGGATGGCGTAGTCGTGGCGCGCCTTGCGATTCGAGGCCACCACCTTGCGGCCCTTCTCCTTCGGCATCTCGACTCACCTCCTCGCGGGGTCCCCGTTCGTCGTCCGGGCGCGGCAATGCTAACCGGACACCGACCGTCGCGGCGAGCGAGATCAGCGTTGAGGGGGCACCGGACGGTGCCCCCTCAACGCTGCGACGCGGCGGCGGTGCGACTTACCGCTTGATGTAGAAGCGCAACGTGACCCAACCGGTGACGCCGCTGATCAGAGCACCGATCACGAACAGCAGCGGCAGCATCAGGTTGATCGTGCGCCACGGTACCGGCGTCAGCAGCGACGCGAGCGACTTCAGCGACCCGTCCAGCAGGAAGACCTTGGCACCGACCAGGGCGAGCCACGCCAGCAGGGCGCCGATCACACCGGCGAACATGGCTTCCAGCACGAAGGGCGCCTGGATGAACCAGTTGGCGGCGCCCACCAGTTTCATCACGGCGACCTCGCGCCGTTTGCTGTACGCCGCGACCTGGATGGTGTTCGCGACCAGCAGCAGCGCGGCGAAGCCCTGGACGATCGCGATGACCAGCGCGAGCTCCTGGATCGAGTTGAGGATGCCGAACACCTTGCCGAGCAGTCGCCGCTGGTCGACGATGCTGCTGATCCCCTCGCTGTCCTTGTACTTGTCGTAGATCGCCTTGTACTGGTTGGGGTCCTTCAGCTTCACCCGGTACGACTCCGGAAGCTGGTCCGGCTTGGTCGCCGCGACCAGGTCCGGCGCGTCGCGGAACTGGGTGCGGAACTTGTCGTACGCCTCTTCCTTGCTCTCGTGGAAGACGCTCTTGACCAGGGGGTCGCCGTCGAGCGCGTTCTTCAGCGCGGTGCGCTGCTCGTCGGTGACGTCGTTCTTCAGGAAGATCGACACCTCGACCTTGTCGTAGTAGTAGTCCTTCATGCTGTTGACCTGGAGGAACAGCACGACGCTGGCGCCCAGCATGGTCAACGACACGGCCATCGTGATCATCATCGCGACGGTCATCGTTACGTTGCGCCACAGCCCGAGCGCCACCTCGGACAGGACGTACTTCGCGCGCATCGAGTGGGGTTTCCTTCCGCCGAAACGTCGCCGTGGGGGATCTGGAGGGGGACCGTCAGCCGTACACGCCGCGCGGCTGGTCCCGCACGATCCTGCCGCTTTCGATCTCGACGACGCGGCGGCGCATCTGGTTGACGATGTTGGAGTCGTGGGTGACCATCACGACCGTGGTACCGGTCCGGTTGATCCGGTCGAGCAGCCGCATGATCTCGATCGAGGTGTCCGGGTCGAGGTTTCCGGTGGGCTCGTCGGCGAGCAGGATCAGCGGCCGGTTCACGAACGCCCGGGCGACGGCGACCCGCTGCTGCTCACCACCGGACAGCTCGTGCGGGTACCGGTGCTCCTTGCCCCCCAGCCCGACCAGCTCCAGCACTTCTGGTACGACGCGCCGGGCGACCTCCTTGGACTTGCCGATCACCTCGAGCGCGAACGCCACGTTCTCGTACGCGGTCCGGTTCGGCAGCAGGCGGAAGTCCTGGAAGACGCAACCGATCGATCGCCGGAAGTTCGGGATGCGCCACGAGCGGATCGCGGTCACGTCACGGCCATTGACGACGACCTTGCCCTTGGTGGGCTGGATCTCGTGCAGCAGCAGCTTGATGATGGTGGACTTGCCGGACCCGGAGGGACCGATGAAGAAGACGAAGTCACCCTTCTCGATCTCCACGGACACGTCGTCCAGCGACGGTCGGGACGCCTTGGGGTACGTCTTGGTCACATGCTCGAGCCGAATCACGGGTCGAGAGTCTACGCGCCGTCACCGTTACGCCAACCCCGACCGGATCGATAAGCGGCTTTTGCCGGAAAAGCTGGCTTTCCTGTGTGGAATGCCACTGCGCCAGCCAGGCAGGACGTTCCGTAGCCGCCGCCGAGCGGTCTGACCGTACGCGGGCAGAGCAATACGCAACGTGAGCAGACACGGGCGCGGGCTCGGACGATCGAACGACGTCCCGCCAAGGACTAAGGGGACAATCCGCTCAGCGAACGGGCACCGCGGAAGGCTGGCACCGCCCACAGTGTGCGCGCCGCCCGAACGGTGGTCGTGCGAACAGCGGATGCCCGCCGCAACAGCCGACGCAGCCCTACAGCCCACGCCGCCGGACAGCGGACGCAGCCGAACAGCGGACGCAGCCGGTACGGCGCGCTCGCTAGCTCGCCTCAGCCGCGGCTGCCATCTGCCGCTGCTTGCGCCAGCGGATACCGGCCTCGATGAACGAGTCGATGTCGCCGTCGAACACCGCGTTCGGGTTACCGGTCTCCTGTTCGGTGCGCAGATCCTTGACCATCTGGTACGGGTGCAGCACGTACGAGCGCATCTGGTCGCCCCACGCCCCGGCGACGTCGCCCCGGATCGAGTCCAGCTTGGCCTGCTCCTCGGCGCGCTTGAGCGCCAGCAGTTTCGCCTTGAGCACGTTCATCGCGGTCGCCTTGTTCTGCAACTGGGACCGCTCGTTCTGGCAACTCACCACGATGCCGGTGGGCAGGTGGGTGATCCGTACCGCCGAGTCCGTGGTGTTGACGCCCTGCCCGCCGGGCCCGGACGAGCGGTACACGTCGACCCGGATGTCGTCGTCCGGAATCTCGATCTCGTCGGTCTGCTCGACGACCGGTACCACCTCGACCGCCGCGAAGCTGGTCTGCCGACGCCCCTGGTTGTCGAACGGGCTGATCCGCACCAGCCGGTGGGTGCCCGCCTCGACCGAGAGCGTGCCGTACATGTACGGCGCCTTGACCACGAACGTCGCCGACTTCAGCCCCGCCTCCTCGGCGTAGCTGGTGTCGTACACCTCCGTCGGGTATCCGTGGCGCTCCGCCCAGCGCAGGTACATCCGCAGCAGCATTTCGGCGAAGTCGGCGGCGTCCACCCCGCCGGCGCCCGAGCGCACCGTGACCACCGCCTCGCGGGCGTCGTACTCGCCGGACAGTAGGGTGCGCACCTCCAGCTCGTCGATCGCCTTGCGCAGCGCGACGATCTCCGAGCCCACCTCGGCGAGCGAGCCGGCGTCGCCCTCGGCTTCGGCGAGTTCGAGCAGCACCGCCGCGTCGTCGACGCGGGAGCGCAGCCGCTCCAGCCGGTTGATCTCGCCCTGCACGTACGACAACCGGGACGTCACCTGCTGGGCGCGCGCCTGGTCGTCCCACAGGTCCGGGGCCGAGGCGGCCTGCTCCAGCTCGGCCTTTTCCCGGTGCATCCGGTCAAGGTCCAGGACGGTCTCGATGTTGCGCAGCGTCGAGTCGAGGTCCTTCAACTGGTCGGCGTAGTCGGCAGCGGTCACGGGAAAAGCCTACGGCGCGCCGACGATCTTGTCAGATGCGGCGTCGCCCACCGGGTAGGTCCGGGCGCGCCGCCCGCCGGCCCGTCCGCTGCCAGGGCGGCACCGCGCGAGCGACCGCCGCTCGCCGGTCCGCCCGCGAGAACCGGTGTCCGCGGCAGGCGGCCCGTCCGCCGCCGGGCGCTACCGGGCGGCGCTCTTCGCGGTCGCGCCCCTGCCCGTCGAGGTCCTGGTCGGCGACGTCTTGGCTGGCGTCGACTTGGCGGGCGTCGCCTTCGCGGGCGCCGTCTTGGTCGCCCCCGACGTGGTCGGCACGGTCTTCAGCCAGGCGAGCACCGCGCGGTGGTACCCCACGGCGAAGTCGACCGACGACGCGCCGAACTCGTCGCCCTCTTTCCTGATCTCTTTGGCCAGGTCGCGGGCTTGCGCCAGGGCGGCGGTGTGGTACGCCGTCGCCGCCTCGTACGCGCTCTGCAGCTGATCCGGTGTCTGCAGGCTGCCGAACGCGACCCGCAGCGCGATCGGGTTGCGTACCTGCTCCCGTCCCGGCTCGCCGGACAGCCAGCGACTGAACGCCCGCTTGCCGGCAGCCGTGATCGAGTACGGCTGGCTGGCCCGCGGCCCAGGCTTGCCCATCCGGACATACCCGGCGTCCGCCAGCGCCGGCAGTTCCCGGTACACCTGGCTGCGGGTCATCGACCAGAACGAGCCGAGCCGACGCTCGGCGACCACCATCAACTGTCCGCCGGTCATCGGGCCGTCGTGGAGCAGTCCCAGCAGAGCGGCTGCGGTGGCGTTCAGTCCCGAGTCCCCCATAACTTCACGCTCCCACTAACTCGCCCGGCTCGTCCACGTTTTCGGTAATTGTGTGTCCATTGTGCCCCGCTATGGCGACATCTCCACTGTGCACAGTCCGTGCGGGACCACAACAGGAGCTACCAAACATGATGATATGGACACAAAGCGGCGTCACGGTCCAGTATCCACCAACCCGGAGTAAAGGAGACGCTCTCTCGCCGAGACTTCGCACGGTCGGGGGCGAGCCGATGCCGGCCCGCCCCCGACGTGATCATGTTTCGTTACTTGATGAAGGTGTAGATCACCGCGTGCGCCACCTCGACGCCACCCGACGAGATGCGCAGGGTGGCGGCGTGGTCACCGCCGCTCGCGCCCTTGTCCGCCGACATGGTGACCGTCACGGTCGCCGACTGCCCCGGCGCGAGCGTCACCGACGACGTGCTCAGCGAGTAGCCGACCCCGGCACCCGTCGACGCGCCCACCGCCAGGGTGTACGTCGCCGCCGAACCGGTCACGTTGGTCAGCGTGACGGTCTGCGTCGCGGTCTGACCGGAACCCGACGGCACGGCGCCGAAGCTGGTGCTGACCGGGTCGAGGGCGACCGAGGCGTTGACCGCGGACAGCACGTCGTCCCGGCCGGCGCCGACGATGTTGACGTCGGTCTCCAACGCGGAGCCCTTGAGGTTCTTCAGCACACCCTGGTCAGCCGTGTTGACGATGGCGGACCGGATCTGCTCTGCCGACCAGTCCGGGTGCTGCGACTTGACCACCGCGGCAGACCCCGCCAGGTGCGGCGTGGCCATCGAGGTGCCCTGGAAGAACGCGAAGCACGGCGCCGTCGGGCAGAACTGGTGCGGAATCGAGCTCAGCACGTTCACGCCCGGCGCGACCACGTCCGGCTTCACGCGGTAGTCGACGTCGGTCGGACCCTGGCTGGAGAAGCCGGCCATCAGGTTGGCGTTGCCGGTGCTGAAGTACGCCGGGTTCGCGCCCACCGTGGTCGCCTCCCCGTCGTGGGTCTTGACCTGCAGACCGTCCGCCAGGCTCAGCTGGTACGCCGGCACCGTCGGCTCGTTCGGGATGCCGCCGAGACCCATCGCGATCGGGTCGCCGCCGACGTTGTTGACCACCAGCACGATCGCGGCACCCGCGTCCTGCGCGTCCCGGATCTTCTGCGAGAAGGTGCACGAGCCGCGCGAGATCAACGCGATCTTGCCGGTCAGACTGCCCGCCGGCAGCGCCGAGCAGGCGGTCGACAGACCCGTCGCCGGGTCGGTCGGCGCGCTGGTAACCACCGCCAGCGGCGCGGTGGTGTCCGAGGTGACCTTGCCGAAGTCGCCCAGGGCGGCACCGTAGCTCGTGCCCCCGACGGTCACCGGGGTACCGATGAAGTGCGGCACCGTGCTCGCGCCGGCGGTCAGCGCACGGGCCGCGCTACCCGGCGACTCGACCGTGTAGTGGCCGGGACCCGAGTTGCCCGCCGCGACCGCCACCACCATGTTCGCCTCGTCCAGGTCGTTCACCGCGATGGTGAGCAGGTCCTGGATGCCGGACGCGCCGCCGCCGAGGCTCATGTTCGCCACGTCGAAGCCGTCGGCGTACGCCGCCTCGAGCGCGTTGAGGATGTCCTCGCTGCGCGCGTTGGTCACGTCGCCAGGAAAGACGTTGTAGTTGCCCAGCAGCGCGCGGGGCGCGACACCGGACATCCGGTACGGGATCGCGACCCCGTCGACCGTGGCCGGGGTGTCGGCGTCGCAGGCGACCGTACCGGCGACATGGGTGCCGTGCTCCTGCAGAGCCTCCGGCGTGTAGCTGTTGGCGGTCGCCTTGTTGTTGAAGACCTTGGCGGCGATCACCTTGTTGTTGGTGAACCGGGTGTCACCGAGCTGCTTCTGCGCCGGGTACCCGGCGTCGGAGAAGCACGGATGGGTGATGTCGATGCCGGTGTCCACGATGGCCACCTTCACCCCCGCACCCGCGTTCGGCGCGCCGCCCGCCTGGTTCCACGCCTCGACCGCGTGGATCAGGGACAGGTCGGGGTCGGCGGCGAGCGGCTGGTACACCGACTCGTACTGAGCCGTGCGCACCTGCGGCGCGCTGGCGATGGTGGACAGCGCCACGCCGTTCAGCTTGACCGACACCGCGTTCAGCGAGATGTCGAACTCGCTGGTCACCTTCGCGTCGGGCGCGTTGGCGCGCAGCCACTGCTTGAAGTCGTTGCGCTCCGCGGACAGCTTCGCGCGGTACGACTTCACGGTGTTGCTGTCGAAGTCGATCTTCTTGCCCTGCGTCGGGTGGGTACTCGACGCGATCGACAGGGGGTCGCCGTTGAGCTGCACCAGCGCCACGCTGGTGTCCACGCCGCCGGCCCGGGTCGGGTCGTCCGCGTTACTGGAACCCGAGCCGGCCAGCGCCGGCTGGGTCATGGTGAGCGCCAGCGCAGCCGCGACAGCCACGGCTCCGCCGGCAAAAAGATGGGAACGGTTCATGGGCACTCCTGCCACCACGAATCGGGAAACGCGTCCGGGGTACGACGCACGTTGCCGCCGACCGTAGTTGGAATGGCCCTGGCGTGTACAGGTCGGCACTGAGGTGACGCGGGTATGGAGAGGGTGCCTGACGTCCCAACCGGTGTGCTTCGGTACCGACGGTGAGGTTCGTGTCGGGCAGCCGACGGGCGACCCGAGGCCCGGGTCGGGTCGGGAATTGAGGTCGGGAATTGAGGTCGGGGTTCAGGTCGGGCAGCGCAGCAGCACCGTGACGAAGCCGAGGACGCCGCGGTACCCGCCGAGCCAGCCCTCCAGGTGCGTGGTCGCCGCCGCGAGCGCGTCGGACGCGTCCGGGTCGGTCGGATTGTCCAGCGCCCAACTGGCGAGGGTCCCGCTCCAGGACCACTCGTACTCGTCCCACTCGTCGGCGTCGCTGACGTGGCCGTACACCGGAACGCAGCCGGTCGCGCCGAGTTCGGCGACGGTACCGGCGAGGTCGCGCAGGTCCTCGGCGCGGGCGCCGAGACCGGCGAGCGCCGCGGCGTCCGGCGACCGGTCCCAGAAGCCGTCCCCGACCAGGATCAACCCGTCGGAGCGCAGGTACCGCCGTGCCGCGTCCACCGTGGACCGCAACCCGCCGAACACGTGCGCGACGCCCACGCAGCAGACCAGGTGGTACCGCTCCCCCACCGGGAAACCGGTCGCGTCCGTGCGGTGCAGGGACAGCCGGTCAGCCACCCCGCGAGCCGTCGCGGCGCGCGCCGCGCGGTCCAGCGCCGGACCGGACACGTCCACCCCGTCGGCGGTCGACTCCGGGTACAACTCCAGCGCGCGCAGCAGCCAGCCGGCCTCGCCGCAGCCCAGATCGAGCAGGCGGGCACGGCGCGGCAGCCGGGCGCGCCGCAGCAGTCGCTCGACCGACGCGTCGCGCAGCGGCGCGGCGATGGGATGGTCGGTGTGGGCGATCAGGCTGCGGAGGTGGCGGTCCATGTCGATACCTTGCCGGATCGCCGGGCCGCCCGCGCGGTGCGGGTGTCCGCGCGCCGCCGGGCGACGCCGTGCGCGCTGGAGGGCGACCGCGCCCGTCCGAGGCGGGCGCGGTCGCCACCGGCTACAGCCGGGTGCGCAGCTCCCAGAGCTCGGGGTAGAACCGCAGGTGAATGCGGGAACGAAGGTACGCCCCGCCAGCCGAGCCGCCGGTGCCCCGCTTGGTGCCGATCTGCCGCTCCGCCATCAGCACGTGCCGCGCCCGCCACAACGACCACGCCTGGTCGTGGTCGAGCAGCGCCTCGGCGACATCCCACAGCGCGCCGTGGTCCGGGCGGTTGTGCGCGATCCGCACCAGCGACTCGAACCGTTCCTCCTCGGTGTCGACCGCGAAGCCGTGGTGCCGCAGCAGCGACAGGTACGCGTCCCACAGCGACGGCTCGTCGAGCCGCTGCTTGAGGCGGGACCGCTCGAGGTCGGTCAGACCGCGGAACCGGTCCATGTACCCGGCGTCCTTCAGCCCCGACAGGAACTCGATCTCGCGGAACTGCGCCGACTGGAAGCCGGACGCCGGCGCGAGCTTGCTGCGGAACGCGAGGAAGTCCTGCGGGGTCATGGTGTCGATCACGTCGACCTGGGTCACCAGTACCCGCTCGATGACCAGGGAGCGTTGCAGCCGCACCCGGGGCAGGTAGTCCTCGCCGGCGAGCATCCGGTCGCGCGCGTCGGTCAGTTCCGACAGCAGCAGCTTGAACCACAGCTCGTAGACCTGGTGGATGGTGATGAACAGCAGCTCGTCATGAGCTGGCGGATCGCTCTGCGGTACCTGCTGGTCGAGCAGTTCCGCGACGCGGAGGTAGCTGCCGTAGCTGAGTAGGCCGCCCTGCTCGCCGAAGCGGGGGTCGGCAGCGCCGTAACCGGGGTCACTGTTGGTGCCTGTC
>DASUXA010000067.1:0-2027 GCA_036378155.1 Micromonosporaceae bacterium | reverse complement strand
GGTACGCCGATCTGGACGCGCTGATGACGCGGCTGACCGGGGACGAGAAGCACGCCCCGAGCGCCACGTCGACGAAAGACGTGTTATGGGTCCTGTACGACCGGGTGCTGCGGGTCAGCCCGGCGACCGTCGACGAGCCGGACCGGGACCGGTTCGTGCTGTCCAAGGGGCACGGGCCGGCGGCGTACTACGCGGTACTCGCAGCCAAGGGGTTCATCCCGGTCTCGTGGCTCGACGACATGGCGAGCCGCACCAGCCGCCTGGGGCACCACCCGGACCGGACGCTGGTACCCGGTGTCGAGATCGGCTCCGGGTCGCTCGGTCACGGGCTGGGACTCGGCGTAGGCATGGCGCTCGGGCTGCGCGCCCAGGGCCTCCTGGACAGCCGGGTCGTCGTCCTGGTCGGCGACGCGGAACTCGACGAGGGCTCCAACCACGAGGCGATCGCGTACGCCGGGGCGACCGGGCTCGCCTCGCTGACCGCGGTCGTGGTCGACAACCAGTCGTCCACCCACGGCTGGCCCGGCGGGATCGCCTCCCGGTTCGCCGCCCACGGCTGGGCGGCGACCACGGTGGACGGACGCGACCACGACGCCCTCGAAACCGCCCTGACCCGCCGGTACACCGACCGCCCCAACGTCGTCGTCGCCACCGTCGAGAGGAAGTACAGCCATGCGTGAGGCGTTCATCCGGACCACCACCGCGCTGCTCGACGAGAACCCGCGAGCGGCGCTGGTGCTCGCCGACATCTCCGCCGACGCGTTCCGCCCCGCCGCGCTGAACCACCCGGACCGGGTACTCAACGTCGGCATCCGCGAACAACTCATGCTCGGCGTCGCCGGGGGACTCGCGTTGACCGGGCTGCGACCGATCGCCCACTCGTACGCGACGTTCCTGGTCGACCGCGCGTACGAGCAGATCAAGCTCGACCTCGACCATCAGGGTGTCGGGGCGGTCCTGGTCAGCGTCGGCGCGTCGTACGACGGGGCGGCGGTCGGGCGAACCCACCACTCGCCAGGCGACGTCGCGCTGTTCGACACGTTGACACAGTGGACGGTGCGGGTGCCGGGTCACGCGGACGAGGTACCGGGGCTGCTGCGCGCCGCCGTGGCCGGCGACGACCGGGTGTACCTGCGGCTGTCGACCCAGCACAACGAGCGGGCGTATCCGGGCGACGGACGACTCGTCCCGGTCCGCGTCAACGACGCCGGAGACCCCACCACCGCCCTGGTCGTCGCCGTCGGACCGATGCTCGACCCGGTGCTCGCCGCGACCCGCGACCTGCCGGTCACCGTCGCGTACACCAACACTCCGCGGCCGTTCGACGTCGCCGGTCTGCGCGCGCTGCTCGGCGACCGCAGCGACGTGGTACTGGTCGAGCCGTACCTCGCCGGTACCTCGGCGCGGATCGTCGCCGACGCGCTGTCCGACCGGCCGCACCGGCTGCTCGCGCTCGGCGTCACGCGACGCGACCTGCGGATGTACGGCACGCCGGCGGACCACGCCGAGGCACACGGGCTGGACCCGGTCGGGCTGCGTCAGGCGATCGGCCGGTTCACAGACCGGTACTCGGGTCGGGCACGGTAATCGTCGCCGGTACCTGCGCGCCGAACACCGTCGCGACCAGGTCGCTGACCGTGTGGCAGCCGGCGTAGATGGTGCCGGAACCGGGCAGCAGGTGGTACATCACGCCGACCACGTACCGCTCGTCCGGTCCGGCGAAGCCGACCGTGTCGGTGATCCAGTGCTTCGAGCCGTTGTCGCTCTCGATCGACCAGCCGTCCTTGACGCCGGGCCGCAGCGCCGGCCCGGCGGCCCACACCCCCCACCGCTGGATCGAGCCGACCGAGCGCATCGCCCCGACCAGGTACGTCCGGTCGGTCGGGTCGAGCTTGTCGAGGATGTACGACATCAGGTTCGCCAGATCGTTGGCGGTGCACTTGAGGAAACCCCAGCGGCGCGGGAACCCGTTGACGAAGGTCAGCGAGCGCATGCCGTACACCTGCTGGAAGCGCGGCACCATCGTC
>DASUXA010000066.1:0-34323 GCA_036378155.1 Micromonosporaceae bacterium | reverse complement strand
GTGCACATGCTGATCGCGCCGGTGGAGAAGTGGTACATGGCGGCCACGTCCGCCCGACCGTCGCCGTTGAAGTCGCCGGAGATGGTACGGAACGAATTCCAGTCCCAGGCGTTCGGCGGCAGCGTGTACCCGCTGGTGAACGTGCCGAACGCGCCGGTCGCGTCGCCGAGCGAGGTGAACAGCCCGATCGAGTTGTCCGGTCGGTGGCACATCAGCACGGTGTCGGCGTGGTGGTCGCCGTTGGTATCACCGACCATCGGCGGGAAGCACGAGTTTCCGAGCGGGTACGCCAGGTTGTTGAGCTGGGTCACCGTGCCGTTGAAGACGTCCTGGTCGTTCGGCGGGTCGTCGCCGCACGCCTTGATGTCGTACTGCCAGAACGTCCACGTCGACCAGCCCGGTACCGCCGGCGGCGTGGTCGCGCAGGACGAGACGAACAGCGGGCTGCTGGTGAACGCCGCGCTGTTGTTGGTGCACTGCTGCCACCACGACGGCGCGGTGTAGATGACCGGCGCCACGCCGATCTTGCCGCGCAGTTCCTTGACGAACGTCGTCAGCCAGTTGACCATCTGGTCGACCGTGAGGTTGTAGCAGGCGTTGTAGCCGCTGAAGTACGGCCACTCCATGTCGATCATCGGCGGCAGGGTCTTGCCGTCCGCCGTCCACTTCATCTGCTGGTACAGGTAGTCCGCCTGGGCTGCCGGGTCCGGGCTGTCCGGGCGGGCGAACACGTACGCTCCGACGTCCAGCCCGTTCTGCTTCGCCGCGGCATAGTCGGTGGCGAAGTACGGGTTGGTGTACGTCGTGCCTTCGGTCGCCTTGACGTACGCGAACGTGTACCCGTTGGCGGCGAGAGTGGGCCAGTCCGGCGGGGTCCCGTAGTCGTGGTCGTTGCTCGACACGTCGATGCCCTGCGGATATCCGGGCGGGGCGGATCGGTAACTGGAGGTCGTGCTCGGCGACACGGTGTTCGGGGACCCGGTGTTCGGCGATCCGGTGTTCGGCTGCTGCTTCTGGGTCTGCGACTGGTGGTACTTGATGCCGGCGCCCGCCCAGCCGTTCGACGAGGCGGTCGGCAGCGGACCCCGGCTTGTGCTGCCGGTGCCGCTGGGCGCGGCTGCCGCGGGCGTCGCCGCTACTCCTGCCACGGTCAACGACAGCGCGGCGAGAGCCGCGGTGGCGAGCAGCTTGGCGGGTGAAGCGGATCGGACGGTTGTTCGCGATGCGTTCACTGACTTGTCCTGTGTGGGTACGGACGACGGGTCGAGCGGCGGCACGGCAGCCGCGCGCGAAATCGTGCGGTACAGGGGCGTCCTCCCGAACTGTGATTGAGTGGCCCCGCAGAAGACCGGATGTCGACCCGCGCCTTCGCTCGGCGGGGCGGCTGGGGGGCGTCAGGTGCTGCCGACCGAGAATACGTGCGACCGCGTCGGCGCGGTGTCCCGTCGTCGGGCTATTTAGCGGTGACTGTGGACACTTGTATGTGTTTTGTACGCTGTGACGGTCCTTGATCCCTGCCGGCGTACGCGGGGAACGCTCGACGATTCCGGGGCGCGCGACAACGCGTCCACCCTCGACCTCGACTTCGTCGTGCAGATCGGCGACTACATCTACGCCGACCCGGTCATCGACGGCGGCGAACTGAAACCACGCCGCCGAGACGTTGCCCGATTACCGACTGCGCTACGCCCGGTACCGGCTGCGGTCGAGCCTGCAGGAGTGCGCGCGGCGGGACGGTTCTATTCACCGACCCCGCGCGCGGTCAGCATCGCGTGGCTCACTTCAGACCCAGGTCGCGACGGAACTCGTCCATCCTGGCGCGCCGCTCGGCCTCGGTGATGAGACCGTCGCGGACGAGCCGCGCCAGCACCCTCGACCGGGCGGCGGCGGCATGTGCCGGGTTGATCAGGAAGACCCGGTTGGCGCGCATGATGGCGTGGAACTCGGCGGTCACTTCCTGCGGGTCGTCCATGTTGATCGCCATTGCGCCACCATAGCGGACCCGCGCCACGAGCTCCCGGTACCGGCGCGTGCTGCCGTCGTCGTATCGCCGACTCACGGGCGCATGCCGGTCAGCCGACCCGGCGCAGCCCGCCCGGCGGTATCAGCAGCACCGCGCCGACCACGACCGCCACGCCCAGCGCCGCGCCCCACCAGCCGGTACGGTACGCGTCGGTCCCACCCGCGTGCGCGGCGAGCAGGCTGCCGAGCACGGCGAAGCCCAGCGACGCGCCGACGGACCGCGACGCCACCGACAACGCCGAGCCCGCGCCGAGTTCGGCAGCCGGTACCGCGGCGACCGCCGCCCCGCTCAACGCGGTGAACGCCGCGCCCGCCCCGGCGCCGGCGACCAGGAAACCGGGCAGCAGCCCGGACGCGTACCCCAGATGCCGGGCCGATGCCCAGGCGAGTACCGCCGCGCCGATCCCGAAGCCGGCGAGCCCTGCCGCCGCGACGAGTCGGGGACCGGTGCGCGCGCTCGCGGGTCCGGCGAGGTACCCGGTCACGGTGGTGGCGACCGCTCCGGGGGTCAGCGCGAGCCCGGCGCCCAGCGCGCTGTGTCCCTCCGGGCCGGTCAGGAACAGCGCGTTCGACAACTGGACGGTGAAGAACAGCATCCCGAACAGCAGCAGCGCCACGTTCGCCGTCCACACCGCGCGGGTGGCGAGCAGCCCGGGTCGGATCAGCGGCGCATTGTGCCGGGCGGTACGAGCCGCGAACAGGCATGCCAGGGCAGCACCGCCGACGACCATGGCGAGACCGGTGCCGTCGCCGTACGTCAGCCCGAGGCAGGCGAGCCCGAGCGCGGCGGCGAGCACGGCAGCGCCGGGAAGGTCGGCGGGCTCGCCGGAGTCCGGTACCGGCTCACGCGGCAGCACCCGGATGCCGAGCAGCACCGCCGGTACCCCGATCGCCGCCGTCACGATGAACACCAGCCGCCAGTTCCACGCGGCGACCAGCAGCCCGCCCACGGCGGGTCCAGCCGTCGCGGCGGCGGACACCGTCGCGCTCCACAGCCCGAGCGCGAGCCCACGCGCCGCGCCGAACGCCGGCAGGATCAAGGCGATCGCCAACGGGGTCAGCACCCCGCCGCCGATGCCCTGGACCAGCCGCGCCGCGATCAGGAACGCTGGGCTGCCCGCCGCCGCGCAGCCGATCGACGCCAGGGTGAACAGGCTCAACCCGGCGAGGAACACGCGCGCGCGACCCAGCCGGTCAGCCAGGGCTCCAGCCGGGAGCAGCGTCGCGCTGAACGTGATCGCGTACCCGGTGGTGACCCAGGACAGCCGGGCGACCGGGGTACCGGGAAACGCGCGCTGCATGTCCGAGATGGCGACCGGTACCACGTTGAGGTCGAGCGCGCCGAGGAAGGTACCGGACGCTGCGGCGGCGAACACCGCCCAGCGGGTCGCGACGCGGGTACCGCTCACCGAACGGTCGGAGCCGACGCCGGAGCCGACGCCGTCGACTCGGGCGACGGGCGCGCCGTCGCAGTCGACTCGGGCGACGGGTGCGCTGTCGCTAATTCGGCTCGCAGCACGTTGCGCTGTACTTTGCCGAGCGAGTTGCGGGGCAGCGCGTTGAGCAGTTCGATCCGGTCCGGCCAGTACACCTCGCCGACGCCGAGCCCGGCGAGGTGGTCGCGCAGCTGGGCGAGGCTGGGCGCAGTGCCGTCCGGTACCACCACCGCGCACACCAGCTCGGCAGCCGACGTGTTCGGGTCCGGGTACCCGATAAGCACCGCCTCGCGTACCAAGGGGTGCCGTTGCAGCAGCGCCTCGACGTCCAGCGTGGGTACTTTCATCCCGCTCGCCCGGATGATCAGGTCGTTGCGTCGTCCGGTGATGCGGATGCCGCCCCGCCCGTCGTCCCGCGCGGTGTCGCCGGTATCGAACCAGCCCTCGTCGTCGAGGCAGCCGCGGTACACGTCGGGCTGCCCGAGGTACCCGAGGCACTGGTTCGCGCCGCGCACCAGCAGCCGCCCCACGTCCGGGTCGCCGGACTCGTCCGGCTCGATGCGTACCCGCATCCACGGTTCCGGTCGCCCGTCGCTGCGCGACGCCCAGCCCGGCGGGTCGTCGGGTCTGGTCATGGTGACCGCCCCGTTCTCCGTCATGCCCCACAACGCGCGCAGTTCGACGCCGAGGACCTCGGTCACCTCGTCGACCAGTTGCGGCGGTACCGGCGTCGACCCGGACACCAGATGGCGCAGGGTACGGGTGTCCCGTGGGCGGGACCGCTGCGCGGCGAGCAGGTTCTGCACGTACGACGGCACCGCGTACACGAAGGTGACCCCGTGCCGCTCGATCATGTCGAGCACCAGGTCCATGTCGCTGCCGTCCTGCAGGACACAGGTCGCGCCCAGGTGCAGCGGCATGAGCACGCTGTACGTCGAGCCGGCCATGTTGGTCAGCAGCAGCGGCACGGTGATCGTGTCGTCCGGACCGAGTCCACAGGGGACGGACACCGAGCGGACCGCCGCGTACAGGGTGTTGTACGAGTGCGCGATGCACTTCGGCTGTCCGCTGGTACCGGACGTGAACAGCAGCAGCGCCACGCTGTCCGGGTCCGGCCCGACCACCGGTCCGCCGAGCCCCGCCCGGTCGAGGAACGTGGCGTCGAAGTCGAGCGCGCCGGTTCGCCTCGCGTCGCCCACCACCACCCGGTGGACCTCGGGCGGGGCGAGTCGGGCCAGCGGTCCGGCGAAGTCCTTGCCGTCGTACCGGTCCACGGTGACACACACCTTGACCCGGTCGACCCGCAGCGCCAGTCCCAACTCGCGGGCGCTGAACGCCGGGTTCAGCGGGAACGCCACCGCGCCGAGCCGGGCACACGCCAGGTACATCGGACCGATCAGCCAGACGTTCGGCAGGTACAGCAGCACCACGTCGCCTGCGCCGACGCCCAGGTCGGACAGCCCGCCGGCGAACCGGTCGACGATGTCGACCAGTTCGCCGTAGCGGATCGTGCGGGTCGGCTCGCCGCCCTGGTATTCGATGATCGCCGGAGCGTCCGGGCGTTCGGTCGCGGCTCGTACCACGTCGTCGAGGAACGTCTGGCGGCGCCACCAGCCGTTGTCGTAGCACTCGGAGACGAACGCGGGCTCGGGTCGCGCCAGGCTTTCCCACATGGTGACCAGTTTTCCATGTATCGATGAGCTGGTCCACGCGGCGCGTCCGGAGCGCCCGGGTACCCCCTGCTCAGAACACCGAAACGAGCGGCTTGCCGGTCTCCAACAGGGACTTCATGCTGGACACCACCTTCGCCCGACCGGCGCGGGTCCCGTCGATCTGATCGGCGGGCAGGTCCTCGTGCGTGACGGTGAGTCGTACCGCGTCCCCGACCGGTTCGATGTCGAAGGTGACCCGCGAGCATCGCGACGGGTCGTCCGCCTCGTGGGGGAACGCCCAGGTGTGCGCCAGTCGGCGGGGCGGGTCGATGTCGAGGATCGTCCCGACGCCGTCGACGCCGCCGTCCAGGCGGCGATGCTCCCACCTGCCGCCCTTGGTCCACTCCGAGACGTTGCGGTGCGCCCAGTACCGCGCGGTGACGTCCGGGTCGGTGAGCGCCTGCCACACCCGCTCCGGCGTGCTGGCAATGTACGTGACGTACACCAGCTTCGGCTTGTCCATGATCGGTTGCCCTTCCTGTTCGAGTCGTGCCTTGAGGGCGCTGAGCGCCACGAGATCGGACCGCTCGAACTTCGCGATCCACCGGTCGTACACGTCGTGCAGCGGAACCGGGTTGAGGTAGTGCAACTTCTCCCGACCGCGACGTACCGCGGTGACCAGCCCCGCCGCCGCGAGTACGTCGAGGTGCTGGGTGACCGCCTGTCGGGTGGTCGTCAATCGCAATCGCGGATGCGGGCGGAGATTCGGGTGAGGCGGTCCTGTCGGACCCGGAATCTAGGGTCTGCGGCATGGTCGATCAGGGCACCCGGCGGTGGGCGTACCAGGACTACTGCGAGGCGGTCGAGACCGAGGTCGGGCGGTTCCTCGACGCCGTGCGCGACGTCGATCCCGCCACACCGGTACCGACCTGCCCCGGCTGGACCATGGGCGACCTCGTGAAACACCACGGCATGTCGATCAACCGGGTGGAACACGTGGTACGCCACTACTCGCCGGAGCCGGTGTGGTCGAAGGACGTGCCTGCCACGCTTCCCGACCACGCGAAGGACTACCCGGCGTGGCTCGCGAGCCTCGTCAAGCCGTTGATCACCACGTTAGGCGCCGCCGACCCCGACACCCCGATGTGGACCAACGGCGCCGACCGGCACGCCCGGTACTGGGCCCGACGACTGTTGTTCGAGGCCGTGGTCCATCGCGCCGACGCGGAGATCGCCCTCGGTCGTGCGCCCGTGATCGACGGCGCCACGGCAGCGGACGGCATCGACGAGCTGCTCACCAACCTGCCGTGCTTCACCTGGGTCGCGGAACGACAACGGCAACTGCGCCGCGACGGCCAGACGCTGCATCTGCACGCCACTGATCGGGTCGCCGAGTGGCTGATCATGCTCGGCCCTGACGGCTTCGCCTGGCGGCCGGCGCACGACCGCGCCCACGTCACGGTCGAGGCCGGTGCCGGTGACCTGCTGCTGCTCGTGTACGGCCGGCTCGCGCCCACCGATCAGCGGTTCGCCGTCACCGGCGACCGTGCGCTACTGCGCGAGTGGCTGGAGAAATCGGCGCTGTAGCCAGTCGTCGGTCGGACGATCGCCCGGCAGAAACAGGGCCGGCTCGCGCACTTGACTCTCGACCTGGTCGAGCCAGCACAGTCAGTCGACGTGGAGAGCGAGATGCACAGCATCGGCGAGATGGCACGCGCGACCGGGCTCACCGTGAGCGCGTTGCGGTTCTACGACAGCGCCGGGGTACTGGTACCGGCGAAGGTCGATCCGGCCAGCGGCTACCGGCGGTACGCCGAGCACCAGATCCGGCTCGGTCGCCTGCTGGCCAGCCTGCGCCGCGTCGGGATGCCGTTGGTCGAGATCAACAGGGTGCTCGAGCGGCTGGACGATCCGTCCGAGGTCCACGACCTGCTCGACGCGCACCTGCGCCACCTGGAACGGGGGCTCGCCGATGCCCGCCGCGAACTCTCCCGCGCCCGTAGTCTCATCGAGATACCGGAGAGCCCGATGACCACTCGACTGACCTTGCGCGCGGCCGCCCTGGCCGGCGCCCTCGACGCTGTGCGGTTCGCCGTCGGCAACGATCCGGACCTGCCCGCACTCGGCGGCATCCTGATCGACGTCGAACACCACACGCTGCGTCTGGTGGCAACCGACCGGTGCCGCCTGGCGGTCGCCGAAACCGCGATTGTCGCGGTTGACGGCGCCGATCTCGCGGTGATCGCCCCGGTTGCCTTGGCGGATCGGATGCGACCGCTGCTGGCCCGTGTCGACAGCGTCACGCTGAGGGTGGACGCCGACTCCATCGCCGCCGACATCGGCGGCGAGCGCGTGGTCGGCGAGCCGCTGCAATACGACTTCCCCGACTATCGACGGCTGCTCGGCGAGAAGGTGGGCGGCACTCGTCGTCGGGTCCGCGTGGACGTCGCCGCGCTGCGGCGGGCGCTCGCCGCGCCGACGGCCGCCCACGGTCATGCCGATCTCGGTAGCGAGGTGGCGGTCCTCGCCGTGGACAGCGATGACGCGTTGGTCGTCGCCGACTCGGCCGCCAGTGACGACCTACGGATCGCGGTGAATCGCGAGTTCCTGCTCGAGGCGCTGGACGCCCCCGGCATCGGACAGCTCGTCCTCGACCTCGACGGCCCGATCAAGCCCCTGGTCATCCGGGTGCCCGACAGCACCCGGACCTACTCGGTCCTGATGCCGATCCGGCTGTAGCGCGGTGGCCCGCTGGCGACCCGGTCATCGGGTCGCCAGCGGGCCACGGCGGGTCACCGGCGTCGCCGAGGCCGCGTCATCAGCTCGTACCAGGCGATCGCGAGCAGGACGACCGCTCCGCTCGCCTCGACGACGATGGTCGGCACGATCAGCGGCGCCTGTACCGTCTCGGTAAAGCCGAACAGCCCGACGGTGAGGCTGAGCAGCAGCGCGCCCAACGTCCCCGCCTGGAACGCGGTGCCACCCAGGCTCACCCAGCCCAGCCAGCGTCGCGGTACCGCGAGCATGGCGACCGCGGCAGCCTCGCCGACGACCGCGTTGAGCAGGAACAGCGGCCCGATCGTCGGGATGAACCGGTAGCCCAGTCGGTACAGGTACAGGTGGATCAGCCCCGTCGCGGCGAGCAGCCCCGCTCCGACGACGCGGGCACCGAGCACGATGCTCCGCTCGCGGTAGCGACGCAGGGGTGCCACCTGCCGACGCGTCTGGGTTTCGAGTGTTTTCATCGTCAACTCACCGTGATACGGGTGTCCATGCCCCGCCCCTTGTGGCTGTCGACCGGGCAGTACAGCTCGTAGGTGCCCTTCTGCAAGGTCACCGTCATCGCCGTCGACCCTCCCGGTGCCAGGTTGTCGCTCCTGCGGTCGGCGACCCCCGGTCCGTCGATCTCCAAGGCGTGGATCCCGGGTCCGGAGTCCTTGACCATGAACGTGTACGTGCCGGGGCTGAACGTCGTGGTGGACAGCTTGATCGTGAAGTTGCTCTCGTCGACGACGACCGTCGTACCGGTACCGCCTGCGCTCGAAGTCTCGGCAGGCGGCGGTGCCGGCGCGCTACTCCTCGCCGAGGTCTGCCCGGACGACCCGCCGCCGCAGGCTGCTGCGACCCCTGCGGTACCGGCGGCGGCCAGCAGAACCAGGGGCAGCCGTCGCAGCCCGACCAGCGGCCACGACCTCTTTAGTGCGGCCATGGTGGTTCCCCCTCCCGTTACCCGTACCTACGCGCGGGCGAGCTGCCCGGTTCAGGTCCGCGATGTCGTACCCGGCGACAAGGATCGGAACTGCCGGCGACCACCCGCCGACAGGCAGCGACAACCGACGGCTGAGGAGGCCGACATGCCCGGACAGGTGCCACCCGTCGCGGATGAGCGCGAGGGTCTGCTCCGCTATCTCGCCCAGCAGCGGTACGTGTTGCGTCTGGCGGCGTACGGGCTGACCGACGAGCAGGCGCGGGCCACGCCGACGCCGAGCGCGCTGAGCGTGGGCGGTCTGATCAAGCACGTCGCCGCGACCGAATCCGGCTGGATCGACGACGTGCTCCAGCAGCACAGCGAACCGGACACGGAGGCGTATCTCGCCGGGTTCCGCCTCGGGCCGGACGAGACGCTGGCGGAGGTTCTCGACCGGTACGCCGAGAT
Source organism: Micromonosporaceae bacterium (assembly GCA_036378155.1). Classification (GTDB taxonomy): domain Bacteria; phylum Actinomycetota; class Actinomycetes; order Mycobacteriales; family Micromonosporaceae; genus DASUXA01. Next base: position 25,057 of record DASUXA010000066.1, on the reverse strand, counting down.
CGCCGCGCGCACCGAGAGCGTCATCGCGGGCATCGCGGACCTCGGCCAGCCCGTACCGGTACGCAAGGACCTGCCGTGGAACCCCAAGGACGTCGACGCCTGGTCGGTACGGTGGGTGCTGCTGCACCTGATCGAGGAGACCGCCCGGCACGCGGGTCACGCCGACATCATCCGCGAGGCGATCGACGGTGCGACCGCGTTCCCGCTGCTGGCAGCCGCCGAGGGCTGGCCCGCGACACCGTGGCTGCAACCGTGGCAGCCGGCGGCGCAGACGGCGTAGCGGCGACTCGGCGCCGGGTCAGTGTGCGCGTTCGGCGGCGACTACGAGCGAGGCGACGTGCTCGATCGTGTCGATACCGGTACCTTCGCTGGGCTGCCCGTCGGACAGCACCGCGAGCAGCCAGTCGTGCCCGGGTTCGACGATCCGACCCACGCTGTGCGTCACCCACCCGCCGTTGTACGCCAGCCAGCCGTTCTTCACGTACACCCCGGTGCTCGCCGGACCGGCGGCAGCCGGCACGCCCCATCGCTGATCCCGCTCGACCTGGCTCATCAAGCCGAGGATGTAGGAACGGCTGTGCGCGTTCAGCGGGCTGTTCGACGAGGTGAGCAGCCCGAGCAGGCGCACCTGGTCGGCGGCGGTGGTGGTGCTCAGACCCCAGTACCCGTCCTGGTCGGGGTGCGTGTGCGACAGCCCGAACCGCTGGTTCGCGGCGGTCACCCCGGTACCGCCGCCGACGGCGGTCCACAATGCCGACGCCGCGTCGTTGTCGCTGCGGGTGATCATGGCTCGGGCGAGGTCGTCCTCCCGGTCGGTGAGCCCGCCGTGATCCTGTCGGCGCAGCATCAGGGTGGCAAGGATGTCGACCTTCACGACGCTGGCGGTGATGAAGGAACGGTCCTCGCCGACCCCAACCCGGATACCCGTGGCGCGGTCGACGATCAGCACGCCGACCCGCCCGTCGGCACCGGACAGGTACGCCTGGACCGCGCCGGTCAGGTTGTCTGCCACAGTGGACACAGCGGCGTCGTCGGGGTCGCTGGTCGCTGGCGGCGGTACGTGTTCCGGTGACGGTGTCACCGTTGTGGGGGTGGGCGAGGCGGCCGGACCGGTTTCGGCGCCGCTCGGAGCCGAACCCGGTCCTGCGGCGGCGGCACGTCCGAGTTGGACGCCGAAGGAGGAGCCGACGACGACCGCGAAGGTGGCGGCGACCGCCGTGAATGTGTAGAGGCGAGCCCTGCTCGTACCGCTTCGACGCGCCATGCCTACTCCAGTGGCTCGATCGATGGGCGACCGGACCTGGCCGTGATCAACTGCCCGGCTGCGGTTCCTCGGTTCCGGCTCCAGGCGCGGGCTTCGATACCCGGCGCCGTCTGTCGGCACACATCCGTCTATGGCAACGATTCGCGTCGCGGATCGTCTCGCGGTGCCCGACCGGGTGGGCGTCTGCCGCCGGTATCCGGTTCGGTGTCTGCGCGGCCGTCGAGGCGGCGTCCGGTGTGGAGGGTCGAGTGCCGTGACGGCGGCGCTGATCGGGTCGGTAGGCTGATGACCTGCGGTGTATGTGAGAACGACTCATCAAGTGGTGAAACACGTATTTGTAGTCATCTAGTTGCTCTGTGTCAATGGAAATGTCAGGAATCCGGCGTACCGACTCAGCCGTTCGGTCGGACGTCCGAGACTGAAGGTCCCGTCCTGTGAGGCGATCAGATGACTACCTCGCCCCTGCAACGAGCGGTTGACGCGTTCGCGTCGGAGCTCGCTCGGTGGCGTTCCGAGCGGGGGATGTCCAAGAAGCAGCTCGCGGCCGAGATGGGCTTCGATCCGTCGTACATCAGCCACATCGAGCGACGACGGCACCGGCCCACGGAGGACTTCGCGCGCCGTGCCGAGGCGGTACTGCGCAGCGGCGGCGCGATCTGGCGCCGGTACACCGCGTACGACGAGTTACGACAGGGGCCGGCGCGCGCGCCGGCCCCGGTTCCGCACCAGTGGCTCCCGCCCGGTACCGGGCTCGTGGTGGAACAGGAGGTCGCCGAGCTGTCCCTCCGGGACCGCTTTTATCACTGCCTCGTGCGACGGGAGCTGTACAACGCGGCGACCGAGCCGGTCACCCGGTACCCGGTGAAGATCGCGATCGACCGGTTCCCCGGCGACCCGCGCCGATCCAACCGGTACCACCGTCACCACCCATTGACCTGGGCGGAACTCGACCTGACCGCGCGCTGCGGGCAGGAGCCGATGCTGTGGCGTCCGGTCCACGACCGCGACGCGTACAAGGAAGCCTGGCTGCTGTTCGAGAACGACGCGACCCGCTTCCCGCTGTATCCGGGCGAACGCGCCACCATCGAGATCCGGTACAAGGTCGGTGCCGACAAGGCGGGGCAGTGGTTCGAACGCTCCATGCGACTGCCGACGCGCCACCTCGAAGTACGCCTCGACCTGCCGAGCGGACCCGATCCGGTGGTCTGGGGAACGGAAAGCTCGCTGAGCGCCGAAGCGGCGCCGCTGCGCACACCGGTGACGTCGTACGTTGACGGCGACCGGACGATTTTCACGTGGTCGACCATGAGCCCGGCGTTGCACGCGCAGTACCGCGTGGAATGGCGGTTCCGTGGTCCGGGCGCGCCCGCCGCGGCGGTACTGCCCGACGAGTCGGAGCCGCTCAGCGAACGGCTGCGCGAGTTCGGCGTGGCGCAACGCGGCGACGAGGTGCTCACCCGGTCGGCGCAACCGTTCACGCTGCCCGCCGACGAAGCGCGTGCCCGCGACGTCGCGTCGCGGCTGCTGGAAGTCCTCGACCGGGTCCGCGAACTGCTTCCGTTCGGTGAGGCCGTGTCGTTGGCGGCGCCGCAGATCGGGCTGCCGTGCGCGGCGGTCGCCGTGCGCCCCGCCAATCCGGAAGCGGCTCCGGTGGTCCTGCTCAACCCACGGGTGGTGAGCGCGGCGGTGGAACTGGACGAGGGGTACGAAGCCTGCCTGTCCTTCGCCGACGTGCGCGGGCTCGTCGCCCGGCCGACCTGGATCGAGGTCGAGCACCTGACCTGGTCCGGCGAACCCATGATCACCCGGTTCGACCAGGGCCTCGCCCGCCTCGTCGACCACGGCATCGACCATCTCTCCGGCACGCTGTACCCGGACAAGATGGCTCCCGGTGCACCGCTGGTGCCGGTCGAGCGGTACCCCGCCGGCGCGCGGACCTGGCGGTAGCGACCGGCACGCGGCCGCGGTGCATGCTGGGACCGTGGCGCAGACCGAGGTGACCAGGGACGAAACAACCAGCGACCGGACCGTCGTCCGGCGCCACGAGGTGTGGCTCGTGCTCGGCCTGTCGCTGGGCGCGTCCGCGGTGTACGCGGTGGTGTCGCTCGCCGCGAAGCTCACCGCCGCGAAACCGCTGTCCCAGCAGACCGCCACGCTCAACCCGTCCCAGGCGCCGGGGCGACCGTGGCTGGACCTGACCTACCAGTTGCTGGGCATCTTCTTCGCGCTGGTACCGGTCCTGCTCGCGATCCATCTGCTCAACCGGGATCCCGGCGACGCCCGGCGCACCCTCGGACTGGACCGGCACAGACCAGGGTTCGACCTGGGTACCGGGGTGCTGCTGGCGGCTGCCATCGGCATTCCCGGGCTCGGGCTGTACCTGGGTGCGCGGGCGCTCGACCTGAACGCGACCGTGGTGCCCGCCGCCCTGCCGCACGTCTGGTGGGCGGTTCCGGTGCTGGTCCTGTCCGCCGCCCAGAACGCCGTCCTCGAAGAGGTGATCGTGGTCGGGTACCTGCTGACCCGGCTGCGACAACTCGACTGGCGGCTACCGGCGGCGATCGCCGCCAGCGCGCTGCTGCGCGGGTCGTACCACCTGTATCAGGGATTCGGCGCGTTCGTCGGAAACGCGGTCATGGGAATCGTGTTCTGTCTGGTGTTTCAGCGGTGGCGCCGGGTCGGACCATTGATTGTCGCGCACACCATTCTCGACATTGTTTCCTTCGTCGGGTACACCCTGCTGCGGCACCGCCTCGGGCTGCCGGGATGACCCTTGACCTGACCCTCGGTACCCCATCAGGACACTCATTCACGCCATCGGTCGCTACCGCCGCTTGACGCCGGACCATAGGCTGCCGTGCATCGTGGGCATTTCCCTCTGCCCACTGTGAGGCACGGAGGTCCTCAACCAGTGTCGCAATTCCACCTGGCCGGGCTTCGACGCCCAGCCTCAATCGCTCTCGCCGCCGCCACGGTCACCGCGTTCGCGTTGGGTACCGGCGGAAGCGCGAATGCTCACCCACCGTCGGACACCACCGCCGACTACATCGTCCAACTCGCCGGCGCCCCGCTCGCCTCGTACGAAGGCGGTGTGGCGGGCATTCCCGCCACCCACCCGGGCAAGGGACAGAAGCTCGACACCCGGTCGCCGCAGGCCAGGGCGTACCGCGACTTCCTCGATAAGGCGCACGTCGACGTGCTCGCCACGGCGGGCGTGGACACGCACCGCAAGGTGTACGACTACGACGTCGTCTTCAACGGATTCCTCGCCACCCTGACCTCGACCGAGGCGGCGAAGCTGGAATCGACGCCGGGCGTGGCGAACGTCTTCAAGAACACGACGGTCACCATTCAGACCGCGACCACTCCGACCTTCCTCGGGCTGGACGGCAGCGGCGGGGTATGGCAGCAGCAGTTCGGCGACGTGTCGCACGCCGGTGAAGGCGTCATCGTCGGCGACATCGACACCGGCTTCTGGCCGGAGAGCCCCAGCTTCGCGCCGCTTTCCGAGCCGCGCCCCGACCAGGCGGTCATCGACGCCAAGTGGCACGGCACCTGTGACGCCGGTCAGGACCACCCGGTCACCTGCAACAACAAGGTGATCGGCGCGCGCTGGTTCGACTTGACCGGCAAGTCCGCCAGCCAGAACCCCGGCGAGTTCCACTCGCCGCGCGACTTCGACGGGCACGGCTCGCACACCGCGAGCACCGCCGCCGGCGACCACGGCGTCGCGGCGACCATCAACGGCGTACCGGTGGGCAACATCTCCGGCATGGCTCCGGCTGCCCGGCTGGCGATCTACAAGGTGCTGTACGAGCGGGCGGACGGTTCCACCGCGAGCGGTACCAGCGCCGACATCGTCGCCGCGATCAACGCCGCCGTCGAGGACGGCGTGGACGTCATCAACTACTCGGTCGGCGACAACGTCGACAGCTTCGGCGCGGTCGAGTACGCGTTCCTCGGCGCGGCTGCCGCGGGCGTGTTCGTCTCCGCCGCGGCGGGCAACGCCGGACCGGGCGCGTCCACCGTGGACAACGCGATGCCGTGGGAGATGACGGTCGCTGCCGGTACCCACGACCGGGGCTACGTCAAGAGCGTCACGCTCGGCAACGGCACGACGTACACCGGTGTCGGCGTGGGCGCGGCGGTACCCAGCTCCCCGCTGGTCGACTCGGTGAACGCGGGCAAGGCGGGCGCCGACCCGAACCAGGTCGAGCTGTGCTACCCCGGTACCCTCGACCCCGCCAAGGTCACCGGCAAGATCGTGATCTGTGAGCGGGGCGTCATCGCCCGTACCGACAAGAGCCTCGCCGTCCAGGAAGCCGGTGGGGTGGGCATGGTGCTGTACAACCCGGCACCCAGCTCGCTGAACGCCGACTACCACTTCGTACCGACGGTCCACCTCGACCAGACGGCAGGCGCGGCGATCAAGGCGTACGCGGCGACCGCGGGCGCGACCGCGTCGCTGTCCGAGGGCAAGCCGACCACGGTCGAGGCGCCGCAGACCGCGTCGTTCTCGTCGCGCGGACCGTCGCTGTACAACAACGGCGACCTGCTCAAGCCGGACGTGATGGCGCCCGGTGTGGACGTCATCGCGGCGGTGTCGCCGAAGAACCACCACGACAACCTGTTCGACACGGAGTCCGGTACCTCGATGGCGACCCCGCACATCGCCGGTATCGCGGCGCTGATCCGCAGCAAGCACCCGGACTGGTCGCCGATGGCGGTCAAGTCGGCGATCATGACCGGCGCGGTACAGACCGACAACGCGGGCAAGCCGATCACCAACGACAACGGCAGCCCGGCGACCCCGTTCGACATGGGCGCGGGCTTCGTACACCCGTCGAACGACTTCGACCCGGGGCTGGTGTACGACGCCGATCTGACCGACTGGCTGCAGTACAGCTGCCAGCAGGGCATCCACATCCCGGTCCGGGACGCCCAGGGCAACGTCGTCGACTCCTGCGGGCTGGTCGGGAAGAAGGACGTCAGCGACTACAACAACCCGACGATCGCGATCGGCGACCTCGCCGGGAAGCAGACCGTGACGCGTACCGTCACCAACGTCTCGTTCCGCGCCGGGGTGTACTACGCCCATGTCGACGCGCCCGCCGGGTACACGGTCACCGTGTCGCCGTCGATGCTGGTCGTCCCGCCGCACGCGTCGGCGACCTTCACGGTGACCGTCACCCGCACCGACGCGACGCTCGGCAGGTACTCCTTCGGCTCGCTCACCTGGACCGACAAGAAGGGTCACGACGTGCGCAGCACCGTCGCGGTGCGCTCGGTCGCGCTGGCCGCGCCGGGTGCGGTGTCCGGCACGGGTACCAGCGGGTCGAGCAGCCTGTCGATCCGCAGCGGGTACACCGGCACGCTGACCGCGACCGCGAACGGGCTGGTTCCGGCGAGCGTGGACAGCCAGCACGTGGACGGGGTGCAGCAGTCGTTCGACACCGCCCACCCCGCTGCCGGTACCGGGGTCGCCGCCTTCCCGGTGACCGTCCCCACCGGTACCAAGCTGGCGCGCTTCCAGACCCTGTCCGGCGACTACGGGTCCGGCGCGGACGTCGACATGTTCGTGTACAACTCTTCGGGTCGGCTGGTCGGGTACAGCGCGGGCGGCTCGGCGACCGAGACGGTCACGTTGACCGCCGCCGGCACGTACACGGTGTACCTGGTCCAGTTCGCGTTGCCGTCGGGCGTCAGCGGGCAGGACCTGAAGCTGTACCACTGGGCGGTCGCGTCCGGGTCGTCGGGCAACCTCGCGACGTCGCCCGAGACGCAGTCGGTCACCCTCGGTGGTACGACGACCGTGACGGTCACCTGGTCGGGTCTGACCGCCGGGCAGCACTACCTGGGTCTCGTCGAGTACGGCGACGGCACCAGCCGGATCGGTACGACGGTCGTCTCGGTCGACGGCTGAGTAGCCGGTGAGTGAGTCGGGGCCCCGGCTGCTTCGGCAGCCGGGGCCCCACGCTGTCCGGGCTACGGTCCGAGGACCTGTCGAGCTTCCTCCTCGAACTCGCGCACCGTCGCGCTCTGCCGGTACTGGCTGAGCAGCCCCCGCAACGTACGCAGCCGAGCGTGGCAGCGCACGCTGCTGACCAGGGCGGACAGCTGCAGCGCTAGGGACGCGACCCGCGCCGCCTCGTCGATGTTGTTGCTGTACACGTGCGCCTCGGCAAGCCACGACAGGTACAGCGCCAGTTCGCGGGTGCGCGTGTCGTCGTACCGGCCGATGGCGTCCTGGAGCAGTTCCACCGCCGGCGCGGCGCGACGCAGCTCCGTCATGCACCGCCCCGCCATGATCTGCGCCTCGTCCCGGTCCAGCCAGTACAGCCAGGACGGGTCCGCCTCCGGCTCGGCGCGGTCCAGCGCCCGGTCGACCTCGGCGAGCGCACGGTCGACCGTCGGCGCGTCGCCGCATCGCGCCGACGCCCACGCGATCCGCCCGTACAGCAGCGCCCGGGTGCGCCCGGCCGTGGTCTCGGCGCCCTGTTCCGCGCTGCGCGCCAGCAGGACCGCCTCGCGTGGATCGCCGACGTTCGCCTTCTGGTACGCCAGCGACGACAGCAGATGCGCGGCGAGCCGCCGGTCGTCGGCGGCGTGCGCGGCGGACACCCCACCCAGGTAGTACCGCTCGGCGAGCGGGTACAGCCCCGCGTCGCCCGCCACCCAGCCGGCGAGCTGGCACAGGTCCGCGACCGCGCCCAGCAGCCGGCGTCCGGTCTTCTCCGAGTACGACGCGCCACGCAGCAGGTCGAGGGTGACCCGCAGTTCCCGGTGGACCAGGTCGTGTACCTCGCCGCCGCCCAGCACGTCGTCCATCCGGCGCAACGCCTCGATCCGCTCCTCGATCACCCGTGCCAGCCGTTCGCCCACCCGGCGACCGGCGTGCACCTCGACCACCTGCGGCGGGTCGACGATGCGCCACTCGTGCGCCAGACGCAGCGCGGCGTGGTCGTCGAGGTCGCCGTCGCCCGCCAGGAACGCGGTCAGATCGTCGGTCGTGTGCCGGTTCCATTCCCGTGGCGCGAGCAGCGCCGAACGGACACCGGGCGGTGCGATGCCGGTCCGGACCGGCTGCGGGTCGGGTCGGCCGGCGTCGAGGATCAGCGCGAACCGTGCCTTGACTTCGTCACTCGCCCGCGCGAGCGCGGTGTCGAGCGCGGCCTGCATCTCCGGGCGCGGCGACACACCCGCGCTCGACTCCCAACCGGCCACGGTGCGGACGCCGACCCCGAGGTACGAGGCGAAGGCTCGGATGCTCATCCGCATCGCCTGCCGGAGGGCACGGGTCTCGTGGCCCGTCCACCGGCGAACCGTGGTCATTCGGTATCCCTCTGGAGATCAACAACGCCCGAGCCTAGCCGCGCGGTACGTCAACACGGCGGGGTCGAACCCGGTGCTGCATCAGACCTGCATCAGGTCCGCACACCGGTACCAGAGACGCAACAAAGACGCAGGTCACAGGCCTTTTGCGCGGTACCGGGGGAGCCGAATCCTGGTGCCACGGCGCCGGGACGGGTGCCGGGCAGCGCGGCGGGCCGGATGGGTGACGGCTGTACGTCGCAGGGGAACCCGCCCGTCTCGGCGCTCCTCCACCGGACCCGGTGGAGGTGACTGGTCCACAGGGGAGGTTCGGTTGACCACGGTGTCCGAGTCGACGTCCGGCGGGCGGTACGTGCTGGACAACGACGAGCCGACGGCGGTCGCGATGCTCGACTGCCTGTCCGGGGTGCTCGACGAGTTGACGACCGCCCGGCTGCGTGAGGCCGGGGTACCGGTCGGCGGTCGGTGCCTCGAGATCGGAGCGGGCAACGGCAGCATCGCCGCGTGGCTGGCCGACCGGGTCGGCATCGCCGGTGAGGTGATCGCCACGGACGTCAAGCCGCAGCACGTCCGGCCGCACCCGCGGGTCGAGGTACTGACCCACGACATCTGCGTCGATCCGCTGCCCGAGGGCCAGTTCGACGTCATTCACGCCCGGCTGGTGCTCGCCCACCTGCCGGCACGGCGCGAGATCCTGGGCCGGCTGGTCCAGGCGCTCGCACCCGGCGGCGCCCTGCTCGTCGAAGAGTGGGGCGCCCGTCCGGGCGCGGTACTGGCCGCGTCCGACCCGGACGCCGCCGAGCTGTACACGCGGTACCAGCAGGCGCTGCTCGACGTGTTCGCGGCGTGGGGCAACGACAGCGGGTGGGCGGCCTCGGTGCCGCGCGTGATGCTCGCCGCCGGGCTGGTCGCGGTCGACACCACCGCGCATGCGCGCAGTTGGACCGGCGGTACCGCCGGCTGCCGGCTGCCCATCGCGGTCTCCAGCGAACTGCACGAGCACCTGGTCAACGCCGGTATGCCGGCGTCCGACCTGGTCCGACTGCGGGAACTGCTCGCCGACCCGACGCTCGTCCTGCTCGGCAACTTGACGTACTCCACGCTCGGGCGCCGCCCGAGATAGCGGTACCTCCGAACGCACCGGCGTCGCCGGTGTGTGGCTCCACGACCCAGCCGATCCGGGCGCGACAAGCGCCCGGATCGCTGCTGCTGTCTGCTGCCCTATTCATCCTGAAAGAAGGTCATTTGATGGTGCCCCTTCGCCGACTCACCGGTCTGGTACTCGCCGGACTGCTCGCCGCCAGCTGTTCCGCCCCACCCCGCCCACCAGCCGAGCGACCCCTCACCAAGGTCACCTACGTGACCGGCTTCGGGCTGTACGGGCAGGAGGCGTACATGGTGCTCGGACAGGAACTCGGCTTCTTCCGCAGGGCTGGACTGGACGTGACGATCAGACCGGGCGCGGGTACCGAGGCGAACCTCAAACTGCTGCTCGCCGGACAAGCCGACGTCGTCATCGTCGACGTGACCGGCGCGCTCATCGCGTACGGCAAAGGCGTCCGCGGCTTCACCACCGTCGCCGCCATCCACCAGCGCAGCGAGTCCTGCATCATCACCCTCGACAACCGGGGTATCAGCAGCCCGAAGGACCTCGCCGGCAAGCGGGTCGGGTACCAGCCGGGCGGGGTGAACTACACGCTGTTCCCGGTGTACGCCCGGCTCGCCGGTATCGACGCCAGCCGGATCACCTGGGTACAGACCCCGCCGCAGCGGATGCGCGCCCTGATGCTGTCCGGCTCCCTCGACGCCGCCACCGACCTCGTCGTCAACAAAGCCGGGATCGAGGCAGCAGCACCCGGGCGGCACGCCGTCGTCCTGCCGTACAGTGACTACCTGACCGACCTGTACGGCAACGCGCTCGCGGTGTCCACGAAACTCGCCCACGACAACCCCGATTTGGTACGCCGGTTCCGCGACGCGACCCTCGCCGCGCTGGAGTACGCGATCGACCACCCCGACGAGACGGGTCGGATCTTCGCCAAGCGTCAGCCCGGGTACCCGGCGCAGGCAGCCGCCGCGGAAACCGCCCTGACCGCGCCGTACGCCCGCTCCGCCGGTGCCGGGGCACCCGTCGGCGCGATCCGGCCCGAGCGGGTCGCCCGTACCATCGCACTGCTGCAGTCCGCAGGCGCGGTACCGGAGGGGATCACGCCCGACCAGGTCGTCGACTTCGACCTCGCGCCCGGTCGGGGAGCTGCCCGATGAGCCAGGCAGCCACCGACAACCCGGGGGCGGTGTACGGCTTCGCCTTTCCCGGGCGACGCCTCAGCCCCAGGAAACTGCGCTCCATCCGGTTCCCGTGGACCCGACGGTTCCGTCGCGGACTGATCGCCGCGGACGTCTACGCGTTCCTGTCCTGGATGGCTGACGAGTTGGAGATCCGCGACGCCGCCGAACTGGCGCTGCGGGAGGAGAACCAGCGGCTGAAAGCGGCACTCCGGGACTGGCAGGCAGAGCAAGCTGCCCAGGCGTACCAGGCTCGCAACGCCGTCAACGTGCGCCCGCTCGCCCCGCAGCGAACCCGAAAAGCGGGAGCCTGACGGGCGTCGTCTTCCCGACTCGCGGTGCTCGTCGGTCCAGACGTCGCCGGCTCCCGCTGGTGTTTTCTTCGCGCCGGCGGTGCCGGCGCAAGCGAGCCTGACGGGCGTCGTCTTCCCGACTCGCGGTGCTCGTCGGTCCAGACGTCGCCGGCTCCCGCTGGTGTTTTCTTCGCGCCGGCGGTGCCGGCGCAAGCGAGCCTGACGGGCGTCGTCTTCCCGACTCGCTGGAGCCTGAAAGGCTCCCGGCGTCGTCCCTCGCGGGGGGCGTACAACGTTGGCGATGTACGTACATCACCAGGGTTGTACGCCCCGAGCCACACCCCGCGCCAGCCGGCGCCGCAAGGCACGCGACGCCGCCGACCCGGTCACTTGGGCAAATGGCGGGGCACTACCTTGCCGGTGGCGTTGCGCGGGAGCTCATCGAGGAAGATCACGTCACGGGGCACCGAGAACCGAGCCAGATGGCGGCGCACATACTCCCGGACCGCCTCGCCGTCCAGCCATTCCCCAGGTCGCAACACGATGTACGCGGCGAGGCGCTGCCCGAACTCGGCGTCCGGCACGCCCACCACCGCCACCTCACGAACCTGCGGCAGCCTGGCGAGCACATGCTCCACTTCGGACGGGAAGACGTTCTCGCCGCCCGAGATCACCATGTCGTCCTCGCGACCGTCGACGTACAGCAGCCCGTCCGACGACAGATGCCCGACGTCGCCGGTCGCGAGCATCCCGTCGTGTACCGGCTTGCCGTCGCCGTTCGTGTACCCGCTGAACAGCATGTCGTTGCCGACGAAGATGCGCCCGACGTGCCCCGCCGGTACCGGCTTGCCGGTCGCGTCGAGGATCGCGATCCGGGTGCCGTGCGGCGGGCGTCCCGCCGTCCTCGGATCGCGGCGCAACTCGCGAGGCGTGGCGATGCTCGCCCAGGACGCCTCGGTCGACCCGTACAGGTTGTACAGCACGTCCCCGTACCGGTCCATGAACCGGATCGCGAGGTCGCCGGGCAGCGCCGAACCGCTGGTCGCGACGACCCGCAGCGGCAGCGGCTGGTGCGGCACGTCGAGCAGGCGCTGCAGCATCACCGGTACCACGAACAGCGCGCCACACCGGTACCGGTCGATCGCCTCGACCGCCGTCGCCGGTTCGAACCGGCGCTGGAGCACCACCGTGCCACGCAGCGCGATCGCCATCTGCAGCGCGGCGTACCCCCAGGTGTGGAACAGCGGCGCCGCGATCAGCATCCGTTCGCCCGCGCGCAGCGGAATCCGGGACAGCAGCGAGGCGAGCGGCTTCAGACCCGGCGGGCTGGGTCGCGGCGCGCCCTTCGGGATCCCCGTCGTACCGGAGGTGAGCACGATGGTGCGCCCGTCACGCTCGGGGCGTCCGAGCGGACCCGGCGCCGCCTCGCTCCTGATCTTGTCGATCGTGCTCGTCGGGATGCGGCGCAACTCCGGCGGGGCGATCGCGGCGTGCTCGATGAACTCGTCGTCGTACAGCAGGGTCCGTACCTGGTGCTCGGTGACCAGCGCGGCGAACTGGGCGGGGGAAACGCCGGTGTTCACCAGCACCACGTCGGCGCCCAGCATGCCGGTGGCGACCATCGCCTCGACCAGTACCGCGTGGTTGCGGCAGAGCAGAGCGACCGGGTCGCCCGCCCGTACCCCGAAACTGCCGCGCAGCGCGGTCGCCAGCCGTTCCGCCCGGCGTACCAGCTCGCGATAGGTGACCTGCTCCGATTCGTCGATGATCGCGACCCGGTTGGGGCTGCGCTCGGCTGCCGAGCGCAGCTCGCCGGCCAGCCCGAACCCCCACCGCGCCAGCGCGAGGAGTTGAGCGGTGATCCGGTCCGGGCGACCCGGCGCGAGCAGCCCGCGCCGAGCCAGGGTCGCGACCGTGAAAGCGTCGATCTGCACCGGCACTCCAGCGGTTGGGCCGGCCCGGCGAGGCGCCGGGCCGGCAGTCGTCCTCAGCGGATGTACATCCCCGAAATGGCGCGGGCGATCACCAGCCGCTGGATCTCGGAGGTGCCCTCGAAGATCGTGTAGATCTTGGCGTCGCGGTACCACCGCTCGACCGGGTGTTCACGCAGGAAGCCGGCGCCGCCGAGGATCTGTACCGCCTTCTCGGTCACCGCGACCGCGACCTCGCCCGCCTTGAGCTTCGACATCGAGCCCTCGCCGGCCTCGAAGGGCCGGTTGTTGCGGCCCATCCACGCCGCCCGCCAGACCAGCAGCCGCGCCGCGTCGATCTCCATCTTCATGTCGGCGAGCGCGAACGCGATCGCCTGGTTCTCGATGATCGGGCGACCGAACTGCACCCGGTTCTTCGCGTAGTCCAGCGCGTACTCGTACGCGGCGCGGGCGACGCCGAGCGCCTGGGCGCCGACCGCCGGGCGGGACAGTTCGAAGGTACGCATCGCCGCCTGCCCGGATGCCCGCTTGCCTTCGCGCGCCCTGGCGAGCCGTTCCTCGAGCGCTTCCCGCTCGCCGAGCAGGCAGCGACCCGGTACCCGGACGTCGTCGAGGAACACGTCGGCGGTGTGCGAGGCGCGCAGCCCCAGCTTCTTCAACTTCCGGGTGGAGGTGAGTCCCTTGGTACCGGGGGGCACCACGAACGCTGCCTGACCGCGCGACCCGAGTGCGGGGTCGACGGAGGCGGTCACCACGTGGACATTTGCGATACCGCCGTTGGTGGCGTACGCCTTCTGCCCGCTGAGCACCCATTCGTCGGTCGCTTCGTCGTACCGGGCGCGGGTGCGCATCGAACCGACGTCCGAGCCGGCTTCCGGCTCCGTCGTGCAGAACGCCGCGACCTTCGGGTCGCTCGGGTCGCCGAAGCACTGCGGTACCCACTCCAGCATCTGGTCCGGGGTGCCGCTGCCGTAGATCGCGGCGACCGCGAGCGAGGTGCCGAAGATGGACAGCCCGATGCCGGCGTCGCCCCAGAACAGTTCCTCGCTGGCGATCGGCAGCGACAACCCGGTCGGGTCGGCCCACGCGTTGGCGAGGAATTCGAAACCGTACAGACCGATCTTCGCGGCTTCCTGGATGACCGGCCACGGGGTCTCTTCGCGGGCGTCCCATTCGGCGGCGGCTGGGCGGACGACCTCCTCGGCGAAGCCGTGCACCCAGTCCCGCAGGTCCCGCTGCTCCTCGTTCAGGTCAAGCGAGAACTCGGGCATGGTCACGCCTTCGGGATGTCGAACAGGTTGCCGATGTTGGCGGCGAGACCCAGGTCGCCCTTTGCCTTCAACTTGCCGGTCATGAACATCATCACCGGGTTGGCGTTTCCGGTGACGACCTTGAGGAACTCGACGGCACCGAGGGTCAGCGCCAGCTTCGGGTCGTCCTTGGGCTCGGGCGACAGCGTGCACGCGCCGTTGGCGATGACGAGTTCGTACGTGTCGACGCCGCCGTCCGGACGGTCGCCGACGTTCCAGTGGATCACCGCGTTGGTGTTGCCGGCCCGGTCCGCGCGGAACCGCCCGGGCATGCGGCTGAAGACCTCGTCGAGGATCTTGCCCCGCTGCTCGCCCTGCATGACCTCCTTGAGCTGCGCGTCCGGCGTGCTCTTGACGATCTGGGCGAATTGCGTCGGGTCGACTGACGAAAGGTCGGTGAGGTCGAAGTCGGCCATGGCTGCGTGTCCTTCTTTCCAGGGATAAAAGTTACCCGTGCGTAACCTTACGCGCGGGTAGGTATGCTCGCAAGGTGACCGCCGCACCTTCCCACAAGCGCCTACCCCGCGCGATTCGTGAACAGCAGATGCTGGACGCCGCGGTGGAGATCTTCTCGCAGCGCGGCTATCACGCGACGTCCATGGAGGACATCGCCGCTCGGGCAGGCGTGTCCAAACCGATGGTGTACCTGTACCTGGGCAGCAAGGAAGACCTGTTCGTGGCATGCCTGCACCGGGAAGGCACCCGGCTGATGGAGGCGATCGCCACCGGCGTCGGCGTCGACCTGCCCGCCGACGAGCAACTGTGGCGCGGGCTGCGGGCGTTCTTCCGGTTCGTGGCGGACAACCGCGCCGGCTGGTCCGTGCTGTACCGGCAGGCGCGCGGCCAGGAACCCTTCGCCGCCGAGGCGGCGACCATGCGCGACCGCCTCGTGGAGGTGGTGGGCGGTCTGCTCCGCCGCGCGGTGGTGACCGCCGGGCAGCCGGTACGCGAACACGACCTGACGGTCATCGCCAACGCGCTGGTCGGCGCCGGTGAGTCCCTCGCCGACTGGCTGGTCGACCACCCGCAGGAGGAACCGGACGCGACCGCGATGCGGATGATGAACTTCGTCTGGGTCGGAGCCGGCGACCTGCTGCTCGGCAGTACCTGGAAACCGCGCGACTAGGTGGGCGCATCCGAGTCGCCTCCCTGCGGGGCGCAGCGTCAGTCGAGCGCCCAGCGTCAGGAAACGCGCGGACCACGCGGGTGAATTTTCCGGCTACCGGCACGAACCACAGCACCGGCGACGAGGGTGACGACAGGTGCCCGGCTCGCGATGGTGCCGCGGCCCGCCGTCCGGACGCGCCCGACACAGTAAGGAGCACCCGCATGGTCGCGACATCAGGGCGTCGCCAGGAGTTCAGCATTCGTGGTCTGATCGCGTTGACCGAACAGATCAACAACGATCCGACTCTCGTCGAATCCGACTGGCGCACACCGTTCCTGGCTGCATTCGAGTTCACCGACAGCCAGCGCCAGTTCGTGAACGACTACCCCGCCGAGAACAACCAGAAGGTGCAGGAACTGTTCCGACTCGCGGCATCGCAGGCCAGAAACGGTCGCCGGATGAAACTGCGGATCGTCAGCGACCTCACCGGCGACAGCCGGCGCATCCTGCAGCTTGAGGTCCCCACCGTGGGTCTGGCCGAACTCGACCGCACCATCATCAACGAGACAGGCTCGCCCGACGCGTCCCTGACCTGGCCCATCGTGTGCTGTTGCGCGGACTGCTGCTGCTGGCACTGGTGTGACCCGTCGGTCAACCCGTGCGGTTAGCCGATCACTCCGCTCAGGTGCGGTTTTCCGGACTTCGCGCTGTACAACGACACCGCCCAGCCGCCCTCGCCGGGCGTGGCGCTGAACGCGACCGTCGCGGGCAGCAGGATCGGCAGCTTGAAGGCGACGTCCATGGTGTACGCGTCGGGCAGCCGACCCTCCAGAGCGGCGAGGCAGCGCGCGGCGCTCCACATGCCGTGCGCGATCGGTCTCGGGAAGCCGAACGCCCGCGCGCCCAGCCGCGAGGTGTGGATCGGGTTGCGGTCGCCGGACACCTCGGCGTACCGGCGTCCGACCTCCCGCTCGACCCGCCACATCGCGGTGGCGGCGGGCGGCTGCGACCTATCCCGCTCGCCGCGCCCGCCTGCATCGCCCGGCTCCGCCGTCTTCTCCCGCCGCAGGTACGTCGACACACCCCGCCACACCCGCTGACCGTCCACAGTGGCGTCGGCGATCACGTCGAACTGCCGACCGCGTGGGTGCCTTCGCAGATCTGTTGCGTGTACCGACAGGTCGAGGCGCTCGTCGGCGCCGATCGGGCGCAGCACCTCGACGCGGTTTGCGACGTGTACCAGCCCGACCACGCCGAACGGGAAGCTGTCGTCGCTCATCAGCCGCATCGCCAGCGGAAACGCCAGGATGTGCGGGTACGTCCCGGGCAACGTGTCGGACAGCCGGAAGCCGCACACGTCGTCGTACCGGGTCAGCCGCTCCCGCGACACCGCGACGTCGCGCAGCACCACCGTCGTGTCGGGCAACGCCCCGCCGCGACCGCCGCGCAGCATGCCGAGCGCGGCGCGCCGGTACAGCGCGCCGGGCGCGGGCGCCCGGTCCAGTTCCACGACCGCGTCCATGTCACGCCCCCAGCAGACTCTGACCGCAGACCCGTACCACGTTGCCGGTGACCCCGGCGGAACCGGGACTCGCCAGCCACGCGATGGTCTCCGCCACGTCGACCGGCAGCCCGCCCTGGCTCAGGCTGCTCAGCCGGCGTCCGACCTCGCGCAGCATCACCGGCATCTGGGCGGTCATCGCGGTCTCGATGAAGCCCGGCGCGACCGCGTTGACCGTGATGCCCTGCGGGGCGAGCGCCGGAGCCATCGAGCGGACCACGCCGACCACGCCCGCCTTCGACGTCGCGTAGTTGGTCTGACCGCGGTTGCCGGCGATACCCGCGATCGACGAGACGCCGATCAGCCGAGCGCCGCCGGGCAGCAGGTTGTGGGCGAGCAGCGCGTCGTTGATGCGCTCCTGGCTGGACAGGTTGACGTCGAGGACCGCGTCCCACTGCTCGGGCTTCATCCGGGCGAGCGTCTTGTCGCGGGTGATTCCCGCGTTGTGTACCACCACGTCGATGGTTCCGTGTCGCGCCTGGAGGTGTTCGGCGAGCCGTTCGGGGGCGTCGGGCGCGGTGATGTCGAGTTGGAAGGCGGTACCCGCGATGCTGTTCGCCACGGCGGACAGCGCCTCGCCGGCGGCGGGTATGTCGAGGCAGACCACGTGCGCGCCGTCGCGGGCGAGCACCCGCGCGATCGCTTCGCCGATGCCGCGTGCCGCGCCGGTCACCACCGCCACCTTGCCGTCCAGCGGTCGGTCCCAGTCCGCGGGCGCGACGACCTCCGCCTGGCTGATCCGGATCACCTGCCCGGACACGAACGCCGACTTGCCGGAGAACAGGAACCGCAGGGTCGATTCGATGCCGCCTTCGGCGCCCGGTTCCACGTACACCAACTGCGCGGTGCTGCCCCGACCGAACTCCTTGCCGACCGACCGGGTGAACCCTTCCAGCGCGCGCTGCGCGGTCGCCTCGCGGGCGGTACCGGCACAGTCCGGCGGGGTGCCGAGCACGATGACGCGCCCGCAGGGCAGCAGCGTCCGGGCGTGCGGATGGAAGAAGTCGTACAGCCCGCGGAGCTGGGTGGAGTCGGTGACACTGGTGGCGTCGAAGACGAGCGCGGCGTTGCCGGGCTGGGGCTCGGCGTCGTCGACGGGGGCGCGGAGTTCCCCGCCGAGCGATCCGATGATCTTGCCGATGGGCGTGACCAGGCGACCGGTACCACCGAGCAGGACCGGGCCGGCGAGGATCGGGTCGCCGGGGCGGTACCGGCGCAGCCTCGTCGGTTGGGGTAGACCGAGCCTCTTCACCAGGGCACGGCCCAACCCGGAGTTCGCGAAGCTGGTGTACCGGTCGCTCATGGGTTCCCCCTTCTACCTGACTCGCCAGTAAGCCTACTCGCGAGTAAGTTATGGGCAAGCATCTGCGGACGGAGGCCTGAAATGACGTCGAGTGTTCGCCGCGTGGCGGTACTGGGAGGCAACCGCATCCCGTTCGCCCGCTCCAACGGTCCGTATGCGCACGCCTCCAACCAGGACATGCTCACCGCCGCGTTGGACGGGCTGGTCTCCCGGTTCGGTCTGGCGGGCGAGCGGATGGGCGAGGTGGTCGCCGGCGCCGTGCTCAAGCACAGCCGCGACTTCAACCTGACCCGTGAGTGCGTGCTGGGCTCGCGGCTCGACCCGCACACCCCGGCGTACGACGTCCAGCAGGCGTGCGGCACCGGGCTGGAAGCGGCGATCCTGGTCGGCAACAAGATCGCCCTCGGCCAGATCGACGTGGGCATCGCGGGCGGGGTCGACACGACCAGCGACGCCCCGCTCGGCGTGAACGAGGACATGCGCCGCGCGTTGCTGGAACTCAACCGGGCACGGTCCCTCGGCGGGCGACTGCGCGCCGCCGGCAAGCTGCGTCCCGCGCAGTTCGTCCGCCCGGCGATCCCGCGCAACGCCGAGGCGCGTACCGGTCTGTCCATGGGCGAGCACGCCGCGATCACCGCCAAGCAGTGGGGGATCGACCGGCAGGCGCAGGACGAACTTGCCCTCGCCTCGCACCGCAACCTGGCCGCCGCGTACCAGCGGGGCTTCTTCGACGACCTGATCACGCCCTACCTCGGTCTCACCCGGGACCAGAACCTGCGTCCGGACACGACGCTGGAGAAACTCGGCGCGTTGAAGCCGGTCTTCGGTACCCGTACGCCAGGCGAGGCGACCATGACCGCGGGCAACTCCTCCCCACTCACCGACGGCGCGGCGGTCGTCCTGCTCGCGTCCGAGGACTGGGCCACCGCCCACCGTCTGCCTGTTCTCGCTTACCTTACGTACTCGGAAGTAGCGGCGGTCGATTTCGTCCACGGCGCGGAGGGTCTGCTGATGGCCCCCACGTACGCGGTACCGCGCATGCTGGCGCGCGCCGGGCTGACGCTGCAGGACTTCGACTTCTACGAGATCCACGAGGCGTTCGCGGCGCAGGTGCTGTCCACGCTGAAGGCATGGGAGGACGAGGCGTTCTGCAAGGAGAAGCTCGGTCTGGACGCGCCGCTCGGGTCGATCGACCGCGCCAGGTTGAACGTCACCGGCTCGTCGATCGCGGTCGGGCACCCCTTCGCGGCGACCGGCGGACGCATCGTCGCCACGCTGGCGAAACTGCTCGCCGAGAAGGGTTCGGGTCGCGGTCTGATCTCGATCTGCGCGGCGGGCGGACAGGGCGTGACGGCGATTCTCGAACGCTGAGCGGCACCCGTGCGCCGGGGCGCGTCAGCCGGACGGCGACGCTGCCGACGGGTGCCGAGCGGCGGTGTACGCCGTTGGCGACATCCCGCAGCCCCGCCGGTTGCCGCGAGCCGGCGACGACGGGACCGGTCCGGACGGCGGTCGAGCCGCAGGGCGGCGCCGGACGCGATCGCCGGTCGGGCGACAATGAGCGGGTGACCAGCCCGCTCGTGCCCAACGTCCTCGCCGCCCGGTACGCCTCGCCCGAACTCGTCCGGCTGTGGTCGCCCGAGGAGAAGGTCCGCGCCGAGCGGCGGCTGTGGCTCGCCGTCCTGCGCGCCCAGCGCGACCTCGGCATCCCGGTGCCGGACGGGGTGATCGAGGACTACGAGCGGGTCGTCGACCACGTCGACCTGGACAGCATCGCCGCCCGCGAACGGGTCACCCGGCACGACGTGAAGGCGCGGATCGAGGAGTTCGCGGCACTCGCCGGACACGAGCACATCCACAAGGGGATGACCTCGCGCGACCTGACCGAGAACGTCGAGCAGTGGCAGATCCGCGCCTCGCTGGAACTGATCCGCGACCGGGTGGTCGCCGCGCTGGGGCGGCTGGCGGCGCGCGCCGTCGAGTTCGACGGGCTGGTCATGGTGGGCCGGTCGCACAACGTACCGGCGCAGGCGACGACGCTGGGCAAGCGCTTCGCGAACGCGGCGGAGGAACTGCTCGTCGGGTACGAGCGGCTGGAAGAGCTGATCGCGCGCTATCCGATGCGGGGGATCAAGGGTCCGGTGGGTACCGCCGCGGACCAGCTCGACCTGTTCGACGGGGACGTGACGAAGGTCGCGGAGCTGGAACGGCGGGTCGCCGAACACCTCGGGTTCAGCCGGGTGCTGTCCAGCGTCGGGCAGGTGTACCCGAGGTCGCTCGACTTCGACGTGCTCAGCGCGCTCGTGCTCGCCGCCGCCGCGCCGTCCAGCCTCGCCACCACGATCCGCCTGATGGCGGGGCAGGAACTCGTCACCGAGGGCTTCCGACCCGGCCAGGTCGGTTCGAGCGCCATGCCGCACAAGATGAACACCCGCTCCTGCGAACGGGTCAACGGGCTCGCCGTGGTGCTGCGCGGGTACCTGTCGATGGTCGGCGAACTGGCAGGCGACCAGTGGAACGAGGGCGACGTGTCGTGCTCGGTGGTACGCCGGGTCGCGCTGCCGGACGCGTTCTTCGCGCTGGACGGGCTGTTCCAGACGTTCCTCACGGTGCTCGACGACTTCGGCGCGTACCCCGCCGTGATCAACCGCGAACTCGACCGGTACCTGCCGTTCCTCGCCACCACGAAGATCCTCGTGGCGGCGGTACGCAAGGGGGTCGGTCGCGAGGCGGCGCACGAGGCGATCAAGCAGCATGCCGTCGCGGTGGCGCTGGCGATGCGGGAGAAGGGCGCGACCGAGAACGACCTGTTCGACCGGCTCGCCGCCGACCACCGGCTGGGTCTGAGCCGTGCCGAGATCGACGCGTTGACCGCCGACCGGGAGTCCTTCGTCGGCGCCGCTTCGGCGCAGGTCATGGCGGTCTCGAACCGGGTCGCCGCGGTGGTCCTCCGGCATCCCGAGGCGGGCGCGTACACGCCGCCGCCGATCCTGTGACGTCTCGCGCGTCCCGGCGGCGGACGCGGCGACGCGCGACGGCGCGACCGTGCCCGCCGACGTCCCGCCGAACCCGCAGGTGAGAGACTGCCCGCGTGACCGCTCTCCCCACGCCGATCCACTCCGGCAAGGTGCGCGACCTGTACGACGCGGGCGACGGTCTGCTGGTCATGGTGGCCAGCGACCGGATGAGCGCGTTCGACGTGGTGCTGCCGACGCCGATCCCCGACAAGGGCCGCATCCTCACCGCGCTCAGCCTGTGGTGGTTCGACCGGCTCGCCGACCTGCTGCCGAATCACGTGGTGAGCGCGGACGTCGACGAGTACCCGGCGCCGTTCACCGGGCGCGACGAGCTGCGCGGCCGGTCGATGCTGGTACGGCGGCTGGACATGGTGATGGTCGAGTGCGTGGCGCGGGCGTACCTGTCCGGCTCCGGCACCACGCAGTACCGGCGTGACGGCGCGGTCTCCGGGGTGGCGCTGCCGCCCGGTCTGGTCGAGGGCTCGCGGCTGCCGGAGGCGATCTTCACGCCGACCACGAAGGGCGGCCCGACCGGTCACGACGAGCCGATGACGTACGACGACGTCGTGGCGGCGGTGGGTGGCGACCTGGCGGCGGAACTGCGCCGGCTCACCCTCGCGGTACTGGACCGGGGGCGGCTGGTCTGCGAGCCGCGCGGCATCCTGCTCGCCGATACGAAGGTCGAGTTCGGGATCGACGCGTCGGGGCGGGTCGTCCTCGCCGACGAGGTACTGACGCCCGACTCGTCCCGCTTCTGGCCGGCGGACCAGTGGCGTCCCGGTCAGGCGCAGCCGAGCTTCGACAAGCAGCCGCTGCGCGACTGGCTGGCAGCCTCGGGCTGGGACCGTACCCCGCCCGGTCCGGACCTGCCCGACGACGTGGTCGCCGCGACCCGCGACAGGTACCTGACCGCGTACCAGCGGATCACCGGCGAGCCCTGGCACTGAGGTCGCGCCGACATCGACCGGGCGCACGCCCACGGCGGTCACTGCCTGTCGCCGAGCCGAGGCAGGCTCGATGCCGGTTCGCGCCGGTACGCCGGGTAGGCTGGTGCCGCCCGTAGTCAGGCTGTCTCCAGGAGTACACCGTGGCCCGCGTCGTGGTCGACGTCATGCTCAAGCCCGAGATCCTTGACCCGCAGGGTCAGGCGGTCGCCAACGCGTTGCCGCGCCTGGGCGTCGACGACGTCACATCGGTGCGGATCGGTAAGCGCATCGAGATCGAGTTCGCCGACGGGCAGGACTCCGACGACGTCGAGGAACGCGCCCGGCTGATCGCGGACCGGCTGCTGGCGAACCCGGTCATCGAGGACTTCACGGTACGGGTGGACGAATGAGAATCGGTGTCGTCACCTTCCCCGGCTCGCTCGACGACGGCGACGCCCGCCGCGCGGTCCGGCTCGCCGGCGCGGAACCCGTCGCGCTCTGGCACGCCGACCCGTACCTCGTGGACGTCGACGCGGTCGTGCTGCCCGGCGGCTTCTCGTACGGCGACTATCTGCGCTGCGGCGCGATCGCCCGGTTCGCCCCGATGATGGAGGCGATCGTCGACGCCGCGCGCGGCGGGATGCCCGTGCTCGGCATCTGCAACGGGTTCCAGATCCTCTGCGAGGCGCATCTGCTGCCCGGCGCGCTGACCCGCAACCAGCACCTCCACTTCCGCAACCGGGACCAGTGGCTGCGGGTGGAGTCGACCGACACGGCGTGGACCGCCGACTTCGCCGAGGGTCAGGAGATCCTGATCCCGGTCAAGAACGGCGAGGGCCGGTACGTCGCCGACCAGCGGACTCTCGACGAGTTGGAAGGCGAGGGCCGGGTCGTGGCGCGGTACCTGCGCGGCAACCCGAACGGGTCGTCGCGCGACATCGCCGGGATCCGTAACGAAGCCGGCAACGTCGTCGGGCTGATGCCGCATCCCGAGCACGCCACCGAAGACCTGACCGGCCCGTCGACCGACGGTCTGGGCTTCTTCACCTCTGTCCTGAAGTACCTCACCGGAGCGGTGGCATGACCAACTTCGAGCCCGCCGACGCCGACGACTACGCCCGCATCGAGCCCGACGCGACCGTCGCGGCTCCGGCGCCGTCCGACCTGCCCGGGCTGGAGGGTCTGGACACGGTCGAGCACGCCGCGGCGACGATCGACGAACCCCAGCCGTACGCCGAACTCGGGTTGCAGGACGACGAGTACGAGAAGATCCACAAGATCCTCGGCCGCCGCCCCACCCAGTCCGAGCTGGCGATGTATTCGATCATGTGGAGCGAGCACTGCTCGTACAAGTCGAGCAAGGTGCACCTGCGCCAGTTCGCCGAGAAGGCGCCGCCGTCGGACCGACTGCTCGCCGGGATCGGCGAGAACGCGGGCGTGATCCGGGTCTCCGACGACCTCGCGGTCACCTTCAAGGTCGAGTCGCACAACCACCCGAGCTTCGTCGAGCCGCACCAGGGCGCGGCGACCGGCGTCGGCGGCATCGTCCGCGACATCCTCGCGATGGGCGCCCGCCCGGTCGCCGTGATGGACCCGCTGCGGTTCGGCGCCGCCGACCACGAGGACACCGCGCGGGTGCTGCCCGGCGTGGTCGCCGGCATCGGCGGGTACGGCAACTGCCTCGGTCTGCCCAACATCGGCGGCGAACTCGTGTTCGACCCGTGCTACCAGGGCAATCCGCTGGTCAACGCGCTCTGCCTCGGGGTACTGCCGGTCGACCGGTTGCAGAACAAGGCCGCGACCGGCCCGGGCAACGTGGTCGTGCTGATGGGCGCGAAGACCGGTCGGGACGGCATCGGCGGGGTGTCGGTACTCGCGTCCGCCACCTTCGACAGCGAGAGCGAGAGCCGTCGCCCGTCGGTACAGGTGGGCGACCCGTTCACCGAGAAGCTGCTCATCGAGGCGTGCCTGGAGATCTACGAAGCCGACCTGGTCGTCGGCATCCAGGACCTCGGTGGGGCGGGGCTGACCTGCGCGCTGTCTGAAACCGCCGCGGCCGCCGGTACCGGCATGCAGGTGTGGCTGGAGCGGGTACCGCTGCGCGAGCCGTCGATGCTGCCGCACGAGATCCTGGCGAGCGAGTCGCAGGAGCGGATGCTGCTCATCGTCACGCCCGAGAATCTCGAGGCGGTCCTCGCGATCGCCGACAAGTGGGGCGTGCTGGCGACCGCGATCGGTACCGTGACCGACACCGGTCGACTGGTCGTCGACTGGTACGACCACACCGTCGTGGACGTCCCGCCGGGCTCGTTGGCGGACGACGGGCCGGTGTACGCGCGACCGCTGCGCGAGCCCGCCGACCTGCCGTTGCTGCAGGCTGACCGGGCGGAGACGCTGCACCGACCGCGTACCGGCGACGAACTGCGCGACACGGTGCTGCGCATGGTCGCCAGCCCGAACCTGTGCGACAAGACCTGGGTGACCGAGCAGTACGACCGGTACGTGCTCGGCAACACCGTGCTCGCCCAGCCGGAGGACGCGGGCGTGATCCGCGTCAACGAGGAGTCCGGGCTCGGGGTGGCGCTTTCGGTCGACGGCAACAGTCGGTTCGCCCGGCTCGACCCGTACACCGGGGCACAGCTGGCGCTCGCCGAGGCGTACCGCAACGTGTCGATGACCGGGGCGACCCCGGTCGCGGTGACCAACTGCCTGAACTTCGGCTCGCC
>DASUXA010000065.1:0-42227 GCA_036378155.1 Micromonosporaceae bacterium | reverse complement strand
GGTTGCGGCAGCCTCCCGTGTACCAGGATCTCCAGTTCGAAACCCTTCATCAGCCACGACAAGCCGAACGCGAACGTGGCGATCGTTTCTCCGAAGAACATCGAGTACCGGTCGTACTGCCCCAGCCATTTCGTGACCAGGACGTAGACGACGGCTGCGATGATCGCGAAGGCGCACGCCCAGTGCAGCAGCTTTCCGCGTCGCCGCTGTTCCGGGGTGCGGTCCGGGCGCTGCCCCTCCCGATGTCCGAACAGGAAGCTGATGATCGCGAGGGAGAGGATGAAGATCACCGCGCAGACCTGGTGCACGGTCGACACGGTGTGCTCGCCGATGCGTACCTGCAGCGGGGTGAGCGGACTGTTGCCGCCGGTGGGGAACAGGGCGACGCCGATGATCGCCAGACCCGCGACGATGCTCAGCACGTTGTCCCAGTTGTAGTGGAACAGCATGTACGTGATGAGGAAGAAACCGATCGTGGACAGGCTGCCGACGAAGACGTCGTGCATTCCGGTGTGGTAGTACGCGCTCAGTGATCCGCGCAGCGGTTCGCCGCCGAACAGGAGCCGGTCGCCGAGGACGAGCATCACCGGCACGGCGACCCCGAGCAGACCGATGACCATACGCATGAGCAGGAAGGAACGGAGGTACAGCACGCGGTCCCGGTCGACGTCGTCGACGACCGGGCGTGGCGGGGTGTCCACGCGTGGCGCGATCGTTCTCATCGGTTCCTCCGTCGATGCGGTACGGATTCGGCGGGCGGCAATCCCGGTCCGAGGCGACGGGAGCCGAGGCTCCTGAAAGGAATGCTCGCACCGTCGCGGAATTGAGGGAATGTACCGAGCTGTCGTCTTCCTTCCTGGACGCTGCGCCGAGGCGGTGAACTGTCGATGTCGCGACTGTGACGGCGACCCTTGCGCCTCGCGCGGAGGTGAACGCATGTTTAGTATGGTGAACATGCGGTCACTTCCCGATGATCGGACGGCGCGGGCGCGGATCCGCGACGAGGCGCTGCGCCTGTTCGGGGAGCGCGGACCCGACGCCGTCACGCTTCGCGACGTCGCGGCGACGGCAGGTGTCTCGCCCGCCCTCGTGGTACGGCACTACGGATCCAAGGACGGACTGCGCGCGTCGGTCGACGAGTACGTGGCGCAGGTGTTCGAGACGCTGCTCGTCGAGGCCGTCGAGCCCGCCGCTGCCGCGCCGTTCGACGAGGTGCCCGCGCTCGCCGAGATGGTGGCGGCGAAACTTCCCGCCGCCTCCGCCATCCCGACGTACCTCGGTCGGATGCTGCTCACCGGCGGCGCCGGCTCGACGGTGTTCCGACGGCTGTACGACGTCAGCCGGGGAGCGCTTGCCCGCATGGCAGCCGCCGGTACCGCAGAGCCGGGCGCAGACCCGGAGGTGCGGGCGGCGTTCCTGCTCGTCAACGACCTCGCCGTGCTGATCCTGCGGGACCGGCTGGGTGAGGTGCTCGGCGTCGACCCGCTGTCCGCCGCGGGCATGCGGCGGTGGGGCGCCGAGGTCCTGTCGATCTAC
Organism: Micromonosporaceae bacterium; assembly: GCA_036378155.1. Taxonomy (GTDB): domain Bacteria; phylum Actinomycetota; class Actinomycetes; order Mycobacteriales; family Micromonosporaceae; genus DASUXA01. The sequence goes on along the minus strand of DASUXA010000065.1, from coordinate 40,691 downwards.
CGCGACGGGCTGGGGACACGCCCGACCCGAGCCGGGCAGCCGCCCGCCAACAAAGAATCGAGGTAGCTCCATGTCCAACGCAGCGACGCCGCCGTCGACCGCGATCGGCAAAGCCGGAGCCCGACTGCTCGCGAACCGGACCCTGATGCGGGCGCCGATCTGGCTGTACCGGGCCCGACTCGGATTCCTGTTCGGCTCCCGGGTGCTCATGCTCGAGCACATCGGTCGCAAGTCCGGCGCCAGGCGGTACGTGGTGCTCGAAGTCATCGGCCACCCCACGCCCGACGTGTACATCGTGGCGTCGGGTTTCGGGGCGCGCGCCCAGTGGTTCCGCAACGTGACGGCCAACCCGCGCGTGCGGGTGTCCGTCGCCGGACACGGACCGCGCGACGCCACGGCGCGCCGGCTGTCCACCGGCGAGGCGGACGCGGCGCTGTCGGACTATGTGCGCCGGTACCCCCGCGCCTGGGCGAAATTCAAGAACGTCCTGGAGCACACCCTCGGTACCGCCGTCAGCGAGCGGGACACCGCGCTGCCGATGGTCGAACTGCGCCTCGACCCGACGTAACCGGTCCGCGCGTACTGGTGATCGCCGGTGAGCGTCCCTGGCGCACGCTGATCGGCGCTGGCGGGTACCCTTGGGCGTCGCGCCCTCGTAGCTCAGGGGATAGAGCAACGGTTTCGTGATCACCATCCTCTTCAAGGCGAACGTCGACGCCCAGGGCGGCGCGTACGCGACCGGCGTGCTCGTGCTCATCACATCCGCCGCCATCGCGGTCACCCTGTCCGCCCGGCACCACCGCGAGCGGGGCAAGACGATCGCGTTCGGCGTCATCGCCGTGGTGTTCGTGTACACCACGATCGTGAACATCCTGGAACGGCCGGACGGCGTGAAGATCGCCGGGGCGTTCATCGCCGGCATCATCGCCGTCTCGCTGCTGTCGCGGGTACGACGATCCTTCGAGTTGCGCATCACCCAGGTCGACTTCGACCTGCTCGCCGATAGGTTCGTCCGCGAATGTGCGCGCCGCCAGATCCGGCTCGTAGCCAACGAGCCGGACAAGCGGGACGCCCTGGAGTACCGCGACAAGATCGTCCAGATCATGGCGGACAACGACCTCCCTGACGAGGGCGACATCGTGTTCGCCGAGGTCACCGTCACCGATCCGTCCGAGTTCGAGACCGAACTCGAGGTCCGCGGTGAGGTCATGCACGGGCGGTACCGGGTGCTCAACGTCTCCAGTTCGTCGGTGCCGAACGCGCTGGCCGCCCTGCTGCTGGAAATCCGCGACCGGACCCACCGCCGGCCGCACATCTACTTCGAATGGACCGAGGGCAGCCCGATCCGGAACTTCATGCGCTAACTCGTCCTCGGGCAGGGCGAGGTACCGGTGACGCGGGAGATCCTGCGGCGACAGGAACCGGATCCCAAACGCCGGCCGCATGTACACGTGGGGTGACGTGATCAAGAGTGCCCTACTGGCGTGGCGGCGCGGGGGCCGCCACGCCGAAACCGTGGATGTGGCATCGAGCCTGGTCACGAGCCGAGGCAACCTCGTGTTCAGGCCTCCACGCTACGACGGGGAACCGTACAGGTCATGTGACGGCTGGACCTGCCCGCCGACCACGAGCTGACGGACGACGACCTCGACGAGGCCGAATCCGGCCAGTTCGAGGACCGGCTGGCAGACTACGAACACGACCCCGACGACAACGACGCCGTCATCGCCTGCCCCGAACGCCGCTCATCCCGTAAGCAACTGTTCGACGGTGGTGAGGGCGAGGGCGTGGAAGCCGCTCGTGGCCGCACGTGCGTAGGAGTTGCTGCCGGGTATCTCGGCGAGGGTGCCGTGGTACGGCTGCGTGGGTAGGCCGGTGGTGTCCCAGCAGCCAGCGGTGCTGAAGACGACCTTGTCACCGACGACGGGAGCGATGCGCAGGACGGGGCCTATCGTGGTACCGGTCGCGGTCTCGGGCCATGCGATGGCGAACAGGCGTCCGTCGGGCGCCCAGAGGGCTCCCGCGTCGGTACCAGGAACGGGTCCGGCCGGTCCTTGCTGCCCGTTGATCCAGCCGGAGCTGCCGGAGGCGATCGGCGGCCCGGTGATCGTTTGGACGGATTGCAGGGTCATCTCGTGGTAGAGCTGCCGGTCGGCGGTCTTGCCGGTCAGCGTGCCCGTCGCGACGATCACTGAGGCGCCGCTCTGCCGGGCCATGGCCAGGGTCTGCGACAGCGGGATCACGGCGCAGCCGTTCGCGACGGCGGGTGGCGGCGAGTCCCGTTCGCCGGGTACGACCGAGTGTGGTGACGGTGCCCCCAGCGAGGTGACCACCACGACGATCGCGGCTGCGGCGACGCCGCCGCTGGCCGCCACGAGCCAACGATTGCGGGCGTAGCGGTGCCGTTTGTCGTTCAACGCCGCAAGGACAGTCTGCGGGTCGGGATCATGCTGGGCCAGGGCGGTCGTTAGTTGGTCGAGGTCCACGGTGCTCACTCCTTGGTCGTCGTGGCGGGCGCGGTCAGCCGAAGAGCCGCGCGGGCGTGGGACAGATGGGAGCGCACCGTGGCCGGTGTGCAGCCCAGGGCCTCGGCGATCTGTTCGTCGGTCTGGTCCAACAGGTACCGCAGCACGACCGCCGCCTTCTGCTGGGGCGGCAGCTTCGCCAACACCCACTCGACCTCGGCCCGCGCGACAACCTCAGCGCTGGCATCCGGGACGGCGCGGTCCGTCGCCGACAGGTCACCGACCGGGTCGGTACGCCGACGCTTCGCGGTACGCCTCTGCGACAGGTACGTGGTCACCACGACCCGGCGCACGTAGGCGGCTGGATCGTGCATTCCCGATATCCGACGCCACCGATGGATTACTTTTAGCAGCGCGTCGGACAGGATGTCCTCGGCCAGCGCCCGGTCGCCGGCAAGGGCACCGGCGAACCTGGTCAACGCGACCAGTTCGGCGCGTACGAAGTCTTCGAAGGTCATCCGGGTCCTTCCGCGAGCATCGGCCTCACGGGTATAACGCCGCCACATAGGCCGATTGTGGAAGCACGTGGGTCCCGCAGTTGTCTGCGGGACCCACGTGCAGGGCTGGAGTTACCGATGTCATCCGGTGAGCAGGGAGCCACCAGAGATGCTGTTGACGACCGTCCGCATCGACGAGAACAGGACGTTCGTGCTGCACAGGTTGCTGCCGTAGTCGTATGCCGGCCCGCACGCGGAGCCGGTCATCCCCGTGCCGGTGAAGCCCTGGATCATTCCGGCCGCGCGGACCTGACCCGACGAAGTATTGGTCAGGGAGATCACCGGTCCGCCGCTGTCACCCTGCATGTTCGCGATGGCGCCGCTGTTCTGCTGAACACCTTGGATGGTCGAGAACGATCCGTAGCCGTCGTTGAACGACACGGACAGGTTCGTGACCTTGATGCCACAGTGCTCACCGGAGTTGCCGCCGCCGGTGCAGACGTAGTCGCCGAGGCCCAGATCCTCGTACCCGATGACGGTCTTCCAGTAGCCGTCCGAGTTATACGGTCCGTCGAACGCCAGCGCGGAACCACTGGCGCTCAGTACCCGGCCACCGCCACCAGTGGAGTTGATGGTGCCGGTGCCGTACGTGTTCGACGCAGCGCGGTCCCGGTAGTCGTTGTAGACACAGTGACGCGCGGTGGTGATGTGTCTCGTCCCGTTGATGCTGATCCCGAAGCCGCTAGAGCAGGTGTGGCCGGTCGACCGACTGATCATGTATCCGCCAGCGTTGAACGGCGCATAGTCATTGTCACGCCCGGTGGTCATCGTCGCGCTGACGCCGGGCACCACACGCACAGGCACTCCGAGGACTGTCGTCGACAGTGCGCGCACCTGCGGGGCCCGCTCGGTCGCAGCGACCGTCGTGTAGGTGCCGTTAACGGTGATGCCGTCGTCGACGGCGCCGACCGCGGCAATCGTCGAGATGGCAAAGCCAGCCCACTGGCCCTCGGCTTGCTGCTGCCAGATCGCGTCCACCGCCGCGGCGATCTGCCGCAGACTGTGTTGCCGCGGCTGGATTGACACCGCGATCCCACGCCGCAGGCCCTCATCGATCAGCGCGGACAGCAACGGCGTGCGCGGACCGTACCACATGATCGTGATCGCGGTTGTTTGCAAGATCGTCGATGGATCCGACGTAGCCACTGTCAGAGAAGCCCGATTGGCCCAACATCCAGGCTCGGAAGACAGAAAGCGCCTCCTGGTTGGTGACGGCCTGAGCGCCGACACTGTCAATGAACGCCCGGGCGACTGGGTCATCAGTGGACGCGCTGGGAGGCAAGCCGGGAGGTGCCGCATTGGCGGCCGGTGCTGCGAACTGACCGGCGAATGTAGCGAGGGACAGGATGGCAGCCAACGCCGTGACGGGTCGCCTGCGGCGCCGGGCACGGCTGGTCTCCTTGCTCTGATCGATTGGCATCGGCAGTCTGACCCTTTCCGCGATGCGGGATGAGCCCCGCAGGGCCATTCATCGATGCCAATCACAGTCTCTGTCGATGAGTCAGGAGTAAACCATGAGGGGTGAACATGACGATCAACGATGGAAAGGACAAATAGTCCCTCGTCCGCAGGGCTTCCGGCCGCCAGGCGCCGGCTGACCAACCGGCGGCGAAGGCTAAGGCCGCGACGCCAAACCGCGTAACGGAGCTCACCGTGATCTCGCAGTTGCCGAACAGAGTGCCTTGCGCGCCCCCAGCACCAGCGGCGTGCGCTTGCTCTTTGCCGCGGACCGGCCCACGACGGCGCGGGATTACACGTCCACGACGAACGCCACGTAGACCACCGCGGACCAGGTGGGGATGGTCAGGTCCAGGCGCGGTGGTGTGTGTTCGGCGAGGAGTACCGCGTCGTAGAGGTCTTTGCCTTGGGGGTACGTGTCGGTGGCGAGCCAGAGCAGTTTCCAGGCCAGGGCCAGCGCGGCGGGTGCGGCGAGCAGCGGCTGGTCGATGCCGGGGAGCCGCAGCACCTCGGGTGGGAGCGGGACTCGTTCGCCGAAGACGATGTCGGTCTGCATGTGCCCGTCTGGTGCGTCTGCTGTGCTGAACGGGATGGCTAACCGGCGTCCGTCGGCGCGCTCGTAGGTCCAGATGGCGGTCTCGCTGATTCGTTCTGGTCGCAGGCCGGCGCCGGACATGGTCTGGATAGCGGTCTTGATGTCGCGCGGCAGGGTGCGCGTCCCTGGCGCACGCGGATCATCGCTGGCGGGTACCCTAGGGCGTCGCGCCCTCGTAGCTCAGGGGATAGAGCAACGGTTTCCTAAACCGTGTGTCGCAGGTTCGAATCCTGCCGGGGGCACCAGGTCACAGCCTTGATCCACGACCCTTCGCCCGCCCACCGTGGGTTGACCCGGGCGAGGCAGCCGGCGCGACCAGAGCGACGGCCCCGTCGACCACGTCGTCCCCGATCAGCACCGGTGCCGCCGCCTTGGCGCCGACCGGATTCTCGGTACCGTCGACGAAGCCCAGCAGGTCCCTCACGTCGAAGTACTTGAACCCGTACACCTCGTCCTGGACCGTCGCGGATAGCGACTGCTGTCGCAGGTACCGGATAATGCCCCGAATGTCGTCGGACTGGTTGTCATCGATTCTCGGCGCGGCGGTCGGTTTCGCGGGTCTCTTCTTCGGCTGGCTGACCGGCAAGCAGGCGCGGGACCAGGCGGAGCGGCTCGCCGCCCAGGCGAACGAGCACGCCAGGCTCCTCAGCGAGCAGAGTGACGCCCACGCGCGACGGATGGAGCAGGAGCGGCGGGCGCACGCCGACCGGTTGGCGGAACAGCAACGCCGGCAACAGCAGATCAAGGACGCGTACGTACAGATCATGACCACCGTGCGAATCGTCAGCGAGGAGCTGAAAAGCGATCGGTGGTCGCCGCGTAGCGAGTTGTTCGATCCGGGTCCGGGGATGGCCGCCCACGCGGTCGAACTGGCGCACGCCTCGGCGATCGCGGACACGTTCGCGTCCGAGGAGGTGCTTCGGCTGTTCGACGCCTGGCGTGAACTGGTCGCCGCGACCGGGCAGGCCGCCGCGCGGGTGGTCGCGCTCCGCGACGATCCGTCGACGGACGCGACGAACGAGGTTGCGGTGACGTGGCGCCGGCGCCTGCGGGACCTGCGACTGCGCTGCGCGGACGCGAGGCAGGCGCTCGCCGACGCTGTCGCCGCCGAGGTGGGCGCACGCCGAGCGGAACCGGTACCGCCCACCGGCGACGTGGTCGACGTCGCCGCAGACGGAAGCCGGTGACGTCGAGGGTGTGTACCGCCGCGCGGGTGGGCGCCGGGGGACCGCCGCACCGTGGTGCCGGCGTACGGGTCAGACCTCCACGCTCTCGCCGGGCAGGATTCGGCGAATCTCGGCGCCGAGCCGCTCGGCCTCGCTGGCGAGCACGCCGTCCAGCACTTTGAGGCCCCACTCGTTCAACAGACCGTCGTGGATCGCGTACCCGCGTTGTGGCCGAACCTGACGGAGATACCTGATCACATCCGGCGTCGTCATCCAAGGCGCCTGACCGGGCACGAGCAGTGTGGGAACATCGATGACGGTGAGCGCGTCGCCGGGATGGAACACGGCTCCGTCGATCAGGAACCCGACGTTGTCGACCGGCGGAACGTCCGGGTGGCTGACGTGGTGCTTCTCGCCCAGAACGGTGACGTCGAAGCCGGCGACCGCGACAACCTCGCCGTCGTGTACGACGCGCACCCGGTCACCGAGTTCGCCCAGGTGCCGGGCCACGCCGGGGCAGGTGTACACGGTCAGTTCCGGGTTCTCGGCGACAGCGTCCGACAGGCGCCGAGCGTCGAAGTGGTCGAAGTGCTCGTGTGTGACGAGGACGCCGTCGACCCCCGCGATCGCGCCCGCTTCCGGAGTCATCACGCCGGGATCGATGACGATGCCGCGTGAACCCTTTTCCAGCCGTACACATGCGTGACCGAACTTGGTGATCCTCACCCCGCGATACTGTCACCGCTTTCACGTCGCTGGCCGTTCGGGTCGCGGCACTGCGATGCACGGCGGACCCAGCCGCGCGAACGGTCCATTGACGTGCGGTTCTGTCGCCTGCCTAGCATGACGCCCATGTCGAGGTGGGGTCGCTGGGGAGCGGTCGGCTGTGCGTGCGCGGTGCTGGCGCTGTCCGGGTGCGGTACGGCGAAGGTGGCGGCGCCGTCATCGGTACCGACATCCCTGAGTGGACTGTCGGATTACCGTCACCGCTGCGAAAGCCTCGACAGCAGTCTGCAGCAGGCGCGGGTGGTGTACGAGCCGACCAAGACGATGACGCGCGGCGAGTCGGCGGCTGTCGCCGCCGCGGTCACCCTCAACGACATCGCCCCGCCCGAGCAGGTCCTGCATCGCGCGAACGCGATCTCCGAACCGGGCTTTCTGGTGTCGTGCCATGTCCAGGCGCGACTGCGCGCGTCGTCGTACGAGTTCGACGTGGACCAGCCGGACTGGGTGGACCGCTCGCTGCTCACCGCCGACACGGCGCGCTGGTCGTGGTACGTGACCCCGAAGATCGGCGGCGAGCACACGCTGGTCCTCCAGTTGCGCCCGGTGGTGAAGATCCGCCCGGAGCGGTCCGGGAACGAGTCCACGGCAGCCGACCTCGACGCCAGCATCGCCGAGTACGAGACGAGCGTCCGGGTGACGGTGCCGTGGACGGAACGCCCTCAGGAGACGATGTCCCGCCTCGCCGCGACGTTCAAGGTCGCCGAAGGGCTGGTCAAGGCGGTCACCGGGCTGGTCGTGGCGCTGGGTGCGCTGCTCGCCGCGCTCGGGGTACGCAAGCGCCGTCGTCGCCGCGCGGACCGGGCGGCGGCAGCGAGAACTACCCGGCGGCTTGCCGACTCCTGACCGACGACCTGCGTCGCCGCCTCGGCGACTGCGAGGCGGTACTGCGCAAGCGGGTGTCCGACCTGCCGGTCGCGGAGCGCAGGCTGGGTCTGACGACGGTGCTCGCGCGGGCCGCCCGGAGGGCGGGCGGCGCAAGGTGTCACCCCTGACGACGTTGCTCGCGCGGGCGCGCCCGTCGGCTGCTGAACCGTGCCTCGATAAATAGTTGACACCGACTAGTCAGAAGCGGATAGTCAGAGACGGCTAGCACCGCGAGGCGGTCGGATCAGCGGCGGAGGACCAGGTGGCAACGAAACGGAAGGTCGGCAACCTGCTGGCGTTGGCAGTGCTGTCGTACCTGAGCAAGCAACCGATGCACCCGTACGAGCTGAGCCGCACGCTGCGCGACAACGGCGACGACCGCAGCATCAAGTTCACCCACGGCTCGCTGTACATGGTGGTCGGGCAGTTGGAGAAGGCGGGGTTCGTCACCGCCCTGGAAACCCACCGGGAGGGGCAGCGCCCGGAGCGCACCGTGTACGCGCTGACCGACGCCGGACGCCGGGAGTTGCACGACTGGCTGCGCGACCTGGTCGCGGAGCCGCGACACGAGTACCCGCACTTCGTCGCCGCGCTGTCGCTGATCGCGGCGTTGCCGCCGAGCGAAGTCCTCGCGCTGCTCAGGCATCGGCTGGACCGGCTCGCCGAGCAGCGCACCGAGACCCGGTCGGTGATCGACGAGGCGACCGGTCAGGGGGTGCCGGGGCTGTTCCTGGTCGAGGAGGAGTACCGCCTCGCCGTGCTCGACGCGGAGACGTCGTTCGTGGAGCGGTTCATCGCCCAGATCACCGACCCGACCGGCTGGGGCAGGGGATGGGCCGAGTTCCACGGGGAGCCCGCGCCCACGGCAGAACCCGCGTCAACCCTCGGCCCGGCAACCACAACCGAACCGTCCTCGACGTCCGACCCGGCGGTCGGTCGCCACCGGCAGACGAAAGGCAGCAGACATGACTGACACCAGAACAGCGCTGGTCATCGGCGGTGGAATCGCCGGACCTGTGGCGGCGATGGCGCTGCACAAGGCGGGCATCGACGCGACCGTGTACGAGGCGTACCAGGCAACCGCCGACGGAATCGGCGGTGGGCTCGGCATCGCGCCGAACGGAATCAACGCGCTCGCCGTCATCGGCGCCGACCACGTGGTACGGGACGTGGGTACGCCGATGAGATCCATGGTCATCCAGAGTTGGACCGGCAAACGCCTCGCCGAGTTCGCGAACCCGCCGGACCTGCCGGTCATGCAGTTCGTCTGGCGTGCCGACCTGTACCGGGGGCTGTACGACGAGGCGACCCGGCGGGGCATCCGGATCGAGCACGGCAAACGACTGGTCGACCTCAGCGACACCGGCGACGGGGTCACCGCACACTTCGCGGACGGTACCCGGGCCAGCGCGGACATCCTGATCGGCGCGGACGGGGTCCGGTCCACGGTGCGGTCGTTGATCGATCCGAACGCGCCGGAGCCCCGGTACACCGGGCTGATCAGCTTCGGTGCCCGGCTGGACCGTACCGACCTCGCGCCGACCGACGACAAGATGCTGATGATCTTCGGGAAGCGGGCGTTTCTCGGGTACCAGATCCTCGCCGACGGCAGCGGGGGATGGTTCGTCAACCTGCCGAGCCGCGAGCCGACGACCCTGGCACAGGCGCGGCAGGTACCGCCGGAGCAGTGGCTGCGCGTGCTGCGCGGGGCGCTTGCCGACGACCACGGTCCGGGACTGCGTCTGCTGGAGTTGACCGATCCCGCCGAACTGCTGGTGGTCGGCCCGATGCTGGACATTCCGACGGTACCGACGTGGAGCCGGGGCCGTAGCGTGCTGGTCGGCGACTCCGCGCACGCCCCGTCGTCGAGTTCCGGGCAGGGCGTGTCGTTGGCGGTGGAAAGCGCGGTGGAACTCGCCCGCTGTCTGCGCGACCTACCGCACGAGCAAGCGTTCGCGGCGTACGAGCAGGCACGACGCCCCCGGGTCGAGAAGATCATCGCCCTGGCGGCGCGGACGAACACCAACAAGGCGGCGGGTCCGGTCGCTCGGGTCCTTCGCGACCTGCTCCTGCCCGTGATGATGAAGGTGCTCGCCAAGCCGGAGAAGAACGCGTGGCAGACCGGGTACCGCATCGACTGGGATGCGCCGGTCGCGCCCGATCGGACGACCGTCCACGCGTGAGCGTCGGCGTACCGAACGGTCTGTCGCTCGCGGCGCTGGGGGCATGCCCCCAGCGCCGCGAGCGTTGCCGCGAGGTTGCGACGGTTCGCTAGCAGAGGACGGCGACGATCTCGCCGGTACCGTGGTGCCCCGGATCGCCCGCGTACCCCGGATCGGTCCTGACGATCACGACGTGCTGGATGTCGCCGGTGAGATCCGAGCCGCTCTGTTCGACGTGGCTCGACACGGCTACCGCGATGTAGCTGGGTACCGTGTCGGGCGGGTCCGAGCTGTCACCAGGGCGGGAGACCCAGGTGCCGCCGCAGCCCGGCGCGGGTTCGCTGCCCTGGAATCCCTTGAAGGCGTCGGGAGCGGTACCGCCGCTGAGCCGGTTGTCGTTGCTCCACTGAGAGCCCCAGAACGTCACGTCGGTGCCGACGGCGTCGTTGCCGTCGCCGATGACGAAACCGCTGTACGCGAAGACGATGAGATGACTGACCGCGGTGGCGGTGCTTCCGCCGTCGTCCGCGATGTGCACGGTGATGGTTTCCGGACCGAGCCGCGAGTACGTGTGCGAACCGGTCACCGTGAACGGACCGCCGACAGGTCTCGCCACGTCGCCCGCCGACATCGTGTCGTCTCCCCAGTCGATCGTCGCGCTGAAGTCGTCCACCGACCCTTGCGGGTTCGCATCGGTGAACGTGGCGACCGGCAGGTCGGCGACCGGATTGACGGACAGCAGATCCGGGTTGCCGTTGGCAGCCAAGGGAGCGTCCGCGATCGCCGCCGGTGAGGAAGCAGTCGCGTGGTTCGCCGCGTTGTCGACGTCCGTAATCGTGACGGTCGCCGTCGCACTGCCTTCCTCGGTGTACGTATGCGTCCCGGTGACGGCGAAGCTACCGTCGCCCGTCCTGGTGACGACGCCGTCGCTGGGTCCGGTCCCGTCACCCCAGTCGACGCTGGCGCGGTACTCGTCGGCGCTCGCCGACGTGTCGGGGTCCGTGAACGTGGCGACGGTCCCCGAGTACGGCAGACCCTCGGTCGCGCTGATCGGGACCGCGGAGGCGGTGATCGCCTGGAAGGCGTTGCCGAAGACGAGGGCGTCGACGGTCGCGTCGCCGACCCCGTCCGGGACCGTCACGTACTGCGGATCGGTGGTGGTGGACACCCAGTCGTCCTGCCCTACCTCCTCCACGCTGTACGTGCCGGGACCCTCGCCGTCCAGCCGGTATCGCCCAATTCCGTCTGGGCCGGTCGTCACGGTGTCGACGAAGCCGGTCGGCTGATCGTGGAACGTGCTCTCGGTGCGCTCGATCCTGAACGTGAAGCCCGGCAGCGGCTCCTCGCCCGGATCGCGGACGCCGTTCCGGTTGCGGTCGTTGAACTTCTCCACGGTGAAGCTCGGTACCGGCGAACTGGTGTAGTCGGTGTCCTGCGGGGTGAAGTAGTTTCCGCACACCCGCGAGACGACCCGGTGGTCGTAGGTGAAGACGTCGAGCGTGACCGGTGCCGTCCCGAAGTCCGGCTGCATACTGTGGTGCGGCAGGGTCAGGTTCGCCGGGCAGATGCCGCTGTCGTTATACGACAACGGGCACTCCGTCCATTCCTGATTCGCTGGATTGACCGTGATGGTGTCCATCGGCGCATACCACAGCCATTGGCGACTGAAGTGGTGCGCCTGGTACAGGTCTGCGGCGGCGAGGAGCCGACCTCGGTCGAGCAGGTTGCCGACTCCCGGGTCGACGAGCCAACTCGCACGGCACTGGGCATTCGTCTCGTTCACCATGGCCAGTTGGTTCGCCCAGGGCAGCGCACACACTCCGGTCGAGGCGGACGCGGGTTGAGCGGCCGCGCCGAGTCCCGCCGCGGCGAGCGCTATGGCAAGGGGTAACGCGCGAACGAGTGAGCGGATGTAGGGCAACTGCGACCTCCTCTGCTCCGCACGTCCTCTCCAACCGATGCGGATGCGAGGGCACGAAGCTCGTAGATGTAACGATGCGTACGCATTCGATCGCTCGACGTTTAGGCGTGGAATCGGGTGAACCGCCGCGGCGCCGATCCGGACGACGGCGCGCCGTGACCTATCGGGTCGAACGCGGTGCGGAAGGAGGTGAGTGCCGTCCCTATGGGTGCTCCATGCGCTCTGATCGATGGAACACGATCGGGTGACATCGACTGGTGACGGATGCCGTGAGCAGAAGTCGGTTGGGCGCCCGCCCGACTCGGGCGGGCGCCCAACCGCGTGGCTGTCAGATATTTTCCAGCTCGTCGACGACGACCGGGCGAGTCGCGGGGCGGGCACGCCGTACCTGCACGTACAGCAGCGCGGCACCGGTCACCGCCAACGACCATGCGAGGTACGGGCCGGTCATCACGGCGAGGAACACGACCGCGACGAGCGCCGCCACGGCGGTGAGGCGCGCCTTGCCGCGCGGCAGCAACCGGACGGCGGCGGCGACCCCGATGAGGTACACGGTCACGAATGAGCCCGTGGTGACCAGCACCAACGGTCGCACTCCGATGTGCGCGAGCAGGACAGCGGCCAGCGTCGCGAACGACAGCGCCGCGTTGACCGCGATGCTCCGCCTGGGCACCTCGCCGGAGAGGCTGCCGCGCGCCAGCCAGGCGGGCAGCGAGCCGTCGCGACCGAGCGCCGCGCCGAGCTTCGCCGCGCCCGCGTAGTACGTGTTCATCGTGCCGAACGTGAGCAGCAGCGCGGCGATCGCGGCGAGCAGCCGGGCGTCCCCGCCGAGCGCGCTGGCGAGCAGCTCGCCCAGTGGCGCGTCCGCTGTCGCGGCACCCGCGCCGAGAACGGCGACGATCGCGAAAGCGACCGCGAGGTACAGCACGCCCACCAGGACGACCGCCGCCGCCGTCGCCCTGGGCAGGTCGCGGTCCGGCCGGCGGAACTCGCCGCTCAGGTGGGTGACCGCCTCCCAGCCGACGAAGCTCCACATCAGAAGCGCGGCGGCGGGACCGATCGCGAGCCAGCCGTGCGGGGCGAACGGTTCGAGATTGCCGATGCTCGCTTTCGGCAGCGACAGCGCGGTCGCCACCACCAGGAAGGTCACCAACAGCCCGGCGGCTGCCAGTTGCACCCGACCGGCGATGCGCACCCCGGCGGCGTTCGTCGCGGTCGCGGCGACCATCAGCAACGCGGCGGTGATCCCGGTGGTCGTGGCGCCGCCGCCCAGGGCGGCGGCGACGTACGCGCCGCCGAACAGTGCCGCCGCGGCGCCGCCCGGCGGAATCGCGAAGTAGAAGCACCAGCCGACCACCGCCGCCGCGCGGTCGCCGAAGGCGCGCCGGGCGTAGGTGGACACCCCGCCGGCGTCCGGGTAGCGGGAGCCGAGCGCGGCGAACGTGGCGGCGAGCGGCGCGGACACCACCACGAGCAGCAGCCAGGCGAGTAGCGACGCGGGTCCCGCGACCTGGGCGGCGAGCACCGGCAGGGCGATGACGCCGGTGCCGAGGACAGCGCCGACATACAGCGCGGTGCCCTGCGCGACGGTGAGCCGACCAGCCGGGGCGGCGGTTCGGGTGGCGGTGACGGTCATGCGGCAACCCTCACCGATAGCTCTGACAGAAAACAGTGGCAGGAAAGTCGGTACGCGATAGATTCCTGCCATGGCTGGTCACGTGGTAGCCGTCGCGGTGACCGACGAACTGCCCATCTTCGAGCTCGCCGTACCGTGCGAGGTCTTCGGCGTCGACCGGACCGACATCGTCGACCCGTGGTACGACCTGCGGCTGTGCGCCGCCGAGTCCGGACCGCTGCGCACCGCGGGCGGGCTCGCCGTCGACACCCCGTACGGGTTGGACGACCTGGTCGCGGCGGACACCGTGATCATCCCGGCGTGCCCCCGGCGGTACCAGGTCGCCCCACCCGTCGCCCTGGTCGACGCGGTACGCGCCGCCCACGCCGCCGGGCGGCGGCTGGTCTCCCTGTGTACCGGCGCGTACGTGCTCGCCGCGGCGGGACTGCTGGACGGCAGGCGGGCGACGACCCACTGGATGAACGCGCACGACTTCGCCCAGCGGTACCCGAAGATCACAATCGACTCCGGAGTGCTCTACGTCGACGAAGGCGACGTGCTCACCTCGGCCGGCACCGGGGCAGCCATCGACCTGTGCCTGCACCTGGTACGGCGGGACCACGGCGCTGCCGTCGCCAACGAGGTCGCCCGCCGGATGGTGGTACCGCCGCACCGCGACGGCGGACAGGCGCAGTTCGTCGCGCGGGTCGTCGCGACCGGCACACCGGGCGATCTCGGTCCGGTGCTCGCCTGGGCCCGGCAGCGCCTCGACCAACCCCTGACCGTCGCCGATCTGGCTCGGCAGGCGCATGTCAGCCCGCGTACCCTCGCCCGCCGGTTCCGCGACGATCTCGGTACCACTCCGCTGCGCTGGCTGCTCGAGCAGCGGGTGCGGCTCGCCCAGGAGTTGCTGGAAACCACGGACGAGCCGATCGAGCGGATCGCGCAGCGGACCGGCTTCGGCACCGGAGCGAACCTGCGCCAGCACTTCGGTCGGCTGACCAGCGTCTCGCCGCAGACGTACCGGCACGTGTTCCGGCACCGTGCCGCGGCGGCGCGAGGGTCGCAGCGGACCGTCGGTCACCGGTCGTCGGCGACTCCTGACCGGTGACGTCACCCGCCGCCGGACGGACCCGACCTGCTGATCTTCGCGACGAAGAACCCCTCGAACAAGTCCGACGGCGTGACCCGCACAGCGCGTGAAAGCCGGGCGTCCAGCTTCGTACCGCGCCACGACACCAGACCCGGCAGGAACCCCTCGTCGACCGCCTCGATCGGTTCGAGGGTGAGGTCGGAATGCCGGGACAGCACGGTACCGACCGGGAACTCGTTCTCCTCCGGGCTGAGCGTGCAGGTCGAGTACACCATCACCCCGCCCGGTCGCAGCAGCCGGTACGCGGCGCTGAGCATCTTGGTCTGCAGGTACCGGTACTTCTCCACGCGCTCCTCCGACCAGAGCTTGAGCGCGTCCGGTCGGCGCAGGTCGATGCGTCCCTCGCCGGAGCACTGCACGTCGAGCAGGATGCGGTCGAAGGACTCCGCCGGCAGGAACTTGTCGATGTACTGCGCCGGATGGGTGGTCAGGTGGGTGTACCGCACCCGGTACACCTCCGCCAGTTCGCCGAGCTTCCTGGCGCGCGGCGCGATCGCGTCGTTGAGCCAGAGGTCGCAGTCGTTGCGTACCCGGGCGGCGACGTGGAACGCCTTGCCGCCCGGCGCGGCGGCGACGTCCAGGACGGTGTCGCCGGGCCGGGCGGCGAGCGCGACCGGTGGTACGAGGCTCGCCGCGTTCTGCAGGTACACCCGGCCCGCGTGGGCGAGCGGCAGCAGTTCGTCGAAGCCCTGCCCGTCGGGCCAGTAGTAGGCGTCGTCGCACCACTCGACCGGTACCGCGTCCGGCGCGTGCTCGCGCACCAGGCGGCAGGTCTCGCGGTACGACTCGTCGTCGAGCAGCCGGTTGACCCGGATCGAGGTGGGTCGCGCGCCCCGGAACACCTCGCCGACCCGAGCGGCGCTCAAACCGAGTACCTCGGCCATCCGCTTCTCGAACTGTCGGACCTTACGCTGGTTCGCCACGCCTCGACGCTCCCGTCGTCCGCCGACGGCCGTTCAGGACCGGCTCGCCCCTGGTGGCGAGGATAGAGAACAGCGGCGGGCGCCGCGGGAGCACTCCCGCGGCGCCCGCCGACCCGGTGCGGTACCGAGGTCAGTTGGTGTACACGTATCCACCGGAACCGTGGATGCCGTTGTACGTGGCGGAGAAGTTCGCCGGGTTGATGCAGACGCTGGTCGGTCCGCTGACCAGCGAGAACGGCTGGTTCGTGAAGGTCAGCGAGTTGTCGGAGTTGTCGGCCTTGGTGCCGTTGTGGGCCTGACCGCTGAGCGAGCCGTTGGTCGCCTGGTAGACACACTTGATCTGGCCGAGGCAGCTGTTCACGGTGACCGTGGTCTGGATCGGACCCTTAGTCCCGGGGGCGAGGGTCGTCGCGCCGCCCGAGGAGACCGTCGAGGTGAACGGCAGGTTGTCCACGGCGACGGCACCGATCGAGTTCACGCAGAACAGCCCGTGCGGCGTGCAGTTGGTGAACGTCTGCGTGGTCAGGGACTCGGTCGCGCTGCTCGACCCGTTCGCGGTGACGTCCGCCGAGAACGACGACGACGAGCAGCTCACGCCCGAGCTGCCGCTGGTCGAGTTGAAGGTGGCGCTGCCGGAGTCGGGGCTGAGGGTGCCGCTGACCGCCCCACCGCTGGAGTTGGTCCAGGTGAGGACCGCGGTCGCCGCGGAGGCGCTGCCCGCCATCATCGTGGCGGTGAACAGGGCCGTTGCTGCTACCGCCACGGCGTACAGGAACTTGCGCATGCTTTCTCCTAGCATCGGTTTGACATGACGTTGGGCTGGATGTCGTTCAATTCCTCGCCAAAGATCCTCCTTTTCCGCGTCGTACCGGCGACGCCGTGTTGGTCGACTCGACTGCCGCGGACAAGGCAGCCGCCATCGTCATCGCGACACGCGGGAACGAGTGCGATCACGATTCGTGGTATACGTGAATGCAAATGGGAGTTATGACGGCACGCGGTTTCGGTAAGTACCGCGGAATATCGCGCTACCCCGGACATCCGGGCAGGTTGTCCACTATGCAGAGGTCAGCGTGGTGACCGATCGGACGCCCCCTGCGGTGGGCGGCCCGGGCGGTGGAACGGCGCCTGTCGCGTCGGTTCCGCCGAGCCGATCACCGGTGTCCGTCTCATACGATGAGCAGTCACCCAAACACAAACCTGTCGATGTTATAAACCTCGTAGGGTCTCAACGTCAAGCGGGAACTTTTTCAAGGAGATCGATGTCTGATGCGTCGTCACCTGCGTCTGATCTAGCGAGGATCACGTTGCCCGGGGCCCGGCCCGGCCGGGACCCGGCCCGTGCGATCAAGCGCGGGCCCAGTCGTACCCCGCCCGAGGTGGTCGCGGCGACCCAACGGGACCGGCTGTACGACGGTCTGGTGCAGACGGTCGCCGAGAAGGGCTACGCCAACGCCAGGGTCACCGACATCTGCCACGCGGCCGGGGTCACCCGACCGGCGTTCTACGCCCTGTTCGAGGGCAAGGACGACGCCTTCCTGGCCACGTACCGGCACGGCACCGGCGTCCTGCTGTCGGTCATGCGGCACGCGTACCACGACGCCGACGACTGGCGTGCCGGAGCCCGTGCCGCGCTGCGGGTGATGCTGGACGTGCTCGCCAGCGTCCCCGCCTTCGCGACCATGGCGATCGTGGAGATCGACGCGGTCGGCTCAGCCGCCCGCGCCGAACGTGTCGAACTGCTCAGCCAGTTCAACGAGTTCTTCGCCGACGCGCCCAGACCACCGGAACTGTCCAATCCGGACGAGCTGATCCGGTCGATCGTCGGCGGGATCTACTCCACGGTCTACCGTTACGTAGCCGCCGGACGCGTCGCGGAGCTGCCCGATCTGCTGCCGACGCTGACGTACTTCGCCGTCGTGCCGTTCGTCGGCCCCGTCGAGGCGGCGTGCGAACTGCGCCCGCGCCGCGACAACGAGCCGCGCGCCACCGCCCCGTGCGCCGAGTGACCGCATGCATCGGGGCTCAACGATGTCCACAGTGGAGGCGAGCGCCGGTTCGCCCGGTGCCGCCGACTCCACCGGAAAGGGGCCTTGACCGGGAAGGTACTCCACGGTAACTTCCCGACATCGACCGTCTCAAAATAGTCGTGGACGGTCGGCAAATTGACCCGCGTAATGCGCGCCGAGCCTGATCAGCGCAGGCACAAACAATGCCCCCATGAAGCGACGCAGGGAGCCCCCCATGTCCAAGGACATCGAATCAGAAACATCCGGGATCGGCGGTGCCGACCTGCCGGAACACGGCAAGGTGCGGTGGCGCCGGTTCGCGGCGGCGATGGTGACCGCGGTCGCCGCCGCCTTCGGTCTGCTCGTACTGACCGCGCAGGGTGCCGTCGCGGTCCAGTTCTCGGTCTCCGGCATGCCGTTCACGGTCGCCGCCGACCGTCTCGACGGTACCGGCTTCGAGCAGTTCGCCACCCTTGACCTGATGGTGCCGAACAGCCCGAACGAGGGGACCACCGGTGGGTACCTCGTCCTCGTGGTGTCCGCGATCCACGAGGCCACGCTGACCAACCTGTGCCAGACCGTGAGCCTCGGTGGGGAGTACCTGAAGATCACCGCCGGCGACAACGGCACCCCGGTCACCGCCACCAACCTGGTCGTCGACGGTGACGAGATCACCGCCGGCGACGCGCAGTTCACGAACATCAACATCGGTCAGGACGCGAGCACCCTGAACGAGGTGCCCGGCGTGGTCGGCAACGCGGGCGTGTTCGCGCAGCAGGCGGACAACGTCACGCTGACCAACCTGCGTCAGAACAACTACGCCACCACCGCGGCCGCCTTCCGGCTGCCCGGGCTGCACCTGTCCTTCACCAAGGACGGCTGCTGACGGTGACGGTAGATCCACACACCACCGACTCCGCCGGGTCCGACCCGGCGGAGTCGGTGCCGTTCGACACCTTCCTCACCGAACCGGACACCGACCCGTCCACGGCGCCGCAGTCGGCGCCGCCCGGTCCGGGTCGGCTCCGCCGTGTTCGGCTCGGCTGGCGGAACTGGCGGCGCACCCGACCGTTCTGGGGAGGTCTGCTGATCCTGCTCGGGGCAGGAGAGATCCTGCTGACCGAGTACGCACCGCTGCGCGTGATCGTGCACGTCGGCGCGGAGGGGCTGGCCGGGTACATCATGCCGGCGATCATGCTGCTCTGCGGGGTGCTGCTGTGGGTGACGCCCCAGCAGCGGCTGTTCTACTCGATCCTCGCCGGTGTGATGGCGCTCGGCTCGTTCGTCACCGCCAACCTGGGCGGGTTCTTCATCGGGCTGCTGCTCGGACTGTTCGGCAGTTGCCTCGCCTTCGCGTGGTCGCCGAGGGGCGCGGGTACCGCCGGTCGCCCCGCGGGCGGCGTTGCGGTACCGGCGCAGGCGACCGCGACGGACCAGGACACCGCCGCGGACGACACCGGGTCCGACCCGTCGGACGGAGCGGAGACGGTACCGACGCACGGCTGAGAAGCGGTCACCGGCGAGCCGCGACCGAGGCGCTGGCCCGCTCGAACAGATCGGCGCCCCAGCGCCTCGCCCGATCGTGCTCGCCGGTCCGCAGCGGACCTTCGGTGCCCTCGATGACGAAACCCTCGGGGTCGGCGGCGAGTTCGTACCCGTGCCGGCGCAGTCGCCGGGCGATGCCGTGGGCCGCCCCGCCGGCCAGCCGGGAACCGGCGCGGGTATCGAAAGCCGCCGCCTCAGCGGTACGGGTCGCCTTCGGCAGCGTGTGGAACCAGTCGCGGATGCCCTCGCCTTCCGCACCCGGTTCGATCTCCGACGGCTTCTCGTGTCCTTCCTCGACCGCGTTGCGTACGCCGACCGTCCGACTCCGCGACGTCGACATCCCGCGCATGTGGGTGGGACCGCCCACGACCAGCAGATCCGCGCCGGCGACCAGATCGGGTCCGGCGTCCGCGACCGCGAGGCAGGACACCTCGCCGCTCGGGTCGGATGCCCGGACCCCCTCGCCGATCGCCTCGGCGACCTCGTGAGTGTTCCCGAACAGACTCTCGTACACGATCACCGTCCGCACCGCGCACCCCCACACGCACGCCGTCCCCACCCCCATGTAAGCCCCCGCCGAGCCGAGGCGCACCCGGTTCGCCAAGGTCGAGGGCCGCGCATGCCCACCTCGCCAGAGGTCGGGGGCCGGAGCGGCGTGCGGCCCGGTAGCCGAGGCCAGGCGCGGGGTGTGCCGATTGGCTGAGGTCGGGGGCCGGAGCGTCGCGACGGGATCAAGCCTGATCGCCCAGAGCGACGCGCCGACCCCCGACCGACCCACGGCGGAGGCGAGCCATCGCAGCGAGCGTTACGGCAGCATCCAGGACAGCACCGGCGTGGACTGCAGGTACACCAGCACGCACATGCCCAGCAGGAACAGCAGGCTCCACAGGAAGACCCGGCGGAAGATGTCCCCCTCGCGGCCCGCCAGACCGACCGCCGCGGCGGCGATCGCCAGGTTCTGCGGGGAGATCATCTTGCCGAGTACCCCGCCGGAGCTGTTCGACGCCGCCATGAGCGTGGCGTCCAGCCCCGCCTTGTCCGCGGCGGTCACCTGCAGGGCACCGAACAGCGAGTTGGACGAGGTGTCCGACCCGGTCACGGCGACACCGAGCCAGCCGAGGATCGGGGACAGGAACGCGAACGCCCCGCCCGCGCCCGCCATCCAGGTACCCAGGGTGGTGGTCTGCCCGGAGGCGTTCATCACGAACGCCAGCGCCAGCACCGCCGCCACGGTGATGATCGCCCACTGGAGTTGCCGCAGCGTGTCGATGTACGCGCGGAGCGCCTTGGCGGGCGAAATGCGCAGTACCGGCATGGTGATCAGACCGGAGATGAGCAGCAGCGTGCCCGCCGCGGACAGCCAGTTGAACTTGAACTGCACCAGCGACAGCGGCTTGCCCTTCGAGCTCGCCACGTTCAGCCCCGGCCAGGCGAACGTCTTCGTCACCGAGTCCAGGGCGTGCAGTACCGCCGGGATCTGCGCGATCACGAAGACCGCGATGATGATCAGGTACGGCGCGTACGCCTTCGCCACCTCGGCGCGCGAGTCGCCGCCCCGCTCCACCCGCCGGGTGAAGTCGGCGGTCGGCTCGTCGACCGCGCCGCCGGCGACCACCGGTACCGAGGGCACGCCTGCCGCGTAGGTCTCGGCGGGCTGCCACACCCGCAGGAACAGCACCACGACCACGGCGGAGAACAGCGACGCGACGATGTCGGTGAGCGGTACCGAGATGTAGTTGGAGGTGACGAACTGAGCCACCGCGAACGCGAACCCGCACAGCAGGGCAGCGGGCCAGGTCTGCCGCACCCCGCGCCGACCGTCCACGATGCCGACCAGCGCCAGCGGTACGAACAGCGCCAGGATCGGGGTCTGCCGACCGACTGTGCTTCCCAGGTCGTGTACCGGCAGGTTGCTGACCTTGCTCAGGGTGGTGATCGGTACCGCCAGCGCGCCGAACGCGACCGGGGCGGTGTTCGCGACCAGGGACACCGCCGCCGCCTTGAGCGGGCGGAAGCCCAGCGCGATGAGCATCACCGAACTGATCGCCACCGGGGTACCGAACCCGGCAAGCGCCTCCAGCAGCGCGCCGAAGCTGAACGCGATGAGGATCGCCTGGATGCGCTGGTCGTCGCTGATCCGGGCGAACGACCGGCGCAACACGTCGAAGTGCCCGGTCTCCACGGTCATGTTGTAGATCCAGATCGCGTTGACCACGATCCACAGGATCGGGAAGATGCCGAACGCGGCGCCTTCCGTCGCGGACAGCACTGCCTGCCCGGTCGGCATGCCGTACGCGAGGATCGCCACGAGCAGCGACACGAGCAGTGAGATCAGCGAAGCGATCCACGCCTTCATCCGCAGCACACCGAGCAGGATGAACAGCGTGAGCAGCGGTACCGCCGCCACGATCGCACTGAGGAACAGCGAATTACCGACGGGATCGAGGACCTGCTTGTACATCGGTCACCTCATCGGGCGTGGCGGGTGCGCCGGTGAGCGCGCCCGGGGGAAGTCCTCGGATCGAGGCGTCGAGGACCATCACGGTATGGGCGCTGGCGAGGTGCCGCCCGCGCCGCTCGGCGGCGGCGTACACCTGCATCAGGCAACCGGGGTTGGCGGTCACCAGCAGGTCGGGGTCGGTGGCGAGGATGTTGGCGAGCTTCCGGTCGCCGAGTTCGCGCGCCGGCTCCGGCTGCAGCAGGTTGTACACGCCGGCCGAGCCACAACAGATCTCGGGCTCGGCGATCTCGAGCAGTTCGAGCCCGGGTATGCCGCGCAGGAGTTGCCGCGGCTGGGAACGGATGTTCTGGGCGTGTGCCAGGTGGCACGCGTCGTGGT
This sequence comes from Micromonosporaceae bacterium, assembly GCA_036378155.1. Lineage (GTDB taxonomy): Bacteria > Actinomycetota > Actinomycetes > Mycobacteriales > Micromonosporaceae > DASUXA01. Next base: position 18,633 of record DASUXA010000065.1, on the reverse strand, counting down.
ACGCGACCCGCATCGGTAGCGGGTGCCGGGGCGCCGCCGGTCCGAGTTCGACCAGGAACTCGGCGACGTCGCGGGTACGGGCGGAGAACCGCGCCGCCCGCTGGGCGTACTCCGGGTCGTCGCGGAGCAGGTGCCCGTACTCCTTCATCGACGAGCCGCAGCCGGCGGCGTTGACCACCACCGTTTCGACGCCCGCCGACTCGAACTCGTCGATGGTCCGCCGGGCGAACCGGGCCGCCTCGTCCTCTCGCCCGTTGTGCACGCTCAGCGCGCCGCAGCAGCCCTGTCCTTCGGGGATCACCACGTCGCAGCCCTCGGCGGCGAGTACCCGCGCGGTCGCGGCGTTGACGTCGGAGAAGAAGACGCTCTGTACGCAGCCGGTGAGCAGTCCGACGACCGCGCGACGGGTACCGCGTGCCGGGATGCGCCGGGGCAGCCGGGTCGGCGTCGACAGCGGCGGGGCGAGCGACTCCATGCTGCGCAGCGTCTGCGGCAGCCGGTCCAGGATCCCGCTGCGGCGCAACGCCTTGGGCAGCCCGCTGCGCTGGTACAGCCGCAACGGACCGCGCAGCGCGCGCAGCCGGCGCGGGTACGGGAACACCGCGAAGATCGCGTTACGCAGCAGGCGCTGGGAAGCCGGGCGGTCGTACCGGCGTTCGATCTGGGCGCGGGTCGCTTCGATCAGCTTGTTGTACTGCACGCCGGACGGGCACGCGGTGACACACGACATGCAGCCCAGGCACCGGTCGATGTGCAGAACCATAGAGTCGGTCATCGGCTCGCCTTCGAGCCCCTGCTGCATCAGGTAGATCCGACCACGCGGGGAGTCCATCTCCTCGCCCCACACGCTGTACGTGGGGCAGGTGGGCAGGCAGAACCCGCAGTGCACGCAGTCGTCGATCAGGTCGCGCTCGGGCGGGTGGAACGCGTCGAACGCGCCGGTGCGCGGGGTGGCGGACTCGGGCAGCCCGGCGGCGGGAGGCGCGGTGCCGAGACCGGGCTCGCTCGCGCCCGGAGCGCCCCCGAAGTCGGAAGCCGGTGGTGCGTCGGTCATCAGATACCTCCCACGAACCGGCCCGGAGCCAGCCGGTGCTCGGGGTCGAACTGGTCTTTCAGCCGTCGCATCAGGTCCAGCCCGGCGACCGGACCCCAGACGTCCACCTCGGATTTCACCTCGGTCGGGGCGCGCAGGACGACGACGCTGCCGCCGTACCGGGCGACGAAATCGCGCAGCGTCGCGACGAACCGGGCGACCGTGGCGGGCGCGGACTCCGGGGACACTCCCGCGTACAGCGCGCCGACTCCGGCGGAGCCGCGTACCGCGACGGCGAGACCGGTCCGCGCCGCCGCTTCGCGTACCGCGCGGAGCAGGTCGGGCACGACGGCGATGGGTACGGTCAGCTTCAGCCCGGTCGCGTCCCCGGCGAACGGGTACCGCGCCCACCAGTCCGGCAGGTCGCGGCTCACTTCGGCGTCCGCCCCGAGCATCCGCGACGCCGCCTCGGCGCGGGCGACGACACCGGGGCGTACGCCTTCCAGCAGGACCGCCACGGTCAGCGGGGCGTCGGCGGCGGGTCGGTCCACCTCGACGGCGGTCGGTACCAGCCGCGACCCGATCACCTCGGCGAGCACGGGCGCCGCCGCGCGCTCGTCGGCGAACCGGGTGGTGACCAGGGCGCGAGCCTCGGGGAGCGGGTGCAGCCGGAAGATCGCCTCGGTGATCACGCCCAGGGTGCCGTACGAGCCGGTGTACAGCTTGCCCAGGTCGTACCCGGCGACGTTCTTGACCACCTTGCCGCCGGAGCGGGCGACGGTGCCGTCCGCCCGTACCACGGTGACACCGATCAGCAGGTCGCGCACCGAGCCGTAGAGCATCCGGATCGGACCGGCGGTACCGGTCGCGACGGTACCGCCGAGCGTGGCGCCCGGTACCGTCTCGTCGATCGCGAGCCGCTGCCGCGCGGGCGCGAGAGCGTCGCGCAGGTCCGCCAGGCGCAGTCCGGGCTGCACCCGTACCACCAGATCACCGGCGGCGTGTTCGAGCAGCCCCGACATCCGCTGGGTGGAGACGACCAGGTCGGCGCCCCGTGGCGGATTACCCCAGTCGATCCTGGTACCGGCGCCCCGTACCACCACGGACAGCCCGTGCTCCGCCGCCGCGCGCAGCACGTCGGCGGTCTCGTCGGTGCTCGCCGGAGCCGCCACGTACGACGGGCGCACCCCGTCGATCGCGTCGCGCTCGGTCGCCTCGCGTACGGCCTGGTCGCCGCACGCCTTTCGCAACGCCGCGAGCGCGTTCATCAGAAGACCTCCGCGACTCCCGCTTCCTGCAGGGGATGCACGCCGCGATGCCGGCCCGGTACCTCGCCGCACAGCCGCGGAGTGGGGAACACCTTGCCCGGATTGCACAGGTTCCCCGGATCGAACGCGCACCGGACCAGTTGCATCGTGTCCAGGTCGGCGTCGCTGAACATCCGGGGCATGAACTTCGCCTTGTCGGCGCCCACGCCGTGTTCCCCGGTGATCGAGCCGCCGTGGCTGATGCACAGGTCGAGGATCGCCCCGGACACCTCCTCGGCGCGCTGCGCCTCGCCCGGTACCTCGTCGTCGAAGAGCACCAGCGGGTGCAGGTTGCCGTCGCCGGCGTGGAACACGTTCGCGACCCGTACCCCGGAGCGCGTGGACAGGTCGGCGATGGCGCGCAGCACGTCGGGCAGCGCGGTCCGGGGGATCACCCCGTCCTGCACGATGTAGTCCGGCGAGATCCGACCGACCGCCGCGAACGCCGACTTGCGGCCCTTCCAGAACAGCGCGCGTTCGTCGTCGTCGCCGGCGATGCGGATCTCGAACGCGTGGTTCTCCCGGCAGTACCGTTCGACCGCCTCGAACGTCGCGGCGACCTCCGGTTCCGGGCCGTCCAGCTCGACGACCAGCACCGCGCCCGCGCCTTCCGGGTACCCGCAGTGCACCGCCGCCTCGGCGGCTTCGATCGCCAGCGCGTCCATCATCTCGATCGCCGCCGGTACCACCCCGGCTGCGATGATCGCGGACACCGCCGCACCCGCCTCGTCGGTCGACGGGAAGCCGGCGAGCAGCGTCTTCACCGCCTCGGGGGAGCGCAGCAGCCGGACCGTGACCCGGGTGGCGATGCCGAGCGTGCCCTCCGAACCGATGAACGCGCCGAGCAGGTCGTAGCCGGGTGGGTCGATCGCCTTGCCGCCGAGTTCCAGCACGTCGCCCTCTGCCGTCACCACCTCCAGCCCGGTGACGTGGTTGGTGGTGAAGCCGTACTTCAGGCAGTGCGCGCCGCCCGAGTTCTCCGCCACGTTCCCGCCGATCGAGCAGACCTGCTGGCTGGACGGGTCCGGGGCGTAGTAGTAGCCGTACGGCGCGGCTGCCTTGCTGACCTGCAGATTCGTCACGCCGGGCTCGACCACGGCGCGCTGGTTCGGCACGTCGATCTCCAGCACGTCGCGCATCCGCGAGGTCACGATCAGCACCCCGTCCGCGCGGGGCAGCGCGCCGCCGGACAGCCCGGTGCCGGAGCCGCGCGCCACGTACGGCACGCCCGCCTCGACACAGGCGCGCACGCACTCGGCGATCTGCTCGGTGGTGTCGGGCAGTACCACCAGCGCCGGGGTCACCCGGAAGTGGGCGAGCCCGTCGCACTCGTAGGTGCGCAGCTGGATGCGGTCGGTCAGGACGTACTCGTCACCGATCAGCTCGCGCATCCGGGTCGCGATCGCCGCGACGGCGCTCGCCCGCGACCCGTCCCCGTCGCCGTCCATCAGGGCATCCGTTCGTACGCCGGCAGGGTGAGGAATTCGGCGAAGTCGTCGGCGAGGGCGACCTCGGTGAACAGCGAGCGGGCGCGGTCGAAGTCGGCGTCGGCGTACGCCTGCTCGCCGATGGTCTGCCGGATGGTGGACAGTTCCTCGTCCGCGATCCGCTCCACCAGATCGCGGGTGATCTTCTGACCGCTGGACACCGTGACGTCGTTGTGCAGCCACTGCCACACCTGCGACCGGGCGATCTCGGCGGTAGCCGCGTCCTCCATCAGGTTGAAGATCGCCACGGCGCCGTTGCCGCGCAGCCACGCGGCGAGGTACTGCAGCCCGACGCTGACGTTGTTGCGCAACCCCGCCTCGGTCACCTCGCCGGGGGTGCTCGCCACGTCGAGCAGTTGCTCGCCGGTGACGTGTACCTCGTCCCGGGTGCGCTCGATCTGGTTCGGGCGGTCCCCGAGCACCCGGTCGAACACCTCCATGCACAGCGGTACCAGGTCCGGGTGGGCGACCCAGGACCCGTCGAAGCCGTCGCCCGCCTCGCGTTCCTTGTCCTCCCGGACCTTCGCCATCGCCCGCTCGTTGACCTCCGGGTCGCGTCGGCTCGGGATGAACGCCGCCATCCCCCCGATGGCGTGCGCGCCGCGCTTGTGGCAGGTGCGGACCAGCAGTTCGGTGTACGCCCGCATGAACGGCGCGGTCATGGTCACCGAGTTCCGGTCGGGCAGCACGAACTCCTGACCCCGGCTGCGGAACTTCTTGATCATGCTGAACAGGTAGTCCCAGCGACCCGCGTTCAGCCCCGCGGAGTGTTCACGCAGCTCGTACAGGATCTCTTCCATCTCGAACGCGGCTGGGATGGTCTCGATCAGCACGGTGGCACGGATCGTGCCGCGCGGGATGCCGAGCGCGTCCTGAGCCTGTCGGAACACGTCGTTCCACAGCCGCGCCTCCAGGTGGCTCTCCAGCTTCGGCAGGTAGTAGTACGGGCCGAGACCGGCGTCGAGTTGCCGCCGCGCGCAGTGGAAGAGGTACAGCCCGAAGTCGAACAGGCTGCCGGACATCGGCTGCCCGTCCACCAGGAGGTGCTTCTCCGGCAGGTGCCAGCCGCGCGGGCGGACCACGATGGTGGCGAGGGTGTCGCCGAGTTCGTACCGCTTGCCGTCCGGGCTGGTGAAGTCGATCCGCCGGTCGAGCGCGTCGATCAGGTTGAGCTGCCCGGTGACCATGTTGTCCCACAGCGGGGTGTTCGCGTCCTCGAAGTCGGCGAGCCACACCTTCGCGCCGGAGTTCAGCGCGTTGATGGTCATCTTCCGTTCGGTCGGTCCGGTGATCTCCACCCGCCGGTCGACCAGCCCCGGCGCGGGCGGCGGTACCTGCCACTGCCCCTCGCGGACGTCCTTGGTCTCCGGCAGGAAGTCCAGCGTGCCGCCGGCCATCAGGTCGCGCTGGCGGTCCTGGCGGCGGGCGAGCAACTCCTCCCGTCGCGCGCCGAACGAGCGTTGCAGGTCGGCGAGGAACCGCAGCGCGTCGGGGGTGAGGATGGCGTCGTACCGGTCCCGTATCGGACCGCGGATCTCGACTCCGGCTGGAACGGACAACTCGCTCATCGCGCCTCCCCGTCGTCGGCGACGCATACGCAAGGTGTGTTCTTGGTGACAGACGTTATCCCCGACGCCGCCACCAGGGAAACAGTTGCCAGCCGATTCTTGCCGGGCATCGCGCGGCGGTCCCGCTCATGCCGCGCGGCGGTCGCGCCCGGTGGCGACCCGGGCGCGACCGCCGCCCGTGCTCACGGCACGCACGCCTGCAGGCGACCGTCGTAGACGCGGGTGCGCAGCAGCGTCTGGTCGACGCCGGCAGGTCCGTGTACCACGCCGCCGTCGGCGAGGCGGAACGTGCTGCCGTGCCACGGGCAGACCATGCAGTCCGCGCCGTCGACCGTCCGGCGTTCCCCCTCGTGCAGCGGACCGTTGTGGTGCGCGCAGTGCCCGATCATCACGGTCGCGTCGTCGCCCCGGCGGTACACCAGAACCGGCACCTCGCCGATCGTCCGCGTCACCGGCTCCCGGTCCGGGATCTGCGCCCATCCGCCGAGGTCCTGCCAGCCGGCGGGAAGCAGGCGCAGCCACTCGGCCGCGTGGCTGACCTGGGCTGCCTGCTTGTACGACAGGTGGCCGCCGAGGTACGCGCTCAGTCCGCCGACGGTAAGACCGAGGTAACCGAGGGCGCGACCGAGCGTGGTGCGGCTGTTCAGCCGCGCCCACAGCGACCCGGCGTACAGCCCGGCGGCGACCACGTTGCCGGTGGCGTGGACGAGCCCGACGCGGCGCTGCTCGGGGGCGAGCCCGCTCCAGTCCGTCGCGCCGGCTGCCGCGGTCAGCGGTACCGCCGCCAGCCCGGTTCCGACGAGCACCGTCGCCGCGCGCTCCTGCCCCGGTACCGCGTCCAGCACGCCGGCGCTGAGCCAGCTACCGATCGGTACCGAGACGATCGACGGATGCAGCGGGTGCCCGAGCCAGACGCCCTGCAGCGCGTCGCGTACCACCTGGGGCCGCCGCAACGCCGCGATCACCTTGACCAGGCGGTCGCTCACGCCGTCGAGCTTGCGAGCCTGTTCGAGCCTGGTCACGAGTCCGCGCAGGGATGGCCGGACGCCGCCCGTGGTCGTGGTCGGCCGTGCCTGAACCTGTCCCACCGTTCGTAGTTCATCCATGTCCTGTCCTGCCCCGATACATTGTTTGCCCTCATCGTGCCCACGCGGTTCGCGGGTATGCGGCGGAACGGGCGGAACGGTGGCTACCCGCTCGGATCAGATCAGGCGGCTCGTGCCGGGTCGCCGGTGTCCCCGATCGGGGTCGCCGATAGTGTGATGCCCGGTGTGCCGGGAAGTCTGGTCGGCGATCGTCGACCCCTGCCCGGAGCCCGTCGTGAACCTGTCCTCGTCGAAACACCGCCGCGATGGCTGACACCTACCGGTTCGGCATCGCGATTGCGCTGGTCGCGCTGGCGATCATGTTGGCGGTGCTGTCCAACCGGATCAGCGAGAAGATCCGCGTGCCCGCGCCCGCGATCTTCCTGATCTCCGCGGCGGTCGCGTCCGACCTGTTTCCCGCGCTCCAGCACGTCTCGGTGCTCAACGTGCAGCGGGTCGTCACGCTGGCGCTGATCCCGATCCTGTTCGACGGCGGGATGCACATCGGGGTACGGCGGCTGCGCGGCAACACCGGCGCGGTGGTGTGGATCGGCGTCGCCGGTACCGCCGTCACCGCCGCCGCCGTGGCGGTCCTGGCGCACGCGCTGTTCGGCTTCGGCTGGCTGACCGCCCTGCTGCTGGGTACCGCCCTCGCCCCGACCGACCCGGCGGTGGTGTTCTCCGTCCTCGGTCGGCGCGAGGTGGTCGGTCGGTCCGGGGTACTGCTGGAAGGCGAGTCGGGCGCGAACGACCCGGTCGGCATCGCGCTGATGGTCAGCCTGCTGTCCGCCGCGGGCGCCTCCGGGTCGGCGGGCGGCTCCGGGTCGGCGGGCGGCAGCCACCCGTTCACCACGGGGCTCGTCGAGTTCGTGCTGCAGATGGCGGTCGGCGGCGCGATCGGTCTGGTCGGCGGGTACGCGCTGCTGTACCTGATGCGTCGGGTCGCGCTGCCGAGCGAGGGGCTGTACCCGCTGCGCACGCTCGCCGGAGCCGCCGCGATCTACGGGCTTGCCACCGTCGCGCACGGCTCCGGTTTCCTCGCCGTCTTCGTCGCCGGCATCCTGCTCGGCGACGCGCGCGCCCCGTACAAGACCGAGATCGAGCGGTTCCACTCGTCCCTGGCGAGTCTCGCCGAGATCGTGGCGTTCGTGATGCTCGGTCTGACCGTCTCGCTGCGTACCCTGCCCGACGGCAACGCCTGGCTGATCGGGTTGGTGCTGGCGGTGCTGCTGGCGTTCGTGGTACGTCCGGTGCTCGTCGGGCTGCTGCTGTGGCCGGTACGGCTGCGCCTGGGCGAGCGGGTCTTCGTGCTGTGGTCCGGTCTGAAGGGCGCGGTGCCGATCCTGCTCGGCACGTTCGTCATCGTCGAACACCAACCGGACAACCTTCGGGTGTACGACGTGATCTTCGTGGTGGTCGCGTTCTCGGTGATCGTCCAGGGCGGTCTGGTGCCGACGGTGGCGCGCCGGTGCCGGGTACCGATGCACACGGTCGAACCGGAGCCGTGGGCGCTGGGCATGCGCTTCCGCCACCAGCCGCGCGGAATCCACCGGTACACGGTGGTGGCGGGCGCGCCCGCCGACGGAGCGGTGGTCGGCGACCTGCCGTTGGGCGAGGACTTCTGGATCAGCTTCGTCAGCCGGCACGGGCGGCTGGTGCACGTACGCGGGGACACCCGCCTGGAAGCCGGCGACGAGGTTCTCGCGCTCGCCGACCCGGATCAGGCCGACGTGCCGAAGCGGCTGTTCACGGGTACCGGCTGAGGGTCGCGTCCGGGTCCGGGACGACCCGGTCAGGTCGCCGGCTCGCCGAACCGCGCCAGTTCCAGCGCCGCCGCGACGGCGAGCGCGAACCCGAGGACCGCGGCCCAGACGTACCCGGTTCGGGGCCGGTCGCCGAGCAGCAGCACCCCGACGATCGCCGGTACCCCCGTCTCGCCCACCACGAGCGCGGCGGTGACCGTGGTGACGGCGCCGCGCTGGAGCCCGGCGGCATAGGTGGTGAACCCCACGACGCCTCCGGCAGCCAGCGCGTACAGCGAGGGCGAGCGGATCAGGTGAGCGGGGGACAGGTCGGGCAGCGACCGCGCGGCGAGCGCGACGATCGCGAACCCGAGCCCGGCGACCGCGCCCAGGGCGGCGGCGTCGGACCGTCCCCGCCACCCGCCGACCGCCACGCCGAGCAGTGCCAGCAGGGCGGTCGCGCCGAGCAGAGCGAACCCGAACGCCGGGCCGGGCACGCGTGGGCTCTCGCTCGCCGAGGACAGCGCGAGCAGGGCGAGCCCGGCACAGACCCCGATGATCGCCAACCATTCCCTGGCTGTGAGCCGGGCGCTCAGCAGCGGTACCGCCACGACGGCGGTGACCGCCAGGCTGCCGGCGATGGCGGCCTGGACGACGAACAGCGGAAGTACCCGCAGTGCCCAGAGTTGGGCGATGAACCCGCAGAGGTCGAGGGCGAGACCGGCGACGAACGGGCCCTGCCGCACGACCCGGACGAGCAGCCGCGGGTCGACACGTTCGGTGGTGGCGGCGGCGTTCGCGCCGAGCGCCTGCAGTACCGAGGCGATGCCGTAGCAGATCGCGGCGGCGACGGCAGCGACCAGCCCGGCGAGCATTCGCCGAGAATATCCGCGCTCTCCTGGTTCCGGCGGCGGGTCGGTCCGGTCAGCCGGCGTCGGCGACGTCGCCGGCTGACGCGAGGTCGCCCGATCCGGCGGGAGCAGGTCCGAACAGGATCTCCAGCCCGGTGGTGCGCATCAATCGGGCGAGTTGCCCCTGCGTTCCGTCGAGCGTGAGTCGCCCGCCCCGGCGTTCGGCACCGGCGCGGGTGCTGACCAGGACGCCGAGACCCGACGAGTCACAGAAGGTGACCTCGGCGACATCGAGGGTGAGCCTGGTGTGTCCGGAATCGAGCAGTTGCTGGAGAATTCGCCGCAGTTCATCGACCGTACAGAAGTCAATCTCTCCGACCAGACGGACGCGCGCGCTGCTACCACTCCGCAGGACCACGTCGACTGTGAGCGCCGGGGAGCCGGCCATCACAATCCTCCTTCCCCCTGAAGAGGAGCCTAATGGCGAACCCGCTCCACGGCTCGTTGAGAAACACACAGTGACGTGAGTATTACTCTCCGGTCTACAGTGGGCACCGTCGAGGTTGGATAAGGCCGACGCTTCCGGCTACGCCGCCGGTCGGGCTGTGTCGTGGACGGCGTGCAGATGACGCCGACCGCCGGCGCGCGGCACGTCGGGCGCCTGGATCGCGAGGACCGCGATGTCGTCGTGGTCGCGCCCGCCCAACCAGTCGGTCGCCAGTTGCGCGACCCGCTCGGCGAGCGCGTCGGCGGGCATGCCCGCCGACGCGGCGAGGTGGCGTACCAGCCGGGCGTGGCCCAACGGTTCGCGTCCGGTCACCCCGCCACGTGCCTCGACGACGCCGTCGGAGTACAGCACGCAGACGTCGCCCGGACCCAGCTCGACGCGTACGTCGGCGAACTCCGCGTCGGCGACCGCGCCCACCGGCATGCCGCCGATCGGCACGTCCTCCACAGTGCCGTCCGTCCGCAGTACCACCGGGCAGGGGTGCCCGCCACCAGCCAGCGTCAGGGACAGACCGCCGGTCGCGGTCGGAGTACAGACCCCCAGGACCAAGGTCGCGAACTGGTGCTCGCCGGTCCTCAGCAGCGCGCCGTTGAGCAGCCTGAGCAGTTCCCTGGGGTGTCGCTCGACCAGGCGCAGCGCGTACAACGCCTGCCGAACCTGCCCGGTCAGTACCGCCGCGTCGACGCCCCGACCGCTGACGTCGCCGAGTACCACCATCGAGTCGTACTCGCCGTGTCGGAGCACGTCGTAGAAGTCGCCCCCGATGTGCAGGGTCTGCCGGGACCGGCGGTACGCGGCGCCCACCACTCCCCGGGGCAGGGTGAGCGGGTGGGGTTGCCTGAGGCTGGTCAGCACCGCCTGTTCGACCCGGTCGAGTTGGGCGCGCAGCGCGCCCGGTTCGTCGTGGACGGGGGCGGCGTTCGCCGGTGGGGCAGCGGGGATTCCACCCGCTGGGCGGGCGGCTCGTCGCGCGCCACGGCCGGACCTCACCCGTCCAGCCTCTCACTTTCCCTGGTACCCGGCGACAGCCGCGCGGCTACCGCCCGATGTCCGAGTGTGCTGCGCCGAGTTGCCGGGTACCTCACGCGGCGGTCGCGGGTCCGTCCACAGTGCGCTCGGCGAGCGGGCGTCCGGGCGGCCCGGTCCGCTACGCTGACCGGCGGTTCGCGAATGGTTCCCGGCTCGGCGGAAGGCGGGTGGTGGCGTGACGTCAAGGTCGGCTCGTCAGCGGTTCACCCTGCTGACCACCGTGGTGCTCGCGTTGGTCATGGTCGCCGGGGCGCCCGGCGCGGCAGCGCCGGGCGCCGATCCCGACGGGGCGACCTCCGGCAGTTCGCTTCGCGCGAAGCTGGACGAGGCGGCTCGGGCGTACAACGACGCCAAGGCACGGCTGGACACCACCCGGCACCGGCAGTCCGACCTCGCCGCCCAGGCCCGCACCCTCGACCTGAAACTCGCCATCGCCAGCGAGCAGGCGGGCGCTCTCGCCGTCGAGGCGTACAAGGGCGGTCGGATCGGCGCCATCTCCACCCTGCTCGACAGTGGTTCGCCCGATTCGTTCCTCGAGCGGGCGTTGTCGCTGGAGACGCAGCTTCAGCGCCAGAACGAGATCCTCGCCCGGCTGCACCGCGCGCAGTCCGAACTCGACGCTGCCAAGACCGCACTCGACCAGGCTGAGAAGCTTGAACGGGCGCAACTCGCCGACGTCGAGAAGCGGAAGAAGGACGCGGAGAAGGCGCTCGCCGCACTCGCCGGCGGGGCGAGCGCCGGGTTCAGCGGCGGTCGGGTGACCGCCTCGCCCGCGCCGCGCAACCCGGACGGTAGCTGGCCACCCGAAAGTTGCTCGGTACCGGACCCGACGACGTCCGGCTGCCTGACCCCGCGCACCCTGCACGCGTACCAGGAGGCGCGACTCGCCGGCTTCACCCACTACACCGCCTGCTGGCGCTCCGGCGGCTCGGGCGAGCATCCGAAGGGTCGGGCGTGTGACTTCGCCGCCGCGCCGAACGGCTTCGGAGGCGTGGCGTACGGAGCCGACAAGGCGTACGGCGACCGGCTCGCCGCCTGGTTCCTGGCGAACTGCAACCAGCTCGGCGTGCTTTATGTCATCTGGTACAAGCAGATCTGGATGCCCGGCATCGGCTGGCGCGCGTACTCCGGCGACGGCACCCCGTCGGGCGACCACATGAACCACGTCCACCTGTCGGTGGTGTGACGGCGCGTCGCCGCCGACGTCGCGGACCCGCCGCGCGGGTCCCCTGACGCGTGCCCGCTCACCCGTCGAGTACGTCGGCGAGCACCCGTGCCGCGCTGATGTCGACCTCGCGGGTCGCGGTCAGCAACGTCAGGTGCCCCGACTTCGCCCGATCGCGCAGGTCGCGCAGCGCCTCGGCGTGCGTCCGGTCGCGCAGTTCGGTGCGGTACCGCCGGGCGAACTCGTCGAACCGCTGCGGGTCGTGCCCGTACCAGCGGCGCAGCTCGGTCGACGGCGCGACGTCCCGCAGCCACTCGTCCAGGTTCGCGCCGTCGCGGCGCAGCCCGCGCGGCCACAGCCGGTCCACCAGCACCCGCTGCCCGTCGTCGGGCGCCGGATCCTCGTACACCCGCTTCACCCTGACCATGCGGTCATTGTCGCGCCGGTCAGCCGCGCGGTACCCGGATCGCCATGGTCGGCGCGTCGGCGAGCACCGAGGTCGGCTGCGCGCCGGAGTGCCCGGTCCACCGGTCGGCGCGTCCGAGTTCCACGCTGTCGTGCAGCAGCACGGTGTCCCACTCGCTCAGCAGGTACGGCTGACCGCGGGTGAGCGTGATCCGCCGTGGGGCGGCGTCCGGGCCGGACCTGGCGAGGACGGTCGTGCCGTTCGTGCTGTTGTCGGTCACCATCAACTGCTCGCCACGCAGTTCCAGGTGCGCGTGGCTGCGGCTGACCCGGCGGACCGCCTCGTCGTTCAGGTGCGGACCGAGTTGTACGCCGTCCGGCTCGTCCGGCGCGCGACCCACGGCGACCGGCTGAGCGGCGGTGACCGGGAACCGTACCTGCGCCACACCGTCGATCCGCGCGGTCACGGCGAGCGCGGGCGGGCGGGGTCCGGCGTCGGCGAGCGGCTGCCCGTGCCGGGGGCACACCGGCGTGCCGCCCCGGAACTGCGGCGGCGGCTGGGCGGCGGACCGGTACTGCCCGAAGCCGGGGCAGTCCGGTTCGGAGCAGCGCCACTGTCGGGCGAGCAGGGCGGCGACGTGCGCGGGCGGGCGGGCCGGCGCGGCGCCCACGGCGGCGGGTGTCAGCGTCGCGCCGCCCGGGGCAGCCATCGGTACCAGCCGGTGCCCGCCGTACCGCGCGTCCCGGCTGAGCACCGGCAGCCCGGTCAGCGCGGAGACCTCGGTGACCCGTGCGCCCGCCGGGGGACCGCCGTTCGGCAGTACCTCGATCAGACCGTCGTCCGACCAGCGCCGCATCACCATGCGCTCGTTGGAGCTCAGTTCGATGTCGGACAGCAGCGCGCGGTCGGCGACCGCGAACACCGCGACCGTACTGTCGGACAGGTGCCTGCCGAGCGCGTCGATGACGTGCCCGAGCCGCAGCACGTTCGCCTGCCTGCCGCCGTCGAGATCAGCGAGCCGGACGATCTCCCCGAGGTCGAGTACCGCCCCGACCAGGAGTGGGTCGGTGCTCACGCGGTGTTCCATCGCGTCGAGCACCTGACTGACGGCGAAACGCATCGGCACTCCCTTCGTCCGTCGACATCATGCCCTGCCCAGGCCGGGTCCGTCCGGTCCGGGCCGCTGAGGTTGACAGCCGTGGAACGGTTCGCGGGGGTCAGCGGGGGCGGTACCGGCATCGGGAAGGCGGTCGTCGACGGTCGCGATCGTGGCGCAGCGCGGCGCCGCCGGCTCGTACTCCGCGGCCAAGGCGGCGCTGCACGGCTGGGCGTACGACCTGGCGAGGGAACTCGGTCCGGACGGGATCACGGTGAACGTGATCTCGCCCGGGTATGCGACCGGTCAGGTGCTCGGCGTCAACGGCGGCAGCGTGTTCGGGCGGTGACGGGGGTGACGGTCGTCCCAGCGCCGCGGTGACGGTCGCCTGTGTGTGGCGGTACCGATACCGTGGGTGGGGTGTCGGATCCGGTCGATCGGGCGCTCAGGATCAAGGTCGTACCGCGTTGGGTGGCGCCGACCTTCGTGGTGCTCGCCCTGCTGACCGTGCCCTGGATCGCGTATCTGGCGATGACTCTGCCCGCGCGTACCACCACCGTCCACTACCGGGGGGCGTGGGTCGGCTTCGACATCGGGCTGGTGGTCCTGTTGGGGCTCACCGCGTACCTCGCGTGGCGGGGCAGTCGCCGGCTGGAGATCGTCGCCAGCGCGACCGCGACCACGCTCGCCATCGACGCGTGGTTCGACGTCAGTACCACGCCGATGCCCGATCTTGTCGCGTCCGTGCTGCTCGCGGTTCTCGTCGAGCTGCCGCTCGCCGCGATCTGCCTGTGGATCGCGCTGCACACGGACGCCCTGGAAGAGCGGCGGATGCGGCAGTTGGCGAGGCGGGCGGCGCGGGCGGAGGAGACCGCCGCGGCGGTGATCTCCGGGCGTGACCGGCTCCGCGAGGGCAGCCGCCGGCGGTGATCGGTACCGGCTGAGACCGGTCGATATGCCCGGCGCACATCGCCGGCGCCGTGATCGTGGTGGCGGCGGACAACTGCGGCGCGTCGCCGGGCTGTCCCGGCGGTACCGCGACGCGTCGCCTGGCTCGCTTCTCCATCTCGTCACCCCGACTTATGGACGCGCTCCACATAGTGCGTGCCTCACCTCACTCCTAGCGTGTCCCGGACGGCAGCTAGTGGAAGAGAGGCGTGATGGGTGGAGCAGGCGCCCCGCGGCGGGTACTGATCGCCGCTGCGGGCTTAGCGGTAGTGGCGGCGTTCGCCTCCGGGTGCGGCAGCCCGCAGAAGGCCGCCACCGGCGACAGCGGCGGCGACACGACCCCGGTCAAGGTCGGACTGGTGTACTCCCAGACCGGCGTGCTGGCCAGCTACGGCAAGCAGTACGAGGAAGGCTTCAAGGCCGGGCTGGCGTACGCCACCGGCGGCACCAACAAGATCGGCAAGCGTCCGGTCGAGGTGACCGAGATGGACGACGCGGGCGACCCGCAGAAGGCGGTGTCCGCGGCGAAGGACCTGATCGGCAAGGGTGTCAAGATCCTCGCCGGGTCCACCGCGTCCGGTGTCGCGCTGCAGGTGGCTCCGCTCGCCGCGCAGAACAAGGTGCTGTTCATCTCCGGCCCCGCCGCGACCGACGGGATCACCGGGATCAACCGGTACACGTTCCGCTCCGGCCGTCAGTCGTACCAGGACGTGCTGACCGCCAAGTCGTTCATGGGCGACGCGAACGGCAAGAAGGTCGTGGTGTTCGCGCAGGACTCGGCGTTCGGCAAGGCGAACGTCGCGGCGGTCCAGGCGGTGCTGAAGGGCGCGACGGTGACCCCGGTACTGGTGCCGGCGTCCGCCACCGACTTCACCCCGTTCGCCACCCAGGCGAAGAACCTCAAGCCGGATCTGCTGTTCGTCGCCTGGGCCGGTACCACCGCCTCGGCGATGTGGACCTCGCTCGACCAGCAGGGTGTGCTCGGCTCCACCACGGTCGTCACCGGGCTGGACATCCGCGCCTCGTGGCCGATCTTCGGCGCCGCCGGTAGCAAGGTGTCGCTGCTCGCCCACTACTTCGACGGGGCGACCGACAACGACGCGACCAAGGCGCTGCGCCAGGCGGTACCCGGCGGACAGACCGACCTGTTCCACCCGGACGGGTTCGCCGCCGCCCAGATGATCGTCCACGCGGTACAGCAGGGCGGCGACGACGTCGACAAGATGGTCAAGGCGCTCGAGGGGTACACCTTCGACTCGGTCAAGGGCAAGATGACCGTTCGCGCCGAGGACCACGCGATGCTGCAGCCGATGTTCCAGGCGAAGTTCGACAACGGCAAGCCGGTCCTGGTCAAGGCGCTCGACCCGCAGGACACCGCTCCGCCGGTCGTACAGATGAAGGGCTGACGGTGTCCGACACCCCCGATCGTCGCGACCGTGACGGCTCGGCGCGTCCGCCGTCGCGTCCCGACCCGGAGTCGCACGCGTCCCCCATGCTGGTCGACCAGCATGGGGGACGCCCCCATCAGCCGGTACTGCGCACCGAGGAGCTGACCTGGCGGGTCGGCGAGGTGTCCATCGTGGACCGGGTGAGCCTCGATCTGCGCGCGGGCGAGTTCGTCGCGGTCATCGGTCCCAACGGAGCCGGCAAGACGTCGCTGTTCAACCTGATCTCCGGGCTGCGCGCCGCGAGCGCCGGCAGGGTGCTGCTCGCGGACGAGGACATCACCTCGCTTCCGCCGTACCGGCGGGCGAGGCTCGGGCTCGGTCGCACGTTCCAGTCGTCGTCCGTGTTCGGCTCGCTCACCGTCGAGGAGAACGTGCGGCTGGCGGTACAGGCGCACCTCGGCGGGTCGATGCGCATCTGGCGGCGTCGCGCCGTGGACGCCACGGTCGCCGACCGCGCCCGGTACATCCTGGACCAGGTTTTCCTCGGCACCCGGGCGACGGCGCTCGCCGGCACCCTGGCGCACGGCGAGAAACGCAAGCTGGAGATCGCCCTGCTGCTCGCCGGCGAGCCGCGCGTGCTGTTGCTGGACGAGCCGATGGCGGGGGTCAGCGCCGAGGACGTACCGGCTCTGGTCGAGGTGATCCGAGGGCTGGGCGGTGGTGACGCCGCGCGCAGCGTTCTCATGGTCGAGCACCACATGGACGTGGTTCTCGACCTCGCCGACCGGGTCGCCGTCATGCACCACGGGGCGCTGCTGATCTGCGACACCCCGGACGTCGTGATGGCGGACGCGGTGGTGCAGGAGGCGTACCTGGGGGAGGGGCTGTGAGCGTGAGGGGTGCGGCGGAGCGGAGCCCCGGCAGTCGCGAACCGGGGGGCACCATGACGTCCCTGTTGAGCGTCGAGGACCTGTCGGTACGGATCGGCGGGTCGCACATCCTGCAGGGCGTGTCGTTCTCGGTCGCGCCGTCCGGCGTGACGGTACTGCTGGGTCGCAACGGGGTCGGCAAGACGACGACGCTGCGTGGACTGGTCGGCATGGTGCCGGCGACGGGCACGGTGCGGTTCGGGGAGCGGTCCATCCTCGGTACCGCGACCCACACGCTGGTCCGTTCCGGTCTCGGGTACGTCCCGGAGGACCGCTGCGTCTTCGCCGGGTTGACGGTCGCCGAGAATCTGCGGCTGGCTGAGCGGCGCGGCGTGACACCCGACTACGACACGGTGTTCACCCTGTTCCCGGAGTTGCGCCAGCGCGCCCGGCAGCGGGCGGGGACGCTGTCCGGCGGGCAGCAGCAGATGGTGTCGATCGCGCGGGTGCTGCTCAACCCGAACCGGCTGCTGCTGATCGACGAGCCGACCAAGGGCTTGGCGCCGAGGGTCGTCTCCGAGGTCGCGGAGGTTCTGGAGCGGGTCGCGGAACGGGTACCGATCCTGCTGGTCGAACAGAACCTCGCGGTGGTCCGCAGGTTGGCGGACGACGCGGTGGTGCTTGCCGCCGGGCGTGTCGCCTGGACCGGCGACGCCGCCGAACTGCTCTCCGACACCGATCTGACCAGGGCGCTGTTGGGCGTCGGAAAGGCGCACGCGTGAGTACCTTCGTGCTGCTGACCGTGACCGGGCTGGGCCTTGCCGCGCTGTACTTCCTCGTCGCGTCCGGACTGTCGCTGGTGTTCGGTCTGGCGGACGTGCTGAACTTCGCGCACGGGCTGTTCCTGTCGGTCGGCGCGTACGCGACCTGGTGGGGGGCGGCTCATCTGCCGGGCGCCGGTCCGGGCGGCTTCGGGTTCGTCGTCGCCGTGGCGTTCGGGGTGTTGTGCGGCGCGGTCGTCGGAGCCGTGGTGGAACTCGTGCTGATCCGCCCGCTGTACCGGCGACCGATCGAACAGGTGCTGGTCACGGTCGGGTTGTCGCTTGCCGGGGTGGCGCTGCTGCAGGCGGTGTGGGGCGCGGACGCGCGCCCGTTCCCCCGTCCGACGTGGACCCAGCAGGTCACCCGCGTCCTCGGCGCGGGAGTGCCTAACGACCGTCTGGTCCTGATCGTCGCGGCGGTCGCGGTGCTGCTGGCGCTGCTGGCGTTGCTGCGGTGGACCCGGTACGGGTTGATCATCCGCGCCGGGGTCGAGGACCGCGCGATGGTGACCGCGCTCGGTATCGACGTACGTAAGGCGTTCACGCTGGTCTTCGCGGTGGGCGGGGCGGCTGCCGCGCTCGCCGGGGCGCTCGGCGGGGTGTACTTCGGGTCGGTGTCCCCGGCTCAGGGCGGCTCGCTGCTGATCTTCGCGTTCATCGTCGTGGTGATCGGCGGGATGGGCTCGGTGCCGGGCTCGGCGTACGCAGCGGTCGTGGTCGGGCTGGTCCAGCAGTTCGTCAACTACTACGGCGCGCCGGGCGTCGGCGACATGAGCGTGGTCGCGCTGCTCGCCGTCGTACTGCTGGTGCGACCGCAGGGCATCGCCGGATTGACCCGAGGGGTGGGCGCATGAGGACCCGGATCACGCGGCTGCTGCCGTTCGCGGTGCTGGCGGTGTTCGTGGCGCTGCCGTACTCGACGTTGACCGTTCCGGGCGTCTTCGACGGGGCGGTCAACCTGCCGGGCACGCTGCAACTGCTCGCGCTGTGCTGCGTGTTCGGCGGGCTGGCCGCAGGGTACGACCTGCTGTTCGGGCACACCGGGCTGCTGTCGTTCGGACATGCCCTGTACTTCGCCGCAGGCGTCTACGGCACCGACATCCTGATCACCAGGGCGGGGTTCTCGCTGGGGCTCGCCGTGCTCGTGGCGCTGCTCGGCGGGACCTTGCTGGCGGCGCTGCTGGGCGCCGTCGCGCTACGTACCGGTGGGATCGCCTTCGCCATGGTGACGCTGGCGTTCGCCCAGGTCGGCGCGATCCTGACCGCCCGCGACCCGGGCGGGTTGACCGGCGGCGAGGAGGGGCTGCCGCTGGACGCCTCGAAGCTGCCG
>DASUXA010000064.1:0-30021 GCA_036378155.1 Micromonosporaceae bacterium | reverse complement strand
CCGGCTTGCGCCGGGCACCCGAGCGACCCCGCGAGAAGCGTCACCGTGACCGGGTGGTCGGTGGGCTCGCCGCGTTGCGGCGAGCCCACCGCGGCGCGTACCGCGTACCCTGCCGTCTGACCCGTCCCATCCGGAAGGCGGTAGACCATGACGGCGGCACCCGACGACAACACCGGCAACTTCTCCGAGGCGGTACGCGCCGGCGACTTTCTGTTCGTGTCCGGTCAGGCTTCGGTCGACGAGAACGGAACGATCGTCGGCGGTGACCTCGCCGACGAGATGGACCGCTCGATCGCCAATCTGCGCCGCGTGCTCGCCGGGTACGGGCTCGACCTGTCCGATGTGGTGAAGGTGACCGCGTACCTGCGCGACCCCGGCGACCTGGAGCTCTACAACAGCCTGTACCGGCGGTACTTCGCGCCGCCGCGACCCGCGCGGACCACGCTCACCAACTGCCTGCCGGAGGACTTGAAGTTCGAGATCGACGCGGTGGCATACCTCCCGTCGACCCGCGACGCGTCCTGACCGCCACGTCGGACGGCGCCGTCGGGTTGAGCGGCGGCACGTGCCGGGGCAAGCTGGACGCATGGGGCTGACAGGCGAGTACGTGCCGAGCCGCTTCGCGACGGCGGCGAAGCAGGTCGAAGAGTACGAGAGCAGCGGCGGTGAGCGGGGCAACACGCTGCGCGGCATGCCGGTCGTCATCGTCACCATGCGCGGCGCGAAGTCCGGCAAGATCCGCAAGGTACCGGTGATGCGGGTGGAGCACGACGGCAGCTACGCGATGATCGCGTCGATGGGCGGGGCGCCCACCCACCCGCACTGGTACCACAACCTGGTGGCGCATCCCGACGTCGAGTTGCAGGACGGTCCGGTCGCCAAGCCGTACCGCGCCCATCTGGCGACCGGTGCGGAACGCGCGGCGTGGTGGCAGCGCGCCGTCGAGGCGTTTCCCGACTACGACCAGTACCAGCGCCGGACGTCCCGCGAGATCCCGGTGTTCGTCCTCGACCCCGCCTGACCGGCGTCACCCGCGAGCTGCGGTCCATTGTGCTCGGTACCGAGCCGTTCAGCGGGTAGCCGGTTTCGCCAGCGCCGCCTCGATCGACGTCTGCCAGGAGGCGAGGAAGTCCTGGTACCCGGCGGCGAAGGCGTCCAGATGGGCGGTCGCCTCCTCGCCGAGCGGGGTCAGGTGGTAGGTGACCGTCACGGTGGTACCGGCGGCGGTCCGGTCCAGCCTGACGTCCACGGTGCCCGCGCTGACCTGCGGCGTCACCCGGGCGTACCGGATGTGTCGTCCCGGCTCGCTGTCCACCACCAGCCACGTCGTGGTGGTCGCGTGGTGCCCGCCGGTCTCGAACACCGTGCCCGGCGCGGCGTCGTCCGGCGTGGGTACCGGGAACGACGGCGCCCAGCCCGCCGCCCAGCGTTCCTCGCCGCGCGCGGTGAACAGGACGAACGCCTGGTCGGGCGGTAGCGCGACGGTCAGTCGACCGGTGAGCCGGTGCCGTGTCACTGGACCTCCTGGAGCTTGTGCGCGTGGTCGGCGGTGAGCGTCAGTCCGTACACGGCCTTCAACTGGTCGATTTTGGCGATGGTGTCCGGTCCGAATGGCGCCCTGCCCTCGAACGCGTGCAGGGCGATGCCCTCGACGAGGTCGCCGAGCGACATGTCGAGGTATTCGGCGAGTCCTTTGAGGACCTTGAGGAGGGTGCGTTCGATGCGCAGACCGGTCTGCACCCGTTCGACTGGTACCATGGTACCAACGTACCACAACTGGGATGCGAGGCATGCGCCGGCAGGGGCGTTACCTCCGGCAGGGGCGGGACCCGCGTCGCGGGTCCCGCCCCCACAACCCGGGGCGTTACCTGGGCCGGGGACCGCTCGGGCGGTAGCACGACGTGACGCCGTACGCGACCGGTCGGGCAGCCAGGATCGCGCGGGCGCGATCCCGCGCGAGGTTGAACCCGCGCCAGTCGTCGGGTCGGCGAGCCAGCCCCTCGGCGTTGTGGCTGAGCAGGCAGGCGCGCAGCGAGGCGGGGGCGCGGTCCAGGGCGGGCACCGCGTCGGCGGACAGGTCGCGCAGGTACACCACGTCCACCTTGCCGTGGTCGAGGTTCCACGCGGCGATGGTCCGGTCCGGGTCGACCGCCGCGAGGCTGAGCAGCGCGAACACACCCGCCGCGACCACCGCGCGGGGCAGCCAGGGCGCCCGGAGCCGGATACCGGCGACCAGCACCATCACGAAGATCGTGCCGAGCCACAACTCGCAGGCGAAGACGAGGACGCGCAGCCGCGTCAGCCCGTACGCGTCGGCGTACACGACCATCCGGTACAGCGCGGAGGCGACGATGACCAGCGTCAACCCGGCGAGGACGCCGAGCAGCACCCGGACCACGGTACGGTCGCCCTCGTCCGCGCGCGGCGCCCAGCGGACCGCACCGGCGAGCACCAGCAGCGTCAACCCGGTGACCACGAGCAACTGCCAGAACCCGCTGCGGGCGTACTGCGCGTAGGTCAGCCCGGCGGTGGTGAGCACGTGCCGCTCACCACCGAACAGAACCGCCGACTGGACCAGTACGAACGCGCCGAACAGCAGGTCGAGCGCGGTCAGTGGGATCACCCACTCCAACCGGCGCACCGGCTGGTACCGCGGTTCGTCGAGGTCGGCGGTACGCGGCGGCGCCGCCTTCAGGAACGCGGCGGCGGCGAGCATCGCCGCGATGACCGGCAGCAGCATCAGCCAGCGGAACACCGTCCAGAACGTGAGATCCGGTACCACCTCGCTGAGCAGCCTGGCGAACGCGGCGTCGGCGGACGCGAACAGCGCGCCGAACACCAGCAGCAGCGCGAAGGCGATACCGATCGGCGCCGCGACGCGGGCACGCGGCACCGTGCCGCGCACCCGGCGGAACGCCGCCGCGCCCCGCGACAGCCACGCCAACCCGCGTACCGCCGCGACCGGGCTGGTGCCGATGCCGAATCCCAGGGCGAGCACGGAACGTCCGCGCAGTACCGCCAGAGCGCCGGTGAGCAGCGAGGTCAGCAGGCACAGCAGGAACAGCCAGCCGGCGGCGCGAACGGTACCCACTCCGAGCAGGGCGACCGTCGCCGCCGCCCACAGGTACCAGCCGACCGGATCGCTCGCCGGCGCCGTCACGTCCGCCTGCGTCGACGCGGTCGCGACCGGACGTCCGGCGACGGCGACCGCGGCGACGGCGGCGACGGCGGCGACCAGCCAGCCGAGACCCGACCGGTCCAGCGGGATGGCGAAGGCACCGAGCGCCGCGGCGGCGAGCACGGCGGTGGCGGCGACCGGCGCCGCCGGACGCTCCGGACCGGGCCAGCGGCGCGGCTTCGGCGGCAGCGGCGCACGCATCGGCGGCGGGTAGGGCAGCCCCGGGTACGGCACGGGCTGGTGCGGCATCGGGGGGTGCGGCATCGGGGGGTGCGGCACGGTCGGACCGAACCCCGGTGGGGGCGCAGCCGGCGGCGGTACCTGGGCGGTCGGCGGGACCTGTCCGTGCGGCGGGATCGGCGCGGTCGGCGGGACCTGTCCGTGCGTCGGCATCGGAACCGTCGGCGGTACCGGGGCCGGTCGATCCGCCGGGGGTTCCGCGTCGGCGGTGCCGGGCTGCGACCCGCCGTCGCTGCCGCCGTGCGGCTCCGAGGTACCGGGTTGCGAAGTTGTCACCATGTCCTCCGGGTGCGTGACCTCGTCCGGCCGCGCGGGACGCGCGGTCGGTGGGGATGGGGAAGCGGTTAGTTGTGCGGGGGCGACAGGGCGGGAAGGCGCACGTGGATGTGGCAGCCCCCGGTACGCCCGTCGGGTGTCGGATCGACGACGGCGATCGTTCCGTGATGCAGGTGGACCACCCACCGGGCGATCGCCAGACCCAACCCGGTGCCGCCGCCGGTGGCGCGCTCGCCCCGGGTGAAGCGTTCGAAGACCCGTTCGCGCTCGGTCGCCGGGATGCCCTCGCCCTCGTCGACGACTGCGAACAGCACCTCGTCGCCGTGCCGCTCGACGCGCACCCGCACGGTCGCGCCGGGCGGGCTGTGCCTCGCCGCGTTGTCGAGCAGGTTGGCGAACACCTGGTGCAGCCGTTCCGGATCGCCGGGGACGCTGACCGGCACGCCCGGCAGATCGACGGCGAACCCGACGTCACGACCGGCGCCGGCGGTGTTGACCTCCGCCTCGGCGACGACGGCGCGGATGAACCCGTCCACGGCGATGTCCTCCCGCGTCATCGGCGTGACACCGGCGTCGAGGCGGGACAGGTCGAGCAGTTCGGCGACCAGCCGACCGAGTCGTTGCGTCTGCGTCAAAGCGGTCCGCATCGTCTCCGGCTCCGCCTGCGCCACACCGTCCACGATGTTCTCGAGCAGCCCGCGCAGCGCCGTGATCGGAGTGCGCAACTCGTGCGACACGTTGGCGATCAGCTCACGGCGCTGCCGGTCCGCCGCCGCGAGGTCCGCCGCCATCAGGTTGAACGCGGCGGCGAGTTCGCCGACCTCGTCCTGCGACCTGGTGTGGATGCGGCGGGTGTAGTCGCCGCGCGCCATCGCCTTCGCCGCGACGGTCATCTCACGCAGCGGCACCGTCGCGCCGTGCGCCATCACCTGCAGGGTGACCAAGGCGAGAGCGACGGCGACCGCGAGCAGCCCGGCGCGCAGCCGCATCCAGTCCAGGCTGTACCACAGCACGAGCAGCCCGACACCGCCCGCGAAACCCAGCGCCAGCGACAGCTTCGCCTTGATCGACCGTACCGGATCCAACGGGCGGGGCAGCCAGCCGAACAGTCGCGCCGCGACGGCGTGGACGGTGTTCACCGCCCGACCTCCAGCGCGTACCCGACGCCGTGCACCGTCCGGATGAGGTCGCTGCCGAGCTTGCGGCGCAGACCTTTGACGTGGCTGTCGACGGTACGGGTGCCCGACGCGTCCGCCCAGCCCCACACCTCCGCCAGCAGCCGCTCGCGGGGCACCACCGCGCGCGGTCGACCGGCGAGGTGTACCAGCAGGTCGAACTCGGTCGGGGTGAGATGGACCTCGTGCCCGCCCCGGACGACCCGCCGTTCCGCCCGGCTGATCTCCAGGTCGCCCAGCACGATCGGTGGGTCCTGGGCGGCGATCTTCGTCATTCGTCGCAGCAGCGCGTGTACCCGTGCCGCCAGCTCGCGCATCGAGAACGGCTTCGTCAGGTAGTCGTCGGCGCCGACGGCGAGCCCGATCAGCACGTCGGTCTCGTCGTCGCGCGCGGTGAGCATGAGTACCGGGACCGGGCGCTCGGCCTGCAGCCGGCGGCACACCTCCAGCCCGTCGAAGCGGGGCAGCATGACGTCGAGGACCACGGCGTCCGGGCGCAGCCGGCGGGCGGCCTCGACCGCGTGGGGTCCGTCGTCCGCGACGTGTACCGCGAACCCCTCCGCCCGCAGCCGGTCCGCCACCGCCGTGGCGATCGTCGGCTCGTCCTCGACTACCAGCACGGTGCGCTGACTGCTCACCCGTACACCTCTTTCGGACCTGTCCGGTGCGTGCGCCCCCGTGCCGCACGCCGGGTGGCCGCCGAGCCGACCGGACTCCGGTCGACCGCCGCCGTACAGCAGCGTAGGGATCGGTTGCGCGCGACCCGGGGCGGCGACGTGAACGAATTGTGAAGATGTCGCTGCTGCCGAACCGGGTGACACCGGGCTGCGTAGGTACGCGTATTGGGTGCGCGTGGCGGGGACCCGCAGCCGCCGGGCGGCGGTCGACCGGGCTCGTCGCCGCAGCGGGCGCGCCACAGCCGAGGAGCGCAGATGTTCACTCATCCGGAGATCCACATCCTGATCGCCAAGCAGCACGAGAACGAATTGATCGAACAGGCGACACGGTATCGGCTCGCCGCCACGGCGAGCCGGGGCCGGCACGGGCGTCGGTGGGGTCTCCGGCGGGTCACGTCGGTCGCGGTCGGGGCGCTCGGCGTGGTCCGCCGCGTACCACTGTGGTCGGTGACCACCGGGACGTATGTGCTCGGTCGCCGGCGGCGCACGGCCCGAACCGCGCACCTGCCGTGAGGCGTGAGTCCGGGCGGAAGCGCCGCGACGTCAACCGGTTTCCGTGGTGACGTCCGGGCTCGGCGGTACGGTCGCGCCGAGTTCCGCGAACAGCGGGCGCAGCCGGTCCGACAGGTCGGGATCGCTTCGTTCCAGTTCCGCTGTCCAGGCGGTGAGAGTGGCGGTCAGGGCGCGGCGCAGTTCGACCTCGTCCAGCGACTGGACCAAGGTCGCCTCGAGCGGCGCGGTCAGATGCTCGGGCAGCAGATGCGCGCCCTTCGCGTAGTCGGCGGGAAGACCCGACCGGACACACGCCGACGTGACGACCAGGTCGCGCAGCGCGCTGATCCAGTACTCCGCCTGCCACCGCCGCTGCCGTTCCAGGCACGCCCGCGCGTGCAGGGCGTGGTGCCACGCGAGCCCGGCGAGATGGTCTCGGCTGCGCGCCGGCACCGGCTGGGCAGGCGACGGCTGACCGAACACCGTCCGCCAGTGCGGTCCGCGCGGAGCGAACTCGGCTACGGGCGCGAACGCGAGGTCGACCTCGAGCCCGTGTGCGAGCAGGTACATCCGGTACACGGTGGCACCCGAGCGCAGGTCCCAATGGTGCAGCGCGCCGAGGTCCTGGTACAGCCGTCGGGTCCACCGCTCCAGGGCGGCGCTCAGGTCGCCCTCGATCGCGAACGCGAGGTCGACGTCCGACCATCGGTCGCTGTGCCCGGCCGCGTACGACCCGACGACGGCCGCGCCGACCACGTCCGGATCGGCTGCCGCGAGTTCGAGGAGTCGTTCGCGTACCTGGTCGCGGTGCTCGACGGTGAACATCACGGTGACCCTACGACAGGGCGGGTGCGGCGGAATCCGCCGCACCCGCCCTGTATTTCCAGCCGTCAGCTGTTGAAGATGTTGTACACCGAACTGGGCGCCTCGGTGATCGTCCCGGTCGGCTTGCTGATGTTCTGGGCGGCACCGAAGTCGCTGAATGTCATGTCCAGCGACAGCGCGTCGTTGATACCGCTGCCGTCGATCTTGAATTCGGTCAGCCGGCCCTGGTCGTCGAGCGTCGCGGTGAACGGCACCGACTTCGCCTTGTCGCCGACCTTCTGCTTGACGTCCTTGTCCGGTTCCGCGGCGCCCTTGACCGCGGTCAGGTCGATCGTGCCGCGGTAGTGGTCGGCGTCGACGCGCTCGACGTTCACCAGACCGTCGGACATGGTGGAGAAGTCGAACAGGTCGGGACTGCTCGGGTCGGCCGGCAGCGCGTCCTTGTTGGTGACCTTACTGGTATCGATGTGCATCCACGCCTTCGGATCGATCTTCGCCATCCTGTCGATCTCGGGTCCGAGGTCCACCTGGATCCAGTAATCGGGGGCGACGACGATGACACCGATCTTGAACCCGCCACTGGTGCCGGTCGAGTTGATCGACACCTGGGCAGCCTTGTTCGCCGGGTCGGCCTTGCCCTGCCCGGACATGTCCTTCTGTGTGACGGTGAAGGCGTAGCTGGTCTGTGCGAGCTTCGCGACCCCCGCCGCCAGGGCGTCCTTGGGAGCCGCCAGGGTCGGTGACGGCGAGGCGGCGGACTGCTTGCCGGTGCCCGTGTCGGGGCCGCAGCCGGTCAACGCGAGGCCGAGCGTCGCCAACACCGCGATGCCGACCGCGCCGATACGTGTCTTCAACGATCCTCCATGCTCCGGGGGCGGCCCGCGACGGGGGCGCGAGCCGATGTGGGTGCCCACATTGACGCGATGGGCTGTTCCTACCCGACGGGAGCGTAGCCGCTGCCGGTCGGTACCACTCGCCCATATCGCTTATGTCGCAGTGCGGCAGCACTCGCCTCGTACGCGCCCGGCGGGCAACCTGGCAGGTCAGGGCGCCGTCTGCGCTGCCTGTTCGATGCGGCGCAGCAGGTACCACGAGAAGTAGCGACCGTACCGGCGCTGCAACTCGGGTCGCCGCCAGTCACGTCCGCCGACGACCCGCCGGCAGGAGGCGGTACCGCACCGGCACTCCATTTCGCCGTCGTAGTCGTCGAACAGCGCGTAGTCGGTGGTCAACTCCTCGCCCGGCGCGATGTCGCGCATCGCGACGACGACGATGTTGCCGGCGAAGCCGACGTTCGGCTCGCACGAATGGTTGAGGAACAGCATCACGCTCTCGTACTCGGACTCGTCGAGAGCGGCGAGGTGGAAGCCGTCGGCGATCTGGATGTCGGACTCCCGCAGCCGCTCGGGCAGCGTGGCGAGCGTGGCGGTATCGACGATGTGTCCGCCCTTGATCGCCACGATCTCGTCCTTCGCGATGGCAGCGACCGCGATCAGTCCCCGACCCTCGATCGAACTGGGTCGACCTTTGACGGCCTTCGGAGAGATGTAACTCGCGGGCACCGCGTCACCTTACCTGTCGACAGCGGACGGGGCGGGGTCGCGTTTCATACCGGAAAGCCCGATGAGTTCCGCAGCCGGCGCGAGTCGTCACCGGCAACGGTTACCGTCGTCGAGGGAGGCGGGAGCGGGATGGGTACAGGACTGACAGCCGCCGGGATCGAGCACCTGCACGAGACGGCGGGTCGACACGTCGCCGACGACCGGGTGCCGGGCCTCGTCGCGCTCGTCGCGCGCGGCGAGCAGGTACACGTCGAAGCACTGGGCAGCTTGGCGGTGGGCGGCGCGCCGGTCGCCCGCGACTCGATCTTCCGGATCGCGTCGACGACGAAACCGATCACCGCGGCGGTGACCCTGGCGCTGGTCGGGGAGGGGCTGATCGACCTCGACGAGCCCGTCGACCGGCTGCTGCCGGAACTCGCCGACCGCCGGGTGCTGCGCCGGATGGACGGACCGCTCGACCAGACCGTACCGGCGACCCGTCCGATCACCGCCCGCGACCTGCTGACCTTCACGTTCGGGTTCGGCATGACGATGGAGATGTTCCTGTCGCCCCAGCCGTGGCCGGTGGTCGAGGCGGCGCTGCGGCTGCCGTTGGC
This sequence comes from Micromonosporaceae bacterium, assembly GCA_036378155.1. GTDB lineage: Bacteria > Actinomycetota > Actinomycetes > Mycobacteriales > Micromonosporaceae > DASUXA01. The sequence continues at coordinate 21,000 of DASUXA010000064.1, read as the reverse complement.
GACCATCGGGCCGCCGAACCCGGCGGTACCCCCCGACGCGGACACCTGGATCGCCCACCTCGCCTCGCTGCCGCTGCTGGCTCAGCCCGGCGAGCGCTGGCTGTACAACACCGGTGCCCAGGTGCTCGGCGTGCTCGCGGCACGCGCCGCCGGTCAGCGGTTCGCCGACGTACTGCGGACCCGGATCTTCGAACCGCTGGGCATGCGCGACACCGGTTTCTGGACGTCGCACGTCGAGCGGCTCGCCACGGCGTACCAGCCGACCGCCGACGGGCTGGTCGTCGTGGACGAGCCGGACGGGGCGTGGAGCCGACCGCCCGCCTTCGACGACGGCGCGGCGGGACTGGTGTCCACAGTCGACGACCTGCTCGCCTTCGCCCGGATGCTGCTGCGCGGCGGCGCACCGGTGCTGTCGTCCGCCGCGGTCCGGGAGATGACCAGCGACCAGCTCGCAGCCGGGCAGAAGCGGGGCGGGCTGTGGCCCGACTTCTTCGTCGGACGGTCGTGGGGGTTCGGTCAGGCGGTGCTCGACACCGGCGCGTACGGCTGGAACGGCGGATTCGGCACGTCGTGGCTGGTCGACCCGAACCACGACCTGACCGTGATCGTGCTGACCCAGCGCATGTTCGACACCGCCGACGCGCCGCCGGTGCACCACGACATCCAGGCTGCCGCCTACGCCGCGCTGGGCTGAGTCTGCCGCCCGTCCGACGGGTCGCCTCGTCGTCGCGACGACGTTCGCAGGTGTACCACGGCGAGCACCATTCCGGCGACCGCGGCCGCCGTGGTGACGAGGAACGCGGCCCGGAACGCCGCGCCGTCGGGCGAGCGTCCGAGCAGCAGCGTCAGGACGGCGACGGTCAGCGCCCCGGACAGGTACTGCGCGGTGGTCAGCAGCGCGCCCGCCGTGCTCTGGTGGGCGGGCGGCAGCTCGTGGGTACCGATCATGAACATCGACGTGTAGATCACTCCGTGCCCGAACCCGCTGAGCAGCCTCCCGACCCGCGGCGGCGGCCACCGCGCACCTCGCCGCGGGTGGCTGGCGTGGCGGACCTCAGCGCTCGCCGTTGCGTAATCCTGTGTGATCACCGGGCGCGGCGGCGAGGGTCGCGAGTAGTCCCCATTCGGTCGGCGTCAGATCGAGTCGCTGCCCGTCGACGAAGGCTTCGCAGCGGGCGTCGTCGATACGCAGTCGACCGTGCCCGAACGTAGTGGCGGGTGGGGAGCCAGCCGAACGGTTTCGGTGTAGCGCGGCTTCGCCTCGAAGCACCAACTCTGTCGGGCTGAACGGCTTGGTGACGTAGTCGTCGGCGCCGCTGCGCAGACCGAGAACGCGGTCGTCCAACCGCTGCGCGCGGTGAGCACCACTACGGGTATTTCGCGCCCGTCGTGGGCGGCGGCCAGCACCTCCAAGCCGTCCAGCCCGAGGTCGAGGACGCTCACCCCGCCAGCCTGCCGAGCACGGTGTCGATGTCGCAGCTCGCGCCACGGTTGTACGGCAGCTTGGACAGGACTTTGCCCATCAGGCAACTGTTGGTCAACGCCGCGCCGGTCAGGCCGGCCCCGACCGCGCCGGCCACCCACTTGAGCTGGGGTACCACGACGCTGCCAAGCACGCTGGCCAGCACGATGCTCCCGGCGGTCAGGCGTACCTGCCGCTCCAGGTCCCAGCGTGCGGGCCCGTGGTTCACCGCCCCGCCGGTCGACAGCCAGGCGACGATGCCGCCGTCGAGGACGTGCATGTTCGGAGGCCGGTCTCGGCGAGTAGTTTCTCGGCCTGGTCGGCGCGGGCGCCGGAGCGGCAGACCAGCACGACCTCGTCGAGGTGCTCGCGCAGTTCGTCGCGGTGCTCGCGAAGCAGGTCGAGCGGCACGTTGTACGAGCCGGGGATGTGCACCGCGGCGAACTCGGCGGGGCTGCGCACGTCCAGCACGCGAGGAGCGTCGTCGCTGGTCAGCCACTGCCGCAGGTCTTCGCTGGGCAGGCGGCCCGGCTTGTCGTTGCGTCCGTCGAAAGGCAAAGATCTCCTATGGGTCGATGCGGGGAAACGGTGACCCGACGGCTGCGGGCCACAGCTGTGAGCAGAGTCAGAACAGGTGCGGCAGGCTGCGGGCGGCGGTGTACGCGGCGACCGCGAACAGCAGCACGGTGAACGCGGTGGTCAACCGCTCGGGGCGTACCTTCGACACGACCCGGCCGCCGAGCAGCCCGCCGATCACGGCGGCCGCCGTGAAGATGCCGAGCACCCGCCAGTCGAGGTGTACCGGCTGGCCCAGCCTGGCCCCCAGGGCGGTCGCGCTGTTCACCGCGATGACCAGGAGCGAGGTACCGACCGCGACCGGCATGCTGAAGCCCAGCGCGAGCACCAGAGCAGGTACTACCAGGAATCCCCCTCCCACCCCGAAGAACCCGGTGAGCAGCCCGACCGCGGTGGCCGCTGCGGCGATGCGCAAGGCGCGTCCGCACGGTACCGGACAGACCGCCAACGCGCGCCTGGTGGCGATCATGACCGGCGCGCCTTCGAGTACCGCGATGCCGGACGGGCGCGGTGTTCTGACGCCGGTACCGGAGGCGACCGGTCCCGTCGGTGCGGGCCGCGCCGCGTGACGCTGCCGGAGCAGCATCGCCACTCCGGCGACCACCATGAGGCCGGCGAACAGGGCGAGCAGGACCTGCGGATCGACGCTCGCGGACAGCCGGGAACCGACCAGCGACCCGACGATGCCGAGCGCGCCGAAGGTCAGCCCGGCGGCGAACCGGACCCGCCCGGCATGGGCATGGCTGACCAGCCCGATCAGCGAGGTGATGCCGACCACGATCAACGAACCGGTGGTCGCCGCGTGCGGTGGTTGGCCCAACAGGTACACCAGGATGGGGACGGTGAGGATCGAACCGCCACCGCCGAGCGCACCGAGGCTGAGACCGACCAGGGCGCCGGCGAGGATGGCGAGGAGGAGCATGATCGTCCGTCGCGGGGCGGGTCAGGCGACCCGCCCCGGCCGGCCTCCCTTCGCGGTCACCGGCAGGCCCTCACGGGCCCACGCGGACATTCCGCCGCCCAGGTTGAACACCTGCCGGCCGTCCTCGGCCGCCAGCAGCGCGGCGGCCCGCTTCGACCGGGTGCCCGACCGGCAGACCGTCACCACGGGACGCCCTGCCGGCAGCTCGCCGAGTCGGGACGGGAGTTGTCCCAGCGGGATGTGCCGCGCCGTGGGTGCGTGCCCCGCCTGCCATTCGTACGGCTCGCGCACGTCGACCAGCAGCGCGCCGTCATTGACCAGCTCTGCCGCCTGAGCGGCACCGATCGTGGTGTACGGCTTGCTGAACAGCCGGTTTAGGAAACTCATGCCGTCACCACCACGGACGCCAGCGGCAGCCCGGCCGACTCGGCCGCGCCGAACTCCTCGTCGATCGCGACCACTCGTCGGCCCTGGGCAGCCAGCAGCGAGGCGGCGATGGAGGCGCGGTACCCGGCGCCGCAGTGCACCCACACCTCGCCGTCCGGCACCTCGTCGATCCGCGCCGGCAGCTCGTGCAGCGGCACGTGTACCGCCTGTTCGATGTGCCGCTCGCGCCATTCGAGATTGCGGCGCACGTCGAGGACCACCACCGGGCGGTGGTGCCGCACCTGGGCGAGCTCGGCGAACGTGGCACGCGGGTAGCTGACCAGGTCGCGACCGCCGGACCAGTCCCGAGGGGTACCGGTCGCGTGCGCCGCCGGCCGGTCGATGCCGATCCGGACCAGTTCCCGCTGCGCCTCGGCGACCTGCTCCGGTGTCTCGCCGAGCAGGGTCACCGGGGTACCCCACGGGATCAGCCAGCCCACATACGTGGCGAAGCTGCCGTCGAGCCCGAAGTTCAGCGTCCCGGCGACGTGTCCGGCTGCGAACGCGACCCGGTTGCGCAGGTCCACCACCCATTCGCCCGCCTCGATCCGCTCGTGGATCTGGGCGGCGTCGGCCCGCTCCGGTACCGACAGGTCCGGCTCGTCCGGTCCGGCCGCGTTCGCGGGTGCCATGCGCGCGTAGTACGCCGGCCAGGCGTCCAGCCCAGCCAGCAGTTCCTCGACGAACCGCTGCTCGTCGCGGGTCAACGCGGGGTTGATCCGCTTTTCGTGCCCGATCGTCGACGACTCCGCCTCGTTCTGCCCGGACGAACAGAAACTGCCGAAGCCGTGGGTCGGGAACACGTCCGTGTGGTCGGGCAGCTCGCGGGCCAGCCGGTGGGCCGAGCGGTACTGGCGCCGGACCAGCGTGTCGGTGTGCTCCGGGCCCAGCAGGTCGGGTCGCCCGACCGCGCCGTACAGCAGCGACCCGCCGGTGAACACCGCGACCGGCTGTCCGTCCTGCTCCAGCGCGTACGACAGGTGCGTGAAGGTGTGGCCGGGCGTGGCGAGCGCGCGGACGCGCATCCGGTCGCCGACGCGGACGACGTCGCCGTCGCGGATCGGCGCCCGCTCGAAGGCGACCCGGTCGTCGGCGTTGACGTGGTACGCCGCCCCGGTGCGCCGGGCGAGCGCGCACCCGCCGGTCACGTAGTCGTTGTGGATGTGCGTCTCGAACACGTCGGTGATGCGTACCCCGACCTTCTCGGCGAGGTCGAGCACCCGGTCGATGTCGCGCTGCGGGTCGACGACGAACGCCACGGTGTCGTCGTGGACCAGGTAGCCGCGGTCGCCCAGGGTGGGAGTGTCGATCGCGATGATGTGCGCCATGGATACGTCCTCTCCGGTTCAGTCGGCGCTGGTGGCGTGAGTGCCGCGCACCACGGGCCGGCCGGTGCGGGTCCAGCCGCCGGTACCGCCTGCCACAGACCACGCGTCAACTCCGGCGCGGGCCAGGTAGTCCGCAGCGGCGAGGCTGCGGTTGCCGCTGGCGCAGATCAGGTACACCGGTTCGGTCTTCGGCAACTCCACCATATGCGCTGGAAGCTGGCTAAAAGGAATGAGCCGGGCGCCGGGTACATGCCCGGACACGTACTCGATCGGCTCACGAACGTCGATCACGGCCGCGCCGGCGGCGTGCGCCGCGGCGAACGTGTCGAGGTCGACTTCACGCATCAGCAGAACCTCCGCTAGGCCTCATACCCCCTGGGGTATGTCTACGTCGTTCACCATAGCGCGCGTCACGCGCGTGCCGTCAACCGTCCGGCAGCGCCCGGCAAACCGGGTACGAAGTCGCGGCGAGGCGGAATGGTGAGGTGGAATAGCGCGGCGCCTACCCCTGTTACTTACCCCCGGGGGTATCTGTACGAACCTGGAGGGGTACATGGCCACGGTCGCATTGACCAGAGACAACTTCGAACCGACCGTCACCCGTGACGGGATCGTCCTCGTCGACTTCTGGGCCACTTGGTGCGGTCCGTGCCGACGGTTCGCACCGGTCTTCGAGAAGGCGAGCGAGCAGCACCCGGACGTGGTGTTCGGCAAGGTCGACACTGAAGTCGAGCCGGAGATCTCGACGGCGGCCAGGATCACGTCGATCCCGACACTGATGGCGTTCCGCGACGGCGTCCTGGTGTTCGCACAGCCCGGCGCGCTGCCGCCGAGCGCGCTCGAACAGGTCATCCAGGCCGTCCGTGACCTCGACATGGACGAGGTACGCGCAAAGCTCGCCGCGCGCCAGGGGGCGGCGCGGTGATAGCCAGGGGGCGGGCCGAGGAAGCCCCTCGGTCCGCCTCCTGCCGTGATCAGGCGGTTGGAGGCTGGCGCCGCGCGAAAATCCCGATGGGCGTATTAACTGGTAGAGACGGTTTGGTTGGGGGGCCACGACGATGTCCTACGGAATGACGGTGCGACTGTCCGCTCCGTTCGCGCGGACAGTCGACCGCGTTCGCGCCGCGCTGAAGGAGCAGGGTTTCGGTGTGCTCACCGAGATCGACGTCCAGTCGACCCTGCGGGAGAAGGTCGGCGTGGCGATGGAGGACTACGTCATCCTCGGCGCGTGCAACCCGCCGCTGGCACACCTGGCGCTCGACGCCGACCGCGACATCGGGTTGCTGCTGCCGTGCAACGTCGTGGTGCGCTCGGACGGGCCGGACGCCACCGTCGTACAAGCCCTCGACCCGCAGATCATGGTGCAGGTGAGCGATCAACCCCAGGTGAAGCGGGTCGCCGACGAGGCCGCGGTCCGGCTGCGCAGCGCGCTGAGCCTGCTCACCGAGGACTGATCGGCACCGCCGTACCGGTGACCGCGATGCCGGTGTTCGCGCCTGCCGGGATGGACACCGTCAACAGGCTCGGGCGACCGAGGTCGTACCCCTGGTACACGGTGATCGTCGCCGGTGCCGCCACGAGTTCGAGTTCGCGCAGGTACCCGCCGAAGGCGGCGGCTGCCGCGCCGGTCGCCGGGTCCTCGACGACGCCGCCGGGCGGGAACGGGTTGCGGGCGTGGAACACCCGCGGCGCCTCCCGCCACACCAGGTCGACCGTGGTCCAGTCGCGCCGTGCCATCAGCTCGCCCAGGGCGGTCATGTCGTAGTCCAGGTCGGCGAGCCGGTCCCGGGTGGACGCGGCGACGATCGGGTGCCGGGCGCCCGCGAACGCCACCCGCGGCGGCAGCGCTTCGTCCAGCTCGTCCGGCTTCCACCGCAACGCGTCCAGCAGTTCCGCGAGGTCGGCGTCGGCGAGCGGTTCGGTACGCGGCGGCACGCTGACCAGCGTGGCGCTCGTCGTACCGTCGGCGTCGATCGAGGTCGTGACGTCGACCGGGCCGGCGAGGGTGTGGTACCGCAGCGGACCCGGCGCGTGGCGCTCGGCGTACGCGACCGCCGACGCGATCGTCGCGTGCCCGCAGAACGGCACCTCGGCGAGCGGGCTGAAGTACCGCACGTCGAACTCGCCGCCGCCGCGCGGGGCGAGGAACGCCGTCTCGGAGTACCCGACGTCGGCAGCCACCCGCAGCATCTCGCGATCGTCGACGCCGGTGGCGTCGAGTACCACCCCGGCGGGGTTGCCGCCGCGCGGGTCGGTGGTGAACGCGGCGTAGCGAAGGACCTCCATGGCGACGAGCCTAGGCGGCGCTCGCCGGTACACCACAGCCAATCGAGAGCCGGTGGCGTTGCCCCGGCGCCGGGTCGGCAGCCGACCGGGCGGGAGCCCGAAACGGCGAGGGCGGCGGCCCCCAGCCGACCCGGCGGGAGCCTTCAGTCGACCGGGACGTGGGCGGGCGGGAGCCCGCATCCGGTCGGAAAGTGCTTCTGTGTTAGAAGTACAAACGGTTCTGGGACAGAACCTTTTTCCGATCGTCTGCCCTGGCTGTGAGGATATCGATGACGCTGCTCGCCGAGCCGGCCCGCCCGGCTGTGGTACGCGAACACCCGTGGGCGCCGTGGTTCGCCGTGGGCACCGTCTGCTTCGGCGCGTTCATGGGACAACTCGACGCGAGCATCGTCACCCTGGCGTTCCCGTCGCTGCAGCGGCAGTTCCACGCCGGGCTCGCCGGCGTGCAGTGGGTGTCCCTGGCGTACCTGCTGGTGCTGGTGGCGCTGCTGGTACCGGTCGGGCGGGTCTCCGACCGGGTCGGACGCAAGCTGGTCTATCTCGCCGGCTTCGTGGTGTTCACCGCCGCGTCGGTGGGCTGCGCCGCCGCCTGGTCGCTGACGGTGCTGGTCGGGCTGCGGGTGGTCCAGGCTCTCGGCGCCGCCATGCTCCAGGCGAACAGTGTCGCCCTGGTCGTCACGAGCGTGCCCGGCGACCGTCGACGCGGCGCGCTCGGAGTCCAGGCCGCCGCGCAGGCGTTGGGGCTGGCGATCGGACCGGCGGTCGGCGGGGTGCTCGTCGCCTCCGTCGGCTGGCGCTGGATCTTCCTGATCAACCTGCCGGTCGGCGTGGCGGCGGTGGTCGCCGGCTGGTTCCTGCTGCCCCGCACCCGGCAGCGCGCCGCGCGGTCGCGACTCGACCTGCCCGGTGTACTCCTGCTCGCGGTCACCGTCGTCGCGGTGCTGACGGCGGCGTCGGCGGTGTCCGGGCTGCGGCTGCCGACCGGTACCACGCCCGTGCTCGTCGTGCTGGCGGTCGCGGCGGGCGCGGTACTCATCCGGTGGGAGCGGTCGGTGCCCGACCCGCTGCTCGACCCGTCGATGCTGGTCAGCCGCCCGTTCGGACCCGCGCTGCTCGGGGCGCTCGCCGGGTACCTCGTGCTGTTCGGTCCGCTGGTGCTGTTCCCGCAGGTACTCGCGACCGAGGCGACGGCGACCGCGCACACCGGCGCGCTGCTGACCGCGTTGCCGGCAGGGTTCGGGCTCGCGGCGGCGACCGGGGAACGGGTACTGCCGTCCGACTGGTCGAACCGTCGTCGGTGCGTCGGCGGTGCGCTGCTGGCCGCGGCCGTCTGCGGTGGTCTGGCGGTACCGGCTGAGCCGACCGCCGTGCGAGCGGTGCTGCTCGCCGCCCTCGGTATCGGACTGGGCGTGTTCATTCCCGCCAACAACGCGGTGATGATGGCGGCGCTGCCCGGCGAGCGGGCCGCGACAGGGGGCGGAATGGTCAATATGATGCGGGGTCTGGGAACCGCACTCGGAGTGGCGGTGGTGACGTTGGCGCTGCACCTGACCGGTGTGCCGGCAGCGGGTACGGCGCTGGCGATGGGCGTGCTCGCCGGATGCGCGGTGCTCGCCGCGCTGACCGGGCTGACGAGCCCGGACGGCTCCGGCGGCGCGACGGCGGTACGACGACCGCAGCGTGGCGCGACGGCGGGACGCGGGTGACCCGACGGGTGCGCGCGGACGACGCGACCGGGCAGGCGAGCGCCGCCGACGCCGCCGAGCGCACGTCGCCGCCGTCGCAGGCCACGCCCGCTGCGCTTGCCGAAAGCATCGCCCGGCTACGGCGGGCGCTGCGCCGCGCGGCACGCGCGGCGGACCCCGAGAACCAGCTCACCGTGGCTCAGCTCGAACTGCTGGCGTGTCTCGCGGAGCATCCGGCGGCACGGCCCGGTCAGTTGGCGCGGCTGCTGCGGCTACGTCCGAACACCGTGACGACCCTGGTCAACGCGCTCACCGGCGAACAGATGATCAGCCGGGAGACGAGCGACGACGACCGGCGCGGCGTGACGCTGCGCATCACCGACGCCGGTCGGCAGGCGGTACGCGACTTCCAGGCGACCAACGGCGCCGTGCTCGCCGATGCGCTCGCCACGCTCCCCGCTGAGCAGCGGCGCAGCCTGCGGCGCGCGGTACCCGCCCTGGACGCCCTCGCCGCCGCCGTGGACCGTCTCGCCGAGGCGGGCGGGTCCGCCGAACGGTGACGCCGCCGTCAGCGCCCGTTCACCGTTGCCCAGTCCACCGCCTGCTCGTGGTTGTCGAAGATCGGGAACACCGGGTGCAGGCGCATCGTACGCAGCGCCACGATGATGAACCGGGACGGCGCGGCGAGGCACAACCGGCGACCCTTGCGCTTGAGTACCTGGTGCGCGCGGACCAGCACACCGAGGGCGGTCGAGTCGATCAGCCGGACGTCCGCCAGGTCCAGGACGACGTGCCCGTCGCCCTGGCAGGCGGCGGCGAGGACCTCCCGCAGACTGTCGGCGACCAGCACGTCCAGGTCGCCGTGCAGTTCGATCACGGCGACCCCGCGGACCAGTCGCGTCGACGCGTTCCACCGGGGATTGCGCGCCGCTTCCTCGATGTGCTCCGCGGGCGGCCCGACGGGTACCGCGCTGGAACACCGGGGGCACTGGTGCGGACCGATCGCCAGCGGCGACCCGACCCATCCGTGCTTGCTGACCAGAGCCCACACCACGTCCCAGTTACGCAGGGTGCTGCTGATCCCGGGCAACTGCTGCCCGCACTGGTCGCAGATCAGATTGATACCCTCGCGGTCCTTGGTGGGCAGTGCCGTCACGATGTGATCCTCGACGTGGTTGGCGCCGTCGACGCGCGGCGCTCGATTTCGACGGTGTCCTCGCCGGTACCGGCGTCGCCGTCCGGCGCGGTGGGCGCCGGTGGCGTGACATGCAGCAGGTGGTCCACCCGCGCGATCTTCAGAATTCGGCGTACCCGCGGCGACGGGGACCGCAGGGTGAGCAGCCCGCCGACCAGCCAGGCGCGGCGGTGCGCCTCGACCAGCAGGGCGATCGCGGAGGCGGTGAGGAACGGGCAGTCGGCGAGGTCGACCACGAGGTGCCGGGGTCGCCGCGCCAGCGCGTGGCGGAGCACCGTGTCCAGCCTCGCGACACCCGCCGTGTCCAACGCGCCGCTGACGGTCACCTCGATCACGGTGTCCTCGCCGGGCTGCGTCGCGGGCTCCCCGCTCGACACGTCCATCCGTCTCCTCTTTCGGCTGTTGCCACGCCCAGGTAGACAACGTCGGCGAGCGATGTGGCGAGCAGCCCGCGAAAATATGACGAATCAATGACAGATCACGGCGGACGTACCCGGTGCCGCGTCGACTTAGCCGAAGACGCGATGATGCAGTCATGCCGACAGTGCTGGTGATCGAAGACGACGACCGCATCCGGCTGTCCCTGGCGCTCGCGCTGGAGGACGAGGGGTACACGGTCCACGAGGCGTCGACCGCGGAGGAGGGGCTGATCAACCAGCGGAAAGATCCCGCCGACACGGTTCTGGTGGATCTGATGCTGCCAGGCATCGACGGGTTCGAATGCATTCGGGAGTTGCGCCGGACCGGCGAGGTACCGATCGTCGTCATCAGCGCCCGCAGCGACACCCACGACATCGTCGCCGCCCTCGAAGCCGGCGCGGACGACTACGTGGTGAAGCCGGTCGCGGTCAAGGAACTGTCCGCGCGGCTGAGGGCACTGCGACGGCGGGCACGCGCGGCGGCACCGGCGGTACCCACGCTGATCTTCGGCGACCTGGAGATCCGACCCGAGGCGGGCGAGGTGACCGTGCACGGACGCCCGGTCGCGTTGACCCGTACCGAGTTCCGGCTGCTGTGCGAACTGGCGGACCATGCCGGGCGGGTCCTGTCCCGGCAGCAGTTGCTCGAACGGGTGTGGGACTACGGCGCGGGCGACGAGCGGCTGGTCGACGTCCACGTCGGGCGGCTGCGCCAGAAGATCGAAGACAACCCGGCGTCACCGGAGCACCTGGTCACGGTGCGGGGACTCGGGTACAAGTTGCAGCGATGAGAAGACCGGGTCTCCGGGTCCGCCTGATGGCGGGCTTCGCCGCGGGCGCGCTGCTGCTGTGCACGTCGATCGCGGTGCTGTCGTACGAGTTGACCCGCCGGTCGCTGCTCGCCGAACGGGAACGCACCGCGATCCGGGTCACCTACTTCGACGCGACAGTGGTACAAGCGGGGCTGACCACCGACCATCCGGACATCGCCGAGGTGCTGCGATCGCTGGACACCGGTCCGATCCGGCGTGCCGTGCTGCGGCGCGACGGCACCTGGTACGCCCGCAACGTGGACGCCGGAGTCACCTCGGCGGTACCGGACAGCCTGCGCACCCTCGCCGAGCGTGGGCAGCCCGGAGTACAGCGGGTCCGCACCGACGGTCACGCCGCGCTCGTGGTCGCGGTACCGCTGTCGCCGTCGACCGTGTTCTACGAGGTGCACTCGCTGCAGGAACTGGAAAGCACGTTCCGGGTGCTGGCGCTGGTGCTCACCCTGGTCGCCGGGGCGACGGCGGTGGCAGGCGCGACCGGCGGCTGGTACGCGACCCGGTACGTGCTGCGCCCGCTGACATCGGTGGCGACCGCCGCGCAGGAGATCAGCAAGGGCGACCTGACCGCCCGGCTCGACCCGGCTGCCGAACCCGAACTGGCACAGCTCGCGTCGTCGTTCAACCAGATGGTCGACCAGCTCGCCCGGCGCATCGAACGCGACCGCCGGTTCGCCGCCGACGTCAGCCACGAACTGCGTTCGCCGTTGCAGACCCTGGCGGCGGCGGCGAGCGTACTGGCGCGGCGCCGGTCACGCCTCGACGAGCGCAGCGCCACCGCGGTCGGACTGGTCGCCGACGAGGTCGCCAGATTCCAGACGCTGGTCACCGACCTGCTCGAACTCGCCCGCAGCGACCAGCCGCCGGAACGTACCCGGGTCGACGTCGCCGACCTTGCCCGACAGGTCTGCCGGTCGCGTCGGGTACCGCCGCAGATCGTCCACGTCGAACCGGGCGCGGACCCGGTGTGGCAGGTGGACCGGCGGCGGTTCGAACAGGTGCTGGGCAACCTGCTCGACAACGCCGAGCGACACGGGGGTGGGCCGGTGGCGGTACGGCTGGGACAGTCCGACGGCGTGGCGTACCTCGAGGTCGACGACGAAGGGCCGGGCGTGGCGGAGGAGGACCGGGAAGTGATCTTCTACCGGTTCGTACGCGGGCGACCGGCGAACTCGCGCGGCGACAGCGAGGGAACAGGTCTCGGTCTCGCGCTCGTCGCCCAGCACGTCGCCGCGCACAACGGGCGCGTGCTGGTGTTGGACCGTCCCGGTGGGGGAGCGCGGTTCCGCGTCGAACTCCCGGAGGGCTCATGAGGTCGGTCGGTCCCGCCGTGGTTGTCGTGGCGCTGGTCGCGGCGGTACTCGCCGGCTGCGGGGTGCCGGCGGAGAAGTCGGCGCGGCAGATCACCCCGCCGCCCGGCCCGTACCAGGCGGTGGTGTCCGGGGCGCCGACCGCCCCGCCCGCCGGTACGGTCTCGGAGAAGCTGTTCCTGGTCAGCGACGGCAAGTTGGTCGCGGTGCAGCGCCGCGTGTCGGTGCAGCCGACCGCCGACAGCCTGGTCCGCGACCTGCTCGCCGGACCCAGCGCGCACGAGCAGGACCAGGGACTGAGCAGCGCGCTAGCAGGCGCGAACGTCATCGCCTCGGTTCACATGGTCGGCGGCATCGCCACGGTCGAGGTCGGACCGGCGGTCCTCGGCGCCGGGCGCAACGACGACATGCTGGCGTTCGCCCAGGTGGTGTGTACCCTCGCCAGCCGACCGGAGATCGCCGGGGTGTCCTTCACCCGTGACGGCAAACCGATCGGGATTCCGCGTGCCGACGGGTCGCTGACCCAGGGGCCGCTCTCCGTGGCGGACTACGCCGACCTGATCGTGAACCGCTGATCTGCCGCCGTGTCCGATCGACCGCCGGTCAGCTCGGACAGGAACGAGTCGGCCCACCGGTCGACACCGTGGGTGCGCAGGTGGCGTCGCATGGCGCGGATGCGCCGGGCACGTTCCGCGCGGTCTGCGTGTACCGCCTGCAGCAGCGTCTGCTTGACGCCTTCGATGTCGTACGGGTTGACCAGGTACGCCTGCGGCAGGTCGGCGGCGGCGCCGGCGAATTCGCTGAGCACCAGCGCTCCGTCGTCGTTCAGCCGCGCCGCCACGTACTCCTTGGCGACCAGGTTCATCCCGTCCCGCAGCGGGGTCACCACCATGACGTCGGCGGCGAGGTACAGCGCGACGAGGTCGCGGCGGGGCAGCGACTGGTACAGGTAGTGCACGGCGGGTTGCCCGACCCTGCCGTGGTCGCCGTTGATCCGACCGATCATGCCGTTGACGCGTTGGCGCAGCTCGTGGTACTGGGCGACGCGTTCCCGGCTCGGTGTGGCGACCTGGACCAGGACCGACCGCCGGCAGTTCAGGTGCCCGCCCGCGAGCAGTTCGTCGAACGCGATCAGACGCTGCTCGATGCCTTTGGTGTAGTCGAGCCGGTCCACGCCGAGCAGGACGGTGTCCGGGTCGCCCAGTTCGGAGCGGATCTCCTTGGCACGGGTCTGTACCTCCGGGTCCTCGGCGAGAGCTTCGATCTCGGCGACGTCGATCGAGATCGGGAACGCCGCCGCGGACACCGTCCTGCCCTGGTACGTGACGCGGCTGTCGTGGGTACGCAGCCCGAGCAGCCGGCGGGTCACCTGGAGGAAGTTCCGCGCCCCGCCGGGGCGCTGGAAGCCGACCAGGTCCGCGCCGAGCAGCCCACGCACGATCTCGGTACGCATCGGCATGCGCATGAACAGTTCGACCGGCGGGAACGGGATGTGCAGGAAGAACCCGATGCGCAGGTCCGGTCGCAGCGCGCGGAGCATGCCAGGTACCAGTTGCAGTTGGTAGTCGTGGACCCAGACGGTCGCGCCCGGCGCGGCGATGTCCGCCGCCGCCCGCGCGAACCGCTCGTTGACCGCGCCGTACGCCGTCCGCCAGGTCCGGTGGAACACCGGGTGGGCGATCGCGTCGTGGTACAGCGGCCAGATCGTGCCGTTGGACTGGCCCTCGTAGTGGCAGGCGACCTCGTCGGCGCTGAGCGCGACCGGTACCAGTCGCATACCGTCCATCGTGAACGGCGGCGGCGCGTCACCGGCGTCGCCGCTCCATCCGATCCACGCCCCGCCCCGCGCCGCCACGACCGGGCGGAGCGCGGTGACCAGCCCGCCGGGGCTGGGTCGCCATCCGTCGTCGCCGTCACCGGCGCGGTCCACCGGCAGCCGGTTGGCTACCACCACCAGGTCGTACTGCTCGCTCGTGCGGGTCAATGCCACCTCCGACGCCCACGGGTACGAACCCAACCTCGACCCCACGTGTGGCGGCGATCCCGCGAAATCATGACGAACCAATGACATCACAGGAGCAGATACCACCAATTCGGACTTCGGCGGGGGGCGACGTGCGCCGGTCAGCCCGCTCCGGCGGCGGTGCGCAGGACCGTCAGGTGGGTCACCCAACCGGTGACCGCCCCGGTGCGTTGGTCGGCGACCGGCAGACCGCTACCGCCGTGCCGGGTGAGTTGCTCCAGCGCGGCCGGCAGCCCCTGGTCCGGACGCAGCGGCGGAACGGTCTGCGCGAGGTCGGCTGCGCTGACCCGTTCGCCGTCGCCCTGCAGCGCCCGTTCCACCTCGATCGCCAGCACGACGCCGCGCAACTGTCCGTCGTTGTCGATCACGGGCAGCGCGGCGGTTCCTTCCGTGGAGAACCGGCGTGCCATCTCGGTCAGCGTGTCGTCGGGCGACAGCGGGGTGGGCAGGGGCTCCGCGGCGGCGGCGACGGTGAGGCGTTCCAGCCGCCGCGCGGCGGACGGCTGATGCAGGTCGATGCCGCGCCGAACCAGTTTGCGGGTGTAGATCGTGTCCCGGGAGATGAGCCGCGACAGCCCGGCGGACAGCGCGATGGCGAGCATCAGCGGCAGGATGATCCGGTATTCGCCGGTCAGCTCGAACATGATGATCACGGCGGTGATCGGGGTGCGTGCCGCGCCGGCGAACACCGCGCCCATGCCGACCAGGGCGTACGCGCCGGGCGTCGGGGCGAGCGCCGGTGCGGCGGAGTGCAGCACCAGACCGAACGCCTCGCCGAGCATGGCACCGACGAACAGGGACGGCGCGAACACCCCGCCCGACCCGCCGATGCCGATGGTCAGGCTGGTCGCGACCATCTTGCCGACCAGCAGGGCGATCAGGAACGCCAGCGCGTACCGCCCGCCGACGGCGTTGTCGAGCACCGGATAGCCGACCCCGTACATCTGCGGCAGCACCAGCAGCAGCCCGCCGAGCGCGATCCCGCCGACCGCCGGGCGCAGCCACTCCGGTCCGCGCCACAGCCGGTCACAGACGTCCTCGATCGCGTACAGCACCCGGCTGAATCCGACGCCCACGCCCGCAGCGAGCAGCCCGAGGGCGGCATAGGCGAGGTACTCGACGGGCGAGTGGATCTGGAAGCTGGGCAGGGTGAGGAACGGGTGGTCGCCGAGGGCCGCGCGGCCCACGATCGCCGCGGCGACAGCGGACAGTACGACCGCCGCGAACGACTCGACCGCGAAGTCGGCGAGGATCAGTTCCAGCGCGAAGAACACCCCGGCGACCGGGGCGTTGAAGGTGGCCGCGATGCCGCCCGCCGCGCCGCAGGCGACCAGCAGTCGCAGCCGCGACTCGGGGATGCGCAGCAGTTGACCGACGGTGGAGCCGAGCGCGGAACCGATCTGCACGATCGGTCCCTCCCTGCCGACGGAGCCGCCGCCGCCGATACATACGGCGCTCGCCAGCGCCTTGACCGCGGCGACCCGGGGCCGGATCCGGCCGCCCCGTTCGGCGACCGCGTACATCACCTCGGGCACGCCGTGGCCGCGTGCCTCGCGGGCGAACCGGTACACCAGCGGCCCGTACAGCAGCCCGGCGACCACCGGTACCGCCGCCACGAACCACGTGCCCAGCCCCGGCAGGTGCGGGTTCGGCTGGCCGGGGGCCGTCGTGTACTCGCGTGCTCCGGTGAACAGCCAGGTCGCCGATACGATCAACCAGCGGAATGCGATCGCGCCGAGACCCGCGCCGAGCCCGACCACCACCGCGAGCGCCTGCAGCCCGGTGGTGGAGCCGCGCAGCCAGTCCCACAGCCTGGTGCCGCGTCCGACCGGGACGCGTGGCGTCCCGGGCCCAGCCGGTCGCACCTGGGTGCGACGTCCGTTCACCGCCCCGCGGTCCGGTTGGTTTCCGTCGCCCACGTCCTCGCGTCTGTCCGTCTGTGGCCGGGCCACTCCGGCAGCACCCCCCAGCGCTCGCCAATAGATGTACTGATGCAATAATTGGTGCCCTCCACACTAAACTACACCGGGTTTGACCTCGGTCTTTCACTGACCCAGCGGGTAAGAACGGGATCATGGCGAGGTGGCTGTGAACAACGCGACGGAGCGCCGACGTCCGCGACCGGTACCGCTCGCGGTCGCCGTGCTGGCTCTGCTGCTGTCGATCGCCGGCTGCGGCGCCGGGGCGGGTACCGCGCCCCGAGGCGACGCCGCGTCGGCGGCGTTCCGGGGCACCACGCTGCCGAGCCCCGTCGACATGCCGACGGTGACCCTCACCGATGCCTCGGGGCAGCCGTACCGGCTGCGCCAGCGCAGCCTGGGACACGTCACCCTGCTGTACATCGGGTACACGCACTGTCCCGACGAATGCCCGACGACCATGGCGACCCTCGGTACCGCCGTCTCCCGCCTGCCGGCGTCCGACCGCGCGCGAACCAGCGTGGTGTTCATCACCTCGGACCCGGCCCGCGACACCCCGACCCGGCTGCGCGGGTGGCTGGACACGTTCAACCCCGCGTTCACCGGGCTGACCGGCGACTGGCAGACCATCGCGACGACGGCGCGCGCCCTCGGCATCCCGGTCAGCCCGCCGTCGACCGCGCCGGACGGCAGCGAGGTCGTCCAGCACGGTACCGAGATCCTGCTGTTCGGCACGGACGCCAAGGCGCGACTGCTGTACTCCTCCGACACCACCGCGGACGACGTCACCCACGACGTCGAGACGGTGCTGCACGGCTAGTGCGAGCCGACCCGAGCCGAGCCCGTTCGTAGCCGTGACACCCGCCGCGCGTTGGGGTGGAATGGACGGCGGGGGTGTCATGGACCTCGTCGAGGGCGTGGAACTGGGCAGGCGGGCGCATCGCCGGCAGGAGTGGGCGCCGGCGTTCGAGGCGTTCGCCAGGGCGGACGCGGTGTGCCCGTTGTCCGCCGGCGATCTCGAACTCTTCGCCGAGGCAGCGGACCTGCTGGGGCGCGGCGACGACGCGGTACGCCTGCTGCGGCGCGCCTACCTGGCGTACGCCGAAGCCGGGGCGGTCGAGGGCGCGCTGCGCTGCGGGTACTGGCTCTGCAAGGCGCTGGCCTGGGCTGGCGAGTTCTCGCACGCCGGCGTCTGGCTGGCTCGGGCGCGACAGTTGGCGGGACCTGACCCGGACTGCCCGGAGTGCGGGTACCTGCTCATGCTCGACGCGGAGCGGATGTACCGGTCCGGCGACCGCACCGGGATGCTGGCGATGGCGCGCCGGCTCGCCGAGGTCACCACGTCCAGCGCGGACGCCGACCTGCGCGCCGGCGCCGCCATGACGCTCGGTACCGCGCTGATCGGAACGGGCGAGGTCGAGGCGGGTCTCGCCCAACTCGACGAGGCGATGGTGGCGGTCACCGGTGGCGAGGTCTCCGCCCGCGCCACCGGAATGATCTACTGCGTCGTGATCGGTACCTGCCAGGACCTGCAGGAGCTGCGCCGGGCGCGCGAGTGGAGCGACGCGCTGGCCGACTGGTGCGAGGCTCAGCCCGACTTCACCGGCGCGTACCGCGGGCTGTGCCGGGTGCATCGGGTGGCGTTGCTGCAGCTCGGCGGCGGGTGGCCGGCGGCGGTACACGAGGCGCGCCTGGCGTGTCGGCAGCTGACCGTCGGGTACGGCGAGGCCGCTGCCGGCGCGGCGTTCTACCAGCTCGCCGAGCTGCACCGGCTGCGCGGCGAACACGCCGAGGCCGAACGGGCGTACCGGGACGCGTTGCGGTACGGCTGGGACACGCAGCCCGGCATGGCGCTGCTGCGCCTGGCTCAGGGCCGGCAGAGCGCCGCCGTGGCGGCGATCCAGCGCGCGCTCGCCGAGGCGACCGAGGGGCTGCACCGGGCGCGGCTCCTGCCGGCGGCAGTGGAGATCCTGCTGGCCGCCGCCGACGCGTCCGGCGCGGCGACGTACGCCGCCGAACTGGTCGCCATCGCCGACGGGTACCGCACCACGGCGCTGCGCGCCTCGTCCGGGTACGCCACGGCGGCGGTACGGCTCGCCGAAGGCGTCGCCGACGAGGCGCTGATCGGCGCGCGTCGAGCCGGCTCGCTGTGGCGCGAGCTGGACGTGCCGTACGAGGTGGCGCGAGCCCGGGTCCTGGTCGCCCTGGCCTGCCGGGCGCTCGGCGACGAGGACTCCGCGTCGATGGAGTTCGACGCGGCGCGACAGGTGTACGCGAGGCTCGGCGCGGCGCCGCAGGTGCGCCGCGTGGACACGCTGAGCCGCCGGCTGTCCGGTACCTCGCTGCTGTCGCGGCGCGAACTCGACGTGGTGCGGCTGATCGCGGCGGGCCGATCCAACCAGGCCATCGCCGGCGAGCTGTTCCTCAGCGAGAAGACGGTCGCCCGACACGTCAGCAACATCCTCGGCAAGCTGGGCGTCGCCTCGCGCACGGCAGCCGCCGCCTACGCGTTCGAACACGGTCTGGTCTGAGACCCGGTCGGGTCTGAGCCTCGCGCAATACCCAGAAATACCCATCGCCTCGCGCCGTCGATTGCGCATTCCTGTCGAAGCGGCTCGGGTCGGCTGCGGACGAGCCTGAAAGGCGTACCCGCTCGCCGACGGTCGATCAGGGGTCGAGGGCGACACGGGTGGGATGGAGCGAGAGATGAGCACCGAGCGATACGAGACCGTGATCGTCGGCGGCGGCCAGGCCGGGCTCGCGATGGGGTACCACCTGGCCCGACGGGGGCGCCGGTTCGTGATCCTGGAGGCGAACCAGCGGATCGGCGACTCGTGGCGGCAGCGCTGGGACTCGTTGCACCTGTTCACCCCGGCGCGGTACGACGCGCTGCCCGGGCTGCCGTTCCCGGCGCACGACTGGTCGTTCCCCAGCCGCGACGAGTTCGCCGACTACCTGGTCGACTACGCGGCGCGGTGGGATCTGCCGGTACGCACCGGGGTGCGGGTACGGCGGCTGTGGCACGAGGGCGGACGGTACGTCGTCGACGCCGGGGACCTCCGCGTCGAAGCGGACAACGTGGTGATCGCCGCCGGCTTCGACCGGATTCCGACGATCCCCGAGTTCGCCGCGAAGCTGGATCCGAGCGTCGTCCAACTGCACGCGGGCGAGTACCGCAACCCCGACCAACTCGCCGACGGCGACGTGCTCGTGGTCGGCGCCGGCAACTCCGGCGCGGACATCGCGCTGGAACTCGCCGCGACGCACCGGGTCCTGCTGTCCGGTCGGCACCCCGGGCAGTTGCCGTGGCGCATCGAACATCGGATGTCGCGGCTGCTGAGTCCGCTCGTGTTCGCCGCGTTCCGGCACGTGCTGACGGTACGCACACCCGTCGGCCGGACGCTGCGCCCCCGGGTACTGGCGCACAGCGGTCCGCTGATCCGGGTCAAGACCGGCGACCTCACCGCCGCCGGCGTCGAGCGGGTGCCGCGCGCCGAAGGGGTCAGCGACGGGCTGCCGCTGCTCGCCGACGGGCGTGTGCTGCCGGTGCGCAACGTCGTGTGGTGTACCGGGTTCCGTCCCGACACGAGCTGGATCGACCTGCCGGTGTTCGACGCCGACGGTGAGCCGGTGCAGCAGCGCGGCGTGGCGGCGGACCAGCCCGGCGTGTACTTCCTGGGGCGGCTGTTCCAGTACTCGATGTCCTCGTCGATGGTGCAGGGCGTGGGACGGGACGCGGAGTACCTCGCGGAGCGGATAGCCGCGCGAGCGGACCGTTCGGCGGCACCGGCGACCGTGAAAGTCCAGCCCGTCGGGTGAGCGGGTCGCTCGGTCCCGGGTGCGTCGCCGGTGCTCCACGCCGGTGCTGCGCACCCGGTCGCCGATCGCCGCGACCGGCGGGCGCGCCCGTGCTCGCCGATATATTGCTAGCCATGCCTGAGTCGATTACCCCCCGGCAGTTTCACGAGGCCGACGGCGTCGAGGACTGGCGGGCGCTCGCGACGGGGGTGTCGGCGTACTTCCGCACCGGGTCGTTCGCCGCGGGGGTCGAACTCGTCGAGGCGATCGGCACGATCGCCGGCGCCGCCGATCGCCACCCCGACATCGACCTGCGCTCCACCGGCGTCACAGTGACCCTTGTCCCGGACGAGAACGACGGGCTGACCGACCTCGACGTCGACCTGGCTCGACGGATCTCCGCGGCGGCACGCGAGCTCGGCGTGCCCGCCGACCCGAGCGCGGTCCAGGACGTCCAGCTCACGGTCGACGCGCTCGTGTGCGCCGAGGTGCGACCGTTCTGGCGCGCCGTCCTCGGCTACCGGGAGAAGGGCGACGAGGACCTGCTCGACCCGCGTCGGCACGGGCCGCCGCTGTGGTTCCAGGACCTGGACGCGCCGCGCCCGCAACGCAACCGCATCCACGTGGACGTCTGGGTGCCGCACGACCAAGCCGAGGCGCGCGTCGCGGCGGCGATCGCGGCCGGGGGACGCCTGGTCACCGACGAGCATGCGCCCGCGTGGTGGGTACTGGCCGACGCCGAGGGTAACGAGGTGTGCCTGGCGACCTGGATGGGGCGCGACTGACCCGACACGGCGGGGCGTCGCCGGTGGTACCACCGGCGA
>DASUXA010000063.1:0-4436 GCA_036378155.1 Micromonosporaceae bacterium | reverse complement strand
CGCCGTCGAGCGCCACCCGCCCACCCGTCACAACAGGGGACAACCGCTACCGATGTAGCTGACCGAGACGCTCGACGACGTGGCGGCGTTGCCTGCCGGGTCCCTCGCGGTCACCTTGACGGTGATCGTGAAGTTGCTGTTCGACTTGAATGGACCGAGCGTGCCTTCGTACAGGTCGTTCTGGACCCACCGCATCGTGATGGTCCCACTGGCGCCGTTCGTCGCGGTCCACGACGCGGACACCGTCAGCCTGCCCGCGACGTCGTCCGGATCGGACACATGGGCGTCGATCACCGACGTCTTGCTGCCGAACGTACATTTCTCCGAGTAGATGGTCGACGACCCTCGGCTCACCGAGCGGAAGGTCGGCGTCGTCCGGTCCGTCGTCCCCGCCGACGGCGAACCGGACGGCGGACCGTCGGACGCCGACGGACTCGGACTCGCGGTCGAACTCGGCGACGGTGAGGCGCTGCCCGAACCGCGACCCGACGGCGAAGCGCTGGGATCGCCCGACCACGGATAGTCGTCGTCCCCGTCGACCGGGCTGTTGTCGCCACACGACGGTTCGACGCCGCTCGGCCTGACCGGTACGCCGTCGACCTCGACACGCCCGGCGGCGACCTGGAGTCCGCCGAACCCGATCGCGAACCGGGTGACACCGTGGGTGACGGCGCGCGACCCGGCCGAGTCGACGGCGAGGGCGAGCGGGCCGTACGTCGGCGACTGAGCCGCCGTGTAGGCGAGCAACCTGCCCTGGATCAGGTCGAGCGACACGCTCGGACCAGCCGGGTGCCCGAGCATCGCGATCGTGCCCACCGCGACCCGCGACCCACCACACAGGGCGGTGTACGCGCCGCCCCGGAACAACAGCCGGGCGCTGGACCGGGTGTCCAGGCTGACCGTGTCGGCGTCGCGGATGTACACCTCGTCGCCCACGCCCAGGGTGAGGCGTCGGCCGTTCACGACAGTCTCCGCGATGCCGCGTTGCACCTGCACCAACGCCGCGTTGGCGGGTACCTCCGCCCACAGCGGACCGTGCACACGGTCGCTGGCGGCGACCGTCGACACGACGACCACCAGCAGGATCAGCGTCGCCGGCAGGCGCCACCAGGTCCGGCGGCGGGTCGGGCGAGCGACCGGCGGGAGTGGGGACGGCGGCGCGGTGACCTGCCGGGGCGGCACGGGACGGCGCGACGCGAACGCCCGCTCGGCGGTCCGCTGACCGCTGCCCGCCCGACCGTCCGGCGCGCCGTACGACCGGTTCGCGACCCTCCCCAGCAGGGCGTCCCACACGCTGACGTGGGTCTCCACGACCGCCACGGCTCGATCCCCCAGGGCGTGATCTGATCCAGGACAGTACGACCGTCGAACCCCCACGCGGCGGACCCTGGCCCGCCATCCGGGATCGTCCGGTCGCGGTCACGGTAGCCGACGCGCAAGCCATTCACACAGTTCACAGCGAGTCCAGGAAGCATCACCAACGGTGCCGATACGCGCGCGACGGCATCACTGGCAGGATGTGTCGGGTGACCTCCCGATTCATCGCCGCGATCGACCAGGGCACCACCTCGACCCGGTGTCTGGTCTTCGACCGTGACGGCACGGTCGTCGCGCACGACCAGCGCGAACACCGTCAGATCTACCCGCGTCCCGGCTGGGTCGAGCACGACGCGAGCGAGATCTGGCACAACGTCCAGGCTGTCACCCGAGGCGCCCTGGACCGGGCCGGCATCTCCCGCGCCGACCTGGCTGCCGTCGGCATCACCAACCAACGGGAGACCACGCTGCTGTGGGACGCGCGTACCGGCGAACCCGTCGGCAACGCGATCGTCTGGCAGGACACCCGCACCGACGAGATCATCCGGGAACTCGGCGCGACCGGCGCCGCGGCGATGTTCCGCGAGCGCAGCGGGCTGCCGCTGGCGACGTACTTCGCCGGACCCAAGATCCGGTGGCTGCTCGACCGGGACCCGGAGCTGCGCAAACGGGCCGCCGACGGCGAGGTGCTGTTCGGCACCGTCGACACGTGGCTGATCTGGCAGTTCACCGGACGGCACGCCACCGATGTGACGAACGCGTCGCGCACCATGCTGATGAACCTGTCGACGCTGAGCTGGGACGACGACCTGCTGGACGCGCTCGGCATCCCGGCGGCGATGCTCCCGGAGATCCTGCCGTCGTCCCAGGTGTACGGCGAGGCGACGACCGGCCTGCCCGGCGTGCCGGTCGCCAGCGCCCTCGGCGACCAGCAGGCGGCGCTGTTCGGCCAGACGTGCTTCGACGCCGGTCAGGCGAAGTGCACCTACGGCACGGGGTCGTTCCTGCTGCTCAACACCGGCAACGCGCCGGTACCGAGCGAGCGCGGGCTGGTCACCACCGTCGGCTACCAGATCGGCGAGCAGGCGCCGGTGTACGCCCTGGAAGGCTCGATCGCGGTGACCGGAGCGCTGGTCCAGTGGCTGCGCGACAACCTGGGCATCATCACCAGCGCGCCCGAGGTCAACGATCTCGCCGCACAGGTCGAGGACAACGGCGGCTGCTACTTCGTACCGGCGTTCTCCGGGCTGTTCGCGCCATACTGGCGACCCGACGCCCGAGGCGTGATCGTCGGGCTCACCGGGTACGTGACCCGCGCGCATCTCGCCCGCGCCGCGCTCGAAGCGACCGCGTGGCAGGTCAAGGACGTCGCCGAGGCGATGGCGGCGGAGTCCGGGGTGGGGTTGGCTCAGCTGTACGTCGACGGCGGCATGACCGCCAGCGAACTGCTCATGCAGTTCCAGGCGGACGTGCTCGACGTACCGGTGGTGCGCCCCACCATCATCGAGACGACCAGCCTCGGCGCGGCGTACGCCGCCGGGCTCGCGGTCGGCTTCTGGCCCGACCTGGACACGCTGCGCGCGAACTGGCGGGCGGATCGCCGGTGGACCTCGACGATGTCGCCGGACGAGCGGGAACGCGGGTACCGGCAGTGGACCAAGGCCGTCGAGCGGACCATGAACTGGGTCTGATCCGGCGGGAACGGACGGCGTGACCACCCCCAGGTCACGCCGTCCGTTCCGGGGAGGAGGAGACGTTCCCCTCGGTCGGGTCGCGCGGCGCCCCGACACGTTCCCCTCGGCCGGGTCGCGCGGCGCCCCGACGAGTCGCCGCTCTCGGGTCGCGGACGACCCGTCACTGCGAGCCGAGCGTCACCGTCAAGGTCTGCGTCGAACCGTTCCGGTTCACGGTCGCCGTCAGCTTGTCGCCCGGCTTGGCCGCCTGTACCGCCGCGACCAGGTCGTTGGCGCTCTTGATGTCCTTGTCGCCGAGCTTGGTCACCACGTCGCCCTGCTTGAACCCCGCCTGTTCGGCGGGACCGCCCGGTACGACCTGGGCGACGACCGCGCCGTCGCCGTTCTGCGCGTCGGTGACCTCCACCCCCAGGTACGGGTGCGCCACCTTGCCGCCCTTGATGAGCTGGTCGGCGACCTGCTTGGCGTGGTTGCCCGGGATGGCGAACCCGACCCCGATGTTCCCCTCGCCCTGACCCGAGGTCGCGATCGCGGTGTTGATCCCGATCACCTCGCCGTTCAGGTTGACCAACGCGCCCCCGGAGTTACCCGGATTGATCGCCGCGTCCGTCTGGATCAGACCGGTGATCGTGGTCTGACCGCCGCCCCGCTGGAACGGGTTCTGCTGCTCGCCGCCCTCCGTGATGGTGCGGTTCGTGGCGCTGACGATGCCGGCGGTCACCGACCCTTCCAGCCCGAGCGGGCTGCCCACCGCGAACACCGAGTCGCCGGGGCGCATCGCCGAACTGTCGCCGAACTTCGCCGCGCGCAGCCCGGACGCCTTCGCCTTGATGACCGCCAGGTCGCTCTTCGGGTCGGTACCGACGATCGTCGCGCCCACCGTCCTGCCGTTGCTGAGCAGCACCTGTACCGAGTCGCCGGAGGCGGTGGCGACGACGTGGTTGTTGGTCAGGATGTACCCGTCCGAGGTGAGGATGACCCCCGAGCCCTCGGCGTTCTGCGTCTTGATCGACACCACGCTCGCCTCGACCTGGGCGACGATCCCCGCCAGCGAGGACCGGTCGAGCGCCGGCGCGGCAGGGCCCGAACTGCTGCTCGTCGTCGTGCTGTTGTTCTGGTCGGCGGCGTGCGCGACCAGACCACCGACGACCCCACCGCCGCCCGCCAGCAGCAGCGCGAGCAGACCCGTCGTGACCAGTCGCCCACCGCGACCGCCGCGCCGGTTCGGATCGGTCGGCGTCTGGTACGGCTGGGCGGGGTGACCGGCGTACGGCCACGGGTTGTGCTGCTGCGCCCCGCCGCCCGGATAGCCGGACTGCGAGTACGCCCATCCGGCGCCGGGACCGACCTGGTACCCGGGCTGCCCCGGCTGGTATCCCGGCGCGTGTCCGGGCTGGTACCCGTGTCCGGGCTGGTACCCGCCCG
>DASUXA010000062.1:0-20328 GCA_036378155.1 Micromonosporaceae bacterium | reverse complement strand
TCCGAAGATGCCCGGCGAACCACGCCGTGTGCAGCCAAGTCGGGCACGGCCGGTCACCGAGTAACGTCAGCTGCGACACGGGCCGGCATCAGTGGGGCGGCGGGTACCCGTGGTCGGGGACGCGCCCCATACGATGCCGCGCCACCGCAGGCGGCGTTCGCGCAGATCAAGGCTGCCGAGGCGGTCGGGTCGCGGTAGCGCCGACCCGGGTCACGCCGGGCAGACCGTACCGGCGGGAGGCACCTTCAAGTCGATCAGGTAGTTGTCGACGGCGCTGGTGACGCAGGTGGTCTGCGGGTATGCGGTGTGCCCCTCGCCCTGCCAGGTGAGCACCACGCCGGTGCCGAGCATGCCGGCCAGCCGGGCGGTCTGCTCGTACGGCGTCGCCGGGTCGCCGGTCGTGCCGACCACCACGATCGGCGGCGCGCCGTTCGCCTTGCCCGTCGGGTACGGGTCGGGAGCCGCGCGCCACTCGCTGCACATCAGCAGCCCGGTGGCGAGCATTCCGCCGAACAGCGGGTAAGCCTTCCGCCATTGCTGTTGCAGATTCCGTATCCGCGCCGCGTCGCTGCGATCGGTGTCGTCGGCGCAGCCGATCGCGGCGTTGGCGTCGAACAGGTTCGAATAGTGCCCGTTGGAGCCACGCTCGGCGTACGAGTCGGCGAGGGCGAACACGCCGTGCGGGTCGCCGCGACGCAGGTCGTCGAACGCCGCTGCCAGGTCGGGCCAGGTGTCCTCGCTGTACAGCGCCGACACGATCGCGAGGCTGATCCAGCCGCGGGTGGCCTTGCGTCCGTCGGCGCCCGTGACCGGAGAGGTCCTGCCCTGGGCGAGCGCGGCGTCGATCGCCGCACGGGGGTCGGGACCGATGGGGCAGCGGCTGGCGTTGTTCTTGCACCAGTCGGAGAAGTTGTCGAAGGCGTGTTCGAATCCGGCTGCCTGGGTCTGCGAGGCGTTGATCGGGTCCTGGGTCGGGTCGACCGCCCCGTCGAGCACGAACGAGCGGATCTTCGGGCCGAACAGGTGCGCATACGTCGCGCCGAGCAGGGTGCCGTACGAGTAGCCGAGGTAGTTCAGCTTCCGGTCGCCCACGGCTTGACGGATCGCGTCGAGGTCGCGGGCCGTCTGCTCCGTCGAGAACAAGGTCAGACTGTCGCCGTACTTCGTGGCGCAGCTCTGGGCCATCCGCTTGTACAGCGCGGCGAGCGCGTCGTAGCCCGCCTGGGACGTCGGGTCGGGGTCGGTGCCGAACACGGCGTCCAGGTCGGCGTCGGAGAAGCATTTGACCTCGGACGAGCGACCGACGCCGCGTGGGTCGAAGCCGACCAGGTCGAACCGGCGCAGCACGTCGACCGGCAGTTGCCGGGAGAGGTACACGGCGAGGGAGATGCCCGAGGCGCCGGGGCCGCCCGGGTTGACCACCAACGAGCCGATGCGGTTGCGCTGGCTCGCGATCCGGGCCCGGATCAGCGCGATGTCGAACGTCCTGCCGTTGTCGGCGTGCGCCCAGTCCTGCGGCACCTTCACCGTCGCGCAGTCGAACGCGACGTTCGCCGGCAGGCTCCGGGTGACCAGGCGGGCAACGTCCATGCACGGCTTCCAGCTCGCCGTGCCCGCAGCGGTCCGCGGCGCGTCGCGGTTCGACGGCTTCGAGGTGCACCCGGCGAGCGCCGCCGCCGCCACCAGCAGCGCCACCAGGGCGGCGCGCAGGGCACGACGATGGTCCGCGATTCGGCGACGGCGCACGAAATCCTCCCGATGTTCGCTGTCGGTCGCAGCCTACGGCGCGGGTACGATCCGGCGTGCCCGGCACGGCAGGC
This sequence comes from Micromonosporaceae bacterium, assembly GCA_036378155.1. Lineage (GTDB taxonomy): Bacteria > Actinomycetota > Actinomycetes > Mycobacteriales > Micromonosporaceae > DASUXA01. The sequence continues at coordinate 18,508 of DASUXA010000062.1, read as the reverse complement.
CTGTGGATAAGCTGCCCGAGTGGATCACGAGGTAATCCTGGTGACCGGCGGCAGCCGGGGGATCGGAGCCGCGACCGCGCGACTCGCGGCGAGGCGCGGGTACGCGGTGGCGATCACGTACCGCGAGCGTGCCGACGACGCCCAGCGGGTCGTCGACGACTGCCGTTCCCAGGGGGTACCGGCGATCGCGCTGCGGGGCGACGTGTCGGTCGAGGCGGACGTGCTCGCCGTGTTCGACGCCGTCGCCGACCGCCTCGGCGGTCTGTCGGCGCTGGTCAACAATGCCGGTATCGTCGCGCCCCAGTGCCGCGTCGCGGATCTCGACGCGGCTCGCATCGAGCGGATGCTGCGGGTCAACGTGCTCGGCGCGTTCCTGTGCGCCCGCGAGGCAGTGCGCCGCATGTCGGCGGGCGGCAGGGGAGGGTCGATCGTCAACGTCTCCTCCCGCGCGTCGGTGCTCGGCTCGCCCGGCGAGTACGTCGACTACGCGGCGTCCAAGGCGGCGCTGGACACCCTGACCGTCGGGCTGTCCCGCGAGTTGGCGGCTGACGGAATCCGGGTGAACACGGTACGACCAGGGCTGATCCGCACCGACATCCACGCCAGCGGCGGTCGCCCGGACCGGGTCGAGCAGTTGAGCCCGACGGTACCGATGGGCCGGGGCGGCGAACCCGACGAGGTGGCAGCGGCGATCCTGTGGCTGCTGTCCGCCGAGGCGTCGTACGTGACCGGTACCTTCCTCGACGTCAGCGGCGGGCGCTGACCACCGCGGTCACCCGGCGAGCACCTCGTCGACGTCGAACCGCAGCGGTCGCTCCAACTGCTCGTACGTGCACGAGCGCGGGTCGCGGTCCGGTCGCCACCGCTTGAACTGGGCGGTGTGCCGGAACCGGTCACCCTCCATCGCGTCGTACCCGACCTCGACCACCAGTTCCGGGCGCAGCGGCTCCCAGGACAGGTCCTTTTTGCCGGACCACCGGCTCGGCGCCCCCGGCATGCGGTTGCTCTCCGGATCGGTCGCCCACGCCGCCCACGGGTGCCCGGCGATCGATTCCATTCGGTACGCCGCGATCTCGTCGAGCAGTTCACGACGCCGGGCGGCGCTGAAGGCCGCGCACACCCCGACGTGGCGCAGCGCGCCGTGCTCGTCGTACAGCCCGAGCAGCAGCGACCCGACCACCGGCCCCGACTTGTGCCAGCGGAACCCGGCGACCACGCAGTCCGCCGTCCGGGCGTGCTTCACCTTGTACATGACGCGCTTGCCGGGGGCGTACCGGATGTCGGCGGGCTTGGCGACCACGCCGTCCAGCCCGGCGCCCTCGAAGATCTGGAACCACTGCCGCGCGGTGTCCACGTCGCGGGTGGTCGGCGTGAGGTACACCGGCGCTCGCACCGCCGACAGCGCGCTTTCCAGGCGCTCGCGGCGCTTGGCGAACGGCTCCTCCACCAGCGACTCGTCGTCGAGGCAGAGCAGGTCGAACGCGACGAACGAGGCGGGGGTCTGCTCGGCGAGCATCCGCACCCGCGAAGCGGCGGGGTGGATGCGCTGCCCGAGCTGGTCGAAGTCGAGGCGCGGCGTCGGCGTGTCGCGCCGGATCACGACCAGTTCCCCGTCCACCGCGCAGCGCGGCGGCAACTGGGCGAGCACTTCGTCGACGACTTCCGGGAAGTACCGGGTGAGCGTCTTGCCGCCCCGGCTGGCAAGCTCCACCTCGTCGCCGTCGCGGAACGCGATGCACCGGAACCCGTCCCACTTGGGTTCATAGGTCATCGCGTCGGCGACCGGGAGTTCCGGTACCGAGGTCGCCAGCATCGGCTCGATCGGCGGATTGATCGGCAGGTCCACGCCGTCAGTCAACCACGCGTGACGCCGTGCGGCGTGCCGCTCGCTCACGGCGCGCGGCGAGCGGTATCGGTCGCGCTGCCGGGGGTGTCGGGGCAGGTGGACAACCACCGGCACGTTGGCGTGCGCGGACCAGACACCGCTAGAAGCGGGCGAACGAGCGCAGTTGCGCGCGGGGACCGAATCGGGGTGGGCGCGCCCCGGTCGCCAGCAGCAGCCGGCACACCCGCGCCCGGTGCCCCCGGAACGGTTCGAGCAGCTCCAACATCCGGGCGTCCGCCGGGCTCAACTCGCCGGGGCGGTTGTCCCGCGCCCCCGCACGTGCCTGCCCGGTCAGGGCGTACGCCACCTGGTGCGGCAGGTTGTAGTCGCCGACGCTCACCGCGTCCGGGTCGCCGTGTGACACCCGTACCACTTCCGCCACGGTCCACCCGCCGATCCCCGGTACCGACCGCAGGTGCCGACCAGCCTCGTCCGAGGTGGCGCACCGGTCCAGCCGGGCGGCGACGGCGGCGGCGCGGCGTACCGCGTCGGCACGCCGCTGCTCTATGCCGAACGGATGGAACACCCAGTACGGGGTGGCCGCGAGGACCTGCGGATCGGGAGGCAGCAGCAGACCGTCGACTGGGCCGGGCGCGGGCTCGCCGAACCGGTTCGCCAGTCGGCGGTACCCCCGCGCCGCCTCCATCCCGCTCACCTTCTGCGCCACGATCGTCGGTACCAGGTGCTGGAACACCTGCCCCGAGCGGGGCAGCCGCAGCCCCGGCAGGCGGCGGTACGCCTCCCGCACCACCGGGTGCCGGGTCGCGACCACCGGAAAATCGCCCAGGTCGTCCCGCAGCCCGGCGATCGCGTCGGCGTGCTCGACGAGCCAGCCGGCGCCTGGACCGTACCCGGTCGCGACCAGTTCCCCGCCGTCGCGCCGCAGGTGCAGCGTGCCCGGACCGTCGGGGGTGCGACTGGCCCACCACAGTTCCGCCTCGCCCAGTCGTACCGCCGGGTCGCCCCGCAACACCACCAGCGGCGCGACGGTGCCGACGAACTCGTACACCTCCGGCGGTCGAAGCCGCCGTACCGCCGCGCTCACCGTCACCGCCACCGCACCTCGCCCACCAGGCCCATCGTGCTCAGCTCAGGGCGGCGGCGCGCAGCAGGGTACGGTGCAGCAGCCGGGCGTCGCCGAGCAGCGCGCGCAGCCGCCGTTCCAGCCCCGCGATCGGCACCAGATTTTGCGGGGCGCGTGGGTCCTTGTACGGGGTGGACGCGAACAGCGGCAGCGTCACCGCCGACAGGTCGGCCAGGGCGATCGCCGCCGCCTCGGACAACTCCGCCGAGCACTCGATCCGCACGATGCCCGCCCACGGTGCGCCCGGCGCGCCGGGCAGGCGCAGGTACCACGTGTACCGGTGCCAACTGGTGCCCAGCTTGAACACCGGGCAGCGCTCACCGGGTTCGAGCGAGGTGACCACTCCGGCGAGGCTGGCAGGGAGATATTCCACCCGGTGCGTCTTGACGTACCCGAGCACGCGGGGCAGGTGCGTGCGGCCCTGCAACGGACCGTCCACGACCAGCAGATCCTCGCCGCTGTCGTCGCGTGCCTCGGTCGAGACCTTGACCTCGAGCGCCCGAAGCTGTCGCTGTACGCCGAGGACCAGGTCGTTCGGCTCGCCCCGGTTCACCTTGTGCGCGACGTACCGGACGGTGCCTGCCTGCACGGCGGACGCCGCGGGCGCGGCGGTGAACAAGCCGCGTTCGATCGTCGCGGCGGCCAACTCGGCCGAGCCCCGCCCCAGGTCGCAGCGGACCACACCGGCCGCGTACGACGCGGCGAGTCCCGGATGGCTGCCAAAGTCGTCCAGAACCCAGACCCGCGCGTCGATCCGGCGCACCCCGTCGACCAGCAGTACCACGTCCGGCGGGCGCACCTCGACCGGTGGGTGTACCGGTCGCCACGCCGCCTCCCGCAACTCGACGTCGCAGCGCAACTCCGCGCTGCTCTGCCCGCCCGGCCCGCTTGCCTCGCCCGGTTCGAACCCGGTGCCGTACCCCGGGTCCCAGGTGTCGACGTGGAGTTTCACGACGCCCCCTCGCGCGTGGCGGCGGGGCTGCGCTGCGCTGCGCTCCTCGCGCTCACGGTGCGTGCGTGGTTCGCGGTTGCGGGGCTGCGCTGCGCTGCGCTCCTCGCGCTCACGGGTCGACCCTCGTGACTCGGGCGCTGCGGGCGTCCTTGCGCACCTCGAACCGGACCGGGATGCGTTCGGCGAGCGCGGTGACGTGGGTGACCACGCCGACCATGCGGTCCCCGCGCGCGGCGAGGTTTTCCAGGGTCGCCGCGACCGTGTCGAGGGTGTGCGCGTCGAGGGTGCCGAAGCCCTCGTCCAGCATGATCGACTCAAGGCTCGCGGTCGCTGTGGACATTCCGGACAGCCGCTCGGACAGCGCGAGCGCCAGCGCCAGCGACGCCTGGAACGTCTCGCCGCCGGACAAGGTGCGTACCGCGCGCCGCAGCCCGGCGTCGTGATGGTCCACGACGAAGAACTCACCCTTGTCGTGGACCAGGTCGTACTGTCCGGCGGTCAGCTCCCGCAGAATCCGCGACGCCCCGTCGACCAGCGCGTCGAGCGCCTCTTCGAGCAGCCACCGCTCGAAGTTGTTGGCGCGCAGATGGGTGGCGAGCGCCTTCGCGACCTGGCTGTCGCGTTCGTACCCGGCGCGCTGCTCGCGCAGCCGGTCCGCCTGTTCGCGACGCTCCACCACCCTCGCCAGCGCAGCCTCGGCACGTTCCACCACGACCGCGGCGGCGCGGGAGTAGCCGGACGGGTCGTCGGTTGCCGTTGGCGGGGCGAGTCCGGCGTCGGTGAACGCGGCGTCGATCCGCGAAGCCCGGGCGGCGGCGTCCCGCTCCGCCGCCTCGGCGGCGTCGACCAGTTCGGCGTGGCTCGACCGGCGGCGATCTGCCTGGTCCGCCGCCCAGCGAGCCAACGCCGCCCACGCGCCGCCCAGGTCGTCGCGGTCCGCGGGGGGAGGGCCGAGCGGGGCGAGCGCGTCACGTGCGCTGTCGAAGTCGCGCCACGCGGCGCGCAGCCGGTCCTCGGCGCGCTGGGCGGTCGCCGACGCGCCGCGCTGGGCGTCCCGTGCCGCGCGTACCGCCCGGCTCGCGCGCTCCAGTTCCGCGTTGAGCCGGTCGATCGCGGCGAGCTGGTCGCGGGCCGACGCCGCGCTGGGCGCGTCCGCCAACTCCGCGTCCAGGCTGGTCAGCCGTTCGGTGACCTGTGCCTGCCGGGCCAGCGCGGCGGCGAGGGTCCGGTCCAGGTCCCGCACGGCGCGGTCGCGGGTGGCGACGTCCGCCGCCCGCCGCTGCGCGCGCTGCTTGGCGTCGGCGAGCGCCCGCTGGGCGGCGGCGAGCGCGGGCGCGTCGGGTACCGGCGGTGGGGCGGTGACCTGTTGCAGGCAGACCGGGCATGGCTGCCCGGCGACCAGATGGGGACGCAGCGACGCGGCGCGGTCGGCGGTACGCGCCGCCTCGCAGTCGCGCTCCGCCGCAGCGACCGCCTCGGTCGCCGCCGTGGCGGCGGCGGTCGCCGCGTCGAGGGCACGTACCGCCGCCTCCTGCTCGGCGCGCGCCGCGTCGACCCCGGTGGCGAGCTGCGCTGCCTGACCGGCGAGGCGGTCGCGTTCGGTGTACGCGTCGAGCAGCCGGTGCAACGTCGCCGGGTCACCGGCTGCCGCCAGTTCGCCGCGCAGCTTCTCCTCCCGGTCCTCGGCGACCCGTACCGCCTCGGCTGCCTGGTCCGCCGCCGCCTGGGCGGCGACCACCGCCGCACTGATCTCGGCGGCTTCGGCGGGTATCCGGACCCGCCCCAGCCGGTCCAGTTCCGCCTCCAGCGCGGCAACGCTCTGCCGCGCCTCCCGCGCCCGGTCGCGCGCCGCGACCAGGGCTGGTACCAGGGTCGCGACGTCCTCGGCGAGCCGCCGCGCCACCGACACGCGCTGCTCGGCTTCGGCGTACGCCTCGTCGGAAGCGTCGGCGAGGTCGGCGAGCACCCGCTCCGTCGCCGCGAGTTGGGCGTCGGCCTGCCCGGCGAGCGCCGTCGCCTGCTCCCTGATCCGCTCGTACACGTGCAGCCCGAGCAGGTTGACCAGGATCTGCTGCCGCGCCGCCGGTTTGGCGTGCAGGAACTCGGCGAACTGCCCCTGCGGCAGTACCACGCAGTTGGTGAACTGCTCGTACGGCAGACCGACCGCCTCCAGGACCGCCTGCTCCATCTCGGCCGGTGTGCCCGCCAGTACCGCGCCCAGATCCTCGCTGGACAGCCCCGAGTCCAGCCGGGTCAGGTCGAACCCGGGCGGCAGCGCCTCCAACCCGGCGTGGCTGGTCGCGACCCGGCCCTTGCCGTCGCGCCGGACCACCCTGGTCGCCACGTACCGGGCGCCCGCCGACTCGAACACCAGTCGTACCCGCGCCTCGGCGGCGGACGGGGCGAGCGCGTTGCCCACCGCTCGCCGGTCGTTCCACCTCGGCACCGTCCCGTACAACGCGAAGCACACCGCGTCGAGGATCGTCGACTTACCCGAGCCGGTCGGGCCGACCAGGGCGAAGAAGTCGGCGTCGGTGAAGTCGACGACGGTCGGCTCGCGGAACACCGTGAACCCGGACAGGTCCAGCCGCACCGGTCGCATCAGTGACCCACCTCCTCGTACAGCCGGCTGAACAGCTCGACCACCGCGTTGTCGACGTGTCCCTTGGCGGCGAGGTAGTCGCCGAACAACTCGTGCGGTGACCGGCCGGCTCGCGCCGGCCGGTCACCGCCGCTCGACGTCTGGGGCAGCATCTCCGGGTCGATGCGCACCTCCAACGCGCGCGGCAGCAACTCCTGTACCTGTTCGCGCAGCCCGGCACGGGGCGATTCGCGGACCACCACCCGCAGCCACGCGTCGCCGGTGTCCATGCCGGACAGTTCGGCGAGGCTGCCGCGTACCGTCCGCAGCCGCGCCGCCGATCCGACCGGGATGTCGCGGGTCCGCGCCGCCCTGCCCACCCCCACCTCGACCAGCGTGACGCTGGGCGTGTTCTCCTCCTCACCGAAGTCGACGGCGAGCGGGCTGCCGCTGTAGTGCACCGGGCACGGACCGGGAATCTGCTGGCGGCGGTGCAGGTGACCGAGCGCCACGTAGTGACAGGAACTCGGGAACACGGTCGTCGGCACCGCGTACGACTGGACGGTGTGCGCGTCCCGCTCGCCGCCGCCGGCTTTCGCGCCGACCACGGTCAGGTGCGCGGTGACCAGGTTGACGGTGTCCGGACCGAAGTCGGCGGTGAGGGCGGCGATCAGCCTCGCCACGTGGTCGGCGTAGGTCTGGTTGGCTTCGGCGGCGGTGAGCTGGAACATCTCGGTGGCGCGCACCGCGTACCGCTGGGACAGGAACGGCAGCGCCGCCAGCCGCCACGCCTCCCCGCCTTCGGTGACCCCCTCGACGACGTGGTCGTCGGCGCGTTCGCGCACCGTGCCGCGCAGCGTGATGCCGGCCGCCTCCGCCCAGGCGCGCAGCGCGTCCAGCGCCGCCCCGTTGTCGTGGTTGCCGGCGATCACCACCACCGCCGCGCCGGTGCGACGCAGCGCGGACAGCGCGCGGGTCACCACCCGCGTCGCGTCGGGGTTGGGCGCGGCGGTGTCGAACAGGTCGCCGGCGACCAGCACGAGGTCGGGACGCTCCGCCTCGGCGATACCGACCACCTCGGCGAGCACCCGGATGTGCTCGTCGAGCCGCGACTGTCCTTTGAGGACCTTGCCGACATGCCAGTCCGAGGTGTGCAGGATCCGCATCGGGCTCCTTGTCCGGGGGGAATCGGGGCTAGAAGGGGATGTCGTCGTCGGAGAGGGAACTGCCGCTGCGGGCGGACGCGCCGACCACCGCGAACGGGTCCGCCGCCTGGGTGATCGAGCGCAGCGTGTGGTTGGGCGCGGCGCCCGCCTCGCCGGGGCGGGTCGCCCAGGCGGGGAACGGGAACTCGACGACCAACGGCACCGGGATCTCCGGTTGGGCGACGAACATCGTGCCGGGTTTCGCGATCAGCGCCCGCTGCCGCTGCGCGGGCGGCAGGAAACCGTACTCCGGGCGGGACGCCTCGGCGGGGTCGAGCCGTCCCACCACCCGGATCGCGGAGTTCGCCACGATCCGTCGCTCCACCTCGCTGGCGGTCTGCTGCGCGCCGATCAGCACCACGCCGAGCGAACGTCCCCGCTCGGCGATGTCGAGCAGCACCTCCTTGATCGGCGACGTGCCCTCGCGCGGCGCGTACTTGTTCAACTCGTCCAGCACCACGAACAGCAGCGGCTTGGCGGTGCCCGCCTTCTCCTTGCGTTCGAATTCGGTCTTCAACGTCACACCGACCACGAACCGCTGCGCCCGATCCGGCAGGTTGTGCAGGTCGACGATGCTGACCTGGGCGCTTTCGGCGGTGTTGATCGAGTGTCGGGAGCGGGTCGGCAGGTCGCCCCGGATCAGTCGGGTCAGGTCCTTCTTCGAGCTGATCAACCGGCGGGCGAACGCGTTGACGGTACCGATGCCGACCGCCGAACCCGCCCACATCGGTCGGGAATCCTCGTCGTTGAGTTGCGCCACCACGAAGTCGACCAGGTCGGGGTACGAGCCGAGCCGCACCCCGTCGATGCTCACCCCGCCGTCGGCGGGCTGCGCCACCTTCGCCAGGTATCCGGCGACCGCGTGGACCACCATGGTGTACTGCTGGCGCTCGTCGTCGGCGTCGGCGAACACGTACGGCAGCAGTCGGTCGGCGCAGAACTCGGACAGCGTCCAGTAGAACGTGTCGACCCCCGCCATCCGGCTGGACACGTCCGGCGTACCCGACGAGTCGCCCGGACGGGGCGGGGCGTACACCGCGACGTCCGGGAACGCCGAGGCGACCAGTCCCAGCTTCCCGTACGCCTCGCGGGTCTCCTGCTCCAGTTTCGTGTTCGGGTGATCGAGGAACAGCAGGTCCTCGCCCTTGACGTTGAAGATCAGCGCCTTCGTGTTCGCCGCCTCGGCGCCGAGCACACCGGAGCGGAACAGCGAGAACAGCAGGAACGTGGCGAAACTCGTCTTGGTCGCCACACCCGAGATGCCGGAGATGGACACGTGCGCGCCCCGGGTGCCGTCCAGGAAGTCGGCGTTGAGGAACAGCGGCTCGCCGTCGCGACCGGTACCGATCGGCAGCCGGCGCTCCATCCGGTCGAAGTACAGCGCCGACGCCCGCTCGTCGCCCTCGGCGCGATGCACCGCCGCGCCGGGCGTGGGCGGCACGTACACCTCCGGGTCGACCCGCGTCGTGGTGATCTCGGCAGCCTCCTGCACCTGCGCCGGCAGCGTGCCGTCGGCGATGGCGAACACGTCCGAGTCGAACTGCGCGCCCTCGTGCCGCGCCCGGACCTGGGTCACCACCCCGGCGACCACCACCGGGTCGCGACCGGGCACCTCGCGGCGGGTCACCACCACGTCGTCGAGCTGCAGGTAGGCGCCGGGGGACACGGCGACCCAGAACTGCAGCGGGGTCGCGTCGAGGGTGCCGAGCACCCGACCCACCGGCTCCCCGCTCGCCGATCCGCTCATCCGTCCGCCTTCCTGCCGGCTACCTCCGGTCATGCATGCTGCCTTACCGGTGCGACAGGTGAAAACCGCCACGCTCTGGTTGGGTCGTGCGTGTCGCGGGCGGCGGTACCCGGACTGTGGCGCCGGTCGCGGGCGGACGACCCGCGTGCCGGGTCGGTCAGGCGCGGGTGTACCGCAGCAGCAGAGCGCCCTGCGATTCCAGCACGTGAGCCAGAGTCAGATTCCGGACCGGTGACGGCGGACCGGCGGTGATCCGCCCCGCACCCGGCCCGGTGAGCAGCGGCGACAAAGTCAGGCACAGCTCGTCGACCTGGTCGGCGGCGGTGAGCGCGCCGAACAGGTGCGGTCCGCCCTCGCACAGCAGCCGCGGCAGACCGCGCCGCCGCAGGTCGGCGACGGCGGCGGCGAGGTCGACCTCGGTGTCGCCGTGTACCAGCACGTCCGCCACCTCGCCCAGAGCCGCGCGTCGATCGGCGGGTGAGGCGGCATGGGTGAGGACCACCGGTCGCACCGGCGCCTCGGCGAACGCCGAGTGCGTCGGATCGAGGTCGAGCCGCGCGGACACCACGACCAGCCGGGGGTACGGGTCCAGTCCGTGCTCCGCCCGCCACTGCCGTCGCGCCTCGTCCAGCCGTACCGCGCGGTACCCCTCGTGACGCAGCGTGCCGGCACCCACCAGCAGCCCGTCGCACAGCATCCGGAGCAGCCCGAACACCCGCTTGTCCGCCTCGTTGGACAGCCCCGCCGAGTATCCGTGCAGTTCCACCGCGCCGTCCGCGCCGGTCACGAAGTTGACCCGCAGATTCGGTCGGTCCAACTCGTCCGCCCCGTACAGCGTCGCCAGCGCCCCGTCGTCCAGCGGCTCGTCGCTCGGCTCGGGGCGCAGCCGGCGGATCAGCGCGTCGCCGGTCATTCGCCGGCCGGCCCGGTGACCGGGGGCGTCGGCGGCAACGTCCGGTGCTGGCAGTCGCACCAGGCGCGACCACGGCACTGGGCGTGCCTGCCTTCTCGGCATGCCGGGCAGATCATCACCACATCTTATGCGCCGTACCGGCCCGTCCCGTTGGCAACACATGCCGGTGCCGTCGATGATGGGGGTGCCATGCCGAGAGACATTTATCAACTGCGTGTCGCCCTCGTCGACGTCGACCCGCCGGTGTGGCGACGCGTACTCGTACCGGGCGGGTACACCCTGGACCGCGTGCACCGGGTCGTCCAGATCGCGATGGGCTGGCACGACGTACACCTGCACTCCTTCGAGGTCGACGGCGAGCAGTACGGCGAGCCGGACCCGGAGGGCGAGCTGGTGCTGCACGACGAGTTGGACGCGAGGCTGGACGCGGTCGCGGGCAAGGGCAGCCGGTTCGGGTACACCTACGACTTCGGCGACTGGTGGGAGCACGAGATCGTGGTCGAGGAGGTCGGCGCGGCGCAGCCGGACGTGCGGTACCCGTGCTGCGTCGACGGCGAGCGCGCCTGCCCGCCCGAGGACATCGGCGGTCCCATCGGGTACCGCGACCTGCTCGACGCCCTGGTCGACCCGGCGCACCCGAGGCGCGCCGTGCTCACCGCGTGGGTGGGCGAGCACTTCGACCCGGACGCGTTCGACCCGGGTCGGATCAGCACCCTGCTGCGTCGAATGACCTGACGCGATCGCCTGCGACCCGACGCGATCGCTCGCGCCGCGTCGGATGAGGCGAGGCGATAGCGGCAAGGCTCTGGCGCGCGGCGTCCCGAGGAGAGACGATGCCGGGCAACGGAGCGTCGAGGAGCCCGTCGAGGAGCCGGCCATGAGCATGCTGTCCTACGCCAACGGCCCGTCCACCGTCCCGCTGCTCGGCGAGACCATCGGCGAGAACCTCGCCCGTACCGTGGCGCGGTTCGGCGACAACGAGGCGATGGTCGACGTACCGACCGGACGCCGGTGGACCTACGCGCGGTTCGCCGCCGACGTGGAGCAGGTGGCACGCGGTCTGCTCGCGCTCGGTATCGACAAGGGCGAGCGGGTCGGGATCTGGGCGCCGAACCTGCCGGAATGGGTGCTCACCCAGTACGCCACGGCGCGCATCGGCGCGATCCTGGTCAACATCAACCCGGCGTACCGGACCCACGAACTGGCGTACGTGCTGCGCCAGGCGGGCATCCGGACGCTCGTGTCCGCCGAGTCGTTCAAGTCGTCGAACTATCGCGCGATGATCGACGAGGTTCGCGGTGAGTGTCCCGACCTGCGCGACGTCGTGTTCATCGGTACCGGCGACTGGGACGACCTGGTCGCGCGCGGCGCACAGGTGGACGTGGCGGACCTGGCGGCGCGGGAGGCGACACTCACCTTCGACGACGCGATCAACATCCAGTACACCTCGGGCACCACGGGCTTCCCGAAGGGCGCCACGCTGTCCCACCACAACATTCTCAACAACGGGTACTTCGTGGCGCGCACGCAGAACTGGACCGACCAGGACCGGGTGTGTGTACCGGTGCCGTTCTACCACTGCTTCGGCATGGTGATGGGCAACCTGGGCGCCACCTCGCACGGGGCGTGCATCGTGATCCCCGCGCCCGGGTTCGAGCCGGGCGCGACGCTGCGCGCGGTCGCGGACGAGCGCTGCACCGTGCTGTATGGCGTGCCGACGATGTTCATCGCCGAACTGTCCGATCCCGGCTTCGCCGACTACGACCTGTCCAGCCTGCGTACCGGGGTGATGGCCGGCTCGCCGTGCCCGGTCGAGGTGATGAAGCGGGTCATCGCCGACATGGGCATGACCGAGGTGACCATCTGCTACGGCATGACCGAGACGTCGCCGGTGTCCACCCAGACCCGTCCCGACGACGACCTCGACCGGCGGGTGTCCACGGTCGGTACCGTGCATCCGCACGTCGAGGTCAAGATCGTCGATCCGGTGACCGGGCTGGTCGTGCCGCGTGGCGAGCCGGGGGAGTTCTGCACCCGCGGGTACAGCGTGATGCTCGGCTACTGGAACATGCCGGACAAGACCGCCGAGGCGATCGACCAGGCGCGCTGGATGCACACCGGGGACCTCGCGGTGATGGACGAGGCGGGGTACCTCAACATCGTGGGTCGGATCAAGGACATGGTGATCCGGGGCGGGGAGAACATCTACCCACGGGAGATCGAGGAGTTCCTGTACACCCACCCGGACATCGTCGACGCCCAGGTCGTCGGGGTTCCGGACGAGCGGTACGGCGAGGAACTGGTCGCCTGGGTCAAGCTGCGCGACGGCGCGCCGGAGTTGACCGCCGAGGCGCTGCGCGAGTTCTGTACCGGCAGGCTGGCGCACTACAAGATTCCCCGGTACGTGAAGATCGTGGACTCCTTCCCGATGACCGTGACGGGCAAGGTACGCAAGGTCGAGATGCGGGAGATTTCGATCAACGACCTCGGGCTGGGCGAGGCGGCGCAGATCCGGCACGCCTGACCCCTGCCTCGGGCTGGCTGGGAGCGCTCCCGAACAGTCGTCTCGGACGGGTAGGGTGTGCGGCGTGACCCTGCCCGCCGGGACCTCGCCGTGACCAGCCATCGCCGCTCGTCCGGGCGCCCGACGTTGGACGAGGTGGCGGCGCGCGCCGGGGTCGGCAGGGGCACGGTGTCCCGCGTCGTCAACGGATCTCCCCAAGTCAGCGCGGAAGCGCGGGCGGCGGTGGAGAAGGCGATCGCCGAGTTGGGCTACGTGCCGAACCGGGCGGCGCGCGCTCTGGTGACGCAGCGGACCGACGCCGTCGCGCTGGTCGTGTCCGAACCGGACGACCGGGTCTTCGGCGAGCCGTTCTTCGCCGGGATCGTGCGCGGGATCAGCGCCGTACTCAACGAGAGCCCGCTGCACCTGTGGCTGGCGATGGCGTCGTCGACGGCGGAGCGTCGGCGGGTCGAACACCACCTGACCGGCCAACACGTCGACGGGGTGCTGCTGCTGTCCGGACACGGCGGGGACACCCTGCCCGACCTGCTCGCCGAGCGCGGGCTGCCGACGGTACTGGGCGGTCGCCCCCTCGCCTCGAACGCCGCCGGGTCGGCGAGCTTCGTGGACGTGGACAACGTCGGCGGCGCCCGGCTCGCGGTCAGCCACCTGGCTGCCCTCGGTCGCCGGACCATCGCGACCATCGCCGGACCGCTGGACATGCGGGCGGGTGTGGACCGGCTCACCGGGTACCGCGAGGCGTTGCGCGCCGCGAACCTGCCCGGCGACGACCGGCTGGTCGTCGCCGGCGACTTCGGCGAGGAGAGCGGCGCGCGGGCGATGGGTACCCTGCTGGACCGTGTGCCCGACCTCGACGCGGTGTTCGTCGCGTCCGACCTGATGGCGGCGGGGGCGCTGCGGGTGCTCCGGTCGCGCGGTCGGCGGGTACCGCAGGACGTCGCCGTGGTCGGCTTCGACGACTCGACAGTCGCCCGGCACACCGACCCGCCGCTGACCACGGTGCATCAGCCGGTGGAGGAGATGGGTCGCCGGATGGCGCGGTTGCTGCTCGCCCGGATCGCCGGCGACCCGGACGCCCGGTCCGAGGTCGTGCTCGACACGCACCTGGTGGTGCGCGCGTCGGCGTGAGCGTGCTGCGCGTCGCGCTTCCCGCCGCGCGCCACGCTTCCCGCCGCGCGGCACGCTTCCCGCCGCGCGCCACGCTTCCTCGCGCGCGTCGGCATGTGCTCTCGACACCGCACAACCCTGGAGGTGTACGCACATCACGAGCGGTGTACGCCTCGGACGACATGCGCCCGCCGGAGCGACAGCGCCCGCCGGCGATCGGGCTACACGATCAGCGGTACGAACAGCGAGGTCACCAGCGCGCCCAGCAGCGCGCCGACGGCGACCTGGGCCGGGGTGTGGTCGCCCAGACGCACCCGCGACCAGGAGACCAGGAGGACCGCGAGCACGCCGGTCGCCAGTCCCGCGACCCCGTGGATCGCGCCGATGGTCAGCGCCGCCCCGGCGACCACCATCGCGTGGATCGACACCTTCCACCAGCGGGTGAGCAGCGTGGCGACGACCAGGGCGACGAACATGCCGATCACCATCGCGACCAGTTGGACCGGCGCGTGCGCGGCGAGCAGCCCGACCACGCCCAGCGCGACCGACGCGACGGTGACCGCCAGCGGGATCAGCCGGTGGACACGGTGGCGTACATGATGGGTGGTCCAGCGTCCGGCGCGCGCGCCCGAGGCGATCACGCCGAACGGGATGAACGACGCGAACACCGCCCCGCCCAGTCCCCACAGCGCGCCCGCCCAGTCCGGGTCGATCGCGTGGACTCCCACGGCGACCAGCAGCGCCGCGACGACGACCGCCGGTGCCAGTACCTCGGTGAGCAGTCTCGCCGCCCGGTCGCCGACCGTGGTCGTGCGCTGCCTCGCGGGCAGCGGACGCCCGGTCGCGGTCAGCGCCGCCCGTACCACCGGCGAATGGCTGTACGCGGACGCGACCCGGGTCAGCCACGCCACCTCGTCGGACAGTTCCGCCCCGCCCGGCGCGACGGTACCCGGCTCGGCGACCGGGTGACCCTCCCGATAGGCGGACAGCGCCGCCGCGATCGTCGCCGCCTCGGCGGCGGCCGACAGCCGTCGACCGGTCAGCCCGTGGCGGCGCCCCTCCGCCAGCGCCGCCTCGGTCACCGTCGGATCGAGGTACGGGCGCAGGCTCAGGTACCCGTCCCGGATCTCGATGACCATCCGGTACAGCCGCCAACTGTCCTGCTCGGTCGCGGCGCGGTCGACCTGCGGCAGCAGCACCGACGGCATCGCCTCGGTGACGTCCTGCCACAGTGGACGCAGCAGGCGGCGGGACCGCAGTCGCCACCCCGCCCGCCACACCCGCAGGCTGGTCGAGGTACACACGGGGATGGTCAACCCGAGGATGCCCAGCACGGACGAGATCTCGGAGGTGACTCCGGGAACCTTCTCGGCGACCGGTACCGGCAGCCCGTGCCCGATCAGCCCGAACCACATCGCGGCGGCGTAGCCGACCCGCATCACGGCGTACAGTTCGCCGAACACCGCCCCGGCGGACACCAGTCGCAGTCCGAGCTTGAGGTCCCGGCGGTCGACCATCCGCGCGTACCGCCAGGTCAGCACCAGCATGTCGGCGAAGACCAAGCCGACGTACGACGGCCAGAGCACCCAGTACACGGCGACCGGCAGGTGCCGCGCCTGGTTGGCGGTCCAGTCCAGGTCGGCGACGCGTGCCGGGGTGAGCAGCAGCAACGACCACATGAGAGCGATGACGCAGACCACCGCGATCTGCCGCCAGCGCGCCCGGGGCGTCGCCTGCTCCGGCGGGTACGTCCAGTGCAGCAGCATCGTCTGCATCCCGGCGCCCGAAACCAGCACCAGCGAATGCGCGCAGACACGTCCCACGTTCGCCGTCGTGGCGGCGTCGACCGCCTGCTCCACCTCCGGTATCACCACCAGGAACGCCATACCGAGCGCGCCGAGCGAGGTGGCGAGCGCGCGCATCGCGGGTGTCCCATGTGTCGGGTGGTGTAGCAGCGCCCACAGCCGGATGGCGAACGCGACCCAGACGACGACGGTCACTCCGACCACGATCCAGTCGACCATTCCGGCAGTCTCCCTCAGGAGTCGAGGGATGCTTCCAGCCGCCCGGCGATCGAGTCGCGCGGCGCCGGTACCGGCGGGCCGATCCGCGCCGCGATCAGGGACGCCACGATCTCCGCCTCCTGCTCCTGCTGGTCGCTGTACCCGGAGCGGCCGAGCACCTGCCCGACGCGGGTCAGGTCCAGTTCGGGCATCAGGTCGCCGACCTGCGACGTGTGCCCCATCAGCAGGTGCGCCGCCTCGTGCAGCACGATGTGGTCCCGGTGTACCCGGCTGGTGCCCTGCTCGTAACAGATGTAGTCGGCGTTCCTGGTGCGGATGAGCAGCCCGCACACGCCCGCCACGGCGGTGTTCACCGGGAGCAGGTGTACCGGTCGGTCGGTGATGCCGGTGACGAACGCGGTCACGTCGAAGGGGTGGGGCAGGGTGAGCCCGTCGACGAGGTGGGCGCACCGTTCGTACACCTTGCCGAGTTCGACGGTGGTGCGGTCGCGGGTCTGCGACCGTGGTCCACGCCGGACCGAGCGGCGACGACGCCACATCGCTACCTGCCTCGGCTGTGCCGCTCGAGGGCGGCCACCTGGTCGAGAATGGCGAGTACCGCGTTCACCGCCTCGGGCGTCATCTCGGCGGCGCGCAGCGCCAACTGGCGTACCCCCGCGTCCTGCAGCCGTCCGGCGAGTTCCAGTTGCGGATCGATCCGCGCCGCTGTTTCGTCGTCCACGAAGTATGCGACGGCGACGCCGAACAGGTCCGCCAGGGCGCGTAGCGTACCGATGGGCGGGTTGGTCGCCTCGCCGGTGCGCAACGCCCAGATGTGGGTGTGGGAGACCTTGTACCCGGCGCTGGTCAGAGCCTCGGCGACGGTGCGGTCCGTCCACCGGCTGCCGTCCGGTCGGCGCACCGTGGTGAACAGCCGGTTCAACCGGTCGGCGATCGTCGAGGTGTGCTCTGGCATGGATTCCTTCGGCGCGCACAGTACCGTCAACATGGGCTTACGTTAACCTGCTAACTGTTCAATGGCGTTGACTCGCTACCCATCGGTCACAGTATGCTCGGACCGGTCGCGTTCACAACGGACCACGTCAACGCCCTGGGCGCATCGACACGTGCCTTGGGTTGGGTCGGCGACCATGAGCGACGCGTTGCGGTCTACCGGGTCGCGTGTCCGCTCACCCTTCCAAGGCGATGCGACCAAGGTGTTCAGAGGCGAAACTGTGTACACTTTTCTGCCATGGCTGAGTTCCCGCTGAAGGAAGCCCGCGAGCAGCTCGGGTCGATCGTGCTGGACGTCCAGCGCACCCACGAGCCCGCGATCATCACTCGGTACGGTCGCCCGGAGGCGGTCATCGTGGACTTCTCCGAGTGGCAGGAACTTGAGGCTCTCCGCGACGCGGCGGACCTGGCGGTCGTTCGCGAGCGGATGGCGGACGGGCAGGAGACCGTGCCACTTGACGACGTGCTGCGCGAGTCGGGCGCCGCATGACGATGAGAGTCGATTTTCACCCGGCTGCCATCCGCGAACTTCACAAGCTTCCTCGGCCCGCCTTCGCTGACGCGCTCAAGGCGATCGTCGAGTTGGTGACCGAGCCCCGACCGTTCGGCGCGAAGGCACTCGTCGGCGAGCCCGCCCGGACGATGCGCATCCGCATCGGCGACTATCGGATCATCTACATCGTCGACGACCGTGAGCGACGCGTCACCGTCTACCGGATCGCGCACCGCCGTGAGGTGTACGACCGCTGATATTGGCTTGCTCGGGGTCGACTGGAGACGGCAGCCTCCGGCGCATGACGGTTCGACCAGCCGGACTCGCCGACGCCGACGCGATCGCCGTGGTCCACGTCCGGTCGTGGCAGGCCGCGTACCGGGGCCTGCTGCCACAGGACCTGCTCGACGGGCTCGACCCCGAGCAGCGGCTGCCAGGCTGGCAGCGGACCCTTACCGCGACGGCGTGGCCGCGTCGCGGCGTGCTGGTCGCGGTCGACGGCGACGCCGTGGTCGGCTTCGCCGGTCTAGGTCCGTCGCGCGACCCGGACGGCGACCCCGACATCGTCGGCGAGGTCCAGGGCATCTACCTCGACCCGAGGGTGTGGAGCCGGGGCGTCGGCCGCGAGTTGATGGCCGAGTGCGTGCGCATTCTGGGCGAGGCCGGGTACCGGCAGGCGACGCTGTGGGTGCTCGATGGCAACAAGCGGGCCCGGCGCTTCTACGAGGCGGCCGGTTGGACCCCGGACGGCGCGACCAGGCGTGAGGTCAGGCACGACACGGTGCTGTCCGAGGTCCGGTACCGGCGAGCCCTCGGCTGACCGACCGGTCAGCCCGCGTACCTGCGCAGTTCGCGGCGGGCCAGCGAGGCTTTGTGTACCTCGTCGGGCCCGTCGGCCAGGCGCAGCGTGCGCGCCTGCGACCACAGCGCGGCGAGCGGGGTGTCCTGGCTGACCCCGGCGCCGCCGTGCGCCTGGATCGCCTTGTCGATCACCCATTCC
>DASUXA010000061.1:0-17828 GCA_036378155.1 Micromonosporaceae bacterium | reverse complement strand
GGTTCCAGCCGCCGGGTTCCGGCAGGGTGCCGTCCGGCATCGCTGCCGATCCGCCGCCCGGAGCGCCGGGCACCGGCGCGCTCAGCAACAGTCGCAGGTCACCACGCACGATCATGGCGAACATCGGCGCCGGGTGCAGTTCCTCGCGGAAGCCCAGACGGCGGCAGTAGAAGTCGATGGCGGGCGTCCACATCACGCACGATGTACCGCACGTTCACCTTGTCCACCGGGCATCTCCTCCGCTCGCGGCGCCGCCTCGCGCTCCCCGCGCACGGTGGTCACCACAGCGCGGCCCAGCAGCCGGATGTCGAGGCCCACGCTCATCCGCCGGATGTACACCCGATCCTTGCGCAACCGCTCGGTCGGCGCGATGTGATACTTCTCGATCTGCGCGATGCACGCGATGCCCGGTCGTACCGTGTGCCGCTCGGCGAAACCCGGTACCGCCGCGAGATCGCCGTGCACCAGCACCGCCCGCAGCGGTCGCGGCCCGACCAGGCTCATCGTGCCGGTCAGCACGTTGAGCAGTTCGGGCAGCTCGTCGAGGTGCCAGCGGCGCAACTGGCGACCGACGCGCAGGGTACGCGGGTCGGCGCTGGTCGCCACGACGGGGCCGGTGTGCCGTTCGGCGGCGTACCGCATGCTGCGGAACTTGACCTGCCGGAACACCACCCCGCCCCGCCCGACCGAGTTCTTCGTGAAGAACACCGGACCGGGCTCCTCGAACCAGACCAGCAGGGCGATCACGAACCACAGCGGCAGCGTCACCGCCACACCCAGCGCGGCGAGCAGGACGTCGAAGGCGCGCTTGCCGCGCGGCTCGCGCGGATACCGCAGACCGGGCACGGTGTGGTACGTGAGGATCTGCGCGCGGGTCGCGGGCGACGGCGGGGCGTTGTCCTCGACCAGACCGCGCGCCGAGGCGCTGAACACCCCGCCGTACAGGAACGAGCCGGCGATCACCAGGGTCGTGGCGACCTGGTCGGTGTGCCGGTACATCCAGTACGCCAGCGGCGTGGCGACCCCGACGGTGACCAGGAAGACGATGCGCGCCAGCCAGGGCGCGGTACGACCGCCGAACCGCGAGCCGACCGCGAAGGCCAGACACAGCGCGGGCAGCAGCGCGCCGCACACCAGCCAGACGTTCATCGGTACGCCTTGTGTTCCTCGACCCAGAGGCTGAGCACCAGCAGGATCCACAGCTCGCGACCGTGCTCGGCGTGCCCGTCCAGGTGCCGGCGCACCCACCGCGCCACCTCGTCCGGGTCGACGTAGCCCTGCCGGCGCAGCACGTCGCGGCTGAGGTACTCGTCGACCAGCGGGCGGAACTGACCGGTGAGCCAGCGCGGCAGCGGCGCGTTGAAGCCTTTCTTGCCCATCGCCAGGACCCGGGGCGGCAGGGCGTCCCGCATCGCCTCGCGCAGCAGCCGTTTCGGCTGGTACCCGGGCATCTTGACCCGACCCGGCAGGGCGAACGCGAACTCCATCAGCGAGGTGGCGAGCAGCGGCACCCGGACCTCCAGCGAGTGCGCCATGCTCAGCCGGTCGACCTTGGCCAGCACGTCGTCCGCCAGGTACACGTTGACGTCGGTGTACTGCCGGCGGGTCAGCTCGTCGAACCCGCGTCCGGCGAGGTCGTGCCGCTCGTGGGTGGCGTAGCTGTCCACCACGTCGGCGTAGATGTCCGGGTGCAGCAGCCGCGCCTTGTGCGCCTCGCGGAACACCACCCGCCACAGGTAGTGGCTGCGAGCCGGGTCCTCGAGCGCGTTCTCCACGAAGCGGCGCGCCTTGAACTCCAGGCTCGCGCGCCGGTGCGAGGCGGGCAGGAACCGCAGCATCGCCGGGGCGAGCCGGGCGGTCAGCGCGCGGGGCAGGTGCCGGTAGTACCGGGCGATCTTGTCCGCCTGGTACGACTGGTAGCCGGCGAACAGCTCGTCGCCGCCGTCCCCGGACAGCGCCACGGTCACCTGCCCGCGCGCCAGTTCGCACAGGTGGTACGTGGGGATCATGGACGGGTCGGCGAACGGCTCGTCGAAACTCGGGATGATCCGGTCCACCACGTCCTCGGCGCGCGGCTCGACGACCAGTTCCGTGTGGTCGGTACCGAGGTGCCGGGCGACCAGGGCGGCTTCGGTCCGCTCGTCGTACGAGCGGTCGGCGAACCCGATGGTGAAGGTCTTCAGGTCGGCGTCGGGTCGCAGTCGTCGCGCCGTGGCGACCACGGAACCGGAGTCGATGCCGCCGCTGAGGAAGAACCCGAGGGGCACGTCCGACATCAGGTGCCGTTCGACGCTGTCGGCGAGCCGTTCGCGCAGTTCCCCGCGGGCTTCGGACCCGGAAACCCGGTTTCTTCGGGGCACCCCGGCGAGGTCCCAGTACCGGCGGACGGTGTGGGTGCCGTCGTGCCACACCAGGGTGCGTCCGGGCTCCAGCTTGCTGATGCCGGCGTAGATGCTGCGCGGGCCGGGGATGTACATCAGCGACAGGTACGAAGTCAGCGCCTGGGTGTCGACGGTGGTGGACACGCCGGCTGCCAGGACGGCTCTGATCTCCGAGCCGAACACCAGTCGGCGGGCGCCGATCGAGTAGTACAGCGGTTTGATACCGGCCCGGTCGCGGCTGAGCACCAGCGTGCGGCGCCGGGCGTCCCACAGCGCGACCGCGAACATCCCCTCCAACCGGGTCGGGAACTGCTCCCCGTACTCCTCGTACAGGTGGGCGACCACCTCGCAGTCGCTGCCGGAGGCGAACCGGTGCCCCCGTCGCCCCAGTTCGCGGCGCAGTTCCCGATGGTTGTAGATCTCGCCGTTGACGATGGCGACCACGGTGCCGGACTCGTCGCGTACCGGCTGCCGCCCGCCCGCCACGTCGATCACCGCCAGCCGGCGCATCGCGAGCCCGACGCCGCCGTCGAGGTACACCCCTTCGTCGTCGGGTCCCCGGTGACGCAGCGTGCGGCACATGGCGAGCAGGCGGTCCGGGTCCACCCGTCGCCCGTCGTCGTGAACGATCCCCGTGATGCCGCACATACGCCCTCTAAGCCGGGTGATAGGGGTGTACCGGCAGAATCAGGATGTCATGAAAGGGCGGGGCGATTTCGCGGAACGATCAGACCGGGATGCTCGGCGCGGGCGTGTGCGTCGGCGGGGTGGGCTCGGGTCGCCACAGCCCGAGTTTCTGCGCCGTCAACCGAGCGAGGTATTCGGTGTTGAAGACCAGGTACCGCCGCCACAGCCGCCTCGGCTCGCGGACCAGCCGGTACACCCACGCCAGTCCGTGCCGCTGCATCCAGCGCGGCGCGGGGCGCAGCCGCCCGGCGTGGTA
Source organism: Micromonosporaceae bacterium (assembly GCA_036378155.1). Taxonomy (GTDB): domain Bacteria; phylum Actinomycetota; class Actinomycetes; order Mycobacteriales; family Micromonosporaceae; genus DASUXA01. The sequence continues at coordinate 14,504 of DASUXA010000061.1, read as the reverse complement.
GTCGAACGCCGCGCCGACCGCCATGACGGGCATGTCCAGCAGCGGAGCCGCCGCGTGGACGAACACCTCCTGCCGGGGGCAGCCCAGCCCGACCAGCAGCAGGCGAGCGCCGGAACGGTCGACCCGGTCGGTGATCTTTCTCAGCTGGTCCGGGGTGGTGTGGTGGAACGCCGACGGCTCGGCTGCGGCGACGCGCAGCTGCGGGTACGCGCGGGGCAGCGAGCCGCCCAGGGCGTCGACCACCTGCGGGGTCGACCCGTACAGGTACACCGGCAGCCCCTCGGCGGCCATCCGGCGCAGCACCCTGCCGGTCAGTTCCGGTCCGCTCACCCAGTCCCCCAGTCCCCGGTGGTACAGCAGATTCAGGGCCCAGCGCACCGGCTGACCGTCGGGCGCGACGATGTCGAGGGCGTTCAGCCGGGCAGCGTGCCGCCGATCCCGCACCCCGGTCATCACACCGTGCACCGCGAGCGCGGTCAGGCTCAGCGACCGGCGCTGCCGCGCGGCGGCGAGCACCCGGTCGACGGCGGCGTCGTAGTCGAGGCTGTCGACCAGGACGCCCAGGACGTTGTACTTGCCGCCGTCGACGCCCCGGTGTGGCGAGGCGGCGACGTCGCGCTGGCGACGCTCCACCACTCGGACGATACCGGGCGAACTGCCCAGATCCGGCTATCCGTCGCCGGCGCGCGCCTTCTCGATGAACGGGCGCAGGTCGCGTCGCTCGATCGCCGCCGCCATCAGCTCCGGGAACAGGTCCGGCGTACACGCGAACGCGGGCACGCCCAGCGCCGCCAGGGCGGTCGCGGTCTCGTGGTCGTACGACGGCGCTCCATCGTCGCTGAGCGCGAGCAGGACCACGACCTGTACGCCCGCGGCGGTCACCGCCGCGACCCGGCGCAGCATCTCGTCCCGCGCCCCACCCTCGTACAGGTCGCTGATCAGGACGAAGACGCTGTCGCGGGGTCGGGTGACGAGACCCTGGGCGTAGCCGACCGCGCGGTTGATGTCGGTACCGCCACCCAACTGCGTGCCGAACAGCACCTCGACCGGGTCCGCCAACTGCTCGGTCAGGTCCACCACCGAGGTGTCGAACACCACCAGCGAGGTGCGCAGCGAACGCATCGACGCGAGCACGGCGGCGAAGACGCCGGCGTACACGACTGAGGACGCCATCGACCCGGACTGGTCGACGCACAGGATCACGTCGCGCTGGACGGCGTTGGCGCGCCGCGCGTACCCGATCAGCCGCTGCGGCACCACCGTCCCGTACTCCGGCTGGTAGTGCCGCAGGTTCGCGCGGATCGTCCGGTTCCAGTCGATGTCGCGGTGCCGTGGTCGCTCGACCCGGGCGGCGCGGTTGAGCGCCCCGCTCACCGCCGCGCGGGTCTTCTGCGCGATCCGCTTCTCCAGGTCGGCGACGACCTTCGCAACCACGGCGCGGGCGCTTCGCCGGGCCTGCTCCGGCATGACCCGGTTCAGCGACAGCAGCGTGCCGACCAGGTGTACATCCGGCTCGACCGCCTCGAGCATCTCCGGTTCGAGCAGCAACCGGGTCAGGTTCAGCCGTTCGATGGCGTCCGACTGCATCACCTGCACCACGCTGGTCGGGAAGTACGTGCGGATGTCGCCGAGCCAGCGCGCCACCTTCGGCGCGCTGGCGGCGAGGCTCGCACCGCGCTGACCGGCGGCGTCGCCGCCCCCGTCGGGCACCTCGTACAGCGCCGCGAGCGCGGCGTCGACCCGCACGTCGTCGCCGGTCAACGACCAGCCCGTCCCCTCGGCTGCCGCGCCGCCGAGCACCAGCCGCCACCGGCGCAGCCGTTCCTCGTCGCTGGGCGTCGTCATCGAACGAGTGCCTCCACATCCCGGGTGTCGCGACCCAGCAGCAGGGCGACGGTCGGCAGCACCCGCGCCGCCCGCCGCTCGTCGAGGTCCACGTCGGCACGGCTCGCCCGCCCGTACCCGGCGGACCGGACCCGCTCGCCGATCGCCCGCCGCTCCGGCTCCGGGAACGTCGCGAACGTGCGGCGCAGCAGCGGCAGCACCTCGACGAACAGGTCCGGTCGGATGCCGGTGACCCACTCGTCGACCAGGGACAGCAGCCGCTCGTCGTGGACCAGCAGCAGACCGCTGCCGGCGAGGAACCCCTCGACCCAGGTCGCTGCCTCCCCCGGCGGGGTACCGACGGACAACGTGACGCTCATCCGGCGCACCACCGCCGACCGGTCCAGCCGCCCGGCGTCCAGCAGCAGCCGGGTGATCCGCCCGCTGACCACGCCGGGCAGGTCGGTACGGCCGACCAGCCGCCCCAGGGTGGCGAACCACCGCCCGGTCAACTCCGCGTCGTCGACCAACGCGAGCGCGCCGTGTACCGCGTCGATCTGCCCGACGACCTCGCGCGCGGCCGCCTCGTCCAGTCCCGCCACGGCGGTCGGCAGCCCGACGCAGACCCGGACGACCAGCCCGGCGACCACCTCGCCGAGCGCCGACACGTCGGTGCCCCGTACGTCGCCGTACCGCAGGGACCGGGCGAGCGCCGGCATCGCCGCCATCAGGTCGGTGACGTCCGCGTCCAGCGCGATCTTCTCGTTCAGGGCGCGCAACACGTCCGGCAACGCGTCGGCGAGGTCCGCCAGCAGACACCGTTCGAGCAGCGAGGTCACCTCGCCGAGCCGGTCGGCTCGACGGGCGAGTTCGCGGGTCTTCGCGGTCGCCGCGGCGACGACGGTGGTGCCGTACGCGCTGGCCTCGACGAGGTCGACGGCGAACTCGGGACGCCAGCACAGCCGCCACGACTCCCAGAACGTTCCCCTGCCGCGCCGCGCCGCGGCGTCCGACGCCGGGCTGCCCCAGTCGACGCCCAGCAGGCGCAACCGGTGCAGCAGGTGGCTGCGCTGCCGGTCGACGTCCTTACGCAGGTCCAGGTCGAGGCCGCTGTCCAGGGCGGACGGCGCGAGGCGCAGCCGGCGTCGGGTGGCGGTGACGTCGCGCACCAGCGGCGCGGCGGGAATGTCGTCGGGCACCGTGCCCAGCCGCTCGCCGACCACGAGCCGCCGGTCGACCAGGCTCATCCGCAGCTCGTCGCCGTCGCACAGCACCGCCCGGGTCGCCTCGCGGACCTCCGCCAACCCGGCGAGCGGTCGGCAGCGCATGGTGGCGAGCGCCTCGGCGAGCCGTACCGCCTCGATGACGTGCGCGCTGGACACCGGCAGCCCCTCGTCGCGCAGCACGCCGGCGACGTCGACGAACCAGCGGATGACCGGCCGGTCCGGGACGGTGAACAGGTGGTGGTACCAGCCGGGCGAGGACACCCCGGCTCCGTACCCCTGCCAGGACGCCAGGCGACCGTGGCTCCACGGTACCCAGGTCATCATCGTCTTCACTTTGGGCAGGCCGCGCAGCACGCGTGCGTCCTCGGTGGCGGTACGGCGGGCGGTCAGGGCAGGTACGTGCCACGCACCGCACACCACCGCGACGCGCGTGTACCGCTTGACCGCGGCGCGCAGCACCGTGCGCATGTACGCCTCGCGTCGCTCCTCGTCGATCCGTTCCGCCTCGCCCGGCACCGGAGCGTGCGCCCGTACCGCCGCCATCGCCTCGCCGATCGCGACGAACGGGGCGAGCGCGGCGGTCAGCTCGTCGCCCTCGCCGACCGCCTCGCCCAGCCGGTGCTCGATGACGTCCTCCCACCAGCGTTCGGGGTCGTCGTACCCGGCGGCGCGCGCCAGGGCGCCGATCGGGTCCACGCGGGGCATGTCCGGGTCGGGGTGCCGGTCCTGGTCGGGGTGCTCGTGCGGGTCGGGGATCGCCAGGCGGTGCGCCGCGGGCAGGTCACAGAAGCGCACCGGCACACCGTGGTCGACCGCCCAGCGGACCGCCTGCCATTCCGGCGAGAACTCGGCGAACGGCCAGAAGGCGGCGGCACGCGCCGCAGGCGGGCGAGCCACCCCGCCCTGACCGGCGAGGACCGGCGTCCCACCCCGGTCGGCGGGATAGGCGAGCAGCGCGACAGGCGGGCGCATCTCCCGTACCCCGGCCAGATCGACCAGGTCGTCAGCCTCCGGCGGTCCCTCGATCAACACCACCTCGGGCCGGTACGCGTCGAGCACCCGCCGCACCGCGCGGGCGGAGCCCGGTCCGTGGTGTCGGATACCGAGCAGGACCGGGCTGCGGACCTCGTCGTGTGCGGTCATGACGTCGCGCTGCGCGCGGCCCGGTAGAAGTCCCGCCACCCGTCCCGCTCCCGGACCACGGTCTCCAGGTATTCCTGCCACACCACCGCGTCGGACACCGGGTCCTTGACGACCGCGCCGACGATGCCGGCGGCGACGTCGGCGGGCCGCAGCACGCCGTCGCCGAAGTGGGTCGCCAGCGCGATCCCGTTGGTGACTACCGAGATCGCCTCGGCGGTGGACATCGTGCCGCTGGGTGACTTCAGCTTCGTCCGACCGTCCTCGGTCACCCCGTCGCGCAACTCGCGGAACACGGTCACCACCCGGCGGATCTCCTCCGCGGCCGCCGGTACCTCGGGCAGTTCGAGCGCCGCCCCGAGCGCGGCGACCCGCCGGGAGACGATCTCCACCTCCTCCTCGGCGGTCGCCGGTACCGGCAGCACCACGGTGTTGAACCGGCGACGCAGCGCGGAGGACAGGTCGTTGACGCCCCGGTCCCGGTCGTTGGCGGTGGCGATGACGTTGAAGCCCTTGACCGCCTGGACCTCCTCGCCCAGTTCCGGGATCGGCAGGGTCTTCTCGGACAGGATGGTGATCAGGGTGTCCTGGACGTCGGACGGCATCCGGGTCAGTTCCTCGACCCGCGCGACGCGTCCGTCCGCCATCGCCGCCATCACCGGACTCGGTACCAGGGCAGCCCGCGTCGGACCCTGCGCGAGCAGTTGGGCATAGTTCCAGCCGTACCGGATCGCCTCCTCCGGGGTGCCGGCGGTGCCCTGGATCAGCAGGGTCGAGTCGCCGCTGATCGCCGCCGCGAGATGCTCGGAGACCCAGGTCTTGGCGGTACCGGGTACGCCGAGCAGCAGCAACGCCCGGTCGGTGGCGAGCGTGGCGACCGCAACCTCCATCAGCCGCCGCGGTCCGATGTACTTCGGGCTGATCGTCCCGCCGTCGCCCATCAGGTACGTGACGACCGCCTGGGGCGACAGCCGCCAGCCGGGCGGCCGGGGCCGGTCGTCGGCGGCGGCCAACGCCGCCAACTCGGCGGCGTACTGCTGCTCGGCGTGCGGGCGCAGTACCGGCTCGGATGTCAACATGCTCACGCGAGCTCCTTGGTCATGTCGTGACGGAAGCGCAGGGTGTCGGCCAGCCGATCCAGTGACCGCAGTCGGTAGTTGTCCGGGAAATCGGCGCGCAGGGCGGTCGCGAGCCTGTCCGCCTCGTCCGAGAGTTCCACCGGCAGCCGGACCGCGGCGAGGACGCACACGCCGTCGAGTTGGTGCGAGTGCCGACCGCGACGCGCCAACGCGGCGATCCCGCCCAGCACGGAACGACCGAAGCCGACCGGCCAGGGCGCGGCGCACAACTCCAGCATCCGGTCCACGCCGGCGACGGCGGCGGGGTCGCGGCGCAGCGCCCGCTCCGCCCGGGCAGTCAACTCGTCCGGCGGCAGCGCCGCGTACAACGCCTCGACCAGCAACCGGTCGTCCGGGCGGTCGGGCGCGTCGGGCAGCAACTCGAGCAGCGCGGACGCCCAGCCCGGGTCGCCCTGCGCGGCGGCGGCGCGGGCGAGACCGCGCCGCACGGTAGCCGCCCACTCGTCCGGCATCGGCAGCCGGGGCAGTTGCGGATCCCAGGTCGACAGCGGGGTACGGGCGAGGATCTCCTCCAACCACCAGGCGCGCTCGCCGGTCCCGGCGGGCGGGCGCGGCGCGACGCCGTCGCGACGCATCCCGTGGTCGCACGCGGTCGGCGGGTCCACCGCCACCCGGCGCCGTCGCACCGTGACGCAGGCGCGGGCCCGCGCCGCCATCCGCGCGGCGTACCTCGACGACGGCAGTCGAGCCAGCAGCTCGGCGGCTTTGTCACGGACCTCCTTGCGGCGGTCGTCGAGCGCCGCTTCGAGAAACTCCTCGTCGTCGCCGTCGAGACCGGTGCGCAACGTGCCGAGCAGCGCGGTGCGTTCGTCCGGTGGCAGGGTGCCCCACTCCGCCGCGAGCAGGTCGCGTGCCGCGCCGGGATCGTGGCGGCGCAGCGCGGCGAGGTATCCGACGCGCTGGCCGCCGCTGCCGTCCGTCCAGGCAGCGGGATCGGCGGCGGCGTGCTCGTCCTCCGTGTTCGCGAGGTACCGCCACTCCTCCCGGTGCGCGGCGAGCCACCGTACCCGCGCGCCTCCAGCGGCCAGGATCAGCGGGCGAAGGTCGCGACGGCGTCGACCGAGGTCCAGCAGGTCCGGCAGGTGTTCGGCGGGCGCGCGCAGCCGGCGCGCGGCGACCAGGCGCAGCCACTCCGCGAGCACGTCCATCCGCGCCTCGCCTTCCGGGCCGCCCAGTCGGCTGTGCGGCGCGGGGGTGGCGAGCAGCGTGCCGAGTCGCGCCCCCGCCGCGCCCGGTACCACCGCGGCGGTCTCGGGCGGCGCGGGCTGCGGCGCGGGCAGGTCGGTCGAGGCGCTGACCCCGGCACGGCGGTACACCGCGGCAGCCGCCGCCGCGTCGAGGACCACGTCCGGGCTGGCACCGGAGCGCCTGTCCGTCCCCACCGTCGCGGTCGCGACGAGATCCAGCCACGACGCCGTGGCGACACCGTCCGTCGACGTCGCGTCCGCCGGAACGTCGGGCGAGGTCACAGCCGTACCATCCGATCCTCAGCCCACGCCGTCAGCGGTCGCAGCCCGGCGACCGTCCACTCCGCCGCGACCGTCACCGGTCGACCACCCGCCGCCGCCACCAGCCGCCACGGCTGCGGCCCGTCGCCGCGCACGGGCAACCCGTCCCCTTTCCCGTCGACCAGGTGCCACCGGCCGGCGTGTACCGGGCAGACGCCGTCGAGCAGCATCGGCCACCGTTCCAGCCACGGATCGACGGCGAGCGCCGCGCTGTACCCGTCCAGCGCCTCGCTCACCGAGTCGCCGCCCGCCGGTACCGCGGACGCGGCGGCCGAGTACCGCGTCGCCACCAGTGCGCGTAACGGCTGCGCGCCGGGATAGAAGCACAGGTCGGCGTCGATCTCGGTACCGGGGATGAGATCGGCGGCGAGTTCCTGACCGGGCGCGGCGAACGACAGCACCAGTGCCGGGCGGGCACTGCGCCTGCCGCGCAGCCACGTGCGGCGTACCGTCAGGCGCTCCTCCGCCTCGTCGCGTACCGCGAGCACCTGCCAGACGTCCCGCACGGGCGGACCGGCAAGCACGTCGTCGACCGCGACCGGGAAACCGACGCGTCCGCGTACCGTCGCGGCGAGGTCGGCGGGCAATTCGTCGAGCCGGCGGTACCCGGTGACCAGCAGCCGGAGCAGACCCAGCTCGGCGAGCAGCCGGTCGGGGCTGCTCGCGACCGACGCGAGCCGACCGACCGCACCTGCCACGCCCGGTGCCTGCGCGTCGACCAGCCGCGCAGCCATCGTCGCCCAGTGCCGGTATCCGGCGCGCGAGGCGCCCGCCAGACCCTGGCGTACCTGGTCCGACAGCCAGCGGTCGAGTTCGTCGAGGCCTGCGGCGACCCGGTCGGCACGCCGTCGCACCGTCTTCTCCGAGGGCGGCGCAGCCGGGGCGCGCCGCTGCCCCCGCGTCTGCCGCGCGGCTCGGCTGTTCTGCCACCGCAGCAGCCACTCGGGCGGTTCGCCGACCGGTACCTCACCGGAGACCCACAGCAACAGCAGCCCGAGCACGTGTTTGCACGGGACCTTACGGCTCGGGCAGGAGCAGTGGTACGCCGGCTCGCGCAGGTCGACGCAGGTCTGGTACGGCTGGCGACCGCTGCCCTGGCACAGCCCCCACAGGCTCACGTCGTCGGTACGTCCCGTCGCCTGCCAGGCGCGTGCGCGCGACACGCTGCGCGCGCCCGCGCGCGACGACGCGTCCGGCGCGAGGGCGAGCACCTGGTCGACGCTCCATACCGACATGGCCCGGCAGCCTAGTCACCGGCTGGGACAAAATCCGGGGTCTACGCGACGCCGGTCACCCCGCATACGATCGACGCGCGTCCCGGACGGGCGCGTGTTCGCCGCCGAGTGCGCGCGCCGGGGACGAGCCGCAGGCGGAACGGGACGGGGCGGTACGCCGGCCGACCAGCTGGTACCTGCACAGCGCCTGCGCCGCCCCGGCGGCGCTGAGCCCCAGCCTGCCGCCGACGCGCCCCGAACCGGTCGACCTGCCCACCGCCCCGACGACCTTCGCCACCTCCGGCGAGGCGCTGGCGTGGTTCGAAGCGGAACGCGCCAACCTGGGTCGCCGCCACCCGGCTTGCCGCCGCCCACCGGCTCGACACCATCGGCTGGCAACATCTCCTTGACCTGAAGCAGGAGCAGCCATGAGCAAGCCGACCAGTTGGCGGGACGTGAAGGCCAAGGCGCAGGCCATCGACCCCACCTGGGACACCGCCGAACGCACTACCCGGCGGGCCCGGATGCGCGAGGAAATGCTGGCGTCGGTGTCCGGCGCTCAACTCGCCGAAATTCGCAAGCAGTTGGGCATGACCCAGGTTCAGTCGGCTGAGGCGACAGGGCTATCACAGGCACGCATCAGTCAGATCGAAAATGGCTCTGCTACTAGCTTGGAATCACTGCGCTTGTACGTCCTGGGCCTGGGGGGCCACCTCGATATTGTCGCCCGAATCGGCAACATTCACCTCAACGTCGTTCCGCGACAACCGGCAGCAGCAAGAGACGTCGGACCATGACGGCAAGGTGTACAGCTCCCCCGGTTCAACTTGCGCCAGTACACGATGCTGACGGTTCAACACGCGCCTCGTGCGCGCCGGGACCGGTGGAGCCCGCCGTTCGCGGCGCCCGCTCTCGGGCGCCACGAACGGGCATCTCGGCGGCGCGTGACTCACGGGCGCGCCGCCCTCCGGTTCGCGGCGCGCCGCGACGCGTCGACGACTTTCGAGGGGATGGCGTAGCCCGGTCGGGTCAGGACCTCGCGGATTGCCTCCACCGGCAGCTTCGGCTCGCGGTTCTCGTCGAGCAGACCGTTGCGCTCCTGCAGTGTGTCGGTGAGCTGGGTGTAGCAGAACCCGGCGAGGTCGGCGGAGTCGAGCAGCGCGGTGACGATGTCGGTGAACACCTCGAGGAACTCCTCCGAGGACGCCACCGTGCGGTAGCCGAACCACTTCTGACCGGCTTTCGGCGCGTACGACAACCCGCCGAACTCGGTGACGAGAACCGGCTGCCCGCGCCGGTACGCCGGGTCGTCCGCGCCGAACAGCAGCACCTTGCGCCGTCCGGGTCCGGAGCCGTGCAGCATCTCGTGGACGCCCTCGCGGCTGCCCCACCGCTCGCGCAGGGTGTCACCGGCCGGCGAGTAGTCGTGGACGCCGATGATGTCGGTTTCGGTCAATTCCCAGCCGTCGTTGCAGACGACCGGGCGGCTCGGGTCGAGCGCCCTGGTCAGGTGGTACAGCGCGGTCGCGAAGTGCTGCTGTTCCGGCTCGGTGGCGATGTCCGGCACCCCCCAGCTTTCGTTGAGTGGAACCCACGTGACGATGCAGGGGTGGCTGCGGTCCCGGCGTACCACGTCGAGCCATTCGGGGACGAGCCGCTCCATGGCGCGCCGGGAGAACTCGAAGGCGTTCGCCATCTCACCCCAGACGAGCAGCCCGAGCCGGTCGCACCAGTACAGGAACCGGGGGTCCTCGACCTTCTGGTGGATGCGCGCGCCGTTGAAGCCCAGCGCCTTGATCAGTTCGACCTCGCGGCGCAGCGCGTCGGCGTCCGGCGCGGCGAGGTGCGACTGCGGCCAGTAACCCTGTTCGAGGACCATACGCAGGTAGTACGGCCTGCCGTTGAGCAGGAACCGCCCGTCGCCGAACCCGGCGGAGCGCAGTCCGAGGTAGCTGCCGAGCCGGTCCAGCTCGCGCCCGTCGGCGTCGCAGACGCTGACGTCGGCGTCGATCAGGACCGGCGATTCGGGCGACCACAGCAGACCGTCCCGGCTCATCTGGTGGCGCAGCGCGGGTACCGCGACGTCGAAGTACGCCACCTCGTCGGCGACGGTGACCCGCTGGTGGGCGAGGTCCCGGTCGCCGTGGCGCAGCCGTACCTCGACGGTGACCGGTCGGGTCGGGGTACCGTCCAGCCGCAGTTCCACGCCGACCCTGCTGGCCGGCAGGTCGGGAACCCAGTGCAGGGTGGTGACGTACGTGGGTCCGACCGGTTCGAGCCACACCGGCTGCCAGATGCCGGTGGTGCGGTCGTAGAAGATGCCGTGCGGCTCGGGTCGCCAGTCCTGCTTGCCGCGCGGCTGCGAGACGTCGGTCGGGTGGTCCTCGGCGCGTACCACCACGGTCTGCGGACCGTCGTCGACGAGCACACCGGACAGGTCGAAACTGAACGGTGTTTGTCCACCGGTGTGCCGACCGAGCAGCCGACCGTTGACCCATACCGTGGCGTGGTAGTCGACCGCGCCGAAGTGCAGCAGCAGGCGCCCGTCCGGGCCGGGGTCCGGCGCGTCGAAGGTGCGCCGGTACCACACGACCGGATGGAAGCCCTTGTCATTGACGCCCGACAGGGCGGACTCGGGCGGGTACGGCACCACGATGGTCTGCCCGAATGCCTGGTCCGCCCGGTCGCCGGTGTCGAACCAGCGCTCCGTGACGCCCCGGTCGTCGTCGTCGAACGCGAAGTCCCACTCCCCGCACAGGTCGGTCCAGGCGTCCCGGACCAGTTGCGGGCGCGGGTGCAGGGTGGCGTGGTCGGTCACGAACGTCCTTCTCTTTCCGGCCGCGTCGCGGCCTCGTCCACGTTGGTCGGTGCTGGTGAATCGGCGCGCCGGTCGAGATGCCGCCCGCCCTGCGCAGACGGCCGCCCGGCAGCCCGGTGTCCGCACGGTCTACACGAGAACAGCGCGTAGTCGCGCCGCCGCCTCCTCGGGCACCACGTCGCTGACGAACGCACCCATGCCCGCCTCCGAACCCGCGAGGTACTTCAACTTCCCCGGCGCCCGCTTCGGGCTGAACAGCTGCAGGTGAAGATAGGACAGGTCACGGTCGACGCGTACCGGCGCCTGGTGCCACCCGGCGACATACGGCATGGGCTCGCCGAACAATCCGTCCAACCGGCGCAGCACCTGCGGGTACAGCTCGGCGAAGCTGTCGCGTTCCGCGTCCGACAGCGCCGCGATGTCCGGGACCTGCCGGTTCGGGTACAGATGGATCTCGTACGGCCAGCGCGCTGCCGCCGGTACGAAGGCGGTCCAGCGTTCGTCGGCCGCGACGACCCGTTCACCGGCGGCACGCTCCGCCGCGAGTACCGCCGCGAACAGGTTCGCGCCGTCGTGGGTCCGCGCGTAGCGGCGCGCGGAGCGCAGCATCTGGCGGGTGCGCGGGGTGATGTACGGGTACGCGTAGATCTGCCCGTGCGGGTGGTGCAGCGTCACACCGATCTCCTCGCCCCGGTTCTCGAAGCAGAAGACCTGTTCGACGCCGGGCAGCGCGGCGAGTTCGCTGCTGCGGTCCGCCCAGACGTCGACGACCGTGCGCACCCGCGAGGCCGGCAGCGAGCTGAACGAACTGTGGTGATCGGCGGTGAAGCAGACCACCTCGCAGCGCCCTACGCCCGGTCGTACCGGGGTGAGCGGGTGCGCCGCCGGGGTCGCCGCCGCGCCGCGCTCGCTGTACGACGGGAAGCGGTTCTCGAAGACGACCACGTCGTAGTCGTACGCCGGGATCTCGCTGGACCGCTGCGGCGTCGAGGGGCACAGCGGGCACTGGTCCGACGGCGGCAGGTAGGTACGCGTCTGCCGGTGCGCCGCGATCGTGACCCACTCGTCCATGATCGGGTCGTACCGGATCTGCGAAGCGCTCGGCGGGGGCGGCAGGGCGCGCCGGTCGACGACGTCGCGGACCGTGTCGTCCGACTCGTCGAAGTAGACGAGCTCGCGACCGTCGGCGAGCGTGGTCACAGTCCTCTTCACGATGCCTCCTGCCGCGCCGGGTCGACCACGACCATTTCGCCCACCCGAGCGGCGAGGTGGTCGCGCGCGGCAGCGGGCAGACCCGAGTCCGTGACCAGCACGTCCGCCGCGTCGAGTGGGGCTATCGTGGCGAGCCCGACGGTCTCCCACTTGGTGTGGTCGGCTAGCACGACCAGCCTGCGCGCGGCGTCGACCAGCCTGCGGTTGGTGCTCGCCTCCATCAGGTTGGGCGTGGTGAACCCCGCGTCGGCGCTCATCCCGTGCACGCCGAGGAAAAGCAGGTCGACGTTGAGGCTCGCGATCGCCGCCTCGGCGACCGGCCCGGCGAGCGCGTCGGACGGGGTCCGGATGCCGCCGGTGAGCACCACGGTCTGGTCGACGCGTCCGGCCCGGTGCAGCACGTCGGAGACGCGGATCGAGTTCGTCACCACGGTGATGTCGGGGACGTCGACCAGCCGCGCGGCGAGCGCGGCGGTGGTGGTGCCGGCGGACAGCGCGACCGCGGCACCCGGTTCGACCAGTTGGGCGGCGCGCGCGGCGATCGCCTCCTTCTCGGCGGTCTGCCGCCCCGACTTCGCGGCGAAACCGGGCTCGTCGGCAGAGCGCGCGCCGACCACCACCGCCCCGCCGTGCACCTTGTCGACCAGACCGCGATCGGCGAGGACCTCCAGGTCGCGGCGAATCGTCATGTCCGACACGCCGAAGTGCCGGACCAGCTCGGCGACCCGGACCCCGCCCCGGACCCGGACCAGATCGAGAACCGCCGCCTGGCGCTGCTGGGCGAGCATCAGCGGACCCTCGCCCTCGCGGTGCGCGCGCAGGCGCCGGGGGCGCGGTGGGCGCCTGGTGGAGACGTTGGGGGACGCATGCGGCACAGCCTTCCACGCGATCGAACATGTTTCAACACAGCGAATTGTCGGGACCCCGACCGCACCAGGCACCGGGACAGCCGTCGAACCCGGCAAAAGCGCCCCTTCCTGGGACGACAGCGTGCGCCTTCGGTCCGGATGCCTACCGACGGCGCCACCGGACACGTTCGAATCTGTTGACTTGTGAGTGAGCGCGCTGGAATGCTGTCCGCACCCCGGTCGTCGGGGCGCCCCATGGGCGCCGCGACGTCGGGCACCTACCCACATTCCACCGAGGACAGACGTCATGGCCGATCAGGCGGCGGCGTTCCGCCGTATCTTCGACGCCGAGCCGGCTGGGCTCTGGTCAGCGCCCGGCCGGGTGAATCTGATCGGCGAGCACACCGACTACAACGGCGGGTTCGTGCTGCCGTTCGCACTGCCCCGCCGCACCGTGGTGGCAGCCGCGCCGCTGCCGGACACCACGTGGCGGGTCTGGTCCGAGCAGACCGGCGAAGAGATCCGGTTCGGTCGCGACGAGGTAACGCACGGACGCCGGGTGACCGGCTGGGGCGCGTACCCGGCGGGCGTGGTGTGGGCGCTACGGGACGCCGGCCTCGACCCGCCCGGCGCGATGATGGCGGTCACGTCGGACGTCCCGCTCGGCGCCGGGCTCTCCTCCTCCGCCGCGCTCGAGGCGGCGGTGCTCACCGCGCTCGTCGACCTCGGCGACCTCGACCTCGCCCCCGAGGACCGACCGGCGCTCGCGCAGCGAGCGGAGAACGAGTACGCCGGAGCGCCGTGCGGGATCATGGACCAGACCGCCGCGATCCGGTGCGCGCCCGGACACGCGTTGTTCCTGGACTGCCGGTCGCTCACGGTCGAACAGATCCCGTTCGACCCGACCGCCGCCGGTCTTTCCGTCCTCGTCGTCGACACCCGAGCCCCACACCAGCACGTCACCGGGGAGTACGCCGCCCGACGCCGCGCCTGCGAATCGGCCGCGACCATCCTGGGGGTACCGGCGCTGCGCGACATCCCGCTCGACCGGCTCGACGACGCGCTGCGTCGGCTGCCCGACGACGTGGTCCGGCGGCGCGTACGGCACGTCGTCTCGGAGAACCAGCGGGTCCTCGACACGGTCGCGTTGCTGCGCGCCGGGGACCTGCGCGGCATCGGTCCACTGTTGACCGCTTCGCACCTGTCCATGCGCGACGACTTCGAGATCACCGTTCCCGAGGTGGACACCGCGGTCGAGGTCGCGCTCGCCAGCGGGGCGTACGGCGCCCGGATGACCGGCGGCGGCTTCGGCGGCTGCGTCCTCGCCCTGGTCGACGCCGACCGCGCCGACGCGGTGGCGGCCGCCGTCACGGCCGCGTACGCCGAGCGCGGCTACCCCGCCCCGGGGCTGCACCGCGCCACCCCGGCGCCGGGCGCCCACCGCCTGTGAGGACGGCCCCCTGCCGGCACGGCGGGGGCCGGCAGGGGGCGGCCGGTCCGCGCCGCGCCGGCGGCGTCACGACGTCTCGACGATCATCCCCGCGCCGACGGTGCGGTTGGTGGTCTCGTCGATGA
>DASUXA010000060.1:0-85355 GCA_036378155.1 Micromonosporaceae bacterium | reverse complement strand
ACCTTCACACCGAAGAGGTCACTGGTTCGATCCCAGTATCGCCCACGCAGCTCAGAGGCCATTTCCGATGTTCGGAATGGCCTCTTTTTCATGGTGTACAGCAGCGAAGTACAGCAGCCTTGAGTCAGCCATGAGTCACGCGAGGCTTTCGCCGAGCTTTTTCAGTGCCGCGCGGATGGCTTCGGATCAGACCTGGGTGTAGATCTCCATGGTGATGGAGAACTGCGCTGGCCTCGGCGCTGTCCGACGACGCGGTGGCCGACCGGGGCCCACGGTAGCTACGGGAGGCGCAGCAGTTCGGGCTGGTTGTACTGCAGGGGGCGTACGGCGACTGTCTCCGGCGGGACGACGCGCGACCCGACGTGGTGTTGCCAGGCTGAACTCATGCGTTTCAGCATCAGTATTGGCAACCTCACGTCTCCCGACGGCCCGGAGGCTATAGGTCGTTCGTTGACGGATGCGGCACGCGCGGTCGACGGGGCCGGCCTGGATGCGCTGTGGGTGGGCGATCACCTGGTGCAGGCCAACCCGTACGACACCACCGGTGATGACATGCTCGAGGCCTACACCGTCCTGGGGGTTCCTGGCGGCCCCGGACCGGACGGGTCCGTCTTGGTGTGATGGTCCTGGCGGTGACGTTCCGTCCACGGAGCCTGTTCATCAAGGCGGTCACCAGCCTCGACGTGCTGTCGGGTGGTCGAGCGTGAGATGAAGACCGTGCGTCTGGCGGCCCCTTATGCCGATGCCTGCAATCTGTTCGACGTTCCCGGACGGACGGACCTCCTGAAACGCACGCTCGATGTGCTCGCCGCTCATTGCCTCTCCGTGGGCCGTCCCGTCGGTGAGATCGAAAAGACAGCGAGCAGTCGCCTGGGGAACAACGAAACTCCGGCGCCGCTCGCCGCGCGCCGCGCGTGCGCGGTCTTCGCCGATTGGGACTCGACCATCTCGTCGTGATCGTCGACGGAGCCTGGATTGTCGAAGCCGTCGAACGGTTGGCCACCGTGGCCGACCTCGTCATCACGCATAGCGCCCAAGGGCCTGGACACATGAAGGAGTCGCCATGACTGTCGAACTGAACCACACCATCGTTCCCGCGCATGACCCGCAGACCTCGGCGAAGTTCCTGGCCGAAATCCTCGGCCTGGCTGTCGCCCCGCCGGTGGCCCACTTCACTCCGGTCGTGTTGGCCAACCAGGTCAGCCTGGACTACGACCAGTTGGACGACTTCGAGCCACACCACTACGCGTTCATGGTCAGCGAGCAGGAATTCGACGCCGCGGTCGCTCGCATCCAAGACGGTGGCATTACCTACTACGGCGATCCCGCCTGCATGGAGGAAGGGCAGATCTATCGCAGCAAGCGTTACGAGGGCCGCAGAGGCATCTACTTCCGCGACCCCAACGGTCACCTCATGGAAATCCTCACCTCCGGCACCGGGACGCGGAACCCCTGACCTGCGTAGCCGTCCACCCGGCCGCGGTCGAGTGGTTCGGGAAACCTGCTGTCCCGGTCGCGCATCGGGTACCGCGTTCGTACGCCGGCATCGGTCAGGTCCATACCCACCTGATCGGCCCAACGTACCGACGCCCAGCAGCACCATGGTGTCTGCGCCGATGCCGCGCCAGGCCGGCTCGCCTCCTGGAGCAGCCAATGGTGCGCAACGCTCCCAGGACCCCTCGCCGTGCGGACGCGCGTACCCGTGAAGCGCGCTCCTTACAGGGGGGCGGATGGGGAGCACGGAGGCGCGCCATACTGGACGCAACGGCGTCGAACTGTGCGGTACTGCTTCGCTTGTCTGGTGATCGCCGCTGGCGACCGGAGGCGGCGAGAAGGCAGCGAACAACCCCAGGACGCGGCGGTCCCGTGTACCGGTCGAGTGCGTGTATACCGATTGAATGCGGTCGATGTCTGCTCGCTGCCCCTGACCTTGGCCACCTCGTTGATCGGTACACCGTCGGAGACCAGCCACGTGGCATACGAGTGCCTCAGATCGTGGAAGCGCAGCGTCTCAGGCAGACCCGCGCGGCGTAGCGACGGCTTCGAGACGCGACTGCGAAATGTGCCGCGGCGGATCGCTTCACCGGTATCGGTGGTGAAGACCAGGGCGTCATCCGTCTTTGCCGAAATGGCGCACGTGGTCGGTGAGCAACTGGACGACAAACGGGGGAGTGGCACCGTTCGCCGTCCCGCCTTCGATTTCGGATAGGGCTTGATGGTGACGTGTCCGGAAACTTCTTCGGCGACCCGGACGACGCGGACGACGCCGGCCGGCAGGTCCAGCGCGTGGCTGACCCCACTCGACGCCGTTATGGCGCCACCATACCGGCGTCGACCTCGACGCCGGTCACCCGCGTGGACGTGAAGCGGGCTCGGGTGCCGTCGGTCTGGCGTCCGGGCGGCCGACGGCCAGGGGAGCGGATGAGGCTGGCGGTCGCGGCCGTGACGGCGAGTGCGCCCGGCGCCGCGTGGGCGGCGGCGGTGTGCTCGGTGATCCACGAGTAGTGGACGGCGTCGCGGGTCTGTGCCATAGACGTATTTGCGGGTGCGTTTGCCGCCCAATGCCTCTGGCGGGGATCTCGGGCTCGGGGAGGGGATACCCTGCTGAGACTCAGCGCTGGAACTGGGGGAACAGCTCCCTGAGGACATCCCGGCTGAGTTGAAGGCCCTCACGGCCGGTGACGGGCCGGTCGGCGGGCATGTCGGGTACATCTGGAACATCGAGGGCTTTGCCCACCGCGAGGACCGCTCCCACGAAGGCGCGGCCGAGCACGCCCATGGTGGCATCCAGCGCGAACATGGAGTCGGGCGCCAGAGGTACGGGCCGGGCGACGACCGTCGGCCACTGGTCCTGCGTTCGGGGTGTCGACCGGGTGAAGATTCCGCCGAAGGACCGGGCGCTCGCGTCGCGGGCGGTGAGCGGGGCGCCGAGGTTCCACCGCTCGCGCATCGTCGCGAGCAGTGACGTCGCCCGGTGCTCCTCGGTGATCACTGTCTTTTCATCCACCCATGCCGAAATGGCCAACGTCGGGATGCGGACCCCGGAACGGTCGAACAGGAATCCCATCTGGCCCGGCTCCGCACTCGCGGTGGGGGGAACCGCGGCGGGCGGAGGGACATGGTCGTAGCAGCCGCCGTGTTCATCGAACGTGACCAGCAGGGTGGTGTTGAGGTGGTTGGAGCCGTCCGCGGTGGACGATCTGATCGCCTCGTAGATGCGGGCGAGAAGCTCCTCCCCGGCGATGAGCGACGACGGCGGGTCGGCCGTCATCTGGTCGGGCTCGGCGACGCCGCGTTCCTTGGCGGCCACCTCGAACAGCTGGTCGAACGGCGGATGCATGTCGTTGTGGGCATAGCCGAGGACCTGCGGCTCGATGAAGGAGTACGCCGGCAGCCGGCCGTCGGCCGCGTCCTGAAGGAACTGCGCAGTGGACAAGAAGTGGGTGCGAAACTTCGGCAGCAGCCGGGCGGCGTGAATGACCCCGGTCACCGATGCGTGGCAGGGCGGATCGCAGTACACCCTCCATGACAGGCCCGCGGCATCAAGCCGGTCGAACAGGGTCTCGGCAGTGTTGCGCACCGGGAACTGGTCGATGGGTGGTTCGTTGACCACGAATCCGGAGGACGTTCCGGCGTGGAAGAACGATCGGTTGGGGAACGTGCAGGTGGGCACATCGCAAAACCAGTGGTCGAACGTGGCGAACCCGCGGGCGATGGCGGAGAACACGGGCATCTGCCGCGGGGTGTACCCGGTCATGATCTGGGCGTATTGGTCGTACCGGGGCAGGCTGCCGTTCTGCAGCAGCAACATGCTCGCGTAATCGGCGACGAACCCGTCCATCGACGGGGGCTGGCCGGGTGCGGGCATATTGAACGAGCCCATCGGATGGAGGCGGCCGCGGTTGGCTTGTTCGAGGATCCCGAACAGCTGGGTGTTGATGTGGTGCAGTTCCTCACCCGGATCGGGGCAGGGAACGTTCATGTTCCTCGCGATCCCGTAGGGCACCGTTTCGCGCTCGTGGCCGGGTACCCAGTCCGGGATCGGGTTGCACAGCTGCTTGTCCAGGACGCCCTCGAACGAGGGCACCTCACCCGGCTCGTAGAGCCGCCCGAGCAGGTTGTCGAACGAGCGGTTCTCGAACATGACCACGACCACGTGGTCCAAGGCGTTCTCCGGCCCGTAACTCGCCATTGGGCACCTCCCGGCCTGCGACCCGCACAGCCCGTGGCCACGCCAGCAGTGACCTCGTTTCGACTGTACGTGCCCTGCCCCGGAGCCTCCGGCGATCGACCGCAGGACCCCGGCTGGGCACCGCGCCGGGTGTGCCCGTGCCCCGGCGACGGCGGTCGCGATGGTGGGATCGACCCATTCAGCCCGGATGTGATCGAACAATCCCGTGCAGGTGGACCTGTTGCGTTTCGTCCCGTGTAGGTGTCTGCCCTGGCCGAGGGGTGCGGGCTCGCTTCAGCGCAATGCGCTTGACGAGTCCTTCGACGCTGGTGATGTCGATCTCGTCGATGCTGTCCAGATCCAGCAGGACGGTGTGGTGCCCGGGTCGGCGGCTTCGTGGCCAGGGGACTTCATGGATTTCAGGTTGGTCGCATTGACAGCACAACGGCCCGTCACCCAGGCAGGGGACGGACCCATCGTGCCGGGGTCGCAGCGGGGCGCTCAGGAAGGCACTTCAGCGGTCGTCACCCGGTCAGCAGCTCGCGAGCCTCGGCCAGCAGCGCACGCAGCTCGTCGCGGAACCGGAGGCTATGTCCGAGCTGGGCCGGTCGTCCCGATGGCCGCGATCGGCCTCGTCCTGGCGGATCCAGTTGCGCAACGCCTCCGGATGGACACCAAGCTGCTCACCCAGCTTCCGGATCACCGGCTTCGGATCCGACTCCCGATACAGCCGCACCGCGCGGGCGCGCAACTCGTCGGGGTACTTCTTCCGTGCTGCCACAGATCGTCCTCCCCATAGCCATCAGAGCATGATCAGAAGACTCCGTGAAACCGGGGGGACCTCAAAGCGACGGACGGAAGGAGAGAAGGCTGAAAGCAGCGGGGTCGCGCCAACCGCGCTGAAGGGCGCCACAAGGTCGTGAACCGCTCACATCGGCGCCCCAACGAGGGGTCCTGCGCCCCGATGGGGGCTAGGCCCCCGTCCGGTTCGCGGCAATGTCGTGACAATGCTGAGGAAGTGCGAGGCCATGCATCGTCCGGGTCAGGCGTGAGAGAGCAGCGCCAGGTATCCAGGCACGGGCAGCAGGAACAGCAGAAGATCAACGACGAGGAAAGGCGGTCGCAGATGGAGGAGCGCGAGCAGTCGTTGGCTCGACGCGAACGCGCGGCCGAGAAACGGGAGCGGTTGGCCGACGAGCGGGAGGCGCTTGCCGACGAACGCGAACGCGCCGCGGACTTGCGGGAGGCGCTTGCCGACGAACGCGAACGCGTCGCCGATGAGCGGGAGGCCCGTGCCGACGAGCGTGAGCAGCGCATCAACGAGATGGAATCGCGTGCGGACACCAGGGCACGTACGGTCGGTGTCCAGACCGAGACCACGGACCAGCGCGTCGTCGAGACCATCGCGCGTGGTCGAGCACTGTTGGCAGCCAGCAGCGCCAGCCTGGATCGCAGTGAAGCCGCGCTGCGGCGTACCCGGGCCCGTGCCGGTCGCGAGCAGGCAGAGGTCGACCGGGAGGTCGCGGCGGGTGACCGCGAGTTCGACCAGCAGGAGCACGCGCAGAACACGGGCGATGAGCCGACCACGCAGTAAAGCGCGCCCGGTTCGTGGGGGTTGCCGGTGGACCGGCCCGGGTCGAGGACGCAGTGGTCGAGCGCTACGCGCAGATGCCCGTCGCCTCACCCGCCGAGCCGACTTCGGGGACGGCAACGCGAGCCTGGGGAAACGCACCGCGACTACGTGAACCGGTCGCCCCTTCCGCCGCCGTCGCAGCGTCTGGCCTGAGATGGTGACGAGCCGTGGGCTCACGCCGCCCAGCGGTGCGACACTGGTGGCGTGGTCTACGACGAGGATCTTGCCAGCCGCATCCGGGATGTCCTGCAGGGCGAGTCGGGCCTGACGGAGAAGCGGATGTTCGGCGGGCTGGCGTTCCTGATCAACGGCAACATGGCGGTGAGCGCCAGCAGCCGGGGCGGCATGCTGCTCCGAGTCGACCCGTCGGATACCCCGACGCTCGTGCAAAGGCCCGGGGCTAGCCGGTTCCAGATGCGCGGACGCGACATGGATGGCTGGCTGCGGATCGATCCCGGCGGGGCTGTCCACCAGGCGCCAGCTCACGTCGTGGGTGTCCCGGGGCGTCCGCTACGCCCGGTCACTGCCGGCGAAGTGACGCCCTGCCCCACGGGGCACGGCGCCGTTGAGCTGATCTTCGACCTGCTGCGCCGATTGGACAGGCAGCGCAATGCGAATGCCCGACCTGCGCCGCGCCGCGGACCGCACCCGGACTGACCGCCCGGGGCGGGCACCGCGTGGATCGCGTGCCCGCCCCGGGCGCCGTCTGTCCAGATCGCGCGCCCGCCGCCCAGCTTGGAGCGGCGGGCCGCAGGTCTCGCTCAGTCCAGAAACTCGGCGAGCATGGGCACCAGCAGGTCGACCCGGTGGGTGGCCCGCATGTGGGTGGTACCGGGGAGGACGGCCAGCCGGGCCCCGGGGATCAGCCGCTGCATGAGCGCCGCGTGGTCCACGGTCACGAAATCGTGGTCGCCGATCACCAGGAGGGTGGGTGCTGCGATACCGGCCAGTTGGTCGTCGGACCAGCCCCGGGTGTCCGCGTTCGAGGCGGACAGCGCGCCGAGGAACTCGTCGAAGTGTTCCGGGTGGGGGGACAGGCGCTGGTAGGTCTCGCGCATGGCGGCGAAGTCCGCCGGTGTGGGCATGCGCGTCGACGTCGCCATGCGTTCCGGGTCGGTGAAGTCCTCATGCATGCCGTCCGGGCGCACCGAGGCCGAGATGGGTACGACGCTGCGCACCCGGTCCGGGTAGGAGACCGCCATTTCGAGAGCGACAGCCGCGCCCATGCTGTGCCCGAGTACGTGCGCCCGGTCGATGCCGAGGTGATCCAGCAGCGCGACGATGTCCTGCGCCAGCGCCGCCGGAGTGATCTCACGGGGGATGTCGGCGGTTCGCCCGTGCCCCTGCATCTCCACCGCGATGACCTGGTGTCGCGTGGCCAGGGACGGGATGAGCTCGGCGAAGTTGAGGTCGATGCTGAGCATCCCGCCGTGCAGCAGCACCAGCGGCGTACCGCTGCCGTACGTCTCGTAGTACATGTGCAGGCCGTTGACGTCGGCGTACCCGCCGCGGGCCCCGGTGGCGCCGGAAACCGTCGTGTCGTTGTTGGTGACCATGTCGATCGTTCCTTCCCGTAGCGAACCACCCGTTGTGGTCCTGCCGGAAAGCGTGCAGCCGGCGCGTCGCGTACGGCCACGATTAGGCGACGCTCGAATAATCTAGCCGGGTGATCCACCTGAGTTTCGGCGCGGAGGACCTCGCCCGGATCCGGTTCGCGTTCTCCCCCCTCTGGGAGGCCGTGCTCAGCTTGCGGACGCTGTCGACCGGTGGCGCGCACGGGCTGCATACGCCGTGGGTACGGCTGGTAGGCGCGCGGCTGCACCGGTCCCGCGGCGGGACGGCGGCTGGCGCGCCGGCAGATGGAGATGTGCCGGCTGGGTTGCCGCCCGATCTGGACCTGTTGTTCGCGCTGGTGCGTCCGGCCGGGTACATCCCGGATTTCCTGCAACCGGTCCCTGCCGGGCGTACCAGCAGCTTCGGCAGCGAACTGGACCGGCTCGCCGGTACCGACCCGGGCATCCTGTCCGCCGAGCTCACCCATCTGGCCGGCCATCGCCTGGCGCAGCAGGGCCCGGACCAAGCGCGGCGGGTGGCCCTCCTGCACCGGCTGGCAGCCGATCCGCCGGCAGCGCTGGCCGGCATCGTGACCGCGCTGGACCGGTACTGGCAACTCGCCGTGGCCCCGTACTGGCCGCGCATCGAGGCGTTGCTGCAGGCCGACCTGTCCTGGCGGCTGGACCAGCTCGCCGGCGGCGGGCTCAGCCAACTGCTGCGTACCCTCCACCCGCAGGTCAGCTTCGCCCACGGCGAGATGCGCATCGTCAAGTACTACGAAGGCCGGGCCGATCTGGGCGGCCGCGGCCTGCTGCTGGTGCCGTCGGTGTTCGCCTGGCCGGATGTCGTCGTGCGTACGGCGGACCCGCAGCCGATCGTGACGTATCCGCCCCGCGGCATCGGCAGGCTCTGGGACCGGACCCCCGGCACGTCCGGGGGTCCGCTGGGCGAGGTGCTCGGGCACAGCCGCGCCGCGATACTGCGCCAGCTTGACCTGCCCATGTCCACGACCCAGCTCGCGGGCCTGCTCGACCTGACCCCGGCCACCCTGAACGCGCACCTGAAGGCATTGCAGGGCGCCGGCATCCTGTCCGCGCGGCGCGCCGGCCGCGCCGTGCTGTACTCCCGTACCTCCCTCGGCGAGTCGATGGCGACCACGGCGGGCCAGCGCGACCGGTAGCCTCTGTGCGATCCGCGCCTGGTTGTGAGGACCCGATCGGCGGGGCTCGAGTCGCTGCTACCTCTCGCCCGGAGCGCTGACGCGCGGCTTGGTCGGCAGGCTGGTGATGTCGACCAGGTCGGATCGGAGCAGGTCGCGTTCTTCGGTGTCGGTGATTTTGTCGGCGGCGGCGTAGCCGAGTTCGATGTGCCGCTGGGCGTCGTCGCGGCGTCCGTCCGTCCAGTACGCCCGCGCGATCGCTTCGTGGCCGTAGCCGATGTCGAATGGACCCAGGTCGTACTGCTCGGCCAGGGCGAGGCAGCGCCGGCCGTGGTGCAGTGCCGGTTCGGTACGGGCCAGCACGGCGTACACCCGTGAGCACTGCCACTCTCCCCGTGCCCACTGGACGGGTCCGCCCACCGCCCCCCAGTGGTGGCGGCTGGCGTGCGCCGCGTGCAGCATCTCGTCGTCTTCGCGTTGACCCCGGTCGGTTCGTTCCAGCAGCGTCCAGACGTGGTTGAACAGGGTGGCGGCGAGGTGTCGCTCGTCGTCGGGGTCCAGTGTGAACGTCGACGTCGCCATGATCGTCTCCTCGTTTTCGATGAAATGCTGTAGGCGGTGGGCGGTTCGCTGCAGTCGCCAGATGGCGGCGTCCAGGTCGGCGCGGTGGTGCGCGAGACGCGCGCGGATCTCGGCCGGGGTCGCGTCGCGTAGCTGCCGTATCAGTCCGAGCGGCACGTCGAGATCGCGCAGTGCCGCGATCAGGCGAGCCCACGCGACCTGCTCGTCTGCGTAGTAGCGGTATCCGGTGTCCGGGTCGACCTGGGCCGGAATCAGCAGATCGATCTCGGCGTAGTAGCGCAGCGCGCCGATCGACAGCCCGCTCTGGCGGGCGAAGCGACCGATCGACATCATGCCTGTCAGGCTAGAACTCTCGACCAGCCGGAGAGTCAAGATTCACTCCGGCCATCGGTTGAGGAAAGCCGGTCTCCGGGTCCGACGGTCGCGTGGGGTCTACTCACCCCGGCGTACGCCCGTGTCGGCCGCCGCACCAATGCAGGTCCGCTGATCCACCAACGGTACATTGACGTGTGGCGAAGGTACGGGCGCCTCGTGAGGAGGGGCCGCCGATCTCGATCACCGTCTTCCAGACCGCCGACGGCTGGCATCACGCAACGCGCTTGAAGCAGGGCAGGCTGATTTCCGGGCGGCTGCTCGACGTGCCCGTCACCGGCGAATGAGGACGCCGCGAAGGACGCCGGCACCGGGCTCGTCGCAACCTTCGACGCCTGCTTTTTCCATCTCGGACTGGACGTTGTCTGGGCTCCGGGTGAACAGCCGGGGACCTGGGCCGGAACCGGCCTCGCCCCGCTGTCACTTCGGTACGGGGGTCAGCCGGCGACCTTGATGTGCGGCAGGTCGCGGCTCAACTGTCGGAAGCCGACGCCGTAGTACATGTTCCGGGCGGCCGGATGCGCCGGTGCGCCGAGGCAGGCGACGAACATGCGGTCCGCGCCGGCCGCCCTGACCCGACGCATGCCGTACAGCTGCAACGCGGTGCCCAACCCGCGTCGCCGGAAGTCCCGGTGTGTGCCGACGGGCTCGAACTCCGCGGTGCGCGTCGAATCGTCCAGCCAGGCGATCGCGGTCGCGGCGAGCGTGCCGTCCGGCGCCTCGATCAGCACATGCAGATCGGTCCGGTACGGCCAGGTCCGGCGGACCCGCTGCAACGCGGCTTCGGTGAAACTGGACGGGTGCCACGCGTCGCGATGCGCCTTCACCGCGTCCGCCACCGAGACGTCCTCGGCTGTCAGAAACCGGAAACCTCGCGGCAGCACCGGCTCCGGCACGTCGACCAGGTCCCGTACATTGAACTGCACCCAGGACCCGTCGTCCGCACCGATTTCCGGGTCGAGTACGTAACCGTGGGCGGCGACCGTGGCACGCGCGTGGACATCCGCGACCTGTACCGTCAGCAACCGGTCGACGTGGCCCGCCGTCTCGTCGTACCAGTCCAGGATCTCGCTCAGCAGTTCCGGCCGGTCGGGATGTACCTGCCAGATCAGGTTCGCCTTGCCGACCTCGCGGAAGCTCCCGTCGCTGCGCGGCACCCGGTACGGCAGATACACCCATCCCCACGCGGCCAGCCGACCGTCGACAAACCACAACCGGTGCCGCCAGACCTGGTGGAGCGCGTCGTAATCCTTCGCCCAGACCCACGCCAATTCACCGACGGTCGCGTCGCCGTTCAGCAGTTCCGGTCGCAGGGCGGTCACCTGCTGAGCCAGGCCCTGCATCAGGCGTAGTTCGGTCGGGCCGAGATCTGCCATCCGATCACCGTGGCAGCGCCGGACCTTCCTGTCGACGGAATTTCGGTTTGGACGGGTACCGGTCAGCTTCCGGCGAGCGCCTCGGTGATCATGCGGTGGCCTTGGGCTTCGAACGCTTCAGCGCCCACTCGGAAGGCCCAGGCGGCGGTGGCGATCGCCTCCCGGACGCGGGTGCGGTGCCATGCGTGTGTCTCGCGCGGGTCGGCGCCGTACCCGTCGAGGAAGGCGTTCTCGAGGTGCGGGTCACGTCGGAACTCCTGGGCGGCCAACCGGGCGAAGTCCGTCAACGCGGGACGCATGGCCGCCCGACCGAAGTCGATGACGCTCACGACGTCGTTGTGGACGAGCCAGTTTCGCGGCTGCCAGTCTCCGTGGGTGGGTACGAGGTTCGCCGGCGGCGTCGGCCAGGCGGCGATCTCGGCTCGTAGCCGCTCCACCGTGGACGGAGCGATCCGGTGTGGTCCGCTGAGCCACGCCAGCGACTTGTCGTTCTCGCGCCGTTCGTAGTCGTCGTCTGTGACCGTGGTCTGGGCGTGGAAGACCGCCAGCAGTTCGCCGGCCTGCCGGTACGTGCAGGGAGCATCGGCGTAGTCGGTTCCGAGCACGAGTTCCCCGGGGAGGTATCTGGTGACGAGGAGCTTCGCCGCCGCGTCCCCGTATTCGAGGATCGGTGCCCGCCCCGCGCTGGTCCACGGTTTCAGCCAGTTGACATGGGCGTGGAGCTCGCGCTCGATGTGATGGTCGCCGGCGCCGCCGGCTTTGACGATGAATCGTGAACCGGACCAAGTCACCTCTAGGACGGTCGTCTCGACCAAACCCCAGCCGTGATCCTTCGCGACGCTCGCGCCCGGGAGCCACTGGTCCAACAACGCCCGCTGCTGCCGCGAGAGGCTGTCAAGCCCGCGAGTCACCGCCCGACTCCACGCGTCGCCGCCGTCCAATCCCGGATACCCTGGGGAACCTTCGTCACCCCGTGAACCCTTCTCTCCGTCGAGCCGACTCGACGAGCCCCAGGCCGGTCCACGAGGGTACGCGACGGAACAGATCGCCGATCGCGACCGTGCCCACGGTCGCGGAAAGCCGGTGTGCGCCTGTCGGACCGGTCGGTCGCGGGCGCCGGTCAGCGCGGCGGGCGGCGGTCCGCCGCGGCGTACGACGCCGCTGCGGTGAGCGCCGAGACGGCCAGCACCGAGGGCCAGGCGCCGATGCGCTTGGCGAGCGGGTGCGACAGCCCGAACGCGCCGAGGTAGGTCGCGACCAGCGCGGCGGTCGCCGCCGGGCTGGTGCGCCGCGCCCATTCGAGTCCCGCCACCACACCGCCCGCCGCGAGGATCACGCCGCCGACGGGGCGGTTACCGGTCAGGCGGGCGAGTTGCCACCCGCCGATGAGCGAACTCGCGGTGATCGCTGCGGTAGGGATGCGCATACCACGACGGTACGCCCGGTCGCGGCACGGTCAGGACACCGCCGCCCGCACCAGCTCGGCGATCTTCTTCTCTACCGCGGGGCTCCACTTGGTCAACGCGTACGACACCGGCCACAGGTCCCCGTCGTCGAGGTTGGCGGTGTCCTGGAAGCCCAGCATCGAGTACCGGGTCTTGAACTTCCCCGACTCCTGGAAGAAGACGACGATTTTGCCCTCCGCGTTGGCGTAGGCGGGCATCCCGTACCAGGTCTTCGGCGACAGGTCCGGGGCGGCAGCCGTGATCGTGACATGTACGCGCTCGGCGAGCGCGCGGTCCTCCGGTGCCATCTGCGCGATCCTGTCGAGGACCGCCTGCAGCCCGTCGGCCTTCTTCGCGCCCTTCTTGCCCTCGGCGCGCAACTCGGCCGCGCGCTCCTTCATCGCGGCACGCTCCGCCGCCGTGAAGCCTTCGGACTCGGTCTTGGCATTCTTCGCGGGCATTTCCGGGTTGCCTTTCGGGAGTTGCCTGTCGACGATCAGGACTGGGCGACATGCCGCCCACGGGTAAAGGCTAGGCTCGCCGACACCCTGGTCGCTTCTTCATTCCTGATCGAACCGCCGATCACGGTCGACGCCCGACGCGGCGGGTACCGGAGCCTCGTCGTCAGACGCCGGCAGAACGTTCGGCGCCGCTGGTCGGGGGCCGGCGAGCCGGAGCTCGGTGACGAGCAGTCTCGCATTCGACAGGTACCCTGCGGTTGTGCTCACCCAGGCAGTCGCCGGTCTCGTAGCGGCGGCGAGCTGCGGCTGGGGGGTGTACCGGATCGCACGACCGGCGCGGGCGATCTGGAACGGCGACGAGTCACGTCTGCCCTGGCTGTTCCGGTACCAACCGACGGCACGCTCCTATGCGGCGTTCCTGCTGTCGGCGGTACCGCTGTCCAGCGGTACCGCTCTGCTGGGGTTCGCGATGCTGGTCGATGCGGTCACGGGCTCGAGGACGGCTGCGCTCGTCGTGGCGACGCCCGCCGCGCTCCTGATTTTCGGCGGCGTCGCATTGATACCTGTAACCGCGTGTGTCTCCGCGTTCAATCGCCCGAGGTTCCTCGTGCCACGGTGTTACCGGAACCAGTCGGGAGCTCTGGCCGCCGCATGGCGGCGTCGGTTTTGGAACCGAACCCGGTGACGGGACCGGGCGATACCCGGGCTCGACCGGCACCGCCGGCTAGATGGCTGATCCGTCCCGTTTCACCCACGCTGGGTGATGCAGGAATCACCTGAAGCCTGCAGATTGCGCAAGATAGCCGAATTTTTTCCGGCTGTTCGAGGCGGACTGCGTCGTGGGGCGGGAGGGCGTCATGGGTGACGTGCAGCGGTCGGTACTTCCAATTCCGGATCAGGCGTACTGGGGTCTGACGACATATGACGCGAAGGATCCGGACACCGCGTACCCGCCGATCCGCGAGTTACGCCCGCCGGCAGGGGCGCCGAACGTGCTGGTGATCCTGCTCGACGACGTGGGGTTCGGGGCGTCGAGCGCGTTCGGCGGCCCGTGCCGGACCCCGGTGATGGAGCGGCTGGCCGGCAACGGTCTGCGGTACAACAGGTTCCACACCACCGCGTTGTGCGCGCCGACGCGGGCGGCGCTGCTGACCGGGCGCAACCACCACTCGGTGGGGATGGGCAACGTCACCGAACTGGCGACCTCCGCGCCCGGGTACACGTCGCTGCGCCCCAACAGCAAGGCGCCGCTGCCGGAGACGCTGAAACTGAACGGGTACTCCACGGCGCAGTTCGGCAAGTGTCACGAGGTGGCGGCGTTCCGCAACGCGCCGATGGTCGGCCCGTTCGACCAGTGGCCGACGTTCTCCGGGTTCGAGTACTTCTACGGGTTCATCGGCGGCGAGGACAACCAGTACTACCCGACGCTCACCGAGAACACCACGCCGGTGGAACCGCCCAGGACACCGGAGGAGGGTTATCACCTCACCGAGGACCTCGCCGACCACGCGATCACGTACCTGCACACCCAGAAGTCGCTGTACCCGGACAAGCCGTTCTTCATCTACTTCGCCCCCGGCGCCACCCACGCGCCGCACCACGTACCGAAGGAATGGATCGACAGGTACCGCGGCAAGTTCGCACACGGCTGGGACCGGCAGCGCGAGATCACCTTCGCCCGGCAGAAGGAACTCGGCGTGATCCCCCAGGACGCGGGGCTCACTCGGCGGCCGGACGGGATGCCCGCCTGGGACGAGATGCCTGCCGAACTGAAGCCGGTGTTGGAGCGGCAGATGGAGACCTACGCCGGGTTCCTGGAGCACACCGATCATCACGTCGGGCGCGTGATCGACGCGATCGAGTCCCTCGGGGTGCTGGACGACACGCTGATCTACTACATCATCGGGGACAACGGCGCGTCTCCCGAAGGCACCCTGAACGGGACGTTCAACGAGCTGATCACGCTGAACGGGATGGGCGACGTCATCGAGACGCCGGAATTCCTCAACGCCAACCTGGACAAGTGGGGCACGCCCGAGGCGTACAACCACTACGCCGCCGGCTGGGCGTGGGCGATGGACGCCCCGTTCCAGTACACCAAGCAGGTCGCCTCGCACTGGGGCGGCACCCGCAACGGCACGATCGTGCACTGGCCGAACGGCATCCGGGACAAAGGTGGACTGCGCAGCCAGTTCACCCACGTGATCGACGTCGCCCCGACCGTGCTGGAAGTCACGCGCATCCCGGAGCCGTCCACTGTGCACGGCGTCACCCAGAGCCCCTACGAGGGCACGAGCATGGCGTACACCTTCAACGGGCCGGACGAGCCGGAGCGCCACGACCTGCAGTACTTCGAGATGATGGGCAACCGCGGCATCTACTACAAGGGCTGGAGCGCGGTCACCTGTCACCGCAGGCCGTGGCTGGTGGTGGATCCGAAGATGCGGGCTTTCGACGACGACGTCTGGGAACTTTATGACGGGAGCACCGACTACTCCCAGGTCCGCGACCTGTCCAAGGAGATGCCGGACAAGCTGCACGAGTTGCAGCGACTGTGGCTGATCGAGGCGGTCAAGCACAACGTCCTGCCGCTGGACGACCGGACGGTGGAGCGGTTCAACCCGGAACTGGCGGGACGGCCGGAGTACGTCAAAGGTGACAGGCAAACCCTGTTCCCGGGGATGAAGCGGCTCACCGAGTCCAGCGTGCTAAACATCAAGAACAAGTCGTTCCAGATCACCGCCCAGCTTGCGGTCGCCGACGGGCCCGCCGAGGGCACCATCTACGCCCAGGGCGGCAGCTTCGGCGGTTGGGGCCTGATGATGCACCACGGCGCGCCCCGCTTCGTGTACAACCTGCTGGGTGTCCGGCAGTTCGTCGTCGACGCCGACCGACCGGTTCCCGCGGGCGAGCACCAGATCCGGGCCGAGTTCGCCTACGACGGCGGCGGTCTCGCCAAGGGCGGGACGGTCACGCTCTACACCGACGGTGCCAAGGTCGGCGAAGGCAGGGTCGACGTCACCGAGCCGATGGTGTTCACGGCGAGTGAGACCGCCGAGGTCGGCCGCGAACTCGGTACCCCCGTGCTCCCGGGTGTCTCGGCAGGGGAAACCGAACTCAACGCGACCGTCACGTGGGTCGAGCTCACCGCCGGCGCGGACGACCACAGTCACATGATCAAGCCCGACGACATCGTCCGGGTGCTGCTGACCAAGCAGTGACCCCACCGTGAGCCTGATACCGGCTCGATCCGGGTCGCAGCAGGTCACGGACTGAGGCTGCGAGCCCGTCGGTACAGGCTGGGTCGGGACGGGGCCCGCCGGGTGCGGGGCAGCGGTCATGACGGTACCGGCCAAGGAGGGGCCATGGGTGGGGCCATCGGGGCATCGCTCCCGCTCGCGGTCGGAATCGCGATCAGCCCGTTGCCGATCATCGCGATGGTGCTGGTACTCACCAGCAGCAAGGCCCGCGCCAACGGGCCGGCATTCCTCGCCGGCTGGCTGCTGGGCCTCGGCGTCGTCGGTGCTGTCGTCCTGATCGTGGCTGGGCAGACCGGCGCCGGCGGCGCCGGCGAGGGGACGCCCGCCGCCTGGGTGAGCTGGCTGAAGATCGTGCTCGGCGTGCTTCTGCTCTGGCACGCCGTGGCGGAGTTCCGGGGCCGCCCGCGCGGTGACGAGCAGCCGACGATGCCGAAGTGGATGGCGACGGTCGACAGGACGACCCCGGTCGTCGCACTCGGCTTGGGCGCGCTGCTGTCCGGCGTCAACCCGAAGAATCTGCTCCTGGCGGTCGCGGGCGCCACCGCCATCGCCCAGACCGGCATCTCCGCGGTGCAGCAGGCGCTCGCGTACGTCGTGTTCGCGCTCATCGGCACCGTCGGTGTGGGCGCACCCGCGGTGATCTATTTCGCGATGGGGCAGCGGTCCGAGAAGCTGCTCGCCGAGTTGAAGGACTGGATGGGCAGGAACAACGCGGTCATCGTCAGCGTGCTCTGCCTCGTCATCGCCGCCAAGCTGATCGGCGAAGCGATCGTCGCGCTGGCCGGCTAGGGCTGCGCGGACATGCCCCGGGCGGCGCGCGGCTGAGCCGGTTCGACCGTGCCGGGCGCGCGCCGCCGCGCGGCGGGTCGGGCGTACGGCTCAGGAGGCGATCGCGGCCACGATCTGTTCGGCGCGCGACTCGTGCCGGGCGTACGCGCCGGGGAACGCCGAGCGTTGTACCGATTGCGCGGCGTCGGTGACCGCCAGCTGGGTCCAGCCGGGGATCGTGACCAGCCTGGCGTAGAACCGCCGGGCGGATTCCTGCGGGTCCATCAGCTGGTCCACGCTTCCCCAGCTCGGGCGCTGCTGGAACAGCCCGATCGAGTCGTGGTCGTAGCCGAGTCCCTGGTTCGGGTGGTTGGTCGAACCGGGAACCGCCGGGTTGGCGAGGACACGCAGGTCGCTTTCCTGCAGGGCGGTGGCAACGGCCACCACGTACGCGCGGCGCGGCAGGTGCATCTGTTTGCCGGCCTCGACGATCGCGATGGCATTGTCCATTTGCGACTGGTTGAGCCCGGCGACCGGTGCCGGCTTGGGCGGCGGCGGAGGCGGCGGTGGGGGCGGAGGCGGCGCCGCGGTGCGCGGTGGGTTCTTCGGCGTGACTCCGGTGTACGGCGGGCTGCCGGCTGACAGGGCAGCGCGGCTGTGGCTTCGGGACGCCGGGGTGCGCGCCTCCGCCTGGCGTTGCGTACGGTCGACGCGCACCGGGCTGACAACCGGTGGTGCTTTCGGTCCGACGTCGGGGAACGCCTTCGCGGTGGCGGCGACGTTCCATCCGGCGGCGGTGATGCCGGTGAGCGCGAGGCCGGCGACTACTGCACGGCGTCCGACAAGCGGATGGGTCTTCCGTCCTTTCGCATGGCGGCCGGCACGGGGGCGGTGGTGCCGGCCTGACACTTTGCCTGGGGGTTGGCGGTCTTCGGTGTTGCCTTGCACTCGGCGAGCCTAGGAGGCGACCGGGGCTAACTACCGAACAAAGTGGTACAACCCACAGCAACTAATCCGTTTAGTAGTCGAGTAATAACGCAGTGCGCAATCAGCACTGATTGCTCGTGTCGGAACCCGCCACTTCGTGTGCATCGGACGGGTGCGTGGGGTACCGATACTCTGACGTACCGTCACCAGGCAAGGGGAGGGGCGACACGTGCACCGGGGTCGGGCGCGCCGAGTCGGTCGGCGATCGGTTGTCCTGCTCACCGCCGTCGTCGCGGTGTCCGCCTGTACACCGTCGGGCGACGGCGGAACCACGCGCACCGCGGACCCGGCGAAACCCGGTGTCACCGCCCCGCGCGCGACCCCGACGCCGACCTCCGCGTCGACGTCGAATCAGGACGTGGCGCGGTACGCCGGGCTCGTCGTCAGGTACGCCCGGCAAGCCGGAATCGACCCGCGACTGCTGATGGCGATCCTGTACAACGAGTCGTACAAACCGCACGACCCGGCCATCGAACGCGCCTGGCAGCGCATCAAGCCGGACGCCGCGTTCGGTATCGCCAACATGCACAGGGCAGCGTTCGACGAAACGAAGCGTGGTCGCGGCTTCGCCGACCGTAACTGGGAGGAGTTGCCCGACGACCCTGCGCTGGCGATCGAGGCTGCCGCCTGGTACCTGCACGACCTCGCCGCCCAGCTCCCGGCGACGTGGCCCGGCCACTACAGCCGCGACGAGCTGCTCGCCCTCGGGTACAACGCCGGCGCGAGCAGCATGGCTGCCTTCGCGCGGGGCGCGACGCCCACCGGGGCCGCCCGGTCGTACCTCGACCGGTTGCACGCGAACTGGGCGGCGGCCGGTCGCGCGCTCGGTGTGGGCCGATAGGAATCGACCGGACGGCGGGTGTCCGTTACTGGAGAATGACGGACCGGGTGAGCGCCCGAGGGCGGTCCGGGTCGAGACCGCGCGCCTGCGCCAGCGCGACCGCGAGGCGCTGCGCCAGTACGAGCTGGGCCAGCGGGTCGAGGCGTGACGTGACGACCGTGGCGCCGCGCGCCCGTACCTGGTCGACAAGTCCGGTCGGCGGCTCGCCGAACATCCACACCAACGACCGGGCGTCCGCGACCGCGATCGGTCCGTGGCGGTACTCCATCGCGGGGTACGACTCGGACCACGCCTGGGCGGCTTCGCGGATCTTCAGTGCCGCCTCGTCCGCCAGCCCGACCGTCCACCCGGTACCGAGGAAGACGAAGTGGTGGAACCGGGTCGGGTCGGCGGGGAGCGGCTGCTCGACGGCCCGGCGGCAGTCGGACACCAGCCGGTCGGGGTCCGCGCCGAGCGCGGCGCGTACGAGGGCGAGCAGTGTCGTGGGGAACCGGGTCTGTACCACACTGGACTCGTCGGCGAAGTCGAGCACCAGTCGCTGGTCGACCAGGTCGTCGAAAGCGACCCTGGTGACCGCGGTGACACCGACGGTCCGGTCGGCGAGCCGGCCGCCGCGCAGCGCCTGGAGGACCTCGGTCGTGGTGCCGGACCGGCTGATGGCGACGAGCCGGTCGTACCGGCGCGAGGGCGGCAGTTCGCTCGCGTACGCGGCGTCGGTCGGTCCGGCGCCCGCGGCTTCCCGCAGCCGGGCGTACGACGCCGCCATGTACGCGGAGGTGCCGCAGCCGATCGCCAAGACCTGCTCACCGGGCGCTACCAGCAGCTCACGTGCCTGCCCGGTGAGTTCGAACGCGCGCGCCCACACCTGCGGCTGGCTGTGGATCTCCTGCTCGGTCCGGCTCATCGGCCGGTGCCACCCGTCACTACTTGACACCCCCCGCCGTGAGACCGGCGACGAGGCGTCGCTCGATCAGGGAGAACAGCACGACGACGGGGATGATACCGACGATCGACACGCCGAAGACGTACTGCCAAGCCGAGTCGTACTGCCCGACGAACTTCGTCAGGGCGACCGACAGCGGCTGGTTGGCGTCGGTGGAGAGGATGACGAGGCTCGCGGCGAACTCGTTCCAGCAGGCGACGAAGATGAACGCGATCGCGGTCACCACGCCCGGCCAGACCAGCGGCATGGTGACCCGCCGCAACACCTGGAGCCGACCCGCGCCGTCCATCATCGCGGCTTCCTCGATCTCCCGGGGTACCCCGGCGAAGAAGCTGTGCATGATCCACGTCGCGAAGGACAGGTTGAAGGCGGCGTTGACGAGGATCATCGCCATCCAGGTGTCGTTGAGGCGCAGCGTGACGAACTCCCGGAACAGACCTGCCGCGAGCACGGTGGGCTGGAGCATCTGCGTGACCAGTACCAGCAGCAGGAAGACCTGCCTGCCCCGGAAGCGGTGCCGGGCGGTGTAGTACGCCGCGGGGAGCGCTACGACGAGCCCGAGCAGCGTCCCGCATACCGAAATGACGACCGTGGAGACGAGGTTCAGCGGCAGCGGGGTCTCCGGTGTGGACCACATCGTGACGAAGTTGTCCGGATGCCACGCGTGCGGCAGGTATGTGGGCGGGACCTTGAGGATCTCGGCTCGGCTCTTGAACGCGCTGACGAGCATCAGCAGGTACGGCAGCAGGAACACCAGACCGACGACGGCGCCGACGACGGTGAGGTCCCAGCGTCGGCGCGAGCCGCGGGCGAGCCGCTCGCGGGTGGCGGTGGAACGGTCGGCGGAGGTGTCGGCGGCGACAACCGCGGTGGTCATGTCCTACTCCTCCCGCAGCGGACGGACGATCCGCAGGTAGGCGAGGATGACCACGAGGATCAGCGCGAAGTTGACGACGCTGAGCGCGCTCGCCGACGTGATGGACCGGTCCGCCTGGATGTACTTGAACATCAGGGTCGTCGTCGTGTCCGCGTCGTACCCGGGGATGCTGCCGGTCAGGATGCGCAGGATCGGCAGCGAGTTGAACACGTTGATGATGTTGATGATGGTGCCGACCGCGACGGCGGGTCGCAGCAGCGGCAGCACGATCCGCCGGTACTGCTGGACCCGGTTCGCCCCGTCGACCCGGCTGGCTTCCAGAACCTCGGCGGGAATCGTCTGCAGACCCGCGAGCAGGGTGTACGTGGTGAACGGCAGCGACACGAAGACCGCGACCGCCATCGCGACCAGGAATGCCGGTACGGGCTGTTTCAGGAACCCGTACGGCCGCTCGAGGAGGCCGACGTCGACGAGAGCCCGGTTGATGATGCCGTAGAACGGGTCGAGACCGTACGCGAAGACGGTGGACGTCATGACGACGCTGGCGGCCCACGGCACGATCACCGCCAGCCTGACCGCCTTGCGACCGGGGAAGGGCTTGGACAGGAACTGGGCGAGCGCCAACGAGATCAGCAGCGTCACGACGACGACGCCCACGACCCAGAGCGTCGTGTTGACGAGCACCCTGGGAAGTTGCGGCGCCCCGAGCACGCGGGAGTAGTTGTCCAGCCCCGCGAAGCCCCGGTCGACGCCGTACTGCGACACCTTCCGCAGCGACGTCCAGACCATGTACCCGGCGGGGAAGACCACGACCGCCGCGATGAGGACGAGCGCGGGTCCGATCCAGGGCAGGGCGGCGAGGGTACCGCGTGTCGCGCCGCGGCGTACCGGGCGAGGGGCGGTCCGGGACCGGGCAGGGTCGAGCGGGGTAGCGGTCATCGCTCCTCCGGTGCGGCGCTGGACGTGCGCGAGTGTGGTACGAGGGACGGCGTCGCAGCAACCGGCCGCCGGCGGCGAGATCGCCGCCGGCGGCCGGGCGAGCGGTCAGCCGGCGGCGTCCGCCTTGGCCTGGATCTGCTTGAGCACGTCGTCGGGGCTCTTGCCCTGGGCGATCAGCCCGATGAGGGATTGGATGGCGCCCTGGGTCGCCTGCCATGCGCCGTTGTTGCTCGGGTAGAACTTCGCGTCCGGCAACCCTGCCAGGAAGGTCTGGAACGTGTCCTTGTTCGTCGTCTTCTCCGCCCCGGATTTGGTCGTGGGCAGGAAGCCTTCCTTGTCGACGAACTTCAGGTAGTTGTCCACTTTGAAGAAGAAGTCGATGAACTTTTTGTCGGCTTCCCTCTTCGCGGCGTCGCCGCCGTTCTTGAACACCATGAGATGGTCGGCGACGCCGAGCGTCACCGGGCTGCCGTCCTTGGTCGGAATCGGAGCGACGGCGTACGTCAGCGCCGGGTTCTTCTGCTCGATCTGTCCGATGGTCGGCGGCAGCGCCTCGATCATGCCGATCTTGCCTTGGATGAACACGTTGATCAGCGGCGTCCGGTCGGTCGCTCCCGGGTTGGGTTCGGTCGCCTTCGCGTCGATGACCTTCTTCATGTACGCCACGGCTTCGGTGTTCTGTGCCGTGTTCACAGTGATCTTCTTGCCGTCGGTCCAGCTGCCGCCGTTGCCGAACGTCCAGATCGACGTCTCCGCCTGGGCCTCCTCCTTGCCGAGCGGCATGCCGTACCCGTACACGCCGCCGCCGAGCGCGGAGATCCGGGTGGCGTCGGCGAGCAGTTCGTCCCAGGTCTTCGGCGGCGCGGCGATGCCCGCCTTGCCGAACAGGTCCTTGTTGTAGAACAGCGCGCGGGTGGAGGCGATCAGCGGCAGCCCGTACTGGGTGCCGTCGAGGGAGGCGTTCTGCTTGAACGAGTCCTGGAAGTCGGCGATGGTCGAGGGGGAGGCGATCTGGTCGGCGGGGTAGAGCAGGCCGTCCTTGGCGAAGCCCGCGTACGCGTCGATGTTGAGGATGTCCGGAGCCTTGTTCGCCTGGACCTTGGTGCGCACGACGTCGTTGATGTTGTCCCAGGACTGGATTTCCAGCGACACCTTGATCTTCGGGTTCTGCGCCTCGAAGTCGTTGATCAG
This sequence comes from Micromonosporaceae bacterium, assembly GCA_036378155.1. Classification (GTDB taxonomy): domain Bacteria; phylum Actinomycetota; class Actinomycetes; order Mycobacteriales; family Micromonosporaceae; genus DASUXA01. The sequence continues at coordinate 62,796 of DASUXA010000060.1, read as the reverse complement.
TCCTTCCCAAATGGACTTCGTCGCGTCGCTGTAACTCGGTACGAGCATCGAGATGGTCTGCGTTCCGTCTCCGCCGCCGGAGTTGCCGCTCCCGCCGCTGAACCCGCAGGCGGTGAGCGCGAAGGCGGCGACGATCACGGGGACCGCGCCGCGCAGGTACTTCCCCAACTTTCCTCCCGATTCGATCACCTTTTGCTGGTCGGCTATGAGCGGACGGGCTCCAAACAGTCAGGTTCCAGTCGACTCACCCATGCTGTCCCGATCTCCGCCGCAGCGTCAAGATCTTCCATCTGTCCATTTGGGACCCAGACTCGCACGCTCGCCGTGGTCCACGGCGCGGCGCGCCGTGACTCGGTGCGTCGCGCCAAGCGGTCCTGCGCCGAGCGCTCGGGGTACGGCGGGACGCGGTGGGACGTCCACGGCGGGCGGCGGCGGGCCGGGTCGCCTGCCGGTAAGATGCCGACCCTCGATCGCGGGGGCGTACCCGGGGGTCCGCGATAGCGTGTCACAGAGACAAATGTCAATGTCCCTGAAACCGTCCACCTCGAACAACCCCAGCTCGGCGCGCTGACGCCGCCCGACCGTCGCCGGTTCAGGCGACTGCCGCGCGACGCTGTTATTTGGGCAAGATTATTCACGTACGCCGATGCAGTTCATGATGGAGCTTTTCCGGCGTGCGATCATCCGCTGACGGCAGAGTTGAGGGGAGCCTGTCGTGCTCGACGGTAGAACGGTGCTGATAACCGGCGCGGCGACGATTATCGGTACCGAGGTCGCAAAGGTGTTCTCCAGCTACTCGGCAAACATCGTGCTCGGCGACATCGACGAGGCTGGCGGTCGCCGAGCGGCACAGGAGGTGGGCGACCGCGCCGATTTCGTTCCGCTCGACATACGCGACGACGCGTCCATCCAGCGGTTCGTGGACGGCGCGGTCGAGAAGAACGGTCGGATCGACGCTCTGGTGAATATCGCGTGTGTCTACGGCGACGACGATCCGCACGGGGACATCCGGGCGCAATGGCTCGATGTGCTGAACACGAATGTCATCGGTACCGCCCAGATGTGCGCGGCGGCACGTCCGCACCTACGCGACGGCGGCGCCATCGTCAACTTCACATCCAGCAGCGGTCACGTCGCTCAGGCGGGCCGACTGCAGTACCCGGTCAGCAAAGCGGGAATTCTGCAACTCACCCGAAGTCTGGCATTGGCGTACGCACCCGACGGTATCCGGGTGAACAGCGTGTCGCCGGGCTGGACGTGGTCGCGGGTGATGAACGAGATCACCGGCGGGGACCGGGCGCGCACCGAAGCGGTGGCGTCGCGATTCCACATGCTCGGACGGCTGTGCGACGCCCGCGAGGTCGGCGAGGTGGTCGCCTTTCTCTGTTCGCCGAAGGCGAGCTTCGTCACCGGCGCGGAATGGGCGGTGGACGGCGGCTACTCGGCACTGGGACCGGAGCAGACCACCTCCGCCATCGCGTTGCTCGCGCAGAACCAGTTCGAACCTTCGCTCGGATAGGACTCAAGCGATGACAACGGAAGCGATCACGGCGGCTTCCCTGCTGGCCGCCGTCAGGTCCATGGCACCCGAACTGGCCGAGCGCCGCAGCGAGATCGACGCGAGCCGGGAGATCCCGAGGGACATCGTCGAACGGCTGCGTTCGATCGGCGTCTACCGGATGGGGTTCAGCGCCGAACTCGGCGGACCCGGTCTCACCTCGCTCGAGCAGATGGAGATCGTCGAAGCGATCTCGTACGGCGACGCCGCGACCGGCTGGTGCGCGATGATCGGCGCCGCGACCGGCATCTTCGCGGGGTACCTCGACAAACAGGCGGTCGCGGAACTGATGCCGACGCCCGACCTGATCACGGCGGGGCTGATCTTTCCCGCCGGTCGGGCGGAGCGTGTCCCCGGCGGTTACCGGCTCACCGGACGATGGAAGTTCGGCAGCGCCATCACCCACGCCGACCTGGTCGTCGGCGGCGCCTTCGTCACCTCCGGCGGGGAGCTGGAGACGACCGGCGACGGGCAGCCGGTGGCGCGGCTGTTCTTCATGCGGCGCGACCAGGTCACCGTGTTCGACACCTGGGACACCACCGGTCTGCGCGGCAGCGGAAGCAACGACTACGCGGTCGAGGACCTGTTCATTCCGGAACACCATTCGTTCGTCTTCAGCGAACCCAAGAGCGGTACCGGAAAGCTCGCCGAACCCGAGGCGCTGGTGCGGATCATGCCGGGCGTACCGCTGGGACTGGCCCGCGCTGCCCTGGACTACGTGCGTAGCGTCGCCGAACACAAGGTGATCGCGGCTACCCGTCAACGGTGGGCGGACAACTACCGCGCGCAGTACATCCTGGGCGAATGCGAGATGGAATACGTCGTCGCGCGCGCCGCGGTGGTCGAAACGTTGAAGAACCTGTGGGACGCGCTGGACCGTAACCACTTCGTGGAAATGACGCCCGACGCCAGGATCGGCGTCACGCTGGCTCGTACCCATTCCTTCCGGGCCGCCCAGCGGATCGTATCCCGACTGTGCGAGCTGGTCGGCACGGAGTCGATATACAAGCCCAGCCCTCTCGACATCTGGCTGCGCGACGTCAACACCATGGCGAGGCACATCATCGCGAACGACCAGATCATTCAGTCGGCCGGCGCCTTCGTGCTGGGTGGAAGACCTGAGTTCCCCCTCGTGCTCGGCCTCGCTTGAACGCGACGCCGCACATCTGTCGAAGGATGGTCATGAGTGCGGAAGTGGTAAGCACATCGATTGGTGAAGGTTCGCAGACACGTCGTCCTGTTCAACCCCGGTTGGCGCGGTCGCGACGCGCGACGCGCGCCGAGGCGGTCGCGACCGAGGTGCTACGCCTGGTGTTCGCACGCCGCCGCAGCACCGATCCGGATGCGCCGTGCGAGGTCGCGCCGTGCCCGGACTGCTTCGCGCCGCACCTGAAGAAGGTGGTGCGGTTCATCGAGGCGGACAAACCAGTCCACTTCATCATCCCGGCGTTTCCCGCGAAGTCCCGCAACCGCCGCAAGACGCTCGGACGGCTGCCGGACATGGCGGAGGCGTTGGCGATCGAGTCGCTGCAGGGCTTCTGCGAGCGGGTGTCGGCGGTGTACGCGCCGGGTGCCGTCGTCACCATCTGCTCCGACGGGCATGTGTTCGGCGACGTGCTGGAAATCCCCGACACCCACGTCGACGAGTACGGCGCGGCGCTGCGAAAGGTCATCCGGTTCACCGCCGGCGGCTCGCTCGACGTGTACGGGCTGCGCGACGCGATGCCGAGGATGACCTGGGACGCGCGTCGCCGGCACCTCGTCGACGAGTTCGCGGACAGCACCGAGACGCTTCGCCGGAAAGTCAAGACCGACGCCGCGGTGCGCCGGATGTTCAACGGCGTCCACCGCTTCATGGTCGAGGACAACGCGGTCCTGATGCCGGACCTCAGCCCGACCCAGCGCCGGAACCGTTCGAAGGCGACCGCCTACGAAGTGGTACGGCGCAGCCAGGCGTGGAGCCGGCTGATAGCCGGCACCTTTCCCGACGCGGTACGACTGTCCATTCATCCGCAGGCGCACCACAGCGACAAGCTGGGCTTCCACCTGCTGCGTACCCAGGACAACTGGCTGACTCCCTGGCACGGTGTCGTGCTCGACGACGGCACCAGGCACACGCTGGTCAAACGCGCACAGGCAGAGGAACGCGGCGCCCGCCTGGTCTGGCGCAACTCGCGCCCCAGCCATTTCGTCCTCGTCGAACCGTCGGAGTTCACATCCCGGCAACCGGAAGGAAGAACACGATGAGCAGTTCGGCGCTCGCCGTCCTGGGCGGCACCGGTCTCCACCCGTTCGGCACGCTGATCACCTCCGCCTCCGCGACGCAGACCCTCGCCGATGTGCCCATCGACGATCTGTTGGCGACCACGCTCGACGCGAAGGTCACTGTCCTGCGCGGATTCGGGCTGCTCGACCCCGCGGACCTGGAGCGGTACTGCCGAGCCGCGGGAAAGATCCTGCAGTGGGACTTCGGCAGCGTGCTCGACCTGATCGTCCGCGACGACCCGCAGAACTACCTGTTCGACAAGGGCGACGTTCCGTTCCACTGGGACGGCGCGTTCGCCGAGTACGTGCCCCGATTCTTCCTGTTCCAATGCGTGCGGGGCTGCGCACCGGGTGCCGGCGGCGAAACCGTGTTCTGCGATACGACCAAGGTCTACCGCGAGGCGCCGCCGGAGTTGCGGGAATTGTGGGCGCGGACGACCGTCACGTACCGCACCGAAAAACTCGCCCACTACGGCGGGTTGACGAAGTGGCCGCTGCTCGTTCCCCATCCGACGACGGGGGAGACGACGATCCGGTACGCCGAGCCGCTCGATCCCGCGCAATACCTCAATCCGCTGTTCCTCAGCGTGGACGGGATCTCCCCCGACGACGCCACCCGGGTGATGGACGACCTGCGCGAACGGCTGCACGACCCGCGCTACTGCTACGCGCACCCATGGCGAACCGGCGACATCGTCGTCGCCGAGAACCACGCCCTCCTGCACGGGCGCAACGCCTTCACCGGATCGGCGGAACGGCACGTGCAACGTATCCAGATCATCTGAGCGAACCGTCGTTTGAGAGGCAATGTCATGGTCACACCTGCCACCGCAATCGCCCCCGAATACGACGTCGTCATCATGGGCGGAGGCCCTGCCGGCGCGACGCTGGCGGCGATGCTGTGTCGCGACACCGATCTGCGGGTCGCCATCTTCGAGAAGGAACAGTTTCCGCGTGAGCACATCGGCGAGTCAGGTGCGCACCCGCTGATACCGGTGCTGCAGGCGAGCGGCGCCCTGGAGAAGGTCCTCGCCAGCGAATGCTGGATCCAGAAGTTCGGTGGAATCTTCCAGTGGGGCACCGACCAGGACCATCCGTTCGTCGGCTTCTTCGAACACGCCGACTACCTCGCGGACGGGGTGCCGCGCTGGTCGGTCCACGTCAACCGCGCCGAGTTCGACACCGTGCTGCTCGATCACGCGCAGTCCTGCGGCGCGCAGGTGTTCCAGGGCACGCGGGTCGTCAGGCACATCCCCGGCGCCGACGGCTCGACCGTCGTGCTGGACGACGGTACCGAGGTCCGAGCCGGGTACTTCGTCGACGCGTCGGGCCGGGAGAACCAGGTGACCGCGCGGGGATCGCGCAGCCGCAAGCAGTGGCTGTCGGAGTACCGCAACATCGCCATCTGGTCGCACTTCCGCAACTGCGTCCCGGCGCAACGCGCCCCCGGCGACTGGAACGTGTTCCGCGACGGGGACCACTCGCCCATCTACGCGGTCGCCTTCGAACACGGCTGGGTGTGGTACATCCCGATCCCGCGGGTGATCGACGGGGTCCGGGAAACCGTGTGGTCCATCGGCATCGTCACAAACCCCGAGTCGCTCGCCCGGGTCGACCTCCGCGACCCGGAGGTCTTCCGCGCGACCATCGGGTCCATCCCGCTCCTGCGGGACCTGGTCGCCGACGCCGAGCAGGTACGCCCGGAGATGTACACCGCCACGAACTATTCGCGGGTGAGCGAGTGCTTCGGCTCGCTGGCGGAGCGCTGGCTGGCGGTGGGCGACGCGTCGTACTTCGTCGATCCGCTGTTCTCGTCCGGGATGTCGTTCGCGGTGACCCAGGCGTGGGCGGCGGCGCTGGTGCTGCGCAAGACCTTCGACGCCGGCGTCGACGAGCAGACCAAGAAGGACCTGTGGCGCGACTACGACGTCGAATGGCGGGCGATGGCGGAGACGTGGGCGCTCAGCATCGACCAGTGGTACCACGAGATCTCCCGTGCCCACCCGGGCAGCCCGTACTGGAGCACCCGCGCCCGCTTCCAGCTCGACAACGCGACCGAGGGTACGTTCCAGGCGCTGCTGAACACCGCGCTGATCCCGGACCTCGTCAACATCATGACGAAGAACAGCCGCGACCCCCGCGACCTGTCGGTCGACGGACCGTACCTGAAGGCGTTCACCGCCGCCGACGCCGTGGAGCTCGACGCCGAGGCGGTGGTGGCGCTGTCGCCGGACGCCCGGATCCGACCCAGTTCGGGTGTGGACATCCCCGGCTTCAAGGGCATGTCGCCGCCGTTCGACATTCCGCAGCAGGTACGCGACGGAATAGCCGACTATTGGCGCGACCTGATCGGCAACGCGGACCGCGCTCCCGCGCCGCTGGCCGACACCGTCCCCTGCTACCGCATCTACTCGGCTGCCGACCCGGAGGTCGAGGTGCGGTGCCTGGGCCGCGACGGCGGCAAGGAGCTGTGGGAAGCGCTGGACGACGGTCCGGTGCGCTGGTCCGAACTCGCCCCGACGTTGACGGTGCTGCAGGGTCGGGCGCTCAAGCGGCTGATCCGTGCCGGTCTGGTCGTCGTCCAACGGGAAGCCGCCCGCGACGCGGACGTCGCGGCGGTCCAGCTCGCCCACGACTGATCCGCCCGCCCGCGGCTTCGTCGCCCATTCGACACGTCGAATGGGCGACGAACCACGTCATTCGTCGGCGGGCGCGGCCAGCTCGGTCAGCACCCGGTCCCAGGTACCGTCGTCGGACCAGCGACGGTGACGCTTCCACGCGGTCTGCCACGGGCCGAACTCGGCGGGCAGGTCCCGCCACGCGATCCCGGTACGGTCGCGGTAGACGATCGCCTCGACCACCTGTCGGTGCGGCGCCGGTGGGCGGCCCAGCCCGCCCTTGGCGGGCGGTAGCAGCGGAGCGACCCGTGCCCACTGCGCGTCGGTGAGCACGGGCCGGCGGTTCGTGTCCGCCTCGGCGTCCTCGATGGGCGGGGAGGCGCCGAGCACCGCCACGGTCGCCGCGACCGCGACCTCCAGTACGTCGCGTACGTCGCCGCCCGCCTCGAGCACGGTCGCGGTGAGTTCCCGCAACCCGCCCAGGATGACCAGAGCCAGCTCGCGGGAGACCGGCTGCCTGCCGTCACGGCGGAACGGTTCGTTGTCCGTCAACCGCTGGACCAGGTCGGCGAGCGCGTTCATCGAGTTCCGCTTCACCCGCTCGGCGACGGGTCCCAGCGACGGCAGTTCCCGGATCCAGCACAGCGACAACGCGGGGCTGGACGCGACATGGTTGATGTAGGCGCTCACCGCCTGCCGCGCCTGGACCGGCCACGGCGCGACCGGGTCGACGGCGTCCGTGATGCGCTGGATCAGCGTCACGTTCGCCGCCTCCATCAGGGCGAGCAGACAGTCGTCCTTGGTCGCGAACACCCGGTAGAAGGTGCGACGGGACGCGCGGGCATGGCGGACGATGTCGGCGATCGTGGTGTCCCGGTACCCGCGCTCCTCGATGGCGCGTTGCAGGCCCTTGAGCAGCCGGTCGCGGAAGCGTTCGGTATCGGTGCCCGCCTCGGTGACCGGCGTCCGGCGTGGCGGCGACACAGCGATGTCGCTGGTCCGTCGACGGTACCGACGTCCGTTCATCCGCCGGTCACCCGTCCGGTCCCCGCCCGGTGAACCGCACCGCGTCGTCGATCGGGCCGCGGCGCAGCAGCCGTACGTCCTTGACGTAGTTCTGGTGCAGCCGCCACGGCGTCGTCGCGCCCTGCTTGGGCAGCTCGGACAGGCTGCGCAGGACGTACCCGGACCGCAGGTCGATGATCGGGTGGACCTCGTCCCCGGCGGGCGGCAGCGGGGTCACGGTCGTGTACCCGTGCCGCGCCATGTGCCGCAGCACGCGGCACACGTACTGGGCGACAAGGTCCGCCTTCAGCGTCCACGAGGCGTTGGTGTACCCGATCGTCCAGGCGAGGTTCGGCACTCCGCAGAACATCATGCCCTTGTACGCGATGGTGGAGCCCAGGTCGACCCGGCGACCGTCCACGGTCAGCGCGATGCCGCCGAGCGCGAGCAGGTTCAGCCCGGTGGCGGTGACCACGACGTCGGCGTCGAGTTCCCGACCGGACACCAGCCGGATGCCCTTCTCGGTGAACGACTCGATGTGGTCGGTGACCACCGACGCCCTGCCGTCGGAGATGGCGCGGAACAGGTCGCCGTCCGGAATCAGGCACATCCGCTGGTCCCACGGCTGGTACGTCGGGGCGAAATGGGTGTCCACGTCGTACCCGGGCGGCAACTGCCGCACCGCCGCCTTGCGCAGCATCGCCTTGACCAGGTTGGGGCGCCGCCGGCTCAGTTGGTAGAACGCCAACCCCAGCAGCGCGTTCTTCCACCGTACGGCGGTCAGCGCGGTGGACTCCGGCAGCAGGCGGCGCAGCCGCTCGGCGATCGGGTCGCGGTTGGGGCGGGAGAAGATGTAGGTGGGCGACCGCTGCAGCATCGTGACGTGGGCGGCTTGCTCCGCCATCGCCGGTACCAGCGTGACCGCGGTCGCCCCGCTGCCGACGACCACGACACGCTTGCCGGTGTAGTCGAGGTCGTCGGGCCAGTGCTGGGGGTGCACGACGGTACCGGCGAACCGGTCGATGCCCGGGAAGTCCGGGGTGTACCCCTCGTCGTAGCGGTAGTAGCCGGAGCAGATGTAGAGGAAGTCGCACGTCATGGTGTACGGCTGGGGGTCGTCGCCCCGCTCGACGGTGACCGTCCAGCGGGTCGTACCGCTGTCCCATGCCGCGCTCACCACACGCTGCCGCAGCCGGATCCGGTCCAGCAGCCCGTACTCGCGCGCGGTGTCCCGCACGTACGACAGGATCGCCGGTCCGTCCGCGATCGCCTTCGGGTCGCTCCACGGGCGGAACGAGTACCCGAGGGTGTGCATGTCGGAGTCGGACCGCACGCCGGGGTACCGGAACAGGTCCCAGGTCCCGCCGATCGACGCGCGCGCCTCGAGGATCACCACGGAACGGTCCGGACACTCGCGTCGCAGGTGGCAGGCGGCACCCACACCGGACAGCCCGGCGCCGACGATCAGCACGTCGGTGTGCTCCACGGGCACATGGTCTCCCTTCATCGGCTCTCGGCGCGGCGCGTCATCGGCTCGCGCGGCGCGTCATCGGCTCGTGGCGCGTCGCGCGAGGATCGGGCGCAACCGGGCCATCACGTCGTAGTAGCGGGTCGGCGCGATCCGGGCGAGCGCGTCGAACACGTACGCGTCGGGGCCGACGAGGATGCGCGCCTTTCCCCGGTCCACACCCCTGTGGATGATCTCGGCGGCGCGTTCGGGTGTGGTCAGGGCGACCGCTTCGAACTCACGCGCCATCTGCTCGTGGGTGCGCCCGCGCCCCTCCGGGTCCTTCCGGAACCGCCCGTTGCGCGCGATGTTCGTCTTCACGCCGCCCGGGTGCACGGTGATCGCCCGTACCCCGGTGCCCCGCAACTCCTGGCGTAGGGCGTCGGTGAAGCCGCGCACCGCGAACTTCGCCGCGCAGTACGCGCTCTGGTACGGCATGCCGACCAGCCCGAAGACGCTGGACGTGTTGACGATCGCGCCGTGATCCTGGGCGACCAGGATCGGCAGGAACGCGCGTACGCCGTTGACCACGCCGTGGAAGTTGATGGCGTGCAGCCACTCGTCGTCCTCCACGACCGCGTCCAGCACGCTGGTGTTGACGGCGACGCCCGCGTTGTTGAACACCGCGCCCAGCGGCTGCGGCGCCCACGACCGCACCTGATCGGCGAACGCGGTGACGGCGGCGGCGTCCCGAACGTCGAGTGGTTGGCTGAGCACGGGACCGCGCAGCGTCGCCGCGGTTTCCTTCAACCCACGATCGTCGATGTCGGCGATGGCGACCGGGCAACCCGCCGCGGACAGCCGCAGCGCCAGCGCGCGACCGATCCCGGAGGCGGCGCCGGTGATCACGGCGGTATGCCCGGCGAGCGGTTCAGGACGGTGTCGCGGCATGGGCGCTCCCGGAGGTCTGGACGTCGAGGGGCGGGCGGCGACGATACACAACCGCCCGACCGCCCTTGGCCGGCGCGTACGCCACGCCACGGGAGTGCCACCGCTCGTCCGGCGCGGACGTCGGCAGCAGGTCGAAGTCCCGCAGCAGGGTGCGCAGCACCACGGTCATCTCGAAGTTCGCGAAGGCGGCTCCCACGCAGCGGCGGGTACCGCCGCCGAACGGAATCCAGGCGTACGAGTCGGGAGCGGCTGCGACGAACCGTTCCGGGTCGAACCGTTCCGGGTCGGGGAACACCGTGGCGTCGCTCTGTACCAGGTGGATTCCGACGAGCACGGACCAGCCCCGCGGGACGGTCCACTCGCCGAGCCGCAGTCCGTCGCCCCGGACCTTGCGAGCGGTATTGATGATCACCGGGCGGGTCCGCTGGATTTCCATGATCGTCGCCTGGAGCAGTTCGGACCCGCCCCGGTCGCCCTCGTCGACCAGCCGGCGCAGCAGGGTCGGATGCCGGCGCAGCCGCTCCACCGCCCAGGCGAGCGTGGTCGCCGTCGTCTCGTGCCCCGCCACCAGCAAAGTCAGCAGTTCGTCCTTGACGTGCTGCTCGGACATCGGCGAGCCGTCCTCGTACCGGCTCTGCAGCAGCATGGACAGGATGTCGTCGCGCTCGCCGAGATCCGGATCGTCGCGTGCCCGGTCGATCAGGGTCTGGACAATCTCGTCGTACCGGCGCCGGTACTCGTGGAACCGTCGCCACGGATTCCACGGCCCGATGCCCTTCTCGCCGACCGGCAGGACGGCGAGCTTCGAGCCGTACTCCACCCATTTGGGCAGGACCACGCGCAGCTCGTGCAGCTCCGAACCCTCGGCGCCGAACACCGCCCGCAGGATGACGTTGAGCGTGATGCGCATGAACGGGGCGAGGGTGGCGAACTCCCGTCCCTGTGGCCAGGTGCCCGCCTCCCGGCGGAACTCCTCCTCGATCAGACCCTGGTACGCCTTCATCCGGCGTCCGTGGAACGGGGGTGTCAGCAGCTTGCGCCGCAGCCGGTGCTCCTCGCCGTCCAACCCGAAGATCGAGCCGCTGCCCAGCAGCCGGCTGAGGTTCGGTTGCGGGGTGCCGACCAGGTCCGGTCCTGCGGTGAACAACTGCCTGACCAGTTTCGGCTCGCTGATCACGAGGCTCTTTCCGAACGGCGGCACGTCGAGGACGAAGCTGGGTCCGTACCGCGCGCGCAGCAGCGTGAGGACCTGGCGCCGGGCGACGAACATGGCGAGCGCCTGCGCCGTTCCCGGCAGGCGCGGACCCCGGGGCAGGCGCGGGACGTCGGTGATCGCGTGCTGATCCATCGTCGTCCTCCTCCTGCCCGGTCATCGGGTACTTATCAGTACCCGATGGGGGGACGGTAACTCGCCGGCTCCGGGGACCACAAGGCACGCCAGCGTGTCGGCGCCGCTGTGGGACGGCGCGACGAGGTGGGATGGCGGAATTCGACAATTGGCGGAAACCGCCGATCGTGCGCGGATCGGGTCGCCGAGCCGAGGGGTACCGTCCGGGTCGTACCGCGCTGGGGATGTACGTACATCACCAGCGCGGTACGGCTCTCGCGGGGTCGCCCGCCCCCGGGACCGTCGCGGCGGTGCCGGTCGGCCCGTACCGGTACCAGCAACCTGCCGGGACACCACTGTGTCTCCAAAACTCAGTTTTGGAGACACAGTGTCAGGGAGTGCCCGAGGTCAAGGTTGGCGCCGGTACATGTAGCGCTCTATCCGCTGAGCTACGCCCCAACCAGGTCGGGACGGCAGGGATTCGAACCCCGCGACCTCTCGATCCGCAGTCGAAGTAACCGTCGCCTTCGCACCGGGCACCCACGTCTGACGTCGCTCCACCCGAGATCAGGGGTGCTCCAGGGGGTTCTTTCCGGGAAAGGGAAGTAACCCTGAAGCGTCGCACCGGGTGGCGCGCGGCAGAGACTAGCAGCGCGCGGCGCCCCGCGGCTTCAGGTTTTCGCGCGGCAACCAGACATTCACGTACGTCTTTGGTAGGGTCGAAGTCCGGGTGCTCCCGCCCGACCAACCCGACCGATGGGGCGCGACCATGACCGTGAAGAGCCGGCTGCCACTGGCGGCGACGCTGTTGTCGATTGTCGCGGCGGTCGTGACGGTCGTCGGCATCAGCGGACCGGCAGCCGCCGTCAACCGGTACACCATCATCTACAACGCGCCCAAGCCGGCGGTGTGCGGCAACTCGGGCACCATCCCCGCCGGCACCTGGCTGCAGAACAAGCCCTGCGGCTACTTCGTCGGCATCGCTCTCGGCGGAACGTCGTACGACGTCCACGAGACGAACCCGAGCAACTACCACTACGGGCGCAACTACGGCAACAACAACTTCTGCGCCTGGATCCCGCCCGGCGCGCTCAGCGGCCCCACCGCTACCGGGCTGCCGGCATCGTGCGGCTCCACGGTCAGGGACAACCTGCTGCACCGGCGTACCTTCGGCTACAACTTCAACGCGCCGGCCAACACCGCGACCGACGGCTCGCCGATCCAGGTGAACACCGGCTGCGGCGCGTACTACAACTACTTCACCTCCAGCTACTTCACCTCCGGCTCGCTGCACGACTTCGCCGGGTACCCGCAGAGCTGGGTGTACTACCGGTACACCGCGAACGGGTCAGGTGCGATCGCGGTCCGCGACCCCGGTCTCGGCTGGATCTTCCTGAGCCCGTCCTGTGTGACCAACTGGAACGGCGTCGCGTTCTACAACGACAACGACTGACGCCGCGGTCACCGGGTACACGCCTCCAGCAGTTCGAGGACGTGCCGGTACGCCGCCCCGGTCGCCCGCGACATGCCCAGCTCGCAGGTGCGGTTGTTCGACACGTACACGTCGAACCGCGTGTCGGCGAGTTCCGCCGCCTCGTGCCGGGTCGCCGCTGCCGTCACCTCCGGGTACAGCAGACCGCGGTCGCCGGCGAACCCGCAGCAGCGCCACGTCGCCGGTACGGTGACCGACCCGGCGCAAACGTCCGCCAGCGCGACCAGGTCGGCTGTGCTGCCCAGGTGCTCGCTGGAGCAGGTCGGATGGATCGCGACGGACCCGACCTTCCGGGTGACGGTGAGCCGGGGCAGCACCTCGGCGCGGGTGAACGTCACCGCGTCCAGGATGCGCAGCGAGGCGAAGCGATCCGCCGCGTCACCGGTCAGGTGGGTACCGAGTTCGCGCAGCCCGAGCCCGCACGACGAGGCGTCGCAGACCACCGGCAGCCGTCCGTGGTCCGACGCCGACCAGACCGCGTCGAACGTCCGGCGCGCCATCACCTCGTACCCGCGGGTCAGCCCCTTCGACTTCCACGGCGTGCCGCAGCACAACCCGGCGATGCCGTCGGGTACGGACAACGCCAGCCCGGCGCGTTCGCACAGCGCCTGGAACGCGGCGGTGACTCCCGTCGGTTCCCCGTCGTCCCCGTCGCCGGCGCCGCCGAACAACGCGTTGATGCAGGCGGGGAAGAACACGGCGACGGCGTCGTGCGGTCGGCGCGGCGCCGGTCGCCTCGGTCCGGCGCCCGGCAGGTCGGCGTCCACCTGCGGTACCCAGTCGGTGGGCAGGACCCGCCGCGCCGCCCGGCTCCCGGCGGACAGCAGCCCGGCGGGGAGCGCGTCGGCGACGCGCAGGGCGGCGCGCAGTCCGGTGACGGTACCGCCCCAGTGCGCGGCGGCGGTCGCGGCGAGGCGCTGGGTGGCGGCGGAGTGTCCGCGTTCACGGTCGGTCTTCATCACCGCGCCGGTATCGATACCGACCGGGCACGCCGACCGGCACATCGAGTCCGCCGCGCAGGTGTCGACGGCGTCGTAGCGGAAGTCGCGTCGCAACGCCCGACCGCGTGCGCCGTCGCCGGCGGCGTCCGCCGCCGCGATCTCGCGCAGGATGACGATGCGCTGCCGTGGCGTGGTCGTCACGTCCTGCGACGGGCAGACCGGTTCGCAGTAGCCGCACTCGACGCAGGTGTCGACCGCCGGATCGGCGGGCAGCGGAATCTTGAGGTCCTTGAGGTGCGCCTGCGGGTCGTCGCTGAGGATCGTCCCCGGGTTCATCAGACCGGCAGGGTCGCACAGGTTCTTGACGGCGCGCATCACGTCGTACAACTCGTCACCGAACTGCCGACGCACGTACGGCGCCATGATGCGACCGGTGCCGTGCTCCGCCTTCAGTGAGCCGTCCGCACCCAGTACCAGGTCGACAAGGTCCTCGGTGAACGCCGCGTACCGGCGCAGCTCCTCGGGGTCGTCGAACCGGGGGTTGATCAGGAAGTGCAGGTTGCCGTCCTTGGCGTGTCCGAAGACGACCGCGTCGTCGTACCCGTACCGGGCGAACAGGTCGGTCAGCCGCTCGGTCGTCACGGTGAGCCGGTCGAGCGGTACCACGATGTCTTCCAGCAGCGCGGTGCTGCCCACCGGTCGCGCCCCGGCGACCAGGGTGTACAGCCCCTTGCGCAGGTGCCACAGCGTGGCGCGCTCGGCGGGGTCGGTGGTGAACCGGGCCGGGGCGGACAACGTGAGCCCGGCGAGGAGGGTCGACGCGGCGGAAAGGTCCGCGTCGAGTTCCTCGGCGGTGGTGCCCTGCAACTCCACCAGCAGCGCCGTGTGCGACCGTACCCGCAGACCGTCCAGGACCGCCGCGCCCTGCCGATCGCGCTGCAGTACGCGCAGGGATGCCGCGTCCATCAGCTCGACGGTGCGCGCACCCGCCGTCACCAGCGCCGGCACCGCGTCGGTCGCCTGGGCGAGGGAGTCGAACACCAGCAGGGCGGTCGCCGCGTGCGGGCGTACCGGCACCGTGTCGAACACCGCCTCGGCGATGAACGCCAACGTCCCCTCGGAGCCGACCAGCAGGTGGCTCAGGATGTCCACCGGGCGGTCGAAGTCCAGCAGCGCGTTCAGCGAGTACCCCATCGTGTTCTTCATGGAGAACTGGTGCCGGATGCGGGCGACGGAGTCGGCGTTGCCGCGCACCCGGTCGCGCAGGTCCGCGATGCCCTGCCACAGCCCCGGTTCGCGGGCGCGCAGCAGATCGTCGGCGTCGGTGTCGGCGGTGTCGAGCACGGTACCGGACGGCAGCACGAACGTGATGGACCGCAGGGTGCGGTACGCGTTGAGCGCGGTGCCGCACGCCATCCCGGACGAGTTGTTCGCCAGCACGCCGCCGACGGTGCAGGCAGCCTCGCTGGCGGGGTCCGGACCGAGCTTGGTGCGGTACGGCGCGAGCCGGGCGTTCACCGATCGCACCGTGGCGCCCGGCTGACACCGCGCCCCCGCGCCGTCGTCGAGAACCTCGACCCGGCGGAAGTTGCGCCGCGTGTCGACCAGCAGGTCGTCGCTGCCCGCCTGCCCGGACAGGCTGGTACCGCCGGACCGGAACGTGAGGGACAGGTGGTGGTCGGCGGCGAAGCGGAGCAGCCCGGCGACGTGGTCGGCGTCGCGCGCGGTGACGACGACGCGTGGTTGGCGCAGGTAGTGCGAGGCGTCATGGGCCATCGCGGCGAGGTCGATGAGGCGTGTGCGTACGTTCGCCGGCCAGCTCAGCGCCCGCAGCGCGTCGAGGGTGGACCGGTCCAGGGGGTGCGTGGCAGGCATCGCGCCTCGTCGTCAGTTGACGCGCAGGGCGCTGAACACTCCGGCGTGGTCGGAGTCCCAGTACCCGTTCCGCATCGTCCTGCCGGTGACCGTGGATTCCACCAGCCGCACGGTACCCGCTGCGTCCGTCATCACGTGGTCGACCTGGTGGTCGAATTCGGCGGCGGTACCCGTGGTCAGGTCGTACGAGTGGATGCAACAACTAAGCGGGTCGGCGGTGCTGCGCTCGACGAAACCCGCGCCCAGCAGCACCCGGTACGCCTGCTGGTCGTCGGGGACGACCGTGTCGTCGTCGGAGTTCAGGTCGCCGACCAGCACCACCGGCAGGTCCCCGGTCGCCGGTCCACCGGGCGCGACGAGTTCACCCGCCTGCGACGCCCGGATGCTCGGGTGGGCGGTACGCGGGTCGAACGCCTCCAGGTGCGTGTTGACGAAGCGGAACGGGACGCCGCCGCGTACCTTCGCCTCGACCTCGGTCCAGCCCCGCGTCACGGTGACCGGCATGCCCAGGATCGGCAGCGTCAGCAGGTGCCGGTACGTGCCGCTGGTCGGCGCCCAGGTGTGTACGCCGTCGTCGACGCGGGCGAGGATGACGTCGCGCATGGTCAGGCGGGCGTTCAGTTCGGCGTCCGGTGTCGGCTGCGGACCGTCGCCCCGCACGCCGTTCTCGTTCGCCGGCGCCTCGAAGTCGAATTCCTGGTGTACGACCACCGGGCGGTAGCGTTCCCTGCCCGCGTTCAGCTGGTCCAGCAGGAGTTGCAGGAAGTCGTACCGTACCGTCGTCGCGGTCTTGGGACCGCCGAACACCGGGCCCACCGACGCCGGACCGGTGCGCCACAGCGCCACCTCCTGCAGACCGACCAGGTCCGGTCGCTGGTCCAGGATCTCCGCCGCGAGACCCCTCGCGCGGGTGGGGAAGTTCGTGGCGGTGGTCTGCCGCAGCACCGCGCCGTTCGCGTCGACGAACCTGGTGAGGCTGGTCGCGGCGAGCGCGGGACCGAGGTCGGCGCCCAGGAACAGGTTGCGCGTCATCACCCGCGCCACCTGCCCCGTGTGGTTGCCCCGGTCACCCTGGTCCGACGCCTGCGCGGTGGCGGGGCCGAGGAACGCGACCAGCACGCCGACCAGTACCGACAGGACCGTCCTCGATCGACGCCGACCGACGCCCGAACGGTCCTTCGCGCCATCTGCCTGCATGTCGGCCCCGTTCCTGTCAACGTGGTGAACCGGGTCGGCGGCACCCCGGATAGCGCCCATCCTCTCCCCGTACCGGTCGGCGATCAAGCGTGGGCGCCTCGACGGGAGCGGCGGGCGGTCCTCAGCGGGCGACGGCGAGCGCCGCCTCGAGCGGACCACCGTCGACGGCGCAGCGCAGCAGGCAGTCGGCAAGATCGGCGCGGGAGATGCTGAGTCCGCCGCGCACGTTACGGTCGACCGCCCGGCGGTACCTGCCGGTCCACGGTCCGTCGGTGAGCCTGCCCGGACGCACGATCGTCCACCGCAGACCGCTGGCGCGCACCACGTTCTCGGTACGGCGCATGTCGTCGTACGAGTACCTGAGCACCCGTCGCAGGATCGGCTTGAGCAGGAGCCGGGTCAGCGGGCCGTCGCCGTCGGTGACGATGCCGGCGGCGGTCACCACGACGAGGCGGTGTACCCCTTCGGCGCGCATCGCCCGGATGATGCTCGCGACCGCGTCGGTGCGGACCGTCGTCGGCGCTCGTACTCCTCGCGGACCGAGCGTGCAGATCACGGCGTCGGCGCCCTTGACCGCCGGGCCCAGGGCGTCGGGGTCGGTCACGTCGGTCTGCACCACGGTCAGCAGCGGATGCGCACCGGTGAGACGGCTGACGTCGCGTACCACGGCGGTCACCTGGTGACCTGCCTCGCATGCCTGCCGCACCAGCAGCCGACCCGTCCCGCCGGTCGCACCGAAGACGGTGATCTTCATGGCTCTCCTCTCGGGCACCGGCGTCCGGGTGATCCGGTGGGCACGCGCCCTAATTACTGAGTACTTGCTCAGTTAATCTAGCCGGGCGCGGACCGTCGCGGCGACGGCTGTGACGCGGACCACAGCGAGGCGCGGTACCGGGAACGTCGTGCGAACGAGCCGACGCGGGCGGAAACGATCGCGGATCAGCCGTCGACCAGGCTCGGCAGGAACGCGTCCACGAGCTTCGGGATGTCGGTCACCCGGATGTCGCCGGTGCCGGCGAGACTGCGCAGCATCGCCCGGTGGAACGCGATACCGGCGAGGATCTGCGCAGCCGCCGCCACATCGAGATCGTCACGCACCCGGCCAAGGTCGCGCTCCTCGGCGAGGTACTCGGCGACCGGGATCAGGGCGCGGCGGGGGCCGATGTCGGATTCGACGCTGCGGTCGGCGAAACGAGCGCGCAACTCGTGGTCGGACTGTACCGCCGCGATGATCGGCATGATGCGCAGGTAGAAGGCTTCGAGGCGGTCGAGCAACGCGATCAGGTTGTCCCGCAGGCTGCCGTGTCCAGCCCGCTGACGCAGGTCGGCGACTGCCTGCCCGTACTCGGGAAGGTGCTGTCGCACCACCGCCTGCAGCAGTCCCAGCCGATCCGTGAAGTGATAGAAGATGCTCGACTCGGCGACGGACGCGCGACGTGCCACCTCCTTCGTCGACAGTCGGGTCACACCGCCCTCGGCGAGTACCGCCTCAGCTGCCTGGAGCACCGCCTCGCGTACGCCGGTGCTCGGACGCCCACGCCGGCGCGCGTCTTCCGTCATCCCCTCATCCTGCTCGCCCGCGACAGCAGGCACGAGGTGCGGTGCTCACCCGACTGGACGTCGCGGGCGAGCGGCTGGCTGCCGCCGCCGACGCGCTGTCCGACGGGGTGGTCAAGCGGTACCAGTAGACCGTCCGCGACGCCCGCCGTCTCGTACGGCGGGCGTCGCGGGGCTCGCGGTGTCCCCTGCGCTCGTGGCGCGGTGACCGCGACGTCAGTCGTGGGCGTGCGGGTCGAAGCCGACCGGCGGGCGGTCCAGGAACACGGTGACGGAACTGATCCTGTTCTCCGGGTCGAACACCAGCACATCGGTCCCCGCCGCGAACGGTTCGCCTGAGCCGATCTCGATCTCCCACATCAGCCGGGCGCGTCCGTGGTGGATCTGGGGCGCCTCGCGCCGGCGGAACGTCGCGTCGCCGACGTGCCCGGTGAACTGGTCGCGGAAGTCGATCAGCGCCTGTGGGCCGGTGAGCACACCGACGACGGCGTGGTACTCGACGTCGTCGGTGAAGGTCGCCGAGGCGAGGCGCTGCCGCTCCTCGGGCGTACCGGCGTTCCAGAACCGCAGGTAGCGCTCGACAACTGCCTCGTGCTCGGTGCTCGACGGTGCGGTAGTCATGATCGTTTGCCTCCTGTCGGACGGTATCCGTGGTGCGGGCGGCGCCTCGGCGGCGCGGCCACACCTGACACCGTGCGACCGGCGCCCGATGTGTGTCGATTACCTGCGACATCATTGCCGAGCCCGTGCCGCCCACATCAGGCTGGTGACATGACCAACACGGAGCCGGTCGGGGTTCTGGTACGGCGGTGGCGGGAGCGGCGGGGCCGGTCCCAGCTGGACGTGTCGCTGTCCGCCGACCTGTCCGCACGGCACCTGAGCTTCATCGAAACCGGGCGCGCCACGCCGAGCCGTCGCATGATCGAGCGGTTGTGCGACGAGCTCGATGTGCCGCTGCGCGAACGCAACGTGCTCTACCTGGCCGCCGGCTACGCGCCGGTACACCCCGAACGGGCGTTCACCGATCTCGGCGCGGCGCGCGCCGCCGTGCACGCCGTCCTCGCCGGCCACGAGCCCAATCCGGCGGTGGCGGTCAACGTACGGTGGGAGCTGCTGGCCGCCAACCGGGCGATGACGGCGTTCCTGCACGGCGTCCCCCACGAGCTGCGGACGCCGCCGGTCAACGTGCTGCGGGCCACCCTGCATCCGGACGGTCTGTCCAAGCGGATCCGCAACCTCGCCCAGTGGCGTGCCCACGTGCTCCGCCGAGTTCGGCGGCAACTCGCCCGTACCGTGGTGGCGGGGCTGGCGGACCTGCTCGCGGAGCTCGAGTCGTACCCGATGCCGGACGGCGACGCCGCGAACAGCGGCGGCACACCGGTCGACGACCTCGTCGTGCCGATGCGGTTGTCCTCGGAGTACGGCGAGCTGACGCTGCTCTATACGAGCACGGTCTTCGGTTCGCCTCGCGACGTGACGCTCGACGAGATCTCCATCGAGACGTTCTTTCCGGCCGATACCGCGACGGCGGACGTCCTGCGGGCGATGTCGACGGCGTCCACGGGCGGGGTACCGGACGACGACCGGACGGGCGAGCCGACCCGGGTGCGAGCGTGAGCCGAGGGCGGAGGGCGCACACGTACCGCGACCGCCGTCCGATTTGTCGGACTCAGCCGTACGCCTGGGCGCGGTGCGTGTGTACCGGGCTGCCGGCGGGTAGCGGTAGAGGTGAGACTTTCGCGTCCCGCCCGGTCGCCCGAGCGGCACGCGGGGGTGTCGGACAACCACCTGCGCGGGAGGTCGTGATGGCGGAGGACAAGCACAAGCAGGCCGAGGACATGCGGGACGACGTGCCGTCGACGATCGCGCGTTCGGACGACAAGGCGGTGCGCACGTACAAGAAGACGCTGGAGTCCGCCGAGGAGACGTACGACGACCCGGGCCGCGCGCGCCGCGCGGCGTACGCGTCGCTCAAGCACACCCACGAGAAGGTGGGCGACCACTGGGAGCCGAAGGAGCGCAACGGCCCGTCCGACCGGCAGGCGGCGCGCGGCGGTGAGCCGGCGCGCGACAAACCGGCGGACACCGCCCAGGGGGTGAACGCCAGGGCGAGCAAGAAGCACCTGGTGGAGGTCGCGCGCAAGGTCGGCGTGTCGAACCCCGACAAGTTGACGAAGGACGACCTGGTCCACGAGATCGAGAAGGCGAACGCGAGGGCCACGGCTCGGGCCCGCCGCAAGGACTGATCCGGCGCCTGGAGATCTCCGACCTGGTGTTCCCCAGCCGGCGGTGACCAGGGCAAAGTGGTTTGCCGGCACCGGTCGCCGGTGCCATGATCCGGAAATGGAATCTGATCCGAAGGCGGACCTCCACCGGTACCTGCAGGTCGTCCGCGAGGCGCTGCTGTGGAAGCTGGACGGGGCGTCGGAATACGACATCCGCCGGCCCATGGTGCCGACCGGTACCAACCTGCTCGGACTCGTCAAACATATGGCGGGCGTCGAAGCGGCGTACTTCGGCGCGACCTTCGGCCGACCGTTCGAGGAGCCGATGCCGTGGTTCGACGACGACGCCGAGCCCAACGCCGACCTGTGGGCGACCGCGGACGAGTCGCGGGACGACATCATCGGGCTGTACCGCCGGGTCTGGGCGCATGCCGACGCCACGATCGACCTGCTGCCGCTCGACGCGACCGGGCGCGTGCCGTGGTGGCCGGCGGAACGAGCCGAGGTGACGCTGCACCGGGTCCTGGTACACGTGATCGCCGAGGCGAACCGGCACGCCGGGCATGCCGACATCGTCCGGGAACTGATCGACGGCGCCGCCGGTCTGCGCAACGGCAACGACAACCTGCCACGCGTCGACCAGGCATGGTGGGACACCTACCGCGCCCGGCTGGAGCAGGTTGCCCGCGAGGTCGGCTCGGTCTGAGTCGGCGGTTCGCGTGGGCCCGGTGTCGTCGCGCTCAGCCTGGTAGCCGCGTTCCTGTTCGCCGCGTCCGCCGCGATGCAGCAGCAGGCCGTACACGTCGTGTCGGACAGGCGAGCGCCGTGCACCGGCGGTACCCGTCACGTCAGACCGTACGCGGCGTCGAAGAACGCGACCTCGAGGCGCATCGCCCGGCGGTACGTCGCGCCGAGCCGGTCGTCGCCGGGCGCGGCGGCGTCGCCCGCGTACCGGTCCAGCAGGCGTTCGAGGGTCGTGGCGAGTGCCTCGAAATCCGGGTCGGCATAGGTGTCGACCCATTCGGCGTACCGGTCGCTGGTGCGTCGCGAGGCGAGTTGCGTGCCCAGATAGGCGTACAGCCGCATGCACGGCGTCATCGCGGCGCAGATCTGCGCGACCCCGCCGAGGGCTGCGGTAGCCAGCAGGAAGTCGGTGTACGCGAGGGTCGCCGGCAGGGTCGTCACGCTCGACAGGTCGACGTCCCAGCGCTGCGCGTACGACTCGTGCATCCGCAGTTCGTCGCGCACCCCGACGAGCAGGTCGGTGAAGGCGTCCAGCCCCGCGCGATCGGGGCTGTGCGCGATCGCCAGCGCGTACGTGCGGGCGAACGACTCGAGGAAGACCGCGTCCTGGGCGATGTACCCGGCGAACAGCTCACGCGGCAGGGTGCCGTCGGCGAGCCCCCGGACGAACGGGTGCTCCAGCGCCGCGCTCGCCAGGTCGGCGTTGTCCTGCCACAACCGGCGCGCCGTGCTCATGCCGTCGCTCCCGTCCACGCCGCATCCCAGAACGCGGTCTCCGCGTCGACGACCTCGACGAAGTACCGGTCGACGTCCGGCACCCCGCCCACCTCCGCGATCAGGTCGTCTGCGGCGTCGGCAAGCGCCGCGACGTAGGCGGCGAACTCCGGTGTCGTCCAGTGCTCCACGAACTCCCGGTACCCGCCGGCGCCGGGCGCGGCGGACGACCAGGCGTCGAGGTACACCCGCTCCAACGCCCACAGCATCGAAAGCGCCACCGGAGCCTCGGCCCGGTCGAGGCGGTCGAGCAGCCCGGCGTACGCCTCGGTCGCGGGGGACCGGGACACCCGCAGGTCGAGCCCCCGCGCGGCGGCGTGCTGCTCGAACCACGCGAGTTCGTCGACGAGCGCGACCGCGCCGCCGGCGAGGACCGCCTGCGCGCGGCGCGGCGCGCGCGCCAGCAACCGTGCCTGGAAACGCAGCAGGTCGGCGACGAAGTGGTAGTCCTGCCCGAGCCAGGCGAGGAACGCCGGCGCCGGGAGCGTGCCGGCACGCACCGCGCGCAGGAACGGGTGGTCCGTCGCGCGGCCCCATTCGCTCGGGTACCGCCGCGGAAGATCGGTGACCGACATGGGTGGGACTGTAGCCGCCGTGCGATCGCTCACCTGATACCGGAGTCGAACGACACCGTGACCGTGGTGTACCTGTCCGGCTGGACGTCGACGTCCTGCGGACCGGCGGCGGGGTGCAGCGCGCCGGTCAGGTTGGCCGGTGTCAGGCGGTACCGCCCGGGTGCCAGCGGGATGCGGAACCATCCGTCGCTGTCGCTGGTCACCGTGGCGAGCGGCGCCGGGTCGCCGACCCGGGTGACGGTGATCCGCGCGGACAGCGGCTTGTCCGGGCAGGGCGTGCCCTGCCGCACCATCGGGCAGCCGCCGTCGACCATGGTTCTGCCCGCGACACCCGACCCGGTCGAGGGCGGACCAGACGACGGCGAACCGCCGGGCACGGGCTTCGCGCACGCCGCGACCAGCAGCAGCGCGCCGACGGTGACGACGAGACCGGTACGTGTCATGCGGCTTCGACTCCTGCGGATGCCGGTCCGGTTCCGCCGGCGGGCCGGAACGGCCCGCCAGCGGAACGACCTCAGCCGGAGAACTGCACGTTGTGCGGTTGCGCGTACGCGCCTGAGCTGCCGCAGTTGCCGCCCTTGATCGCCCAGCCCGTGGCGAGCCACGTCGACGGGTTCGCCTTGTACGTGCGGGTGGTCAGGTAGTCACCCCACCGGTAGAGCCCGTTGTAGGTGCAGGTGTTGCCGTCGCCCCACAGGTAGAAGTTGGAGTTGTTCTCGATCGTGCCGGCTCCGGTGGAGTACACCGCCGAGCCGGGGTAGTAGTGCGTGCCGCCGGTACCGCCGCCCCAGGCGTACGCGCCGCCGACCCGACCGCTGGAGTTCGGCGCGAGCGACAGGAACTGGATGGCGCCCCAGGTCGCCCACACGTCGCCCGCCCCGATGTACGACTTGTCCGATTCGTTGAACCAGACGATCCGGCTGTACGGGAACGGGTGCGAACCGTCCTGCTTCGCGTTGAACGAGAAGCCGAGCACACCGGCTGCCCGGTACGCGCCCAGCACCCGGGAATCCGCGTACTGGCACCAGTTGGTCACCACGCCGTCGGTGCTGGCGCAGTTCTGACCGCTGTTGCGGGTGAAGAAGGTGTACGACGCGACGGTGCGGTCCCAGTAGGAGTACGAGCCGGAGCTCTCCGGCCAGGCGTACACCCGGAACGACGAGCCGTTGGTCTGACCCCAGTTGCTACCCCAGTACAGCGTGTCGGTGGAGCCGGGCACCAGCTTGAAGGTGAAGCTGTCGGTACGGGTGAGGTAGCCGTAGTTGAACCCCGCGCATGCCGCCATCTCCTTCTTCGGCAGGCGCGCCAGCGCCGACCCGGAGCCCCCGCCGGACGGGAAGAAGTTGGTCGACACATACACGTAGCTGTTGCCGATCGTCATGTCGTTGTAGTCCAGCCCGGTACCGGACGCGAGCCCGAACCAGCCGGGGGTGATGTTCCAGTAGCACCAGTTGGTGAACGCCCCGGTACCGGACGCGGAGGCGTTGGCGAGCACCAGGTGGTCGGAGAACTGGAGCAGCCAGAACTGCCGCCCGGTGTCCGGGTCGTACTGGGTGACCTGGTCGCAGCAGAAGCCGGAGCCGAACATCGTGAACGGGTCCAGATAGGACCAGGTCGCGCCGCCGTCGGTGCTGCGGGTGGCGTACCAGTTGCCGGTCTGGAAGATGTTCGCGCCGTTCGCGTCGGTGCTCGGCTCCTGGGTGTACGAGGCGTACGTCGACCCGCCGGAGATGCCGCTCGCCGGAATGGTGGAGTCGCGCAGCACGGTGGTCGCCAGCGTGCCGACCGAGTCGGGCGCGGACACCGACGGCCCCAACGCGCCGTGGCGGGGCGGCTTGCCGGGGTGACCGAGGTTGACGTCCTCGTCGTCGAACAGTTCCTCGTTGAGCGCGTCGAGCTGCTCGGCGGTGTAGTAGCGGGGGTGGTCGTACACCTGCGCGGTCAGCTGTTCGCCCGTCGGCGCGGTCGCGTTGATCGACGGACCGGTGTGGCTGGTCTGCGCCTCGGCGGGCGGCGTGAGCACGCCGACGCCGGCCAGCAGCAGCGCGCCGACGACCAGGGCGCGGCAGGCGCGCCGGGTACGGGATGATCGGGGTGGGGATGTCGGGTGCACGGGGTTCGTCGCCTCCCTGTCGGGGACGCCCGCCGGTCGGCTGGGCGTCATGCGACGCAGCGTGCAGCGACGAGGACATCGAGTCACGTCAATTGACGGCATGTCGACACAACGGTCGGGACCTCGGCGGCGCTCCGCCGACTGGAACCAGCAGTCGCGCGACGCTAGTTGTCCGAGGCGGGTGGGCGCGCCAGTGTGCTGTGCGCCCCGCCGACCACCAGCGACACCGTCCCGTCCTCGTGGTCGACCTTGAACAGGGTCCCCGGCGGGTACGCGTCGAGCACCTCGGGCGGCAACTGGATCGTGCCGTCGCCGGCGACCACCGCGAAGTCCTGCCCGTCGCGCCCCTCCGCGCCGACCCGACCGTCGCGGATGGTCACCGCCCGACCGAGCCGGGCGCCCACCTCGCCGTCGTGGGTCACCACCACGATCGTGGTACCGCGTTCCTGGTTCACCGTCTCCAACGCGGCGAGCACCTCGTCACGACCCCGCGTGTCCAGTTGCGACGTCGGCTCGTCCACCAGCAGCAGACCCGGCCCGGCGGCGATACCGACCGCCAGCGCGGCACGCTGCCGCGCGCCCGGTGCCAGCTCACCCACCTTGGCGCGGCCCATCCCGCCCAGTCCCACCAGGTCCAGGATGCGGTCCGGGTCGTCGAGCTGGACGCCCGAGGTCCGCGCCGCCTGGCGCTGCGCCAGCCAGATGTTGCGGTACAGGTTCGTGTACCCGAGCAGGTTGCGCGCCGCGCCCTGCAGCACCACGCCGATCTCGGTACCGCGCAGCCGGGAGATCTCGGCGTCGGACAGCTTGCCCATGTCGTACGTGCCGACATGCACCCGCCCCGCGGACGGGCGCATCAGCCCGGCGAGCAGAGCGACCAGCGTCGACTTGCCGGAGCCCGACGGACCGACCAGCGCCAGCATCTCCCCGGGATTGATCGACAGGTCGACGCCTGCCAGGGCGACCACGTCACCCGCCTGCGCCCGGTAGATGTGCACCACCCGGCGACAGGCGACCGCCAGTCCCGTCACGATTCCCTCCCCGCGTCGAATGTCGCATGTCGCCGGCTCGTCCACAGTCCCGGACCACGGTCGTCGAGTCCGGACGACAGAATCCGCGCCGCCGCCAGCGCGAAACCCAGCAGGAGCACACCCGCCACCGCCCAGCCGGCGGCGAGCACCCGCCAGTCGGGCCAGGTGGGCGGCGTGACGACCTGGACCCGGTCGGCGAACATCGGGATCGACGGCGCGGTGAGCAGCCAGGCGGCGCCCGCCGCGATCGGTCCGAGCAGCGACGCGACCAGGACCAGTCCGGCGTACCCGTACCGGTTCGCAGCCGCCAGCGCCCGGCGCGGGACACCCTGCACGCGCAGCGCCCGCAGCTGCCGTCCGGTACGCCGGTCCACGGTGGCGACCAGGGCGAGCGCGGCCAGCGCGAGGAGGATCGCGAGCGCACCGGCGAGCAGGTGGAACCGCAGCCCGGTACCGGGACCCTGCCGGCGCAGATACCCCGTCCGCTCGCCGTCGGTGGTGCTGCCGGTCACGGTCAGCCCGGCGTCGCGCAGCCTGTCCACCAGGTCGGCGGGCGCGTCGGCGGCGAGCCACACCTCGGGCGCGTCCGCCGGTCCGACGTCGCGAGCGGTCGCCGCGAGGTACTCCAGGTCGACCAGGACACCGCGGCGACCCAGGCGCGGCAGGACCGCCGCCGTGCCGACCGGGCGCACCCGTTGCGGCGTGCGGTCGGCACCGTCGAGCACGTCACCGGGGAGCGGACCGGCGGCGACGACCGGCAGCGGGTACGGCTCGTCGACCGGGATGATCCACGCGTCCGCCTTCAGCCCCTTGGTACGCAGGCTCGCCGACAACCCGTCCGGGCGCGCGGTCAGCGACGGCACGGCGGTCGCGCTGTCCGGTACCGGGGTCCGCCACCGACCCTGCCGACCCAGTCCCGCGTCGACCGGTGTCGCCGGGTCGCCCTCGTACAACCCGTGCAGGACGAGGTCGAGGTCGGTACTGGCGGACAGCGCCACCTCGATGCCGACCAGTCGGCAGCCCTCCGGGCAGTTCACGACCGAGGAGGCGGAGGAGCGGTACCGGTGCCGCCCGGGCGTCAGCGCGCCCAGGTCGCTCGCCTGCGTCGGTCCCCCGGCGAGCGGGGCGAGGTGCACCACCAGGTGCGGCTGCTGCCTCGGGTCGAAGCCGGTCGCCGTCGCGTCGACGCTGAGCGACCGACCGTGCACCAGTACCGGGTCGAGCTCGCCCGGTCGCAGCCGCTGCGCCGCCTGGGCGGCGGTCAACGCGCCGTACTCGGGCAGCCAGTTCGCGACCTGCGCCAGTCGGGTGGCGTCGACGGCGAGCATCGGCGGGTCGCTGTCGTTGCGTGCCGGCACCGAGGCGACCGCCATCGCGTACCGGCCCGCCGGGTCGGCGGCGCGTACCGCGCGCAGCAGCTCGGTCCGCTCGACCGGCAGTACCGTCAGCACCCGCGCCGCGCCGAGTTCCACCGCGGACCGGTCGTCCGCCGCCCGCCCCGCCACGCTCGTCGCGGTGACCGCGAAGCACAGTTGAGCCACGGCGACCACCAGCAGCGCGAGCAGGCGCGCGGCGCCCGGTCGCCGGGCCAGTCGCAACGCGCCGAGCGCGACCGCGAGCCTGCCGCGGCGCAGCGCCCGCGTTCCGACCGCACCGACGACAGGACCCACCAGCCGGGCGGCCAGCAGCGCCACCGCGAGCATGACCAGTCCGGGGGCGAGCAGCATGACGCCGGTCAGCCGACCGGGGTTGAGTCTCATCTGGACGACGGCGGCTACGGCGAGCGGATACAGGACCGCTTCCAGTGCCTGTCCCCGCCAACCGCCCCGCGACGGTACCTGGCGGAGCAGGTCGGCGACCGGGGCGGCGAGCAGGCGGCGCTGGGCGAGCAGGGCGACCAGCAGCGTGCCGAGCACCGCGACCGCCCCCCAGCGGAGCGCCTGGCTCGACGGTTCCACCGGGCCGGCGGCGGCGGGCAGCAGCAGCCGGGCGGCGACGCCGACCAGGAGGTACCCGGCGAGGTACCCCAGCGGCGCGCCGACCAGCACGGCGAGCACGGTCTCGCCGAGTACCAGCCACCACCGCCCGACCCTGCCGGTACCGCGCAACTTGAGCAGGGCGAGCTCGCCGCGCCGCGCGTCGGTGGCGTACCCGACGGCCAGCAGCAGCACCATCCACGCCAGTACCACCAGCGGCACCGCCGCCAGCGGTACCACCTCGCGCAGCGTGGACCGGTCGGCGTCGATCCGGTCGAGCAGGGCGGGGATGCCCGTGGCGATCTGGATCTGGCTGCCCGGGGGACGGGTCATCGCCTTCTCGACCGCCGAGCGGATCTCGACCAGTCGCGACGGGCGCAGCGCCGCCGGATCGAGCAGCGCGTCCACCTTCTGCACCTCGATGGCGTGCCCGAGCGCCTCGATCGTGCCGCGCGTGGTGAACGCCGGTACACCCAGCCCGGACAGCGCCCCGCCCGGCCCGGCGTCGACGTAGCGCTGGTCCGCCCAGTACCGCTCGTCGGGGTCGCGGATCTGGAACACGCCCACCACCGCCAGCGTTGCCGGCGGTCCGACCGCGACCGGTCCGTCCTGGGTGATCACGCTTTCGTGCTCGACGACGCTCTGTCCGGTGTGGACGCCGAACCGCGCCGCCGTCGCCTCGGCGAGAACCACCTCGTCGGTACCGATCGGGCAGCGCCCCTCGACCATCCGCAGGTGCGCGCACACCCCCTCGCGGAAGGTCAGCCGGGTGCCGTCGCTGTCCTTCGGACCGGTCAGGTACACGCCGAACTCGGCGGTGAAGATCGGCGTCAGCCCGGGACCGGACAGCAGACCGGGCGCGGTGGTCTCGAAGCTGCGGTCGCGCTGCCGGGTCAGGTCGACGCTGTCGCGCGCCTGCAGCGTCAACTCGAACGAGGTGGCGTGGGCGACCTCGGTGGCGATCGTCGACCGGTCGGCGGCGGCGAGGAACACCGGCCCCGCCACGGCGGCGGCGACCGCGACGACGGTCAGCAGCGACACCACGACGGCGCGCCCGGCACGGGCCCGTAGCATCGCGAGGACCAGCGTGATCATCGGGTCACCTGCCGCGCCAGTCGGTACCCGGCGAATCCGGCGGCGGCGCCGAGCACCGTGACGACCAGCGCGGCGGCGACCAGCAGCGCACCGGGTCGCAGCAGCGCGGGTGCGGGGAGTACCCGCCAGTCGTCGCTGAACAGCGGCAGGATCGCCCCGGTGACGAGTCGGTCGGCGGGCGCGATCAGCAGCCCGGTGAGCACCGCCGCGCCGGTCAGCCAGGCGTACCCGCCGAAGGCGACCGACCGGGCGGCGGGCGAGGCGACACCCTGGTGGCGCAGCGCGGTCAGCTCCTCGGTGCGCGACTCGCGCTCGACCGCCGCGACGAGTACCACGCTCGACCCCGCCAGGATCACCGCGAGCGCCGCGCCGAGCAGTTGGAACCGCAGCGCCGCCGCCGGTCCCGACCCGGCGTACCGGTCCTGCCGGGTGCCCACCGTTTCCTCGCCGACGATCCGCAGCCCGGCGGTACGCAGCCGGTCGACCACGGCACGCGGCGCGTCGCCGGTCAGCCACACCTGCGAGGTGCGGGGACCCGCGCCGTCGTCGGTCAACCGGTCGGCGTACTCCAGGTCGACCAGGGCTCCCGAGCGACCGAGCCGGGGCAGTACCGCAACCTGGGCGGCGACCCGGATCGGCACCGTGGTCGAGGCGAACAGGTCGACCTGCGGATCACCGAGCAACCCGGTGTTGCCCAGGTGCCCGGCGAGCGCCACCGGTACCGGGGTCGGCGCGTCGACCAGGAGGATCTGTCCGTCCCGCCGGGTGCTCCCGGTGTACCGGTCGGCGCGGGGCAGGGCGACGCGCAACCCGTCCGGGTCGCTGCTGAGCAGCGGACCGACGCAGGTCGGGTCGGTGGTCGGACGCCACCGGTCGCGGTCGGCGAGGTCCGCGCCGCGCAGGATCGGGGCGTCGCCGGACAGGCTGTGGACCACCAGGTCCACGCCGGGTGCGGGCGCGTCGAGCGGGCGCCCGGCGACCGCCGTCGCGCCGGTGACCGCGAAACCGTCCAGCCGGCAGCCGGGCGGCGCGGCGCAGGGCGCGCTGTCCGCCTCGTACTCGTGCCGACCGAGCGTCAGCGGTCCGTACCCGGCGAGCACCCGTTCGCCGTGGCTGCCGGTGAGGATCACCGCCAGGTACACCGGTCCCGGACCGAGCGCGTTCACGGTCACGGTGAACCGCAGCCGGTCGGCGCGTACCGCGACCGGCGGCGGTGCCGGCGGGTGCAGCAGGGTGACCAGCCGAGCCGGTGTCGACCCGTACCGGGGACTCCACCGGGCGACGGCGGCGAGGCGGGAGGTGTCCACCGCGAGCACGCCGGGCACACCGACGGTGGCGGTCTGCACCGCCGCCATCGCGTACCGTCCGGACGGGTCCGCCTCGCGTACCGCCGCGAGCAGGGTCCCGGTGCCGACCGGTTCGACGGTGAGCACCCGGTCCGCGCCGACCTCTTCGACGGCGCGCTGCCGCCGGGCGGCGGACGCGGTACCCCATGCCAGCGCGGCGTACCCGGCGAGCGTCGCCGCGATCGCCACGAGCGCGAACAGCCGGTCCAGGTTGGGGCGCCGGGCAAGGTAGGTACCGGTGAGCGTGGCGGACAGCCGACCGGTGCCCAGCCCGGCGCGCGCGATCCGGGTCGCGACCGGTGCGAGCAGGCGCGCGGCGAGCAGCCCGGCGGCGAACGCGACCAGCCCCGGCGCGAGTACCACCAGCCCCGACCCCTGCCCCGCGGCGTGCACCTGGTACACCCCCGCCAGCGCCAGCACGGCGACCGCGAGGTCCACGGCGCTGGACTGCCAGGTTCGGCGCCGGCCCGACGTCGGACGCCGGGGGGTGCGGCGCAGCAGGTCGACCACGTCGGTACGCACCGTGCGCCGCTCCGCCAGCAGCGCGGCGAGCAGAGCGCCGAGCACCGCGACCACTGCCGCGCCGGCGGCGAGCAGGACAGCCAGCCGGCGCTGGGCGGGTTCCGCGATCACGCCGGCCAGCGCCCGCGCCAGCAGCCATCCGAGCGGTACCCCGGGAACCAGACCCGCCAGCACGGGAAGCGCGCTCTGCTGCCCCGCCAGCGACCAGATCCGCCGCCGGGGCAGCCCGCGCAGCTTGAGCAGACCGATGTCGGCGCGCCGCGCGGCGGCGCCGGCGGTGACCGCGAGGACCAGCGCGTACCACCCGAACAGGACCAGTTGCGCCGCGCCCAGCGGTACCCCCAACCGGATCGCCCGCTGGTCGCGCCGCACCCGGTCGACCAGGTCGAAGACGCCGGTGTCCACCTGGTACCCGTCCGCCTTGAGCCTGGCGGCGCCGTATTCGACAGCGCGCCCGACGTCCACGGCGTTGTGCGCGCTCAACGCCGCCGGGGTGGCGATGTAGTCGACGGTGTACGTCGCGTCGACGATTCCCGTGGCGCGCAGACCGTCCCAGGTGACGAAGAGCGCGTCCGGGGTTCCGGCGGGCTTGTCGGCTCCCGACGGGGCGGCATGCGTCGTGCCGTCCGCCAGCAGCGCGCCCGCGCCCCAGTACGGCGCGCCCGGATCGCGCGGCTGGTAGAGACCGCTGATCCGGAACGACAGCGGGGTGTCGTGGGTGGGCGCGGTGAACCGTACCCGGTCGCCGACCCCGACCCCGAGGTCGGACGCGGTCCGGGTGGACAGCAGCGCGTCACCGGCGCCGGTCGGGCACGCTCCTGTGAGGACGACCCGGGCGCAGACCCCGTCGCGTACCGCGATCGGGGAGCCGGCGCTGCCTGCCGGTCCGCTCACCGTTCCGCCGATGGACGCGCCGGCGACCTGGTCGAATCCGGTCAACGTGAGGTCGCGACGGATGTCGGAGCGGTACCGGTCGAACGACGTCGACGCGGTCGACTCGGCGACCTGCCGGTACACGGTGACCAGCCGCTGCTTCGCCGGGGCGGTCGACACGTCGCGCCCGGCGACCGATTCGCTCGCGGCGAGCACGAAGAACGGCGCCGCCACGGCGGCTGCCGTCACCAGTATCGCGATGAGCAGCAGCACGCCGGTCTGGGCGCGCCGGGCCCGCAGCGCACCGAATGCCACGGCGAGCATCGACATCCTCCTTGGACGACCCGGTCGGTACCGAACGCGGTGCGTCACGGCGCGAACGGCCGTGCTCTCCGGAGCCGGACCGGCGTCGTCATGCGCCCGCCGGCAGCTCGGCGTATCCGCGCACCAGCTCGGCGCGGCCGTCCACGAGATGCAGTTCGGCGTCGCAGGCGGCGGCCGCCTGGGGGTCGTGGGTCGCCAGTACCACCGCCGCGCCCCGTGCCGCCTCGTCGTGCAACAGGTCCAGCACCTTCTGCCGGTTCTGCGCGTCCAGCTCGCTGGTGATCTCGTCGGCGAGCAGGACCGCGCCGCGCAGCGCCAGCCCCCGCGCGGTCGCGGTGCGCTGTTGCTGTCCGCCGGACAGTTCCTCGACCAACTGGTCCGCCTGCGCGGCGAGACCCAGCCGGTCCAGCACCCGCGTCGTGGTGCGCCGGGCGTCCGCCGGGCTCGCCCCCTGCGCGATGAGGGCGACCTGGATGTTCTCGGCGGCGGTCAGGATCGCGGCGAGACCGTTGTCCTGGGGGATCAGCACCACCCGTTGGGCGACCGCGTGGTCCCGGTCGCGCAGCGGCGTACCGTCCACGATCACGCCACCCTGCCGGGGGCGCAGCAGTCCCGCCATCGCGCGCAGCAGAGTGGTCTTCCCGGCGCCGGACGGTCCGGTGACAGCCAGGGTGTGACCCGGCTCCACCTGTACCGACACGTCGCGCAGCACCGGGTCGCTCCGGCCGTACGCCACCGTCAGCCCGTCCACTGTGAGGGTCGTCACGTTCTCTCGACTCCTGAGCGGTGCTTCGGGTTGCCGGCGACAACGTCTGCTCTTGTTAACCCGGTCACAGTACCGGTCGCGACCGGTACCGGTTCACCGCCGTGCGACGTCCTCGCCCACGATCAGACCGATTGCCACGTCCTCGACGACGCCGTCGCCGCCCAGCGACGATGCGGCGGCGTCGCAGCGGTGCCCGATGGCGATTCCGGTCAGGGTCGGCGGGCGACCGGGCACCTGGCGGTACCCGGCGTGGACGGGACCCGTGTCGAACGCCAGTCGCGCCAGGATCGCCGCGTGCGTGTCGGTCAGGCGTCGGCGGTCCTCGGCGTCGAGGCGCGACGGCGGGGCGTGCCGCGGGGTCACGTCGAGCCGGCGCACCTCTCCGCGCAGGCTCAGCGAGTCGATCGTGTACTCCCGACCGGGCGGCTGCTCCTCGATCGCCAGCCGCTGGTTCGGCGGGTACGCGCCGAGCGCCGCGCGCAACTCCGCCGCGTCCCGTACCAGCCGCGCGCCGGTCGCGGCGGCGCGACCGACCGGGGCGACGGTCGCCGGGTACCGGGTCCAGCCGGCGACGATCTCGGCGCGGCCGGACGGCGCGACCGTGTCGCACCGGGGCCGCCACGCGGCGAGGTACCGGCTCTGCAGGTACCCGCTGGCGCACACCCGAGCCGCGCGCAGCCCCGGTGAGGGCAGGTCGAACAGGTCGGCGACCAGCGCCGCCGCCTCGACGTACCGCTCGTGCAGCGGGCACACGCCCCGGATGTCGTACCGCCTCGCCCAAGCAGCGGCGCGGTCGACGATCTCGGTGCTCTCGGTGGCGGCGAGCCCGGCGGTCGCGGCGGGCGCAGGGTCGTCGCCGGTCGCGACCGGCGCGGGGTCGCCGGCGCACACAGGGTCGTCGCCGTGCCAGCGTCCGACCAGGTCGGCGGGTTCGTCGACGACCAGTACGGTCAGGTCCCGCTTGGCGGCGGCGCGCAGGTACCGCCGATCCGTGGCGAGGTCGACGCCGCCCAGCAGCAGGACGGCGGGGATACGTTCGGACACGGTCGGCTCCGTTCGCGTCAACCGGCGGGGACCGGGTCGAGCCGTCCGGCGGCGACCTGGTCCCGGGGCAGGGGTTCGACCTCGACGCGCACGGCGGCGCGGCAGCGGGCCTCGATGCGGTCGAGGTCGGCGAGGGTCGGCGCGTCGATGACGAAACACGCGGACCGGTCGGCGGACTCCTGGATCGTCCGCAGCCGGGTACCGAGCGGTCGACCCACCATCACCACGTGCACGGTCGCGGGCGCGTCCGGTTCCAGCGGGGTGACCGACGGCCACGTCGGGTCGCTCAGCCCGGACACCGGTACCCCGAGCCCGTCGGCGTGCACCGCGCGCAGAATCCCGGGTTCGTGCGGCACGTACACCTGCCGGGCGACCCGGCGCGGCGGGGGATGCTCGACCGCCTCGCCGAGCAGGATCGCCAGCAGCGTCTCCTCCAGCGGTACCCCGGTGGCGAGGTGGTACAGCGCGTAGATGCTGTCGCCCGCCGGGCGGGCGGCGATCTCCATGAGGGTGACCTGCCCGGACGGTCCGATGCGGTACTCGGCGTGCGCCGCCCCGTCGACGAACGCGAGCCGCTGCAGGATCGCGGCGTTCGCGGCGAGTACCGCCGCCAGGATGTCGGGGGACAGCCGGGGGTCGGGGACGGTGTGTCCCATCTCGACGAAGTGTTCGCTGCCCGTCTCGTTGGTGCTCTTGCCGGTCACCGCGGTAAACACCGCTCGGCCCTGCGCGACCAGCGACTCGACCGACAGTTCCGGACCCTCGACGAGTTCTTCGACGACCGCCGGCTCGACCGGGGCGTACCGGTCCACCGCGGCGCGCAGTTCGGCGGCGTCGCCCACCCGTCGGACGCCGGAGCTCGCCATCCGCCCGACCGGTTTGACGACCGCCGGGAACGTGTCCCAGCCCGCCATCGCCTCGGTACGCCCGCCGGGCGGTAGCAGCCGCGAGCGCGGGCTCCATTGCCCGAGGTACCGCCGTTGCAGCAGCTTGTTGCGGCAGACCCGGGAGGCGCGCAGCCCCGGTCCGCGCAGACCGAGGCAGTCGGCGACGATCGCGGCGGCGTCGACGTACGCCTCGCCGAATGCGACGACCGCCGCGATGTCGTGCCCGTGCGACCAGGTGACGACCTGCTCCAGTACGTCGTGCGGGCGGTCGTCGGGGATCCAGGCGACCTCGGCGAGACCGGCGAGCGGATGGGCGGGGTCGCGTCGGCGGGCGGCGTCGACGCTGGCGTTGCGGGGATTGAGGTCGTCGACGCCGAACACGGTCAGACCGCGTCGCGCGGCCGCCGGCAGCACCGCCGGGTACCGGTGCCCGAGCATCGCGCCGAGGACGACGAGCGCGCCCGGCCGGGTGTGCGGGGTCATCTCCACCTTCTCCTTGTAGGCGGTGCGCCGATCACGCCGGGCCCGCGACGAGGACGCGGGTCGACGTACCCGCCAGCGGCGCGGTGACGTCGACCAGGTCGAACCCGCTCGCCGCCAACAGGCTGACGAATTCGTCCCGGCTGCGTTCGCGGCCTCCCGTGTACACGAGCATGGCGATGTCGCTCATCGCCGCGCCGACCGCCTCCACGGTGTCCAGCCGTTCCGGCGTGACCGGTTCGAGCACCAGCAGACGTCCGGTCGGCGCGATCGACCGGCGGCAGTTGCGCAGCACGGCGAGGCAGCGCTCGTCGTCCCAGTCGTGCAGGATGCCCTTCAGCAGCAGCACGTCGCCGCGCGGGACGCTGTCGAAGAAGTTGCCGGTCTCGATCGAGCAGCGGTCGGACACCCCGGCGCGGCGGAACGTGTCGGCTGCCTCCGCCGCACCCTGCCGGGTGTCGAACAGGATGCCGTGCGCCTCGGGCGCGGCGGTCAGAACCGCCGCCAGCAGGGCGCCGCGTCCGCCGCCGATGTCGACCACGGTGCCCGCGCCGGCGAAGTCGTACACCTTGGCGACCTCGGGACCGACCCAGTCGGACCCTTCGCGCATCGCCGCGTTGAAGACGCCGGACAGGTCCGGATGGTCGGCGAGGAAGTCGAACAGCGGGCGACCGTGTACCCGGTCGAATGCCGGTTCCCCGGTGCGTACCGCGTCGGTCAGCGCTCCCCACGCCTGCCACACCGCCGGGTCGCCGTACAACAGCACGCTCGACCGGATCGACTGCGGATGGTCGGCGCGCAGCGGTCCGCCCAGCTCGGTCAGCGCGACCTGTCCGGGTGCCGTCTCCTCGACCACGCCCAGCACGGTCAGGGCGCGTACCAGCCGGGACAGTCCACCCGGATCGCAGCCCAGCGCGTGCGCCAGCTTCTCGACCGGCATCGCGCCGGCGGCGAGGGCGTCCGCCACACCGAGGCGTACCGCCGCGTGCAGAACCTGCGAGGTGGCGTAGCGGAAAGCCATCCGGTACAGAAGCGCGTACGACATCGATTCGACCCCTTCAACATCCCCTGAGCAGCACTGGCAGTCGTCGTACCCCGTGCAGGAACAGCTCCGGCGTCCACTCCAGCTCGGCGGGGTCGACGGCCAGGGCGAGGTCGCCGAAGCGGCGCACGAGGGTGCCGACGGCGGCGCGCGCCTGCAGCCGGGCCAGGGCGGCGCCGAGACAGAAGTGGATACCGTGACCGAAACCGAGGTGCCGGTTCGGGCTGCGGGCGATGTCGAAGACGTCCGGTCGGTCGAACACCGCCGGGTCGCGGTTGGCGGCGAGCAGCACCGGTACCACGACGTCGCCGCGCGGGACCACCGCTGCACCGATCTCGACGTCGGTGAGCGCGTACAGCGGACGCGAGTGCCCGACCGGACAGTTGAACCGCATGACCTCTTCGACCGTCGAGGCGACCAGTTCCGGTCGCGCCCGCAGCCGGGCGAGCTGATCGGGGTGGCGCAGCAGTTCCAGGACCGCGTTGCCGATCAGGTTGACGGTCGTCTCGTCGCCGGCGAGCAGCAGCTGGAACACGCTGGAGATCAGCTCGGGGTGGCTGATCCGACCGTCGGTCCGCGCCCGGATGAGATGGGAGAGCAGGTCGTCGCCGAGGTTCGCGTGTCGCCGGTCGATGGTGTCCTCGACGTACCCGATGAATTCGATGCCGGCGCGGCGCACCCGGACGGGGTCGCGGCTGCGCAGCATCTCGTCGCTCCACCGGCGCAACTGGGCGCGATCGTCGAGCGGGAAGCCGACCAGTTCGGCGACG
This sequence comes from Micromonosporaceae bacterium, assembly GCA_036378155.1. GTDB lineage: Bacteria > Actinomycetota > Actinomycetes > Mycobacteriales > Micromonosporaceae > DASUXA01. The sequence continues at coordinate 25,976 of DASUXA010000060.1, read as the reverse complement.
ACAACCACCGGCAGCGGCAGCGCCAGCGTGTCGATCACGTCGACCGCGCCGTCGGCTGTCGCCAGGTCGTCGACGAGGTCGTCGACGACCTGACCGATGCGCCGTTCGACCGCCGCGACGGTACGGGCGCTGAACGCCGGCGCGATCAGCTGACGGAGCCGGGTGTGGTCGGGTGGGTCGAGGTTGAACACGTTGCGGCGCAGCATCGCCAGCGGGTCGAACGCCCACTGCCGGTGCCGGGCGGCGATCTCGTCGGGCAGCCGGTCGAGCTGGCGTCCGATGTCCGGATCGCGCAGGGCGCGCTGCACGTCGGCGTACCGGGTCAGGTACCAGGACGCCAGCCCGGTGACCGCGCTGACGTGGCGGTACACCGGAGCCCGCGCGCGCATCCGGTGGAACAGCGGGTGCGGATCGCGTCGGTGTACCGGGCTGGTCGGGTCGAACCGCTCGTCGCCGTCGACCGGGTCCGGTACCGGCGCGCACTCCGGACCCGGCGCGGGACGGACGCTGTCGCGCGCTGCTGGGTACCCTTCGACCCGGGTCATCCGATCTCCTCGCGGCTGGCGGTCAGCCGACCACCGACGGCGACGCCGTGGCACGTTCCAGCAGGTCCAGCGACACGCCGAGCAGAGCCACGGCGAGCGGGTCGTACGTGTCGGTGGCGGCGTGCTCCGACAGCCGGGCGAGCAGGCTGCCCATGCGGGGTCCGTTGTTCGGACCGCCGTGGCTGCGCCGCAGCAGCGCCAGGCTCAACGCGGCCTGGGTGGCGAGCAGCCCGAGCAGTTCCATGTCGTCGAAGTCGTGCACTCCGGAGCCGGTGGTGTGCCGGTCGAGCACCTCGAGCACGCCGATGCACTCGTCGTCGGCGATGAGCGGCGCGGCCATGATGCTGGCGGGCAGGTACCCGGTCGACGACGCGGCGTCGCGGGCGAACTGGTCGGTGTCCGCGACGCTGTCGGTGATCAGGGTCTGACCGCTCGCCGCCACCCAGCCGGCGATGCCGGTGCCGGCGGCGAACCGGGTACCGACGAGGCTCTGTTCCCCGGCGCCGGCGACCGCCGCGAAGATCAGCTCGCCGGTGTCGGGGCTGACCATGAAGACCGACGAGGCGGCAGCGCCGTACACGTGTCGCGCGACCGCGACGACGGACTGCAGCAGTCGCTGTTCGGTGATGTCACGAAGTGATTCGAGTGAGGAGGATTCCACCTTCAACCCCCTGGGTCGCTACATTGGCGGCGCAGTGGTACAGGACGCTCTTGAGCTGGAACGGCGTGAGCCACGGGTGCTTGCTCAGCACGAGCGCCGCGATGGCGGCGATGTGTGGCGCCGCGAAACTGTTACCGGTGTTCCTGGTCATGCCGCCGCCCGGACTCGCTACCGGCACCCGGATCCCGCGGGCGCAGAATTCGACCGGCGGCGTCGCGTTGTAGTAGTAGCGCATGGAATCCGGCTCGGCGTGGCTGGCGACCGAGATCACGGAGGCGAAGTTCCAGGGAAAGCTCTCGATCGGCAGGTTGTGCGCCGCGACCACCAACATGCAGCGGCGGAAGTACGCGCGATCGCACAGCTCGGCCAACCGGTTGCGGTACTCGGGCCTGGCGGTCGACAGGCTCATGTTGATGACATCGAAGCCCTCCTCTATCGCGTGGGACAGCCCGGCGATCAGCGCCGCCCCGCTGCCGGCCTTCCCATCGCCGAGCACCTTGATCGAACTGAGTGAGACCCGCGGCGCGATGGCGCGGATGATCCCGGCGCACGCGGTACCGTGTCCCGCGCTGTCCTGCGGCTCGCAGGGCTTCACGCTCGGTATCCGGTTGCCTTCCTCGGTCACCACGTGCCACGCGCGGTCGACCGGCGCAACCAGCGGGTGGTCCCCGTCGACGCCGCTGTCGAGCACGCATACGCGTACCCCGTGCCCGTCGGCGCCGCCCCACGCCCAGTCCTGGTCGATCGCCTCGAAGACGCTCGCCGGTATGGGTTCGTCGCGGTAGTTCTCCGCCGGCATGCTCCACGCCGGCATACCGGAAGCGTGCTTCGGCCGTGGTCGACGCCACGGCGCAGCTGTCATGTCCATGCCTTCACCGCTCGCATCGCCCGGGTCGCACCGACGGCGTGGTAGCTGTCGATCGCCGCGCCCGCCATGGCATCGGCGTCGGCGTCGTTGCCCAGGCGTCGGTGGGTCTGGGCCAGGTCGACATAGACGTCCCCGCGTAGGCAGGGGTCGTCGGTACGTTCCAGCAGCGACAGAATGTCGCCGAGCAGCGCGTCCGGGTCGCCGCCGACGCCCAGCCGTACCGCCGCCGACATGCACAGCAGTCGTCCGCGGACGTCCATCTCGTCACGCCGGTCGAGCAGCGCGACGATCTGCCGGGCGGCGTCCCGCTCACCCGCGACCGGCGGGGTCGCCGGGTCCGTACCTTGCGAGGCGAGCTCGCGGGCCGCCTGTACCCGTAACGTCAGCGCGACGGGTACGTAGCCGAACCGCTCCAGCGCGTCCGCCGCGCGGCGGTAGTGCCGCTCCGCCTCGACGTGGTCGCCGTGCAGCGAGCAGGCGAGCCCGGTCGCCTGATCGGTCAGGACTTGACCCATGGTCAGGCGAAGCTGGTCGACCGCCGCCTCGGCTTCCGCCAGTGCCGCACGCGCCCCGCAGTCGTCTCCCAGCAGCGCGAGGCCGCGCGCCTGCGCGGCGAGTACCGGGACCAGCAGGAAACGGTCGGCGGCGAACCTGTCGAGCAGTTCCGCGCAGACGGCGAGCTTCTCGGCGACCGGCGTCGGCGACCACTGCCGTACCTCGCACAGGGCCACCAGCAGCCGGTCCTCCTCGTAGCCGTCGCCGATGGCGCGGGCGTGCCGCAACGCGGCGCCGACGGCGCGCTCGGCGGCGGCGAACCGACCGTGTGCGAGGTGGATCTGTACCCGTAGCTGTTCGAACCGGCACCAGGCGAGGTGGTCGGTCGGGTCGCGGTCGAGTTCGGCGAGCAGGTCCGCGACCGTGGTCTCGGGGATCCTGCCCTGGCGCGCCGCGAGCAGGTGCTGCTGCGCCATGCAGGCGCGCCGGTCGCGTTCGTTCACGCCGGTGCGCACGACCTCGGTGACCACGTCCACGGCGCGGGACATGTCGCCGCTGAGCATGAGGGCGTCGCTGAACCGGATCGCGGCGACCGACCGGCTGCCGTCCGGCGGTACCAGCGCGAACGCGCGCTCGAGCAGGTCGGTCGCCGCCGGCATGTCGCGCTGGCGCAGCGCGGCGGTACCGTCCCGCAGCAGCGCCTCGGCGGCGCACGCCGCCAGCGCCCCGAGTTCCGCGTCGTCCGGGCGCAGCTCGCCGAGCAGGCGTACCGCCGCCTCGAAGTGGAACCCGGGACTGACGCCGTGTTCCGCCAGCCGCCGGTGCCACGCCAGGCGTCGCTGTTTGTCCAGCCGCCGGTACGCGACCTCGTGTACCGCCTGCTGCGCGAAGAAGTACTCGCCGGGTTCGGTGCCGGTACCGAGCAGTCGGCGCTGCACCAGAAACTCGACAGCCGTGTCCGGCGCCGGCTCGTCCAGCAGCGCGATCTGCGCCGCCGTGAACGTGGACCCGACCACCGACGCGACGCCGAGCAGGTGCTGGGCGTGTGCCGGCAGCCGGTCGATCATCGCCCCGACCATCGCGGTGATGCTCGCCGGGATGTCGTCGAGCGGGCGACCCGGTGTCGCCGACTCCAGCATCAACCGGATGAACAGCGGATTGCCCGCGCCGTACAGCGTGGCGCGGTCGACCAGCACCCGATCGGCGAGGTCCAGGGCGTGCGCCTGGACGTCGGGGAGCGCGCCCGCCGCGACCAGCGACGCCGCCAGTTCGGCGCTGTCCGGCGGTTCCAACGGGCGCACGTCGACGACGTCGTGCTCGTGCAGGGCGCGTACCCACGGCACGTCGCGTTCGGCGAGTTCCGGTCGGGCCACGCAGATCATCAGCAGCGGTAGATCCGGCAGGCTGTCGATCAGCCCGCCGACGAACAGCAGCAGCGACTGTCCGGCCCATTCCAGACCGTCCCACACCACGACCAGCGGTCTGGTCGCCGCCGCGGTGAGCAGTTCCCGTACTGCCCAGGACGCTTCCTCGACGCCGGGCCCCGGAACGTTTCCGTCCCGCCGGGACAGCGCGGCGTCGCGCAGGCTGGTGACGACCGCGGCGACCCGGCTGTTCGTCCGTACCAGGTCCCTGGCGGGCGCGGACTGCCGGGTGAGCGCGTCCAGCACCTGGACGACCGCCGCCTGGTTGCCGGTGGGCCCGTACGACGGGCAGGTCGCGAACACCGCGGTGGGTTCCGGCCCGTCCGCGGCGAACTCGCCCACCGCCTCGGCTACCAGCCGGGTCTTGCCGATGCCCGGCGGCCCGAGTACCGCCACCAGTCGCGACCGGCGATCGCGCACCACCGCCCGGTACGCCTCGCGCAGTCGGGTGCGTTCGCCGCCCCGGTCGACCATCGGCGCGCCGTCGGGGGCCCGGTCGCCGGTGCCGACGCCGGTGACCAGGAACGCCGGTACCGGCTCGGCTTTGCCCTTCAACGTCAGCGGCGGTACCGGCGCCATGACGAAGTGCCGCCTCGCCAGGTCCGCCACGGTCCGGTTGACCACGATCTCGCCGGCGACCGCGGCGGACTGCAGGCGCGCGGCGAGGTTGACCACGTCGCCGACGACCCGCATGCCGGCTCGCGCCGACCGGGTCACCAGCGCTTCGCCGGCGGCGATGCCACAGTGGATCTGCGCCGGGGGACCGTCGGCGCCCGGGGTACGCAGGTCGCCGACCTCGGCGCGAATCTGGAACGCGGTCCGCAGCGCGCGCAGCGCGTCGTCCTCCTGCGAGGTGTCCGCCCCGAACACCGCCATGATGGCGTCGCCGATGAACTTCTCCACGACCCCGCCGTGTGCTTCCACGGTGCTGGAGCAGATTTCGTAGTACTGCTCCAGAAGCTGCTGGAGGGGCTCGGGGTCGACACGTTCCGCGAGCCGGGTCCAGCCGACGAGGTCGAGGAAGAGGACCACCACCAGTCTGCGGCTCATGACCGGTCCACCTCCCGCCGGGGATCCATAGCTGTCAGTGCCGCCGGGTCACAGCAGCTTCAGGTCGTGCGCCAGTACCTCGGCGTTGTTGTCCGCCTCGACGAGCCGCTGCTGGATCGACGCGAGCACGGCGGTCTCGTGCTCGGTGAGCGAGGCGAGCACGTCGCGCTGCGCTGTGCTCAGGTGGTCGACCGGCAGTCCCGCTTCGCGCAGAATGATCAGGGGATCGAACATCAGGCTCACCTACCTCGGAGAGTGCGAACGTCGGACAGTGATCCGGCGCGTCATGCCGCGCTGGCGTCGGAGAGGTCGTACGGCGGCGGCCAGATGCCGATCGGCAGGAGCCGGTGGACGTAGCAGTAGGCCACCAGTTCCGCCCGGTTGCGGCAGTTGAACCGACCGAGCAGTTCGCTGATCTCTTCGCCGACGGTGTGCCGGCTGAGCCTCAGCTCCCGGGCCGCGCGGTCGGTGGTGTGGCCCCGGGCCAGCATCGCCACCAGCAGCATCTCCCGCGCGGAGATGTTTTCACGCAGCGTCGCAGTCATTTACGTGAGCCCCCAACGACGTACCTCGGACAAACAACTCACGCACCATCACCGCGGCCATGAACGACACGCCGTTCCACCGCGCCCTGCGTTCGAACCACAGCCAGTCGCCGTCCGGGTTCGCCTCCAGGAAGACGACCTCGCCGGTGTACCGGGCGAGCAGGTCGAACGCGCCGAAGCGCAGGCCCCACGCGGTACAGAGGGTGCGTACCGCCTCCACGGCGACCGCCGGGCAGTCGACCGGCGTCACCGTGACACTGTCGGGATCCGTCCAGAGACTCGACGGCTCCGGTTTACGGATCTCGAAGGCGCAGATTCCCCCGTTCAGGTAGTAGACGCGCAGCTCGCGGTCGTGCGGCACGTATTCCTGCACGACGACGGGCCGCCCGCTCGCCGGCCGATCGCTCGGCGCGGCGTCCCGGTCGACGATTTCCGGCAGGTACGTCGACCAGTTCCGGCGGTCCGGCTCGAACAACCGGAAATCCTGGGTCTTGACGACCGCCTGCGGTACGGCGAGGTACCGGACCCCGGCGTCGACGTCGGTGGTGACCACGGTGCGCGGTACCGCGACGCCGAGCTGACCGGCGTCGACGAGTTGACCGGCTCCGACCGGGGTACGTCCGGGCAGGGCGCCCGTCGCCGCCGCGGCGACCTGGGTGAGGAACCGGGACCAGGACACCGCGTCCAGCGGTCGGGTGCCGTCGCCCGGTCGCGCCTGCGCCATCATCGCGCACGCCGACGCGTGCCTGGTCCACACCACCACCGGGCGTACCCGGCGACCGTCCACGTCGAGCAGACCGGTGCCCGGATCGAACGACATCGGAATCGTCACCAGGTCGGTTCGCTCGACGAGCACCGTGGGCGTGTTCAGCGAGTCGGTCAGCAGGTCGTGTACGACGCGCATTTCCGCACCGCCGACGCAATTCACGAGCACCACTACCGCTTCCGCGTCATGGCGGTTCGCGAGCCCGGTGATGCCCATGTCCGAATGCTAGTGACGGGATCAGCGCGTGGGCGGCAGATAGGCGGCAGCTTGGCGGCAGCTTGACTCGCGCCCGCCACCTTGCCAGTTCGTGCCGCTACTGTCCATGAGGGGCTCCCGATCTATAAATCGCATGGTCCACCGGAGGCCCACTACTTCTCTCGCCGATGCCCCGTCGGTCGACCGGCCGGAACATGGCGGAGAAGAAATTGAAGGGAGGGCTCGTGTCGAGTGATGTGGTGACCGCGGTAGAGCTGACAAAACGCTACCGAGGTAAAGAAACGCCGGCGGTGGACGGCATCTCGTTCGAAATCGCCCAGGGCGAGACCGTCGGACTGCTGGGACCCAACGGCGCCGGAAAGACGACGCTGATGAAAATCATCTGCGGGGTCACGCCGCCTACCACCGGTACCATCCGCGTATTCGGCGCCGATCCGGTACGCGAGCCGGTGGCCGCCAAGAACGGCATCGGGGCGATGCACCAGAGCAGCCCGTACGACGAGATGCTGTCCGCATTGGACAACCTGCAGATCGCCGCGAAGTTCCGCGGGGTGTCGTGGCGCGAGGTCCGGCCCTGGGCGATGGAGATCGCCGAGTACCTCGGCGTGAAGGAAGCCCTGCCGCAACTCGTCTTCCAGCTGTCCGGCGGTCAGCGCCAGCGGCTGCAACTGGTACGCGCGCTGCTGACCATTCCGCGGCTGCTGATCCTCGACGAGCCGTCCGCGGGGCTGGACGTCGCGGGTCGGCACGAGATCGAGCGGTTCGTCCGGTGGCTGCGCGACGACCTCGGCGTGACGGTGTTGTGGACCAGCCACCACATCGACGAGATCGAACGCAACTGCGAACGTGTGCTGGTCATCAACAAGGGCCGGGTGCTGCGCTTCGCCCACCCACGCGAACTCGTCCGCGAGTTCGGCGGCTCCCACCTGGTCGTCACGGTCGAGGACGCGGTCGGGACCAAGGTCGTCACCGAGTGGGCGGAGACGGCGGGGTATGTGACCACCACCGACGACCTCCAGGTGCGTATCGAAGGCGCGCAGGTCCGCGAGGTGCTGCCGGTGCTCGCGGGGCACTGCCAGGAGGCCGGGGTCGCCATCTCCGGCGTGTCCACCGTCACCGATTCGCTGGAGCAGGTGTTCCTGCGCATGACCGAGAACAAGGGGATTAGGCCGTGACCGACCTGGCGTTCACCACCGCTCCGCCTGCCGCGACGAACCGGGCGGCCGACCTGTCCGCGGTGTTCTACCGGGAGTACGCGCTGCTCGCCCGCAACCGGGTGAACCTCATCCTCGGCCTGTCGCCGATGTTGATCTATTTGCTGCTGGTGAACACGTCGCTGAGCAACGTCGTCGGCGACATCACCTACCGCGGCGTCAAGGTGCCGTACGCGCTGTTCCTGCTGCCCATGGTGCTGGCCATGTCGGTCATCAGCGCCTCGGGCACCTCGGGCATGGCGCTGTTCCAGGAGGAGTTGAGCGGCGTCGCGACGCAACTGTGGTCGTGGCCGATGCGCCGCTCGCGGTTCCTGCTCGGCAAGGTGCTCGCCGGTGTGTCGCTGGTACTTGCCCAGAGCGTGCTCGCCCTGATCGTCGCCGCGCTGATGTTCCACTACCCGTTCAACGTCACCCGCTGGGCCGGGCTGCTGTTCGCGCTCGTTCTGGCGTCGGTCGCGTTCAACGGGCTGTACATGGCCGCCGCGATCACCATCCGCGACTACCGGACGTTCATGGTGCTGACCAGCGTGTCCACGACCGTCCTGGTGTTCGCCGCGCCGTCGCTGTCCACGACCCAGCAGTTGCCGATCGTGCTGCGCTGGCTGTCGGTGGTCAACCCGGTGACGTACGCGGTCGACGGCATGCGCGACGCGGCGCTGTTCGGCTTCGGCAAGGCGTGGCCGAGCATGCTGATCCTGCTCGCGGTCGCCGTCGTCGCCAACGGACTGGCCGGCCGTGCCCTGCTGAGGCGTACCCGTAACCTCTGATCCCGCGGAGTGGACATGCTGACTGAGAAGTCATCCCTGTCCTGGATCGCCTCCGGGCAGGACCGGTCGAAGGTCCGGTTGCCGGGGACGAACCGCGCCGTACCGCCGGCGGACACGCTCGCCATGGCGAGCCGTGCCGCCGGGCAGGTCGGCGTCACCAGGGTCGCGGACATCACCCGGCTCGACACCATCGGCATCCCGACGTTCCAGGCGATCCGCCCGTTGTCCCGCACACTCGCCGTGTCGCAGGGCAAGGGCGTGACGCCGGAACTGGCGAAGCTGTCCGCGGTGATGGAGTCGGTGGAGACCTGGCACGTGGAGCAGCCGATGGCGGCGGTCGCCACGGCCGCTGCCCGCGACGTGCGCGACGAGTTGACGTACGACGTCGTCGCCCTGCCGCGGTGCGTGCCGAGTGTGCTGCACGACGGACTGCCGTTGGACTGGATGGCGGCGAGATCCCTGATCGACGGCGCGCCGACGCTGGTACCGATGGGCATGGTCCGGCTGTCGCTCGAGCAGAAGACGGGCTGGAACGCGCCGGTGTTCTTCGAGTCGACCAACGGTCTCGCCAGCGGCAACACCCTCGTCGAAGGGGCGTTGCACGCGCTGTACGAGGTGATCGAGCGCGACGCCATGACGGCGGCGGTCGCCGGCGGCGGCGAGCCGGGGGTACGCGTGGACCCACGCAGCTCGGGTTCGGCGATCGTGGACGAACTGTGCACGATGATCGAGCGGGCCGACGTGACTCTCGAGGTACGGCTCATCCCGTCGCCCACCGACCTGCCGTGCTTCCTCGCCTGGGTGGCGTGTGACAGCTACCCGGCGGCGATGTACGGCTTCGGCTGCCATCTCAGCCCGGACATCGCGCTCAGCCGCGCCATCACCGAAGCCGCGCAGGCGAGGCTGGCGTACATCTCGGGGGCGCGGGACGACCTGCAGGACAACATCGCCGAGCCGGGTACCGCGCCGCGCCGCACGCCGTCCGGTCCGGCCGGCGACATCGGCGACCTGGTGCCGGCGCCGGTCGAGCACGACAGCCTGGTCGACGACCTGGAGTACGTGGTCAAACGCGCCACGGCGGCGTTCTCGTACCCCCCGCTGGTGGTCGACCTGACCCGCCAGGACATCGGAGTACCGGTGGTCAAGGTCGTGGCGCCCGGCAGTCGGGTATCCCCGGAGGTGCTGTAGTGAACGCTCGGCAGGTGGTGGTGTACGCCGGTCCGACGATCTCGCCCGACGAGGTCCACGCCGTGCTGCCGGACGCCGAGGTACGCCCGCCGGTGGCGCGCGGCGACCTGCTGGAGGGGCAGTGGCGCCGGGGCGACACGGCGGTCCTCGTCGACGGCTTCTTCCGCGAACGCCGGTCGGTCGGGCACAAGGAGATCCTCTGGCTGCTCGGCGAGGGCGTGGACGTCGTCGGTACGGCCAGCATGGGCGCGCTGCGCGCGGCGGAACTCGCCCCGTACGGCATGCGCGGGCTGGGCGGGGTGTACGACATGTACGCCACCGGGGAGATCGACGGCGACGACGAGGTCGGCGTGCTGCACGGGCCGGCGGCGGTGGGCTATCCGGCGCAGACCGTGGCGCTGGTCAACCTGCGGTACGGCGTCCGGGAGGGCGTGCGGGCCGGGCTGTTCCCGGCGGCGACCGGTACCCGGATCGTCGAGGCGGCGAAGGCGCTGGCGTTCACCTGTCGCAGTTGGTCCGATCTGGAGCAGGCGGTGGACGACGACGACCGCGACGCGCTGCGCACGCTGGAACGGACGATCCGCGACGGCGACTGGGACCTCAAGCGGCTGGACGCGATCGCCGCGCTGCGCGAGGTCGCCGCCGGTGGCGAGGCGCAAAGCCACCCGGCGAGCGACGTGATCTTCACCGGGATCAGCCGCAACCAGTTGCTCGACCGGCGGTCGCGGCGCGAGTACGCGCCCGGTCGGTGGATGTCGGATCTCGACGTCCTGGACGCGGCACGGCTGTTCGACGAGGACTATCCCGAGTGGCACGAACAGGCGCTGACCGGTCTGCTGACCGACCTCGCCGCCGCCGAGGGCCTGGACCTCGCCGGGTTCGTCCACACCAAACTGGGCGTCGACGCAGGCGAAGCGCTGCCCGACAGCCTGGCGTCCTGGCTCACCGAACCGGAACGCGAGCGGCTCAGCCTCACCGACGCGCTGCGGCTGGTCATGGTCCGGGTGTGGCCGGTCTGGCAGTCCGTGGACTGGAGACCGGCGGTGCTGGCGCGCTTGCGCGACTCGCACCGCTGGCAGGACTGGTGCGACATCGTCGCCGACGCGCACGAGGCCGCCGATCAGACCCGGTACCGGCTGGTCGTCCCGCCCCCGGCGATCTGCGCGAGGATGTTCCTGCGCCACTGGCCGGGCGGGTCGCCCGAGATCGAGATGGCGCGGCGCGGCTTCTCCAGCCCCGAAGAGCTCGGAATCACGGTGAGCAGGTTCTTCGCGTACGACGTCCAGCGTGGACGCCGGCAGGCGGCGGCGCGCTAGCGCGTGATCCGATCGGCGGCGCGAGGCGTGCGGCGATCGGCGGGTCAGGGCGGTCCACTGTGCTGGACCGCCCTGACCGTGCCTCGGCAGCGGTATCGGCGGCTAGTCGAGCAGACCGCGGTTCGACGCGCGGATGGCGAGTTCGAACCGCGACCCGGCGTGCAGGCGTCCCATCAGGTTGGCGACGGCCCGGCGCACGGTACGCACGGAGACGCCGAGCTGGCGGGCGACGGTTTCGTCCTTCGCGCCGCTGGCGAGCAGGCGCAGGATCGCGATGTCCGTGGCGCTGAACTCGTCGTCCGCGGTCCGCCCCGGAATCGGGCGCCCGTTGCGCCAGTACGCCTCGAACAGGGCGACCATCGCGCTCACCGTACCGGCGTCGTGCACGATCAACGCGCCGACGCTGCCGTCGCGGGGATCGATCGGGATCGCGGCGACCCGATGGTCGACGATGATCAGCCGGATCGGCAGGTCCGGTACCAGGCGCACCTGTGCGCCGGCCGCCACGAGTTCGGCGGCGTACGCGAGCGCCTGCGGCTCGTTGACGATCGTGTCCAGGTACAGGGTGCGGGTCACCACGCCCCGCGCGAGCACCTCGCGGTCGGGTCGCCGGCTGGCGTGCCGCGCGGCGCTCGCGTCCCGGGCCGGGGGAGCGAACGCGAGCACTTCCTGTCGCGCCCCGTCGGCGAGTTCCTGAAGGCGTCGCCGCACCGCGGCGACGCCTTCGACGCGCTCGGATGTGGACGGCTCGGCCGGGGCAGCCGGCACGTAGAACCGGTCCGATCCGTGGTCGCGGCGGACCAGGGACAGGTCGACGAGCTGATCGAGAAGCGCGGCCGCCTCGGGCACACCCATTTCCAATAGCGCCGCGAATCCCTCCAGATTGAGGTCGGGATGGGTACGCAGGATCGCGTAGGCGGCGGCGAGTCGGTCGTGGGTCGGTGGTCTGAGGTCAGTGCCCAAAGCCCTTCTCCAAGCGTCGGACCCGGTCCTTTCGTGCGCCGACCGGCCATCGCTGATTGCCCGGGATCGTTGCCACCGGATGAATGCTAGACGCGCCAGCCGTAGCGGGGAATAGGACGCGACCGCGTCGGGCGGCACGATTGACGGTTCACCCTGAAGGTCCAGATTCGCCTTGCCCGACCGGCTGATTCGAGATCACGATCGTCGCTGCCCGCCGGATTTTCGGCGGACCGGACGCTGCTCGCGGCGCTCGACACCGGACACAAGCGAACACTTCGGGACAGCCCGGCTTCCAGCCGTCGACCAGCGCATCTTCGGCTGCCGTGCGACGACGGTCATCGAGCGAACAAGATATGTCCGACGTGGCCGCATGCTGCCAACGTGGCTACTTTCGGCCGACAGGATGATGACATCGGGTGACCCATGGGTTTGACTTGGAACGCCGGCACGAACGACCCGACGACTTCGAGTTGAAGGATGGAAAATGAAGCGATTGGTCGCCGTACCCGTTGTGGAATCGCCTTCCGTGTCTGCGTTCGTATCCCCGGCGAATCCGGCTCCCCGGTTGCTTCCGGACGGCACGTTTGAATGGGGCGTACCGGCTATCATGCCGGTCGACGTCAATTAGGTGTACGCCGTCGAGTTGCGATTCGCGATTCGCGAACGGGCATGCGCGCCGTCTTCCGAGGTCATGATCGAGGGTCTGCTGCGCAACCTCGGTGATCTGGACAGCGAAATCGAACACCTCCGGCTCCGCCGCCGGGACGGCTGCTTCCATGCCGTGATCTTCACTACCGCGACCTCGCCGCACGCGGCCGTCGTGTTCTGCAGCGTCGTCGCGTTCGCCGCCGCCGCCAGCATTCCGTCCATCCGGTTCGCCGGCGTCCGACCTTGGCCGGACGCCGGCGAACCACTCGCCGGAGCGGGAGCCGGCGGCGTGACGTGACCCCCGGGCGACAGCCGTCCGCCGCGACGCACCGGCTGTCGTGGGGCGAACGCATCGCCCTTGGCATGCCCCACCGGCGTCCGACGTGGACGACGCGTCGTCGACCGACCCCACCCGAGCAGCCGTCCAGGAGAGGCACTGTGACCACTGCCGCCGTATCCGCGACCGCCCAGCCTTCGGAGAACGCGCCCATCGCGGGCGATGCCGGAGAGCCGTCATTTCCCGAGTTGCTACGTTCGCTGCGCGAGCGGACCGGGCTCACCCAGAGCGCGCTCGCCGACCTGTCGACGATCAGTCCGCGCGCCATCCGGGACCTCGAATCGGGACGGGCGAATGCGCGGACGCGGACCATCCATCTGCTCGCGGACGCCCTGCGGCTGCAGGGTCTGATGCGGGAACTGTTCATCCACGCCGGGCTCAACGGTCGGCGCGCGAACGCCACCGACACCGATGTCGGTCCGGCCGTGCCGAGGGCGGTGAACGCCCTGCTGGGGCGGCATGCGGAAGTCCACGCGATGGTCGACGCGCTGGAGTCTGGGCGCCGTCGGATGATCTCCATCTCGGGACTGCCCGGGGTGGGCAAGACCCGGGTCGCGGTGGAGATCGCCGTGCGGCTCAGCTCGCGTCGCGGCTGGCCGGTGCTGTGGATCGGTCCGGAATCACGGGCGGCCGACGGGCGCGGTCTCTCCTTCGGACCGTTGATGCGGTCGGTGCGGTCCCTGATCGAGTCGGGTACCCCGGACCTGTCCCGCGCCTGGCATCTCGTCGGCCAGCACGACGTGCTGCTCGTCCTCGACGGCGTGGCCGACGCCACCGTGCCCACCGGCGTGGAGGAACTGCTCGCGTACTGCCCGGGGCTGCGGGTGATCAGCACGTCGCGCGCGCCGTGGCACGTGCCCGGCGTCCAGGCGGCGGTACTCTCACCGCTCGCCACCCCCGGACCGGAGTGGGACGCCCCGGCGTCCCTGGACGCGCTTGCCGGGGTGCCGTCGGTACGCCTGTTCCTCGACCGGCTCACCGAGGTCCGACCCGGGTTCGTGCTCAACTCCGCCGATGCCGACGCCGCCGTGGCGATGTGCCGTCGGCTGGACGGTCTCCCGCTCGCCCTGGAGGTCGTGGCCGGGCGTTGCAGCGTGCTGGGCCTGCGGCAGCTCGTCGCGGTACCGGTGACGGCGCTGCTCGACCTGGCGGTCCCGGCACGGTCCGGCACTGTCCGGGAAACGATCGGCGGACTGATCGGTTCCAGCATCGCCCGCCTGGGCGAGGAGCATCGCGCGATGCTCGCGACATTGTCCGGGTTCGACCACGCGTGGACCGCGGTGACCGCCGCCGAGGTACTGCGCCGACCGCTGGACGAGGTGGTGGACGTACTGAGCGTTCTCATCGGACATGGACTGGTCCGCGCCTCGCACGGCGAACCCGCGACCGATCTCCACATACCGAATCTCGTACGGGCATTCCTGGTCCGTCGCCTTTCACCGGATTCGACGGCCCGCACCTGATCCACTCCCGGCAGTAACCCACATTTATGGGGTTGTATCGCAGTCGCGGTGCCAGCACGCTCGGTCTGCAAGGTGTTTTCCTTGCTGGAAAAGAGGAGGAGAGGCATGGCTTACAACTCGGTAGATGCCCTGCGGGACGCCGGCATCGTGAGCGGCCCGTTGTCGCCGGAGCTGGAGCAGTACTACGCCAGCCTGACCAAGGAAGAGACCGACGTGCTGATCCGGGTGCACAGCCGGCTCGCCGCGATTCTTCCCGACGTTCAGGCGCACTCGCAGGACTGGACCTCGCCCGAGGCGACCCAGCAGGGTTTCGACGCCGCGATGCTGTGCGCGTGCGGCGCCTGGTCGGGTTCCGGTACGACCACCAAGTAGCACCCGCATTGGCGGTTCGTCCGCCAGCGCACCACCCGAACGCTGCGTTACGCGGCAATTCACCGCTGCATTTCGGAAGGAGTACCGGCATGGTGTACCGCGCGGCCGACGCCCCGTGCGCGACCGGCGGCGCCTGCTCCGGCTCCCTTTCGAAGCTGTAGCAACCCACATTCGTGGGGTTGTTTCCGCCAACGCTTTACCCGCACGCTCGATTCGCAGCCATTCCGCTGCAACCAGAGAGGAGGAAGGCATGGCTCACAACTCCGCGGACGCCCTGCGGGAAGCCGGCATCCTGAGCGGTCAGATGTCGCCGGAGCTGGAGGAATTCTACGCGAGCCTCACCAAGGAAGAGGTGGACGTGCTGATTTCCACGCGGAACCGGCTCGCCGCGATTCTTCCGGACGTGCAGGCGCACTCGCAGGACTGGACGAAGCCGGAAGCGGCTCAGGAGGGCTTCGACGCCGCGATGCTGTGCGCGTGCGGCGCCTGGTCGGGCTCCGGCAGCAAGTAGTCCGAACAGTTCACCGGCGCGCGCCCGACCGTCGGACGGCCGAATTCACGGCACGCCAGGCGGTCGGGCCGCGCCCGTGACGGACCAGTGAGGGAGGGAGTGGATGCGCGGAAATCTCGCTCGCAGCCGCTCATTGTTCGAGGTGCCCGCGGGCCTGACGTACTTCGTCCACGATGATGAATATCTCGTGGTGAACCCGGAGGTGGGTGCCCGGGTCGTCCTCACCGCGGGGGAGTTCCGCGTGCTCCGGGCGCTCGCCGGGGTCCAGGTGGACGGAAAACCCGCGCAGATCGAGGAGGACGAGGAAACCGAGCGCTCGCTCGCCAAACTCATCCTGAGCTGGGTGGTCTACTTCAACGGGAACAAACCGGCGGTCAAGGTGAGCGAACCGCCGCTGCGGTACGTGTACTACGCCATCACCGACGGCTGTAACCTGCGCTGCCCGTACTGCTACGCCTCGTCGGAGAAGTGCCTGCCGGGCGAGCTCACCACAGCCGAGTCGCTGGACCTCGTCTCGCAGGTCGCCGAGTTCGGCGCGCAGACGATGGTGTTCACCGGCGGTGAGCCGATGCTGCGCAAGGACCTGTTCCAGATCGTCGAGCACGCCAACGACAGCGGCCTGGAATCCAACATCATCACGAACGCGACGATGATCCGTACCCCGAAGATCGCCAAGCGGTTCGCGGAGCTGTTCAACGCCGTCACCATCAGCCTCGACGGCGGTACGGCCGAGACCCACGACCGGACCCGGGGCAAGGGCGCGTTCGCCAGGACGTACCGGGCGCTGCAACTGCTCAACGAGGCGGGCGTCAAGCCGGCGATCAACCACATCGTCACCTCGGACAACGTGGACGAGCTGGAGGACTTCGCGTCGTTCCTGAACGGCATCGAGGTGCGCAGCATCCGGCTGATGAACCACAACGACCTGGGCCGGGGCATCAACGACGAGTACGACTACGGCTGGAGCGACCACCTGCGGGTCCAGCAGCTGGTCTGGACGTCGCCGGTGGCCGGCAAGCTGAAGCCGGACGGTCCCCGACCTGTCACGCCCTGCTCGGTCAAGGGCAACTGCGGGATGGGCGGCAACGAGATCTACGTCAACTCGCTGGGCGACGTGTACCCGTGCAAGCTCATCACCGGTCCGTCGGCGTATGCCGGCAACGTGCGCCAGCAGCGGCTGTCCGAGATCTTCGCCAGCCCGGTGCTGGGTGGGATGCGGCGCAGCACGGTGTACGGCGGCGACTACCACTCGGATTGCGAGAAGTGCTACATCAAGGCGAACTGCGGTGGAGGCTGCCGCGCCGCGCACATGTCGGAATCCGGGGACGTCAAGCGCAACAGCCGGCACCTGTGCCGGATCCTGCGGCACGGCATCGTCACGCAGCTGTGGCAGGAAGCCGGGATCAGCCCTGCGGAACTCGCCGCGAAGAACCTCGAGATGACCGTCCCGCGCCTGGTCGCCACCGACGACGTGCATGCCGTCCACGAGCAGTGGAAGACCTGGGTTCCGTCGCCGCAGCGCGCGGCGAAGGTGCAGAAGCTGATTCCCATCACGCCGGTTTCGAGGAGGTCGGACGTTGTCTCTGCACATCAATGATTCGGTGATCTGGCACGAGACGTCGGGAGGCGTCTCGCTGTACCACACCGAGACAGGCAAGTTCCTGTCGCTCAACGAGACCGGCGCCCAGATCTGGATCCTGCTGGCCGGCGACGGCGAGCGGGAGCCGGTCATCTCGAAGCTGTCGCTGCTGTTCGGCGGCCCGAACCAGGCGATCCGGGAGCGGATCCGCTCCGATGTGGACGCGTTCATCGACTTGATGATCGAGGACGGTCTGATCGCCGAGAGCGCGGCGGTCTGAGCCGATGACCAGGGCCGTCGTCCTCGGCGGGGGCTTCGGCGGCGTGCTGGCGGCCGCGGTGCTCGCCCGGTACGTCGACGACGTCACCCTGGTCGAGGGCGGCCGCTATCCCGCCAGCCCCGGCCCACGGCCGGGGCTGCCGCAGGCGTACCACAGCCACGTGCTCGTCACCGCCGGCGCGTGTGCGCTCGACGCCCTGCTTCCGGGCACCGTGGACGCGCTGCTGCGGCACGGCGCGCACCGGCGCGGCATGCCGGGCGACGCGTTGATCTTCAGCGCGGAGGGGTGGTTCCGGCGTCACGATACCGGGGCGTACCTCGTCTCCTGCAGCCGTTGGCTGACCGACTTCGTGGTGCGCGGGCGCGCCCTCGCCGCCGGTACCGTCTCGGTGCGGGAAAGCACCCAGGTGCTGGGTCTGGTCGGGGACGCGTCGCGGGTGACCGGTGTGGTGGTGCGCCGGGCGGACGGCGGTACCGAGTCGCTCCGGGCGGACCTGGTCGTGGACGCGACGGGGCGACGGTCGCGGGCGGGGCAGTGGCTGGCCGGCATCGGCGCGGCGGACGTCGAGGAGACGACCGTCGATCCGGGGCTCGCGTACTCGACGCGGGTGTACCGGGCGCCCGCCGACCTCGCCGCCGCGATCCCGGCGGTCATGATCCATCCGCGTCCGGAGCCCGGTCGACCGTGCCACGGCGCGACCCTGTTCCCCATCGAGGACGGTCAGTGGATCGTGACCCTGACCGGTACCCGTGGCGAACAGCCGCCGGTCGACGAGGCGGGCTTCGTGGCATCCGCGTCCGCGCTGCGCAGCCCGGTCGTGGCGGAGCTGCTGGCGGAGGCGGAACCGGTCGGCGGGGTCCGCCCGTTCCGCGGTACCGCCAACCGCCGGCGCTTCTACGAGCGCGGCTCCCGACCCGTCGGATTCCTGGTGCTCGGCGACGCGCTGATGGCGGTGAATCCGGTGTACTCGCACGGCATGTCGGTCGCCGCGATGAGCGTGCTGCGCTTGGCGGACGAACTCGACCGGCGCGGACCCGACCCGTCGGCATTCCCGCAGTTGCAGCTCGTCATGGCGGAGGTGGCGGACCGGTCCTGGCGGATGGCGACCGACCAGGAGAGGTCCGCGAACCCGGGCGGCGCCGCACGCCAGCCGTCCCCGATCGAGCGCGAGATCAGGTCCAGGATGGCGCGCCGCGTCCTGTACGACCCGCGGCTGATGACGGAGCTGTTCCGCGCCCAGACGCTGATCTCGTCGAACCCCGTGGTCGACGCGTCGGTCCTGGCGGGAGCGTCGGGTACCGAGGAGCGCCCGCTCACCGCCGACGAAGCGATCGCCCAGTACCCCGGGTTGTCCGAGTGGTGGTCCTCCCGGGGTCGAGCCGTCGCGCCGGGGTGCCGACCCGCCCCGCCCGGGCACCGCCCTGCCGCGCCCGGCACCGCCGACCGGTCGACGGTCGCCAAGCAAGCCGCTCTTGTCGGGAGACAGTCGTGACGCGTTCGGACCACGAGCTGGTGCCGCACTCCGTGCTGTTCGGCAATCCGGCGTACCTGCTGCCGGAGATCTCGCCGGACGGCAGCCGTCTGTTGTACGTCGCGCCGGACGACGGCGTGATGAACGTGTGGGTCGCGCCGCTGGACGCGCCGCACGAGGCGGTGCCGGTGACGCGCGACCGGGGACGCGGCATCCGCACGTACGGCGTCTGCCACGACGACCGCACCTTGTTCTACCTGCGCGACGAGAACGGCGACGAGAGTTGGCGGCTGTACCTGCTCGATCTCGAGTCGGGCGCGGAGCGTTGCGCGACCCCGTTCGACAAGGTGCAGGCGCGGGTGCTCGCCCACAACCGGTGGCACCCGACCACGATGCTGATCGGGCTGAACAAGGACCGGCGGGAACTGCACGACGTGTACCGCCTGGACCTGACCACCGGTGAGCTCGTGAAGATCGCGGAGAATCCCGGGTACCTGACCTGGATCATCGACACCGACCTGCGGATCCGGGGCGGTACGGTGATGAAGCCCGACGGCGGCATGACGATCCACCTCGGCGCACCCGACGGGGACGCCCAGCCGTGGCTCGACGTCCCCTACGAGGACGTCATGGGCACCCGGGTCATCGGGTACGCGCGCGACGGCGCCTCCTTCTATCTCCTGTCGTCGATCGGCGCCAACGCCAGTCGCCTGTTCGCGGTCGACGTCGCGACCGGGACGCGCAGCCTGCTCGCCGAGGACCCCACGTACGACGTGAAACAGGTCGAGATGGACCCGGTGACCCGGGTGCCGCAGGCGGTGATCTTCGCCAAGGACCGGGACGAGTGGGTGTTCCTCGACGAGGGCTACGCCAAGGACATCGAGCGCATCCGGAACGAACTGGCGCTGCGGGGCGTCGACGCCGAGGTGTACGTCGAACGTACCGAGCGCTCCGGTGAGCACTGGGTCGCCTCGGTGGTGCGCTCCGACGGTCCCGTCCAGTACTACGTGTACGACCGCGCCGACGGCGGGCTGCGGTTCCTGTTCACCCACCAGCCGGAACTCGACCGGTACCAACTCGCCCGGATGGAGCCGTTCGAGTTCACCGCGCGCGACGGCGTTCCGGTGCACGGGTACGTCACCTGGCCGCACGGCGTGGACCGGCGCGATCTGCCGGCGGTGGTCAACGTGCACGGCGGTCCGTGGGCACGCAACTCGTTCTGCTTCGACGAGGAAGCGCTGTGGCTGGCCGATCGCGGCTACGCGTGCGTCCAGGTCAACTTCCGCGGCTCGACCGGCTACGGCAAGCACTTCCGCAACCTGGGCGCGAAACAGTGGGGCGCGGCGATGCACACCGACCTGCTCGACGCGGTCGAGCATCTGGTCGCCACCGGCGCGGTCGACGCCTCCCGGGTGGCGATCATGGGCTGCTCGTACGGCGGATACGCGGCGCTGGTCGGCGCGGCGTTCACCCCGACCGTGTTCGCCTGCGCGGTGGACCTGTGCGGACCGTCGAACCTGCTGACGATGCTGCCGTCCGGCGCGCCCCACCGGACGCCGCTGCTGTCGTTCATGTACGCCAACGTGGGCGATCCCGAGACCGAACGCGACCTGCTGTGGGAGCGGTCGCCGCTGTCGCGGATCGACGACATCCGGATTCCGATCCTGGTCGCCCAGGGTGCCAACGACATCCGGGTCACCCAGGAGGAAGCCGAGCAGATCGTCGACGCCTTGAAGTCCAGGGGTCTGCCGTACGAGTACCTGCTGTTCGACAACGAGGGACACGGACTGTTCCGCCCGGAGAACCGGGAAGCCTACTACGCCGCGGTGGAACGCTTCCTGGCCGCCCACCTGGCGTGACGCGGTACGGGCGCGCAGCGCGCATCAACTGAGAGGAACAGATATGGCAGTCACTAACCGTCCCACCGTGACCGGCACCCGCGGTCACGGTGGCGACGCCGTGTACGCGTTGGGGCTGATCGGCGCGCTCGTGTACTACGTCGGACACGCCCACGGCGTCGGCGGCGTCCTGCTGGGCATCCTGAAGGCGTTGGTGTGGCCCGTCTTCGTGGTGTACCAGCTGGTGGGTTTCCTGCAGCACTGAGGCGTCGCGGCCGGTACCCCCGCTTTACGTGACAGGACGGGGCCGGGGCGCCGGCCCTACTGTCCGTTTGGACAGCACCAATCCAGCCGTCGTACTGGAGCTCTGTCGATGGTCGCAACAAGCACGGCGTGGCGGGACGGTTCGACGGATCACGCGGAGGTCCCGGTCTACGACCCGTTCTCGTACCGGATCCACGAAGACCCCTATCCGACGTACGCGTGGATGCGCGAGCACGCCCCGCTCTACCGCAACGAGGAGCGGGACTTCTGGGCGCTGTCCCGGTACCACGACGTGTCGTCGGCGCTGCGCAACCCGGCGCTGTTCTCCAGTCGTAACGGCATCTCGCTCGAACCGGATCTGTGGGGACCGCACGCGGTCAAGACCAGCTTCTTCCTCGCCATGGATCCGCCCGACCACGGTGTGATGCGTCGCCTGCTCGGGCACGCGTTCAAGCCGCGCTGGGTGGAGTCGATGGAGTCGCGGGTGCGCGAGGCTGTCCGGGCGCGGCTGGCGCGGGTGGTGGACGATCCGACGTTCGACTTCGCCGCCGATTTCGCCGCCGCGTTGCCGAACGACGTCATGTGCGATCTGGTCGGGATACCGGCGGCGGACCGGGACATGATCCGCCGCTACAACGACGCGTTGAACCACTGCGAGGACGGGACGCACGAGAGGTCGGGCGACGCTCTCGACGCGGGGTTCAATCTCGCCCTGTACTACGTCAATCTGATCAACCAGTTGCGCAAGCGTCCCCGCGACAACCTCACGTCGATCATGATCGATGCGCGGATCGACGACAAACCACTGACCGACTCGCAGCTGGTCGCGTTCCTGTTCCTGATGGTCAGCGCGACCAACGAGTCGACCGGCAAACTGCTCACCCTCGCCTGGTACCACGGCTGGCGGATGCCGCAGGTGCGCCGGGCGGGGCTGAACGGGCGCGCGGTGGCGTGGGGCAACGAGACGCTGCGGTACGACTCGCCGAGCCAGATGATGGCGCGGATGCTCACCGAGGAGACGGAGATCCACGGTACCCGGCTGCCCGAGGGCGCACGGATCGTGTTGCTGCCCGCGTCCGGCAACCGGGACGCGGAGGTGTTTCCCGACCCGGACACGTTCGACCTCGACCGCGACACGAGCGCGATGATCAGTTTCGGTCGTGGTCCGCATTTCTGCCTCGGCGCCGCGCTCGCCCAGTTGGAGATCAACGTCGCGCTCGAGGAACTCGGCGCGCTCATCTCCGACTACGACATCGACATGGACAACGCTCGCTGGATCCACTCGCCGCACCAGCGCGGCTTCGCGTCGCTGCCGACGACGGTCACGGTGCGTCCGGACGCCGGGCGGGCGATCGCGGCGGCATGACCGCGCCGGACGACTGATCGCCTGCGTGGACCGCGCGCCGACCGTACAGGCGGTGCGCGCACGGGTCGCCGTCCTGAACAGGCGGATGGTCGCCGTGCGGCGAGCCGGCGACCATGCCGCGGGCTTGTCGCGCGAGTGCTGAGCACTCGATCAGCGGGGCACGGCGCGCCCGAGAGACATCGAAGTACTTGAAACGATCAGGCGGTACTCACTACGTTGACGAGGTGTGCCGGGAGCGCTCCCACGCGGTCGTACGTCCGCCGCGCCGCCGCGCACCGCCACCACCGCACTCGTCCACGTCGGAAGGAACCCCCGTGATCACCCAATCCGCCCGCCCACCCGGCGGATCGCGGCGCGCGGTGCGCGCCGCCCTCGTCGCCGCCGCCCTGGTCGCACCGCTCGTCGCCGCCGTGCCCGCGCACGCGGCGGTCACCCACGTCGACAACCCGTACGCGGGCGCGACGAACTACGTCAACCCGCACTGGGCGGCGAATGTCGAGGCGACCGCCACCGGCACCGCCGATCCGACGCTCGCCGCCCGGATGCGCACCGTCGAGACGTACCCGACAGCGGTGTGGATGGACCGGATCGCGGCGGTCACCGGCTCGGACGGTACCCCCG
Source organism: Micromonosporaceae bacterium (assembly GCA_036378155.1). Classification (GTDB taxonomy): domain Bacteria; phylum Actinomycetota; class Actinomycetes; order Mycobacteriales; family Micromonosporaceae; genus DASUXA01. Next base: position 3,208 of record DASUXA010000060.1, on the reverse strand, counting down.
GACTCGCCGGCTACCTCGACGAAGCGGTATCGCAGCAGCAGGGCACCACCCCGGAAGTGATCCAGATCGTGGTGTACGACCTGCCCGGGCGGGACTGCGCGGCACTGGCGTCCAACGGTGAACTGCCCGCCACCGATGCCGGTCTGAGCACGTACGAGAACTCCTTCATCGACCCGATCGCCGCGACGCTCGCCGACACCAAGTACGCCAACCTGCGGATCGTCGCGATCATCGAGCCGGACTCGCTGCCCAACATCGTCACGAACATGAGCACGCAGGCGTGCTCGACCGCCGCGCCGTACTACGAGGCGGGCGTCGAGTACGCGCTGAACAAACTGCACGCCGTCCCCAACGTGTACAACTACCTCGACATGGCGCACTCCGGCTGGCTGGGCTGGTCCAACAACGCAGCCGGGGCGGTCACCGAGTTCGCCAAGGTGCTCGACGCCACCACCGCCGGCAGGGCGAGCATCGACGGGTTCATCAGCGACACGTCGAACTACACCCCGGTCAAGGAGCCGTATCTCACCGCGACCCAGCAGGTCGGCGGGCAGCAGGTGCAGTCGGCGAACTTCTACCAGTGGAACCCGGACATCGACGAGGCGGATTTCGTCGCGGACATGTACTCGCGGCTGGTCGCCGCCGGGTTCCCGTCGACGATCGGCATGCTGATCGACACGTCGCGCAACGGGTGGGGTGGCGCCGCGCGACCCACCGGTCCCAGTACCAGCACCGACGTCAACACCTACGTCGACGAGTCGAAGATCGACCGGCGGCCGCACCGCGGCGACTGGTGCAACCAGGCAGGAGCCGGTCTCGGCGAGCGCCCTGTCGCGTCGCCCAGCGGGTACCCGTCCGCGCATCTCGATGCGTACGTGTGGATCAAGCCGCCGGGGGAGTCCGACGGTACCAGCGACCCGACCTCGCCCCGGTTCGACGGGATGTGCGATCCCAACGGCGCGAACCGCTACGACCCGTCGGTCGGTACCAACGCGCTGCCCGGCGCGCCCGAGGCGGGGCAGTGGTTCGCCGCCGAGTTCACCCAGCTTGTACAGAACGCATACCCGGCGGTCCCGACCTCCAGCGGCGGCTCCGGCGGCACGGGCGGTACCGGCGGCGCGGGGTACTGGCACACCAGCGGACGGCAGATCCTCGACTCGTCGGGCACCCCGGTACGCATCGCCGGGATCAACTGGTTCGGCTTCGAGACCGGCAACTACGTGGTCCACGGGCTGTGGACCCGCGACTACAAGTCCATGCTCGACCAGATCGCCTCGCTGGGGTACAACACGCTGCGGCTGCCCTACTCCGACGACATCCTCAAGCCGGGCACGGTGCCGAACGGCATCGACTTCTCCGGCGGTAAGAACGCCGACCTGCAGGGACTCACCTCGCTCCAGGTGCTCGACAAGATCGTCGGGTACGCCGGTCAGAAGGGTCTGAAGGTCATCCTCGACCGGCACCGCCCGGACTCCAGTGGACAGTCCGCGTTGTGGTACACCAGCTCGGTCCCGGAATCCACCTGGATCGCCGACCTGAAGGCGCTCGCCCAGCGGTACCTCGGCAATCCCACCGTCGTCGGCATCGACCTGCACAACGAACCGCACGACCCGGCGTGCTGGGGCTGCGGCGACACCACCGTCGACTGGCGGCTCGCCGCCGAGCGGGCGGGCAACGCCGTGCTGTCCGTCAACCCGTCGTTGTTGATCTTCGTCGAGGGCATCCAGACGTACAACGGCGACAGCTACTGGTGGGGCGGCAACCTGCAGGGCGCCGGACAGTACCCGGTGCGGCTGAACGTCGCCAACCGGCTGGTCTACTCCGCGCACGACTACGCCACCAGCGTCTACGCCCAGCCCTGGTTCAGCGACCCGACGTTCCCCAACAACATGCCGGGGATCTGGGACAAGAACTGGGGCTACCTGTTCAACTCCAACGTCGCGCCGGTCTGGCTCGGCGAGTTCGGTACCACGCTGGCGTCCACCACCGACCAGACCTGGTTGCGGACGCTGGTGCAGTACCTGCGTCCCACCGCGCAGTACGGCGCGGACAGCTTCCAGTGGACGTTCTGGTGCCTCAACCCGGACTCCGGCGACACCGGCGGCATCCTCAAGGACGACTGGACCACGGTGGACACCGTCAAGGACGGGTACCTCGCCCCGATCAAGTTCGGCTCGGCGCCGCCGTCGGGCGACACGAGCCCGCCCACGGCGCCGTCGAACCTCGCGGTGACCGGTACCACCTCGTCGTCGGTGTCGCTGTCGTGGTCGGCGTCGACCGACAACGTCGGGGTGACGGCGTACGACGTGTACCGGGGCTCGACGCTGGCGACGTCCGTGACGTCGACGAGCGCGACGGTGACCGGGTTGTCGCCGTCGACGACGTACACGTTCACCGTCAAGGCGCGCGACGCGGCGGGCAACGTGTCGGCGGCGTCGAACGCGGTCAGCGCCACCACCCAGGCGGGTTCGCCGCCGCCGTCCGGCGCGGTGAAGGCGCAGTACCGTAACTACGACTCGTCGGCGTCGGACAACGAGGCGAAGCCGGGGCTGCAGGTGGTGAACACCGGCAGCGGTCCGTTGAGCCTGTCCTCGGTGACGATCCGGTACTGGTTCACCGGCGACGCCGGAGCCTCCACCTATTCGGTGTGGTGCGACTATGCGTACCTGAACTGCTCGAACCTGACGTACCGGGTCGTGGCGCTGTCCTCGCCGCGCTCCGGCGCGGACCACTACCTCGAGGTCGGGTTCACCTCGGGCGCGGGTTCGCTGGCGCCCGGCGCGTCGTCCGGGGACGCCCAGTTGCGGTTCAGCAAGACCGACTGGTCCGCGTTCGACGAGACGAACGACTACTCGTGGTCGGGGACGCAGACCAGCTACGGGGACTGGTCGAAGGTGACCGTGTACGTCGACGGCGCGCTCGCCTGGGGCACCGAACCCTGATCGTCATCCCAGCTTGCCGGCCGTGTTCCGGGCAGCGGCGGCTGGACCGGCGACGTAGTTGACGGTGGTGGCCCCGGTCGACGACCGGGGCCACCACCGCACGGAAGCGTTGTACGTACACCGATTTCCTCGGCGCCGCACAGCTGACCGTCCGCCGCTACAGCACCTTGGTCCCGTACATCTCGCCGAGCGGGTCGGCGATCAGTTCGACCCGCGCGCCGTCCGGGTCGCGGAAGTACATCGACGTTCCGCTTTCCAGCAGGTAC
>DASUXA010000059.1:0-20992 GCA_036378155.1 Micromonosporaceae bacterium | reverse complement strand
ATGCATCACCGGAAACGGCACCCGCGCCGGCCAGAACGCCTTCCGCGCCAGATGCGACATCACCACCGAATCCTTACCCCCGGAAAACAACAACACCGGACGCTCACACTCCGCCACCACCTCCCGCAACACGAAAATGCTCTCCGCCTCCAGAGCGTCGAGATGGGACATCTGGTAACGGTTCGACGGGGTCACGGGACCTCCTCGACGAGTGGACAGCCGGGGGCGACAGGCTGGGCGGACACGCCGACCCGATCGACGGCAGGGTCGAGCCACGCGACCGCCGATGGCGAAGACACATTGAACCACGTAACTTCGTTGCCCGGCAACGCGCGGCGACGCGGCGCGGCGGTGCCGGTCAGCGCCCGACGACAAGGGGCGACGCGCGCGGCGACGCGGCGACTCGGGGTCGCCGGGATCAGGACCGGGGCGCGGCGGTCGTGTCGCGAACCACGAGCCGGGTCGGCAACGCCTGCGACCCGTCCTGCCGCGCGGTGCCGCCCCGCAGCAGGTCCAGTACCGTCGCCGCGGCGCGCCTGCCCTGCTCGGCTGCCGGCTGCGCGACCGTGGTCAGCCCCAGCGCCGCCGACAGGTCGTGGTCGTCGATACCGATGACGCTGACGTCGTCCGGTACCCGCAACCGCGCCTCGCGCAGCGCGCGGATCGCGCCCATCGCCATTTCGTCGCAGGCGGCGAACACGGCGGTCGGCACCTCGCCCCGAGCGAGCAGTTCGCGGGTCGCCCGCTCGCCGCCCGCGACGGTGAACTCGTCGTCGACGACCAACGCCGGGTCGACGGCGAGCCCGGCGTCGCGCATCGCCTCCCGGTACCCCCGCCGACGGTCCACGTGAGCAGCGAACGACAACTTGTCCGAGTGGGACGAGATGTGGGCGATGCGGGTATGACCGAGCGCGACGAGGTGCGCGACAGCGGTCCGGGCGGCAGCGACGTCGTCGATACGGATGCTCGGCCACCCCGCGACCGGGGTACCGGAACTGACCGTCACGCCCGGCACGTCGAGTCCCGCGACCGCCGCCAGGTCCTCGTCGGCGAGCGGGGTGGCGACCAGCATGACCGCGTCCACCCGCTTGTGCAGCGCCTGGGTGTGGAACACCCGCCGTCGTTCCTGCTCGCGCCCGCCCAGGTTGTACAGCAGCAGGTCCCAGCCGGCCCGGTGCAGGACCTCCTCGGCGGCCTCCACCACCGTTGCGAAGAACCACCGGGTGATGCGCGGCACCACCACGCCCACCGACCCGGTGCGCCCACCGGCGAGCCGCGACGCGCTCGGCGAGGCGACGTACCCGAGTTCGGCGGCGGCCCGGGCGACCTTCGCCCGGGTCTCCGCCGACACACTGGGCAGCCCGCGCAGCGCACGCGACACCGTCGCGGTGGACACCCCGGCCAGCCGGGCGACGTCGTCGATCCTGGTCATTCCTTCCGGTCCCAGGGCTCGCCGACCCGCCCGTTCACGCGGCGCGCCGGGCGGTCATCCCTTGACCGACCCGGCGAGCAGCCCGCGGACGAAGTACCGCTGCAACGCGAAGAACACCACCAGCGGGATGACGATGGACACGAACGCGCCCGCGGTGAGCAGTTCCCAGTGGCTGCCGAACCCGCCGGCGAGCTGCGCCAGCCGGGCGGTCAGCGGCGCCACCTCCGGGGTACCGCCGGCGAACGTGAGCGCGACCAGCAGGTCGTTCCACACCCAGAGGAACTGGAAGATCGCGAACGACGCCAGCGCGGGCGCCGACAGCGGCAGCACGATCGACCGGAACACCTTGAAGTGGTTCGCGCCGTCGACCATCGCCGCTTCCATCACCTCGCGAGGCAGTTGGGCGATGAAGTTGTGCAGCAGGAAGATCGCCAGCGGCAGGGCGAACATGGTGTGCGCGATCCACACCGGGAAGTACGTGCCGCCCAGGTTGAGCGCCGGAATGACCTGTACCGAGCCGATGTGCGCGCCGCCGGAGAACAGTTGCAGCAGCGGAATCAGCGCCATCTGCAGCGGTACCACCTGCAGCGCGAAGATGACGAAGAACAACGCGTCGCTGCCCCGGAACTTCACCCAGGCCAGCGCGTACGCGGCCATCGCGGCGAGGGTCAGCGGGAACACCGTGGCGGGAATGGTGATCGCCAGCGAGTTGACCAGGTACGGCATCAACCCGCCGCTCACCCCGAAACCGCCCTCGAACAGCACGGTGCGGTAGTTCGAGAAGGTGACGCCGGGGTGCGCGAGTACGGTCCACCAGCCCGTCGTGGTCACGTCGCGGGCGGGTCGCAGCGAGGTGACGAACAGCCCGAGGGTCGGCACGGTCCACAGCACGGTCAACGCGATGACCGCCAGCGACGCCATCGGGCTGCTGAACGAGCGGCGTACGGCCTTGACGGCGGGCTCCGCCGCGCGTGCCGGGGCCGGTGTGGTGGCGGCTTCGACGGTCATCGCGTGGCACGCTCCTTGCGCAACTGGACGATGTTGTACGCGACCATGGGCAGCACGCCGACGAACAGGATCACCGCGAGCGCGCTGCCACGCCCCCAGTTGAACTGGACGAACGACTGGGAGTACATCTCGTTGGCCAGCACCTGGGTGCCGAAGTTGCCGCCGGTCATGGTGCGCACGATGTCGAACACCTTGAGCGTGGTGATCATGACAGTGGTCAGTACCACGATCAGCGTGTTGCGGATCATCGGGATGGTGACCCGGAACAGCAGCGTGCGCCCGTACGCCCCGTCGACCCGCGCGGCTTCGATGATGTCGCTCGGAATCGCCTTGATCGCGGCGGACAGCACGACCATGGCGAAGCCGGTCTGTACCCAGATCATGATGACCATGAGCAGGAAGTTGTTCAGCGGGTGTTCCAGGATCCAGTTCGGCGGATGCTTCCAGCCCAGGGCGATGACGATCTGGTTGAGCAGCCCGATCTGCGGCTGGTTCGGCGGACGCGAGTCGTAGACGAACTTCCAGATGATGCTGGCGCCGACGAATGAGATCGCCATCGGCATGAAGATCAACGACTTGTACACCGCCTGCCCGCGCATCTTGTCGACGAGCAGCGCCATCGCCAGCCCCAGCACGGTCGCCAGCACCGGCGCGATGATGATCCACTCGACGGTGTTCAGCAGTACCTCGTGGATCGCCGACGTGGTGAACGCCCAGGTGTAGTTCTTCACGCCGACGAAGTTCGCGGCGTCCTCGCCCTTGAAACTCAGGTAGAAGGTGCGTACCGCCGGGATGACCAGTCCGATCAGGAGCAGGATCGCGGCGGGACCGAGGAACACCAGCAGGATCAGCGGCCGCTGGAACCGGCCGGTGGCCCGACCAGCGGCGAGGAACACCAGCAGTACCACGGCCAGGAACACCGCGACGACGGCGATCACCTGACCGAACTTGTTGGCGGCATCACCAAGCGTGGATGTCGCCAGGAGTGCGGTCGAACCCGACACGGTTGCCTCTCCTGTCAGACGTACCGACCTCGCCATCCGACGGGTCGGGACGGTACCGGGTGCGCGTCGCGGCCCGGACCCAGTCGGTCCGGGCCGCGACCTCGCTCAGTCGTGCTGTCAGTCGCCTGCCAGCCCCAGCCCGAAAGCGGTCAGGCAGGAGCCGTCAGCTGGGCCGGCCTGAGCTTCGCTCAGGCCGGCCAGGCAGCGTCGATGTCCTTGGCGACCTGGTCGATCGACTGCCCCTGGGCGAACCAGGCGGTCATCGACTTCCACTCCTGACCGGCGCCGACCGCGGCCGGCATCAGGTCCGACGCGTCGAACCGGAACGTCGCGTCCGGGTCGGTCAGGTACTGCGCGGACAGCTTGTCGATCGGGTCGGTGTAGACGCTCTTGTCGACGCCCTGGTTCGCCGACACCCAACCCGGCGCGACCTTGATGCGGCTGGTCGCCCACTCCGGCGTCGACAGGTAGGTCTGCACCGCCTGTACCTCGGGACGGTTGGAGAACGCCGTGACGAACTCGCCACCGCCCTCGACCGGGGTCTTCACCGAGGGGTTGATGCCCGGCAGGTAGAACGCGAACACGTCGCCGTCTTCGGCGACCTTGGTGCCCTTCGGCCACTGCGCCTCGTAGAACGACGCCTGCTGCAGCATCCAGCACTTGCCGGTGAGGATCGGCTTGCCGGCGTCCTGGAACGTGGTCGTCGCGATCGACTTCACGTCGCCGAACCCGCCGTTCACCCACGCCGGGTTCTGCATCCAGTTCGCCAGCTGCTTCATCGCGTCGGTGATCTCGGGCGAGCTGAACTTGAGGTCGTGGCTGACCCACTTGTCGTACACGTCACCGCCGCCGGTACGCAGCACGACCTCTTCCAGCCAGTCGGTCGCCGGCCAGCCGGTCGCGGTGCCCGAGCCGATACCGCCGCACCACGGCTTGCCCTGCCCGGACTTGGCGATGGTGTCGCTCAGCTTCATCAGGTCGTCCCAGGTCTTCGGGACCTGGTAACCCGCCTTCTGGAACGCCTTCGGCGAGTACCACACGAAGGACTTCATGTTGGCGCTCATCGGCGCCGCGTAGAACGTGCCCTTGACCGACCCGTAGGTCTTCCAGGTCTTGTTCCAGTACTTGTCCACATTGGCGGCGGTCTGCGCCGACGGCTTCGCCACCTTGCCGGTCTGTACCATCTTCTGCAGCAGACCGGGCTGCGGGATGATCGCGAGGTCCGGCGCGTTACCGCCGGTGACCCGGACCGGGAGTTGGGACTCGAAGTCGTTCGAGCCCTCGTACGAGATCTTGATGCCGGTGCACTTGCTGAACTCGTCCCACGACTTCTGCAGCGAGTCCGACTCCGGGCTGATGATCGACGCGAACATGGTCACCTTGGTGCCCTGGTGACCCGAGTACGCCTGGTACTTCGCGCACTCGCCGGTCAGCGTCGGAGCCGGCGACGCGTGGTTGTTCGAGTTGCTCGAACACGCGCCGAGCACGGTCACCGCCGCGACGGCCGGCGCCAGCAGGATGAGTCCACGACGGCGGCTGCGTGCCCTCATGGCCGGTCCCCGGACGGGATGGTTACGTGCATGTGCTGTCCTCCTTGGGCAGTCGGGACTGCCAGGGTCGCGGGAGCGCTCCCGGAGTCCGATCGCTACATGCAAGCGTTTGCATGCCGTGATGTCCAGCATCCGGGAGCCGGATTCTGGTAACGATTCGAGCACCGCGGCGCGCGGCGTCCCGGGTTCGGGTGACAGCGCTCGGACTGTCGCGAAGCGCCGCGTACCGGATCGCGTCTGCGGACGGTTGCCGGGTGCGGCATCGGCGACTACCGCAGCCGGTCGTAGCCCTCCGCCGCCAGGACCGCGCCCATCTGGTCGTACGTCTGCTCGTCGTCGGGCGCGACCGTGGCCAGTCCGTCGACGTACCGGTTGAGCATGCAGAACGCCGCGGCGACCAGGACCGCGTCGTGGATCGCCTCGTCCGAGGCGCCGGCGGCGCGGGCGGCGGCGACGTGTTCCTCGGTCACGTACCGACCGCCGGCCGCGACGTCCGTCGCGAGTTGCAGCAGCGCGGCCAGCTTCGGGTCGGGCTCGTCGGCGGACGGCGCGGTGGTGTGCCCGAGGTGCCGGGCGGCGGCGTGGTGCGACCGGGCGCAGAACTCGCAGCTGTTCAGCCGGGACACGTGGGCGGCGATCGCCTCGCGTTCCGCCGGGGTGAGCGGGCTGTCGCCACGCAGCAGCTGCTGGATGAACGCGGACAGTCGCGCTCCGGTGGCGGGCTTGTAGTCCAGCAGTCCGACGATGCCGGGTAGACCTTCGCGAAGCTGGATGTGCGGCACTGCGCCTCCTCGACGCTACGACGGTGAAGCCTCACGGCTCCGGTACCGGCACCCTAGTGGTCGCGCTCCCCTCGGGGCGGCACGCCTCGCGACTGCACGGCGAGCGGCCGCGGCGACCGCCGACGGCGCGTACCGGCGGGGCGACGGCATGCCTCGGCGGGCCCGACGTTCATCGCTTGCGACCGACCGCCGCGTACCCGGGATAGTCCTCCGGGTGCGAGGCTGCCGGGTCGTCGTCTTCGGGACGCCAGCACGCCATGTACACCAGACCGGGCTCGACCAGGTCGAATCCGTCGAGCATCGCGGCGACCTGGTCGGCGGAGCGCATCGTCATCGGCGTCGCGGTGCGCGAGTACATCGCCTGGTGGGTGGCTGCCCGCTCGGGCTGACCGCCCTGGGTCGCGTGGCAGATCGCGAGGTAACTGCCCGGCGCCATGGCCTGCCGGTACCGGGCGATGACACCGACCGGGTCGTCGGTGTCGGGGACGAAGTGCAGTACCGCGATGAGCAGCACCGCGACCGGCTGGGACAGGTCGACGACCCTGGTCAATTCGGGGTCGGACAGCACCTTGCCGGTGTCGCGCAGGTCCGCCTCGATCGCGGTCGCCCGGTCGTTGCCGGCGAGGATCGCCCGACCGTGAGCGACCGCGATCGGGTCGACGTCGGCGTACACCACGCGACACGACGGGTCGACCGCCTGGGCGATCTCGTGGACGTTGCCGGCGGTCGGTATTCCCGATCCGAGGTCGATGAACTGCCGGATGCCGGCGTCGACCAGGAACCGCACCGCGCGGCGCAGAAACGCCCGGTTGACGCGCATGATCCGGGGCAACTGCGGCCAGTCCCGGATCGCCTGGGCGGCGAATTGGCGATCGACCGCGAAGTTGTGCGCTCCGCCGAGGTAGTAGTCGTAGACGCGAGCCACGTTCGGCTTCGTCAGGTCGATGCCGGCCGGCGCCCACCCCGGCCTCGTCAGTTCACCTGCCCCGCTCACATCGCCTCCGGTTCCGACTACCGCACACGCTGGTATAACACGCGGCGGCGGCGTTGTCCGCCGGTCACGGCGGTCCGTGCGCGGACCGTGTCCGGATCGTCACCCGATCGCCCTGGTCGTCACCCGGTCGACTCGTCGACGGGCGCGAACCAGTCGCGCGACTCCTGCGGTACGAGCAGCAGCGTGGCGACGCCCGCCCCGGCCAGCGCGCGCAGCGCCGACGTGACGGGCGCATCGAGAAGGCTGAACACGGCGGACAGCACACTGAGCGCGGCGAGGACGAGCACCCCGTACAGCGCGACCCGCTGACGCTCCAGCACCCCGACCGCGACCAGCAGCGACGCGACCGCGACGAGCAGTCCGAGGTAGACACCGTCGGAGCCCAGGTATGCCATGAGCAGCGCCGCGGTGAGAACGGTGAGCGCCACCGACGCGATGATCGCCGTGGGCGGGCGCACGGTCGTCGCGGGACGTCGCACCGGTTGCGCCGGGACAGACGGGGACGCGGGTGGGTTGTTCCGCGCGCCGCTGTCGACCGCCGCCGGTACTTCGAGCTGATCTGTCATCGCCGTCCTTTCTGGTCGGACGGCACCATACCGACGAACACCGGCGCGTGTCACCCGAGCGGTGGACCTGTGGATAGCCGAACGACCACCCGTTATCGCCTTGATCACATGCGGGAATCGCGACGGCGACGGCGAGGCTTGGTGATCGACGAACGACGACGAAGTGGAGAGCGACGATGATGATCCGGTATCTGAGCGGGCCCACGGCACTGATCGACCTGGGCGGCGTGCGGCTGCTCACCGACCCCACCTTCGATCCGCCCGGCGACTACCCCATCGGCTCACGGGTGCTGTCCAAGACCGCGCCGTCGCCGGTGACGCCCGACGAGATCGGGGCGGTCGACGGTGTTCTGCTGTCGCACGACCAGCACCCGGACAACCTCGACCAGGCGGGGCGGGAGTACCTGACCGCGGCGCCGCTCGTGCTGTCCACCGCGTCCGCGTACCGCCGGCTGGGCGCCCCGGTACGCGCCCTGCCGAACTGGGAATCCGTGGACCTGCCGCGACCCGACGGACGGGTGCTGCGGATCACCGGGGTACCGGCGCAGCACGGCCCCGACAACACCGAACACCTGGTCGGCGAGGTGACCGGGTTCGTGCTGTCCGGAGACGAACTGCCGACCGTGTACGTCAGCGGGGACAACGCCTCGCTGGACGTGGTGCGGGCGATCGCCGACCGGCTCGGTCCGGTCGACGTCGCCGTACTGTTCGCGGGCGGCGCCCAGACCGCGCTGCTCGGCGACGCGTACCTGACGCTGCCGAGCGACGCCGCCGCGCACGCGACGCGCATCCTCGGCGCACCCCAGGTGGTACCGGTGCATTTCGAGGGCTGGGCGCACTTCACCCAGGGCAGGGACAGCCTGGTCACCTCGTTCGAGCAGGCCGGGCTCGCGGACCGGCTGCGCCTGTTGCGCCCAGGCGCGCAGGTCACACTCTGACCGTCGCTTCAGGCCGAGGTCACGGTCAGCCCGAGGTCACGGTCAGCCCGAGCTCGCCCAGTGCTCGACGTCGTGTTCGGTGACGGTGGGCTCCGCGCCGGCGTCCCGGAAGATCTTGATCGCCGCCGGGACGCCGGCTTCGCGCCGGTACTCCTCGAGTTGCTCCCGGCTGCGCCACAACGTCACGATCCGCCAGTCGTCCCGCCCCTCCTTGATCAGGAAGGTATGCAGCACCATGTGCGGCAGTTGCCGGGTGACCTGCCGGAAGGCATCGGTGACGGCGACACCCGCGCCCTCGGGGAGCTTCGCCGCGGTAATAGTCAGGACATACCCGCTCATACCACCGACGGTAGGGGCTACGAGCAGCGCAAGAGCGCGTTCTCCTGGTGGATCAACTGGACCCGCTCGGCAGCTTGAGCGCCGATCTGTTGGCGGCCAGTTGTGCAAGATCGCGCCATGGCGGACGAACGCGCGACGAACACCCGTTCGGGCGGCGCCCCGCCCGAACCGTGCTGTCGCCTCAGTGGAGCCGGGCGGTGTACTCGATCACGTGGTACGAGTCGGCCAGGGTGCCGCAGCGGGCAGCGCCGCCGGATCGTCGCGACTCCGGCCGCGGCGCCGCTCGTGCTGTCCACGGCTTCCGGGTCGCACCGACTGGGCGCGCCGGTACGCCCCCCTGCACGAAACGAGGGTTGCCGATGGCGACGACAGCCATCAAAATCCAACAACCGGATGTCACATTGACACTCGTTCCATCGATCGCACGTCGGCCAGCAGGTTGGAGATGTCGATGAGGAAAATCTTGGTCGCGTGCGGTATGGCCGCAGCGTTGAGCGCCGTGACGGTCGCCGCGCCGGCCTTCGCCCAGTCGTCGACCCACCTGCTCTGTTCGTCGTCGACGAACGGCGGGACCCTGGTCAACGGCGTCTGCGTGCTGCCCGGCGCATCGGTGAACCAGTCCTACGAGGCGTTCATCATGACCGACGACGGAACCGTCGACACGTTCTCGATCACCAGCGGCAGCCTGCCCCCGGGCCTGTCGATGCCGAGACAGTACGGTACCGCCGGTACGATCGTCTCCGGCACCCCAACCACCCAGGGCACCTGGCAGTTCACCGTGAAATGCGTCAACACGTACCGCCAGTCGACCTCCATGACGTACCAGATCACCGTGGGCGCGCCGGCCACCCTGACAATCACCAACCAGCCGCTGAGCGACGGTACGGTCGGGATTTCCTACGCCCAGAACTGGTTCCTCTCCGGCGGCGTCGCGCCATACACCTGGTCGAAGGCGGCCGGGCAGTTCCCACCCGGACTGTCGCTGGTCTCCACGAACGGCACCCAGGACGCCAACAATCAACTCTCGGGTGTTCCGACCACCGCCGGCACGTACCAGTTCACGATGCAGGTGAACGACTCCTCGGGCCAGGTAGCGACGAAGGATTTCACCCTGACGATCAATTAGGCGAACGTGTCTGCTCGTGCGCCCAACCAGGTTCAACTTGCGGAACACCCAGGCACACGTTGAGCCGCTCGCGATGACAGCACGCTACAGAATTCCCGCGCCAATCATCCGCGACGGATGAAGCCTACCGGGAAATCGAGCTCTCCGGGACGTTCGGGTGCTGCACAAACCTCGCGTCGATCGATCACCCGATCCACGTTCTCGGTTCGCCCAGCACCCGGCGCGCCCCCTCCTCGTCCGCGAGCCGGAGACCAAGCGTCTCGGTGGCGAGCGCCGGCGGCAGGATCTCGGCGAACTTGAGCTGGTGGAGCGCGGTGTCGCTGACCTCGGGAGGTGGAAGGTCCGCGTCGGCAACAAGGTCGACGGCAGTCTTCAGTTGTTGGGGCGATATGTCTCCACGCAACTGGATCATGTGATCATTCAGGTCCGCTCCCGGGTCACCGATACTGGAGAGGGCCGACGCGAGGGTCGCATTCGCGCGGCCACCTGCCCAGGTCCACCATGTCACCACGCCTGCGTCTCGCTCGATAACCGTCCCAGCGGGAGAAGCCCGATACCCGGACTGTTCGCGCATCTTGTCGAGCGCGGCGGCGGCCCGCTGGGACAATGTGGCCTCGGGCGTCGCGCCCAGCAGGACATCGCGCTCAGCGCGCGCCAGGTCGAAGGACAGCGGCGGCGTGATGCCCTGCCACTGGCTTCTGCCTTTCCGTTCCGACGGTTCGACGAAACAGCGCCGACGCGGCCAGTCGATATGGGTAACCCGCCACGAGCGGCCACCGAGTGCGATGACCCGCGGGCCCTCGACCTTTCGCATGAGCATCAGGGGATCGGCACCGCCAATCTCCCGGCGCCCGTACAGGACGGTGAACTGTGGAGCGGCAGCGAAGACGCCGAGTAGTTCCATGAAGTTGCGCCGACCGTACCGACGTTCGGCAGCCGGCCCGATGAACAGCATTCCGGACTCATCGCGTTCCAGGTGCCCGGTTTCGACCAGCCACTGCACGATCTCCGTGGAGGTCTCGTCGAAAATTGGCAGATCGCCCCACCACTCCCGCCACGTGACGTCCCCCACGCGACCTTCCTGCAGGCACACCGCGAGCATTTGCTGCGCGGCGATGTGTCGAGGTGCGGTCGGTGGCGCGACAGGCTCGACGTAACCCTGGTTCCACAGCCTGGTCAACCCCGCAGCCTGGAGAAGCTCGTTCGGTTTCGTGGCCAGGAAAAGCATGTTCCGCTGAGTACCGGACCGTCGGCCGGTCCGACCGAGGCGTTGCAGGAACGACGCGACCGAACGGGGCGCGTCCAGTTGGATGACCCGATCCAGATCCCCGACGTCGATTCCGAGTTCGAGGGTGGCCGTCGCGACGATGACGCAGTCGCGCGCCTCCGCGAACGCCTGTTCCGCCTGGCGGCGCTCGTCCGCCGACAGCGACGAGTGCGATACGAACGTGGTGACCGAGCGTGTCCGTAGAGCGAGAGCGAGTTCCTCGGTACGGCGCCGCGTCTCGCAGAAGACAAGCCGTTTCTCGCCCCGGTGTAGTGCCGAAATGACGGTTGCGGCGTTCTCGACGCTGCCTACGTAGTCGATACACACATCAACGGACGAGACTGGGGCCGAACCGGTGTCGGGAGCGATGACGGCGCGCGCTCGGGTATTGGCGCCCGTACCCTGCAGCCAGGTCAACAACTGGTCGGGATTGCCGACCGTCGCGGACAGACCGATCCGCTGAATCGGGCGACCCGCGAGACGCGATAGCCGTTCAAGTACGGCGAGCAGATGCCAGCCGCGGTCGTCTCCGGCGAACGAGTGCACCTCGTCGACGATGACGGCTTGTACGTCGGCGAAGAACTCCCGCGGGTTGACCGACGGCGAGACGAGCAGGGACTCCAGCGACTCGGGGGTCGTCAGCAGAATGTCCGGGCGCTCGATTCGCATCGCGCGGCGTTGCGACGCCTTCGTATCGCCGTGCCAGAGCCCTGCGGTACGGCCGACCCACTGGGCATACGAGGCGACTCGCGGATGAAGGTTGTTGAGCAGCGCCCGCAGCGGACAGACGTACAGGACGGACAGCCCCCGCCAACCGTAGTCGATCATCGAGGTGATCATCGGAAACGCCGCCGCCTCCGTCTTGCCACCAGCCGTCGGCGCCAGGAGCAGCGCGTCGACCCCATCGAGGAGCGGGTCGATCGCGGCCTCCTGCAACGGACGTAGCGAGGTCCAGCCGAGCGTGTTGACGATGTGGTGCACCAGGCCCGGGTGCAGTCGGTCAATGCCGCTCACGACAGGTCGAGTTCGATATCGTCGACACTCGCGACGCCGAGTCCGGCGGCATTTCGTTCTACGTCAGTCAATTCGGCCGCGCGCAGCGTCAACTGGTAGTCACGCCGGGGATCGAAGTCGGGGTGCAGTTCCACCCTGTCAAGTACGTCGGCGATGAGCTTCTTGAGGAACACCCGTGGCGCGACGCCGACCTTGCCACCCAGTTGGCCGGTCACCGCCTCGGCGAGCAGCGAAATGTAGGCGTCGTCAACCACGCCCAGGACCCGGTCACGCTCGGGCAGGTCGGCGACGAACAGGTCGCGCACCCGTACCCCTAGGTCACGCAAACCTTCGGCGTTGAAGCCGGGCAGCCGGAGCTGGACCGCACGCGGGTTGTCGAACCGCGGATCGGTGGTGAAGTCCGTGGCGAGGCGTTGAGCGAGCGGCGCGAGGCGCTGAGCGCCTTGCGTTCCATCGAAGAAGGCCGGTGTACCGGTGATCACGAGGTACAGCCCCGGAAACCGCCGGCTGTCGATCTCGTCGATGAGTTGCCGCAGCGCGTTGAGCGCCTTGTCGCGCACGTCGGAACGCATCCGCTGGAGCGTCTCAACCTCGTCGAGGACGACCAGCAGTCCGGGGTGCCCGCAGTCGCGCAGTACTGTCAGCAACCCTTGCAGAAATCCGAGCGCGGTGAAGTGGTCCAGTTCCCCCTTGACGCCGGCCGTGCGGCGGACACTCGCCGCGATGTTGGGCTGTCCGCCCAGCCACGCGGCCAACCCCTCGGCGGTCGCGACGTCGCCGGCGGTGACCGCCGCGCGGTACCCACGAATAGCAGCGGCGAACGTGGGCGCGTTGCGGCCGATGATCCCGAGACGGCGCTCCATCAGTTCGGTGACGGCGGTGTCGAGGGCTTCGGCGTCGTCCTCCGAGACGCCGCCGCCGGCCAGGACGTCCTCTTCGAGCGTGTACATCCAGGAGTCGAGCACCGGGCGCAGCGCCGACGGCGGGAACTCCTCGGTCGCCAGGCTCTCGACGATGCGGCGGTACACGGTCTCCAGCCGGTGCAGCGGCGTTTCCGTCTCGGAGATCTGCACTTCAGCGGAGGCAAGCCCCGCTCGCTTGGCCCTTTCCGCGAGCCACCGCGTGAAGAACGTCTTGCCCGCGCCGTACTCGCCGCGTACCGCCTTGAACACCGCACCGCCGTCGACGACCGTCGCGATGTCCTCGTCAACTGACGCGACGAACCGGTCCAGGCCGACGGCGAGGACGTCCAGCCCGTTGTGCGGCACCGTGCCACGACGCAGCGCGTCGATCACATCGCGGCGGCGGCGCGTGCTGATCTCCACACTCACGACCCCAGCCTATCTACGCGGCTCGGACGCTCCTGGTAGGAGTCGACAAACCGCAGATCACTACGCGGCCAACAGATCGGAGAGAGCCGACATGTGCTCAACCTGATCCCGATGTTGCCGCGCTTGAAGCACCAGGTTCGCCACGACGAGAGCGGGATCGGTATCCGGAACATCAATCCTGAGATGGTGTCGCACCCATGGAGCGACCTCGCTCCACCGGTAGAAGACGGTGCCATCGCGAGCAGGATTGACCGGCGGCGGAAAGCCGCCAGGCCCCCGATCGCCGGTCGCGTACCGCCGCACCGACTCCCGGCTCTGACCAATGCGGTTGGCAACGTCTGCGAGGGTCACGAGGTCTTCGTCCAGCACCCGCACCGCGACGAGCCCAGCGGACTCGACAGCGAGAACGGCCGAAGCGATAGCGTCCGCAAGAGTGGGTGCCTCGCGATCGAATTGCGCGACGGGAAGACCATGCTCCACTCCGAACGTCGCGTCGTCACAGCCCGCATCGAACAGCCCGTCCAGTTCCGCGTCGGTTGGCCGACGATCGAGCACCAGCGTGAATACGTGTGTATCCATCGCCTACCCACCTTCTCGTAAGTGTTCATCAACAGAATCGGCGCCGCTCAACATTCGACGTGCTTCGCGGTAAAGCGGTCGACCTGCTTGGCGTGCGTACCCGGATCGCGAGGCGTCGACCAGACACCGGTCGTAGCTTGGCATGAGTCGCACCTCAGTTCACCCCACCTGTGACCCCGATGAACCTCACGGACGGAAAGTCCAGCCTCCGCCGCCCGACGGAGTGCATCAGCGATCTCCTTCTTCGGGTGACGACCTGAACTGATCATGTGTGGCTCCAAGAAAATAGAGGGGAACCGATTGGAAGTAACACGTGAACACGGGACTCACTCTCCCTGGGGAAGCCACTGAGGGCAGGGGTGGCTGGCAGTAGCCGACGAAACGACCTTCGCGGCTCAGCACCGCCGGTGCAACACTACACCACCGCGGTGCGAAAATGCACCACACAGATGTCAATCGCGGGTATGCCGTGAAAGGGAACTGGTCACGGTGTCAACGATGATCGCTCAGTTACTGGCGCTGTCCGCCCCACCTACGCAGGGACGATCAAGATCAGGCCATAAGGCTGGTACCACTGTCTCTCACCTACTCAGGTGGAACTGGTCGCGCAGCAGGCGCTCGTTGAGGACCACGGTCTGGCCGTCGACATCCACGTCGAGCACCGGATACCCCTCGACCTGGAGCAGCTTCTGCAGCGTGGTGACCGTCGTGCGGATCCGGTGCGCCGGTACCCCGGCGGCGACGGCCAGCGAATCGAGGCGCATCCGGTTGGCCGGTGCCTCGAGGAGCGCGTCCACCAGGGCGGCGACGCGGTCGTCCGGCAGCTTGGCTCGCGCGGTCTTCTGCCGCGCCTGGTAGATCTCGCTGCTGAGCAGGTCAGCGACGAGCGCATGCTGAGTCTGGGTTCGCAACGCCGCCTCGGCCGGCTGTGTCTTCGGCTCTGGCGCGAGTTCGAACAGCGCGTCTTCGCCGGGTACGACCGCCACGGTCGACGCGGTCACCGGAGTGGCGACGCCGCGCCACCAGGCGGGCGACGCGATCGGCGCGCCTGCCCAGCCCGGTACTGCCGCGTCGTCGCCGGCGCTGAGCACGGTCAGCGGGATGACCGCCTCCGCCGGGCTCGCACCACCGTGGTAGCCCGCTTTCCGGGGGGTGTACCGGATTGTCTCGCGCCACGGCAGCACCACCGTGCCGCCGCCGAGCAGTACCCGACGGCCGGACACGAGCACCTCGCCATCGCCCGCTGGTTCCGACGCGGGACGCCAGCGTGCCGCGCCAGCGCCGGGGTACGACCGCAGTTCGGCTTCGTCCCCGCGATCGATGACGTGACCGTGGTCGGACAGCAGTACCACGACCCGATCCTTGGCGTGTTCCAGCAGGTCACGAACTGCGCGCAGGGTCGCAGTGCTCCATTCGGTGGTACCCGGGTCGCCTCGGTCGAGCGCGTCGTCGATGGTGTTGACCACGGCAGCGACGATCGGCACCGACTGGTCTTGCAGCATGTCCACGACGGACGGGTCGATGCTGGCGCCGGCACCGGCGCGCAGGTCTGCTTTGTGCAGCAGCGGTACCGGGTAGCCGAGCGCGGCTGCGAGGCCGGCACGTTCGACCGCCTGCCCGCCCCGCGCCAGTTTGCCGCAGAACAAGCTGGTACGGCTGACTTCGGTGACCGTCGGCAACGCAGCGAGCACCGCGACACGCGGCCCGCCGTCTGGGGTGAGTTCCAGCCAGGTGTTCGCCGTGATCGAGTCGACGAGCTGGGTGCTCGCGGCGACGCTCATTCCGTCCACGACCAGCAGCAGGACTCGGCGTCCAGCGTCGCGGATCGGTTTCACGACGCGGGCAAGTACGTCCTCGACGCGCAGTATCGATCCGGGCGCGGCGTCCGCTTCGGTGACCTGGGTGAGCAGAGTCGCGAACTGCTGATCATGCCGGCTGCGACGGGCGTCCACCTGGGTCAGCAGGTGCCTGTAGACGCCCTGGACGTTGGGCGCGTTCACTCCAGCCCACACGTCGTTGCGGGCCCGGTCCACCCACCCGTCGTCCCGCACGTGCCGCGCCAGCGCGTCGGCGAGCGTCAGCGGTTCCGTGTCCGGAGTGGCGAGCCAGCGCAGCAGGCGTAGCGCCGCCTCGGCGACCCGCACATCGGCGCTGGTCGCCGCCAGTTGATGCTTGCGCACTTCGCGGAAGGCGGCTTCGGCGTCCGCCACACCTTTCGCGCTGGGTTGGGACAGGGCGGTCCGCAGGCGAACCCCGAACGTCTGTACCCGGTCCGCCAACGCGCCGGGCAGCGTGTCGGAGTACCGCAGCAGTGGCTCCGCCTGGATCGACCGGAGGAGATCGTCAGCCCGGCTGAGCACCCGCGTCACGACCTGCCGGTTCTCAGGGTTGTCGACGGCTCGTTCCAGCCAGGCATGCGCCGCACCAGCCCACTCCGACGCCTCCGCGGCGGTTGGTTGCCGTCCGCCGATCATCGGTTCCAGGCGTACCCGCGCCGACGTGACCGTGGTGGAGACCGGGACGTCGGCGTGCCAGAGCAGTCCCGCGACGATACCCAGCGGGATCGCATCGGTACCGTACCCGCTGTCCACGCTCGCCATCGCCCAGCGCACCGCGGCTCCGCCGACCGATCCCAGCCACTCCCCCACGCCACGCCGGATGTCCGTGTCGAGCGCGGCGTAGCGGACCACGTCGACGCTGCGGGTGGTCCACTGCAAGATGCCCGCCGCGTCGAGATCGTCCGGCTCGACGCCGAGCAGGCGAGCCGCGAGGCTGCGCATCGCGTGGTCGCGGGTGAGGACTCCGCCGGGTACCCGCGGCCAGCCGTCGGACGGTGCGTGCTCGATGAGGGCGTCTGCCAGCCATCGGCCCTGCCGGGGCAGGGCAGGGTCCAGCGCTGACGCCGCGAACTCGGCGAGTACCAACTCCCACGGCTGGATGCTGACCACCCGCAGCTTCACGAAATGGGCGAGCAAGCTGACGCCGAGGACATCGTCGTCGCAGTCGGTGAGCACGATCAGGCGCTCGTCGGACGTACGCTCGACCAGCGCGGCCCGCACCGCCAGCGGCGACAGGCACGGTACGACCCGCACGCGCTGCCCTCGCACGGTGAGTACCGGGTCGCCCGCCCACTCGGGTCGCGCCCGGATCGCGAGGACCTCGCCGTTGACGTTGCCGCCCAGCCACTCGTCCGCGAGCCGCCGTACCTGGGCTTCGGTCGCCAGCGGCAGAGCGGTGACGGCGGATGTCATTCGACCACCCAGGTGATCCGAATGCGGCGTCCGGGATTGCGGCGTAGGGCGTCCTGGATCTCGCGCACAGCCCCTTGAAGATCGCCGTCGTCGGTGACGCGGCGTTCACCGCTCACCGGGGGCTTGGTGTCCGGCCCTGGATTCACGACGACCGGGGGCTGGGGATCGACGACAACCGGCGGGTCGGGCGTGACGGCCGGCGGCGTGATGATGGGCGGCTTCACGATCGGCGGCGCGGTGACGAAGATCCGTTGGGCCTCGTTGATTGCCGTCTTCAGGGCAGCGGCGAGGTCGTCGGCGAGTTCCTGGGAGTTGGCGGTTCGAGCAAGCTGTTCGAAGAGGACCTGTACGCGCTCGGCACGCTCGTCTGTGATCTTCGCCAGGTTGTCGAACGTGCTCCAGGGCGTCGACGCCAATGCCGCAACGAGGGACTGGGCCGTCTTGGCAGCCCTTGCCGCGGTCGCGTCGGGTACGCCGAACTCGGCGGCGGCGAGCAGTTCGACCAGGACGACGTCGTCGGTCTCGTTGCCGAGATCCCGGAGCACCTTGGCAACGTGACGGGCGGTCGCGAGTCGTCCCTCGGCTGCCTCGGGGTCAATGCCGAGAGTCGTCGCGTGCCGGGTCAGCAGGGTCGCCAGCTCAGCGGCAGGGCTGGCGTGCCGTTTCGCCTCGCCGCGTACCGACCGGGCGAGGTCGGCGAGGTTGGCAGCCGAACGCAGCGGCGAATACGCCCCGCCGAACAGCGCGTACGCTCGCCGTACCGCCGTGTCCCAGGCTTCCTGGCTGGGCAGGCGCGGCGGTCGCAACTCCAGGTCGTCGGTGACGCCTTCCAGCGCGGCGACCGTCACCGGTGCCTCGTACCGGTACCACGCCAGGTCCTGCTCCAGCGCGAACACCGCGATGATCAGGTTCTGCAGCAGCTTGTCGAAGCCGCGAGGCTCGGGCTTGTCGAGCAGGTCCCGCAGCACCCGCACCGGGTAGCGGTCGTGGTACCCGTCGGCCTTGGCGGCTTTCATCAGGTGCTGGCTCCACCAGCAGGTGGTCAGGTTCAGCACGTACTGGTTCTCGTGCAGCTCGCCAAGTCGCAGATGGTTGACGATGCGCCGTACGGTCTGCCGGTCGCTCTGGTCGACCGCCGCACGCCGGGCTTCGTCGGCGACCGCCTTGCGCGCGTACTCGAACACTTTGCGCAGCTCGGCGGGGCGCAGCGGCGGCTCGTCGGGCGGCAGGTTCGGGGTGCCGGGGTAGCTCCACTGCAGGATCTGTCCGGTGAGGTGGTCGTACGCGCCCTTGAGCGTTCCGCCGACCGGGTTCTCCAACCGCAGCCCCGGCGCGAGCGTCTTGAACACCGGGTCCGGGTCGGGTTCGACGTCGCTCGGCTGGGGCACCGCCGCGCCGTACGCCTGCTTCAACGCGGCGAGGATGCGACCGTGCAGCGTCTTCTGCTGCTGTTCCAGCAGCAGCTTCGCCTGCAGCCGGTCGGCGGGCATCAGGTCGGGGGCGAGCGCCCTGATCCGGTCCTCGCCGGTGCCGGCGAGCACGTAGTTCAGTTTGACCAGGGTGCCGACGCCGCCCAGCCGGTCGTCGGTCAGGTACAGCGGCAGCCAGAACACGGTGCGCGACTCGACTCCGCTGGTCGCCAGGTTTTCCACACGGGCGAAGTCGTCACGGCGGGTGTGCTGCTCGTCGTCGAACGGGTAGTCGATCACCAGCCGCCAGGTGTCGCCGTTGCCGATCAGCGACGAGTCGGGCAGCTCGTCCCGGTTGCGGACGTTGCCGAACACCACGTCGATCTGGTGCCGTCGCCCCCGCCAGTCGCGGTGCATAGGCACCTCGACGGAGATCGTGTCGCCGGTCTTGATGCCGAGTTCGTCGCAGATCAGTTCGCGCAGCAGCCGCCGCCGCGCGCCGGGAGTGTCCTCGGTGGTCGGTACCCGCTCCAGGATCTGCTGGTAGTCGACCTCGGACAGTTCCAGGCTGACCACCGGGTCGGGTCCTTCGGCGACGCGGATCTCGGGTGCCTCGGTCGCCAGGTCCTTCAGGCGCTGGATGACGATCTGCGGCTCCATGCCGGGCAGCGGGCTGATGATCGAGCCGTAGTTGAGGGCGTGCAGCTTGGCGGCGGTGAGGTTGGACAGCGCCGGCACGTCCGGTACCAGGGCGGCCAGCAGCAGCGTCTTGACCAGCTTGTCGTCGATGTGGAACTGGTGGTGCGCCGGCAGCGATTCGACGGCCGCCTCGTCGACGTTGTTGCGGCGCAGCAGCGCCGGGCGCAGCCGCGTGCGGTACAGGGTGCGCGCGGTTTCGAAGTGCCGGCGCAGCGTCGGCTCGTCCGGCAGTTCCCCCTTGCCGATCAGCTCGCTGAACAGGTCGGCGACCCCGATCAGGTCGTTGACCTGCAACGTGTCGCGCCGGTCGACGAGCAGTCGCAGCATCGTCTTCAGCGCGGTGCGTTCCCGCTGCAACGCCTGGGACAGCGCGACCAGGGTGGCGACCAGGGCCGGGCTGAACGGGTACAGCCGCCGGAACACCGCCTCGTCGGAGCCGATACCGGCGTCGTCGAACTGCGCGCCGAGCCGCAGCGTGTCCCACACCTCGGGGCGGCGGGTCAGCGACGCGAACGCGTCGTCGATGATCCGCTTGGCGGCGGCGTCTTTCGGTTTGAGCAGCCGCTTTTCGGCGATCAGCGGCAGGTTCCGCTCCTCCAGGTGGATCTCGCTGAACCGGCCCCGACCATGCCGGAACACGTCGGCGAACGCCTGTTTCTCCGCGCCGGGTACGTGCGGGCCGAGGAATTCGGCGAGGTCGCGCTGCCGCGCGACGAACGACACGAGTGGGATCGGTCGGTGCGCGTCGGCTGCTTCGACGAACTTGGCGAGTTTGCCGCCTTCCTGGTTGACGAATTCCAGGTTGGACAGGTGCTGGGACAGCCACAGCACCAGCTCGTCGAGGAACAGCACGATCACGTCGTACCCGAGGGACTTGGCGTGCTGGCTGAGCACGGCGAGCCCGGTGTCGATGTCCAGGTATTCGGCGCTGTGGACGGCGCTGGAGAAGAACGCGGCGGTCAGGTCGCTGACCAGCCGGTCGCGTTCCGGGGTACCGGGGGCGGCAGCGGCGGCGGCAGCGTACGACTGGGCGTCCCAACCGCCCCGGTAGGCGCCCCAGCCGGCCGACGCTCCGGCGGAGGTACCGGACAGCACCTGGAAGAACCGTTCGTCGCCGAGCAGGTCCCGCTGCTTGGCGGCGTCGTCGAGCAACCCGTCGGACCGGTGTACGGCGGGGGGCGGCGCGTCGGGGTGCAGGTTGGCGATCTGCGCCCGGTACCCGCCGAGCACCGCTTCTTCGATGGAGCGCGCGCCGAGCATGTGGTACGTCAGCGGCAGCACCTTCCGCCCGGTCAGCCAGCGATCGGCGTCGCTGACCTCGGCGGCCAACTCCGGAATCGAGCGGGCTTCCGGGTTGCGGCGCAGGATCTCGTGGAGCACCGCCATGAAGTGGCTCTTACCGGCGCCGAACGAGCCGTGCAGGAACGCCGCCTGCGACTTGCCGGTCGTCACGGCCTGCCCGACCAGCGCCAACGCCTGCGCGAAGTCGCGCTTGAGGCTGTCGGTGACGACGTATTCCTGCAGCGTGTCGTGGGCGTGCGCGACACCGTCGGACAGCCGCATCACGAAGTCGGAGTCGGTGACGTGCTCCGGGATGGTGATGACGTCACGCAGCAGGGTCATGCCAGCTTCTCCGGGGCGAGGTCGGCCCGGCCACGCCCGAGCGCGGCCAGTTCCATGTCGATCAGCGTGGTGTAGAAGGC
>DASUXA010000058.1:0-38155 GCA_036378155.1 Micromonosporaceae bacterium | reverse complement strand
CCGCTCACCCAGCTCCCGACCGGACGGGCGCGGATGATCTCGCCCTCGAAGGCCAGCTGCAGCAGCACGCGCGTGTGCGCGGCCACCGTGATCTCGTTGCGTGAGCCGGCCGCGAGCACCAGCGGCTGGCGCAGCTCGGGGACGGTCTCCCCCAGCGTGCGCGCGCTCATCGCGCCGTGCTCGTGAAGAGCCGTGAGCACGTGCTCGCGGGCGGTCCGCAGCCACTGCTCGGGGTCGGCGACGCCCGCCTCCCCCAGCAGCTTCGCTGTCCGCCGGTGCTCGACCAGGAACAGCCGACGGGTGGCCGCCGCATGGATCAGGCGGACGACGTCGGGCGTCGCCACCCAGAGCGTCCGTCGCATGCCGTGGTGGCGCACCACGCTGCGGTCGTCGTACAACGCCTTCTCGACGGCCGGCACAAGGGGCGTGCGCATCCGGGCGAACGCGGACAGGTAGACCGAGACGGGGTCGCTGGAGTGCAGCGCGACCAGGGCGTCGGCGACCCCCGGGACGTCGTCGGTCCGGGAGGCCGGGAGCAGCAGGTGCCGCGCGGCGAGCCGGGCCCGGCGCTCCTCCACGCCGATGGTCCGCGCCGTCATCGCCTGGCTCAGCGGACGTGCCCGTCGCCGGTGACGACGTACTTCGTCGAGGTCAGCTCCGGCAGTCCCATCGGACCCCGGGCGTGCAGCTTCTGGGTGGAGATCCCGATCTCCGCGCCGAACCCGAACTCTCCGCCGTCGGTGAACCGGGTCGAGGCGTTGACCAGGACCGCCGCCGCGTCGACCGCGGCGACGAAGCGCCGGGCAGCCGGACCGGACCCGGTGACGATCGCTTCGGAGTGACCGGACCCGTACCGCCGGATGTGCTCCACCGCGGCGTCCAGCGACGGCACCACCGCCGCCGACAGGTCGAGCGACAGGTACTCGGCGGCGTAGTCCTCCTCGGTCGCCGGTACCACCCGCACATCGGCGCGCATGCCGGCGTCGACCACCTCGGGCGAACCGTGGACGGTCACGCCCGCCTGCGCCAGCGCCGGCAGCGCGGCGGCCAGGAACGGCTCGGCGACCGCCTGGTGTACGAGCAGCGATTCGGCGGCGTTGCACACCGACGGGCGCGACGTCTTCGCGTTGAGCAGGATCGCCAGCGCCATGTCGAGGTCGGCGTCGGCGTCGACGTACACGTGGCAGTTGCCCACCCCGGTTTCGATCACCGGTACCGTCGACTCCTCGACCACCGTCTTGATCAGGTTCGCCCCGCCTCGCGGAATGAGCACGTCGACCAGTCCACGGGCGCGCATCAGTTCCTTGACCGACTCCCGGCTCGCGGCGTCGACCAACTGGATCGCGTCGACAGGCAGTCCCGCCTCGCCCAGCGCGTCGCGCAGCAGCGCCACGATCGCCGTGTTGGACCGGGCAGCCGACGACGACCCGCGCAGCAGTACCGCGTTGCCCGCCTTCACACACAGTCCCGCCGCGTCCGCGGTGACGTTCGGTCGCGCCTCGTAGATGATCCCGACCACCCCGAACGGGACCCGGATCTGCCGCAGTTCCAGCCCGTTCGGCAGGGTCGAACCGCGTACCACCTCGCCGACCGGGTCCGGCAGCGCGGCGGTCTGCCGCAGCCCGTCCGCCATCCCCTCGATCCGCGACTTCGACAGCGCGAGCCGGTCGAGCAGCGCCGCCGGGGTGCCGGACTCGCGTGCCGAGGCAAGGTCCCCGACATTGGCGGTGAGGATCTGGTCGGTACCGGCGACCAGGGCATCCGCCATGGCGAGCAGGGCGCGGTCCTTCACGGCGCGGGTCGCGACAGCCAACGCGGTGCTCGCGGTCCGGGCCCGAACCGCCTGCTCGTGAACGCTCATGATGATTCCGATCCCAGCAGTACCAGGTCGTCGCGGTGGACGACCTCCTTCTCGTATCCCGGTCCGAACGCGGCGGCCAGGTCGCCCGTGGACCGCCCGAGCAGCGCGGGCAGTTCGACCGCGTCGTAGTTGACCAGTCCGCGCGCGACCGGCGAGCCGGCGGGGTCGACCAGGTCGACCGGGTCGCCCGCGGTGAACGTGCCCTCGACGCCGGTGACGCCCGCCGGCAGCAGCGACTTGCGTCGGGCAACCACCGCGTGTACCGCGCCGTCGTCCAGGCGCAGCCGACCGCGCGGCGTGGTGGCGTGGGCGAGCCAGAACAGCCGGGCGGCGGGCCGCTCGCGTACCCGGTGGAACAGGGTGCCGACCGGTTCTCCGGTCAGTGCCGCGTCGGCGAGCGCGGCGGAGGTCAGTACCACCGGGATGCCGGCGCCGGTCGCGATCCGGGCGGCCTCGACCTTGGTGATCATCCCGCCGGTACCGACGCCGGCCCGTCCAGCCTTGCCGACCGTCACGTCCGCGAGGTCCGCCTCGCCGCGTACCTCGTCGATCCGGCGCGACCCGGGCTTCGCCGGGTCGCCCGTGTACAACGCGTCGACGTCGGACAGCAGCACCAGCAGGTCGGCGCGGATCAGGGCGGCGACCAGCGCGGCGAGGCGGTCGTTGTCGCCGAACCGGATCTCTTCGGTGGCGACCGTGTCGTTTTCGTTGACGATCGGCACCGTGTCCAGGTCGAGCAGGCGGCGCAGGGTGCGGTACGCGTTGCGGTAGTGCGCCCGCCGGGTGACGTCGTCGACGGTGAGCAGCACCTGACCGACCGTCTGCTCGTGCCGACCGAACGATTCGGTGTACGCCCGCATCAGCAGACCCTGACCGACACTCGCGGCGGCCTGCTGGGTCGCCAGGTCCCGCGGGCGGCGGCGCAGCCCGAGCGGGGCGAGTCCGGCGGCGATCGCGCCGGAGGAGACCAGCACCACCTCGCGCCCGGCAGCCGTCAGCGTGTGCAGCGCGTCCACGAGCGCGTCGACCCGCCGCCGGTCGAGTCCACCGGCGGCGGTCGTCAGCGACGACGAACCGACCTTGACGACGACCCGTCCGGCTTCGGTGACCGCTTCCCGCACCTACCCATTCTGGCCTGCGGGTCTTCCGAGATCAGGAACCGGTCCCATATGGTGGCCGATCGTGACCAGGGACGACGTCGTCGAGGCGGTGCTGCGGGTGGTGGAGCGCATCCCGCCGGGTCGGGTGATGTCGTACGGCGCGATCGCCGACTACCTCGGTGACGTGGGACCACGACAGGTCGGCTCGGTGATGTCGCACTACGGCGGGCTGGTGCCGTGGCACCGGGTGGTCAACGCCGCCGGTCGGCTGCCGCCGGGCGGCGAGCGGGAGGCGCTGCGCCGGCTGCGCGCCGAGGGTACCCCGTTGCGCGGCGACAAGGTCGACATGCGGGCGGCGGCCTGGTATCCGCCGGATTGAGCGCCGTCATCGACGGATCGTCGAGGCGAGCACCGTGTCGAGGTCGGTCGGGCGTAGCCCGAACGCCTGCTCGGTCGAGGCGGCGTCCAGCACGAACGGTCGCGACCACTGGTAGTACGTGGTGCGCAGTTCGCGCAGCGTCGGGGAGAACAGCCCGGTCGCCCAGAACGCCGGGTACGGGATGCTGCTCAGCTTCGCCCTGGGCGCCCCGGCGACGTCGGTGAACCGGGTCGCCAGTTCCCGGATCGTGAGCGGCGGGTTGGTCGGTACCAGCCAGGCTCGGCCCCACGCCTTCTCCTCGGTCGCCACGGTGACCAGCGTCTTCGCGGCATCGGCGATCGCGGTCCAACTGTGCTTCACGTCGAGCGGAGCCGGCACGTACGCGCGCTTGCCGGCGAGCAGCGGCTTGGCGAGCACGAAGGTGAAGATCGAATTCGCTTCGAGGTAGTCGCTGGAACGGATCTCGGTGGCCCGGATCCGACCCGCGTCGTGCGCGGTCAGCGCGTCGCGCCACATGTCGGCGCGTACCCGCAGTTTCGGGTGGGTGGCGGCGAGCGGGGTGGCGTCGGTGATCGGTCCGTCGACCGGGCCGTACCCGTACAGGTTGCTCGTCGTGGCGAGCACCGCCCCGGTGCGCTCGGCGGCGGTGAGCAGCGCGGAGGCGAGCGGCGGCCAGTCGGTGAGCCACCGGTGGTACTGCGGGTTGGCGCAGTTGTACAGCGCGTCCGCGCCGGTCGCCAGGTCGGTGAGCCGGTCGGCGTCCGACGCGTCGGCGGCGACCCGCTCGATCGCGGGGTGTTCGGGTCCGGTACCTCGGCGCGAGACGACGCGGACCCGGTGACCGTGCTCGGCGAGCAGCTGGGCGGTGGCGGTACCGACCGGACCGGCTCCCACGATGACGTGCAGTGACATGGCAGACCCCTCATCGATTCAGAGAGCGGTGCTCTCTGTTCGGGTCAATAGTCGCGTGGACTACGGACAACGTCAAGAGCGGTGCTCTCGTTTTTGTGCAACAATCTCGGGCATGGCGGATCGTCGTACGGCCGGTTCGATCCGGGCACGGGTGCGTGCCGAGATCACCGAGGAAATCAAGGCAGTCGCCCGCCGGCACCTCGCCGCCGACGGCGCGAACCTCTCGCTCCGCGCCGTCGCGCGGGACATGGGGATGGTCTCGTCCGCGGTGTACCGGTACTTCGCCAGCCGCGACGACCTGCTCACCGCGCTGATCATCGACGCCTACGACGCGATGGGCGAGGCGACCGAGAAGGCGGACGCCGCCGTGACCGACCGCGACGACCTGCTCGGGCGGTGGCTCGCGGTGGCACACGCGGTGCGCCGCTGGGCATTGGCGCAGCCGTACGAGTACGCCCTCATCTACGGCAGCCCCGTGCCCGGATACGCGGCGCCGCAGGACACCGTCGGGCCGTCCGCGAGACCCGTACTCGTGATGGGACGCATCCTCGCCGACGCGTGCCGGCACGGTCTCGCCGAGCCGGACCCCCTCCACGCGCCGCCGCTGCCCCGCGCGCTCCGCGCCGAAGTCACGGCGATCGCCGACCTGGTCGCCGACGGGGTGACCGAGTCGGTGATGGCTCGCGGACTGATCGCCTGGACCGAGATCTTCGGCGCGGTCAGCTTCGAAGTGTTCGGTCGGCTCGACAAGACCATCGACGAACGTGAAGCGTGGTTCGACCACCAGGCGCGGGTCATGGCCGCGCTCATCGGTCTGACGACCGAACGCGGGCGGGGCGGCGACAAGACGCAGTCCTGACCGGGTGCCGGGCGAACAGGAGCAGGGCACCCGGTCGCTACGCCAGTCGGGGCAGAAACAGCGCCGCGCCGCCCCGGCGCGGGTCGCCCGCCGCGCCGGCGCGCCCCACCGCGCTGGTACCGCCGAAGTAGTGGTCGATCCGCTCCCAGCGGTTGACCTTGTACCCGGCGGTGGCGAGCCCGGACAGCTCCGCCTCGTCGTACCCGCCCTCGACGTGCACCACCTCGTCGACCACGTGGAACCGGGGTCGGGCGATCGCCTGGGCGACGTCGAGACCGTCGATGAGCACGTTGACCAGCGTGTGCAGCAGCGCGGTACGGATCCGGGAGGCACCCGCCGACCCCGCGCCCAGCTCCAGCCGCCCGTCCGCGTCGACCACCACCAGCGGGCACATCATCGAACCCATCCGCTGACCCGGTACCGGGTCCCCGGTGATCAGCTCGCCCTCGCCGAGCATCGAGTTCAGATGTACGCCGAGGCCGGGCAGCCACACACCGGAACCGAGACCCAGCGTCACCGTGACCACGCAGGCGTTACCCTCGCCGTCCACCACCGAGATGTTCGTCGTGTCGCCCAGCCGTTGCCCGCCGCGTACCCCCAGGGCGTCGGCGAGCGCCACGGCACGCGCCGCGCGGGGCCGGTCGGCGAGATCGGCGGGGAGCGCGGCGAGGGTACCGATCGTGTCGTTCAGGTCCCGCCGGGCGAGCACGGTACGACCCGCCACGGTGGCTCGGTGCACCGGCAGGTCGTGCACCCGGTACGCGGCGAGGTCAGCCTCGCTGAGCACCCCGCCGCCCGCCCGTACCGTCTCGGCCATCAGCTCGCCGACCCAGCCGGTGTAGAACACGCCCGGCCCCTCCTCGGCGAGCGTGGCGAGGGCGAGGTCCAGCCCCGGGTGGTAGATCAGGTCGCCGCCCTCCAACAGCCGACCGTTCGGCGAGTACACCGACGCGCCGAACCCGGGCAGCATCGCCTCCGAGATCGACACGAGGGTACGTGCCTGCTCGTGCGGCAGGACGACGCCGCTGCGCGCCAGGTCGACGGCGGGCGCGACCAGTTCGTGCCACGGCAGCCGCCCCCAGCGGCGGTACATCTCGCCCAGCCCCGCCGGCACCCCCGGCACCGCCACGCTCGCTTCGCCGATCTGGTAGCTCAGCGGTACCCCGCCGAACGCGACCTCGATCGGCACCATCGGCGACGGTGCCCGGTCGCCGTCCAGTCCCGGTACCGAACAGAAGAAGTCCAGGCAGGTCACGGCGTGGGCGGCGGCGTCGTAGTACACCGCGAAGCCGCCACCGCCGATCCCGGTCAGCACACTTTCCGCGACGCAGCAGGCGAGGGTCGCCGCGACCGCCGCGTCGGCGGCGCAGCCGCCGACGGCGAGGGTACGCAGCCCCACCTCGGCGGTGGCGGGATGACCGGCGGCGACTCCCGCGGGCATGTCGGAGTCCTCGTCGACGGCGTCGTCGCTGGGTCGGCGTGCGGCAGGAGCCGTACGGTTCGTCGGCCCGGCCGGTTCGGACGCCAGGTACGCCACGCTGCGCAGCGTAGAACAGGAGCCGACCCGGGTTGCCGGTTTCGGCACTGTTCGGCGGTACCGCCCGGCGCTAGAGTCCCCGGGCATGGCGGATGGTGCGCTGGTGTCCGAACCGGTCGCGGCGGCGCTGCCGAGGCGGGTACCCGCCGGGTACGCCGTCGAGTCCTGGGACTGCTTCCAGCAACCGGGCTGGTCGTGATCGCCCGATCGGGGGCACGCTACCGTGACCTGGTGGCTGAGTCGCCAGGTGTGCTCGGGGCGCCGATCCGGTTCGTGGTGAACCTGGACCGGCGGTACTCGCTGTGGGTGTTCAACTTCGGGCTCGCCTGCTGCGCGGTCGAGTTCGTGGCGACCATGGCGCGCGGCGGCGAACTGTTCCAGCCGCCCGTTCCCGCCCCCACCGACCCGGTGCGGGAGGCGGAACTGCTGGTCATCTCGGGTACCGTCACCGACAAGATCGCGCCGGCGATCCGGCGGGTGTACGAGTCGATGCCCGACCCGAAGTACGTGATCTCGTTCGGCGCCTGCGCGAACTGCGGCGGACCGTACTGGGACTCGTACTCGGTGACCAAGGGCGTCGACCAGCTGATCCCGGTGGACGTGTACGTCCCCGGCTGCCCGCCCCGCCCGGAGGCGCTGCTGTCCGGCATCCGCACCCTGAGCGCCTCGATCGGCGGCGCTGTCGCGGGCGACGCGACGACCACGTCCGGTCGCCCGGACCCCGCCGCGCTGACCGCCCCGTCGGTACCGCCGCCCCCGCTGGTCTGACACGTGCCGCCCCGGTCCCGCCTCGACGTACCGACCACCGCCGCGATCGTGGTCGCCGTGGCGGCGGTGTCGTCGTCCGCGCCGCTGATCGCGTTCGCGGTCGCCCCGGCGCTCGCCATCGCGTTCTGGCGCAACGCCCTGGCAGCGGGGCTGCTCGCCCCGACCGCCCTGGCGACCCGGCGGACCGAACTCGCCGGGCTGGTCCGCTCGCCGACCGGTCGCCGTACCGGGCTGGTCTGCGTGCTCGCCGGGGTCTTCCTCGCGGCGCACTTCAGCACCTGGATTCCGAGCGCGAAGCTGACCACGGTCGCGGCGGCGACCGCCCTGGGCGCCACCCAACCCGTCTGGCAGGGGCTGATCGCGCTCGTCCAGGGTCGGCGGTTGAGCCGGTTGACCTGGCTGGGCATCGCCATCGCGGTACTCGGCGCGGCGGTCGCCAGCCGCGCCGACTTCGCCGCCTCGCCCAAGGCGTTCATCGGCGACCTGCTCGCCGTGGTCGGCGGCATGGCGGCCGCGGGGTACACCGCGTTCGGCGAACGCGCCCGCACCGCGATCAGCACCACCACATACACCACGGTCTGCTACGGCGTGTGCGCGCTGCTGATCGGCGTCGGATGCCTGTCCTGGGGGGTACCGCTGCACGGCTTCCCCGCCACCACCTGGCTGGCGATCGCGGCGCTGACCGTGGGTCCCCAGTTGCTCGGACACTCGATGTTCAACTACGCGCTGCACCGGATCTCGGCGACCACGGTGTCGGTGCTCATCCTGTTGGAGGTACCGGGAGCTGCCCTGATCGGCTGGCTGTGGCTGGGTCAGACGCCGCGCGCCGCCGCCTGGCCGGGGCTCGTGCTGCTGGTGGTGGGCGTCGCCGTGGTGGTACTCGGCAGCCGTCGACCGGCCCGACCGAGCGACAGCGGCGCGCCGCCGGTACCGGACGCGGTCCTGACCGGCTGAGCCCGACCGCCGCGCCCGGTACCGGCGACCCTCAGCCCAGCCCGACCGCGCGCTCGCTGACCTCCCACAGCTTCGCCGCGATGGTCGGGTCGGCGGCTGTGGCGTTCGGGCGGCGACGCCGGCGCTTGACGTAGTACCCGCCGTCGACCAGGTCGGTCAGCGGCGCGGTCGCCAGCCAGACCAGCGTGTCGGCGCCCTTCGCCGGGGTGAGCAGTCCGGGCGCCATCCGGTAGAACATGCTGACCACCCCGCTGTCCCTGCCGAACCGGGTGCGTACCACGCCCGGGTGGTAGCTGAACGAGTGGATCTCCGGCCAGCGGCGTGCCGCCTCCGCCGCGAACAGGATGTTCGCCTGCTTGCTCGACCCGTACGCGACGAACGGCTGGTACCGCAGCCGCGCGCCTTCCAGGTCGTCGGGGTCGAGGCGACCCGCCCGGTGCGCGTCGGACGCCGTCGCGATCATCCGTCCCCCGGCGAGCCGGTCCCTCAGCAGGGCGGTCAGCAGGAACGGGGCGAGGTGGTTCGCCTGGATGGTCAGTTCGTGCCCGTCGCGGGTGACGACCCGTTTCGGGTACACCCCGCCCGCGTTGTTGGCGAGCACGTCGATGGTCGGGTACTCCTCGCGCAGCGCCCCCGCCAGCGCCCGGACCTCGCCGAGCGAGGCGAAGTCCGCCGCGTACCCGGCGGGCTGGGCGTCCACGGCGGCGACCGCGCGTACCGCGGCGACCGCCGCGTCGAGCCGACCCCGGTCGCGCCCGACCAGTACCACCCGCGCCCCGCGCCGCGCGAACTCCTCGGCGGCGGCCAGCCCGATGCCGGAACTCGCGCCGGTGACCACCACGGTCCGGCCGGTGAGATCTCCCACAGAGACATTCTCGTCGCTCACCGGACGAGGCTAACTTGTCGGCAAAGGTACCGACCGTCGTTGAGGAGTCACCATGGGCGCTGCCGGACGCTCCCGCCGATCGTGCCTGGCAGTGCCCGGGTCGAGCACCAAGATGCTCGACAAGGCTCAGGGGCTGCCGGCGGATCAGGTGTTCCTCGACCTCGAGGACGCAGTCGCGCCGCTGGCGAAGCCCGGCGCACGCAAGAACGTGGTCGCCGCGCTGAACAACGGCGACTGGGGCGGCAAGGTCCGGGTGGTACGGGTCAACGACCTCACCACCCAGTGGACGTACCAGGACGTCGTCGAGGTGGTCGAGGGCGCCGGGGCGAACCTGGACTGCATCATGCTGCCGAAGGTCCAGGAGGCGTCGCACATCCACTGGCTGGACCTGACCCTGACCCAGATCGAGAAGACGCTCGGTCTGCCGGTCGGCGGGATCGGCATCGAGGCTCAGATCGAGAACGCCAAGGGTCTGGTGAACGTGGACGCCATCGCGGCGGCCTCGCCACGGGTCGAGACGATCATCTTCGGTCCCGCCGACTTCATGGCGTCGATCAACATGAAGTCGCTGGTCGTCGGCGCGTTGCACCCGGACTATCCGGGCGACCCGTACCACTACATCCTGATGCGCATCCTGATGGCCGCCCGTACCAACGACCAGCAGGCGATCGACGGTCCGTTCCTGCAGATCCGCGACGTCGACGGGTTCCGCGAGGTCGCCAAGCGCTCGGCGGCGCTCGGCTTCGACGGCAAGTGGGTGCTGCATCCGGGTCAGATCGACGCGGCGAACGACGTGTACTCGCCGAGTCAGTCCGACTACGACCACGCCGAACTCATCCTCGACGCGTACGAGTACTACACCTCCGAGGCGGGCGGGAAGCTCGGCGCGGTGATGCTCGGCGACGAGATGATCGACGAGGCGTCGCGGAAGATGGCGCTGGTCGTCGCCGCCAAGGGGCGTGCCGCCGGGATGAGCCGTACCACCCGGTTCGAGCCACCCTCCGCCTGACGTTCGCGCTGCCGCCCGGGCGCGGGCGGGAGGCTCGGCGCGGACACCGGCGGCGGCACTAGCTCGGGAACGGCGTCGGGTCGTACCCGGGCAGGTCGTTGATGTGCGAAATGGTCCAGGCGATGAACGCTAAGTACGCCGTCCCGCCCACGACCGCCAACCCGAGGATCACCCAGCCGCATACGATCCCGGCGAGCGCGAGTCCGTCGCCGCTCTCGCCACGCTCCCGGATCTGCCGTCGCGCGACGTGACCCAGGATCGCGCCGACCAGCGACGTCAGTCCGCAACTGGCGATCCCGGCGAGGGACAGCACGAGCGAGGCGATCGCGAGCCCGTTGGTGGGCTGCGGTACCGCCACGACCGGCGGGTACCCCGGGTACGAGTAGGCGGGGTACGAGTAGCCGGGGTAGGGCTGCTGGCCCGCCGCGGTCGACCAGTCCCCGCTCGGGTGGGCGGACTGGCCGGGTACCCCGGTCCACTGCGGATCGCTCATGCCGTCTCCATCGGTCGCCGTCGTGGCGCGCTGAAAGTCAGGTCAGGGTACCGGCGCCCGACCGGCTGTCGCGTCCCCCGCCAGGCCCGTTGCCCGGGGCGGGCGGTACCGGGCAGGATCGCGTCATGAGCGCCGACCTGAACCGCCTCGACGGGCGTATCGCACTGGTGACCGGCGCGGGCAGCCCGCACGGTATCGGGTTCGCGACCGCCCGCCGGCTCGCCGAACTCGGCGCCGACGTCGCGATCGTGTCCACCACCCGGCGCATTCACGAGCGTGCCGGCGAACTCGGGGTCACCGGCTTTGTCGCTGATCTGACAGACGAAGCGGAGGTCGGCGCGCTCGCCGACGCGATCGGCGACCAGCTCGGCCCGGTCGATATCGTGGTCAACAACGCCGGGCTGGCGAGCAAGGCGAGCCCGGAGGTGCTGCGCCCGGTCGCCCAGCTCACCCTCGACGAGTGGCGTACCGAGATCGACCGGAACCTGACCACCGCGTTCCTGGTCAGCCGGGTGTTCGTGGGCGGGATGGCGGAGCGCGGGTGGGGTCGCGTGGTCAACCTCGCGGCGACCGCCGGACCGGTGAACGCGTTGCCCACCGAGGCGGCGTACGCGGCGGCGAAGTCCGGCGTGGTCGGTCTGACCCGCGCGCTGGCGATGGAACTGGTCGCCGACGGTGTGACCGTCAACGCGGTGGCGCCGGGGATCATCCACACCGACGCGTCCACCGTCGTCGAACTGAAGCAGGGCCTCGGCAGCCCGATGGGGCGCCCCGGCTCGCCGGACGAGGTCGCGTCGGCGGTCGCGTTCCTGTGTTCGCCGGGCGCGTCGTACATCACCGGGCAGATGCTCGTCGTCGACGGCGGCAACAGCGTCCGCGAGGCGCTGTACCGCTGACCGCCGTTAACGGTGTGGCCCGGGCAGAACGCCCGGGCCACACCGTGTCGTCGCGGGGCTGCACGAAGCCTTGCCGCAACCAGCCTTGCGGAGACGGTCAGTACGTCGAGCCGCTGTTGGACGCGATGCTCGCGAGGACGCCGCCGCAGCAGAGCAGCACGCTGAGCCCGGTGAACACGTACCCGAGGATCAGACCCCAGGTCGCGAGGCCGTCGCCCTGCTCGCCGCGCTCCTTGATCTGCTTCTTGGCGATGTGACCGAACACGATGCCCAGGGGGGAGAACACAAACGCGAAGATCAGCGCGAGGATCGCCATCGTGTTCGTGGTGCTGGACTGGGGCGCCACCGCGTAGCCCGGGTACGAGTAGGGCTGCTGCGGGTAGCCCTGCTGCCCGTACGGCTGCCCGGAGGTCGGCTGCCCGTACGGCTGCCCGGAGGTCGGGCTCTGCTGGTATGTCTGGTCCCAGGGCTGGGACGGGGGCTGTTGCGCGTACGGGTCGTTGGTCGGCTGCCCGTACGAGGGGGGTTGCGGTGCGGCGTACGGGTCGTCGTTCGACTGCCCGTAGGGGGGCTGCTGCCCGTACTGCGGCTGCTGATAGGGGTCGGGGTTGCTCCCCTGGGGCCAGGTCATGTGTTGTTCCTCCCTTGTCGCCCGCTGACCGTACCGCACGGGTGCCACCCTCCGGGGGCGGTGAGCGTTGTCACACAGCGTGTGTGGTGCGGCCACCTTGGATAGCGTGCGGAGCAGGGCGATACTCCAACCCAACTCGCCAGTAACTTAGCCGACGGTAACCGCGGCTCCGGCTGATCGGAGGGCTCCCATGGCACGCCTCGCGCAGACGCCCGGCCTCAGCGACGTCCAACGCGCGATCCTGGAGACCGTCCGGGACTTCGTCGACAAGGAGATCATTCCGCACGCCCAGCGGCTGGAACACGCCGACGAGTACCCGGCGTCGATCGTCGACGGGATGCGGGAGATGGGACTGTTCGGGCTGACCATCGACGAAGAGTACGGCGGGCTCGGCGAGTCGCTGCTGACCTACGCCCTGGTGGTCGAGGAGCTGTCGCGCGGCTGGATGTCGATCTCGGGCATCGTCAACACGCACTTCATCGTCGCGTACCTGATCTCGAAGCACGGCTCGGAGGAGCAGAAGCGGCGACTGCTGCCGAAGCTGGCGACCGGCGAGGTCCGCGGGGCATTCTCCATGTCCGAGCCGGGCTGCGGCTCCGACGTCTCGGCGATCCGGACCAAGGCCGTACCGGAGGGCGACCGGTACGTGATCGACGGTCAGAAGATGTGGCTGACCAACGGCGCGTACTCCTCCGTGGTGGCGACCCTGGTCAGGACCGAACTCGGCGCGGACTCGGTGTACGGGAACATGACTACCTTCCTGCTGGAGAAGGAGCCGGGCTTCGGCGAGACCGCGCCCGGACTCACCATCCCCGGCAGGATCGAGAAGATGGGGTACAAGGGTGTCGAGACCACCGAGATGGTGCTCGACAACCATTCGGTACCGGCGTCGGCGATCCTCGGCGGTCCGGACGCCGGCCTCGGACGCGGCTTCTACCAGATGATGGACGGTATCGAGGTCGGCCGGGTGAACGTGGCGGCGCGCGCGTGCGGGATCTCGCTGCGGGCGTTCGAACTCGCCGTCGGGTACGCCCAGCAGCGGCAGACCTTCGGCGCACCGCTGTACAAGCACCAGGCGATCGCCTTCAAGCTGGCGGAGATGGGTACCAAGATCGAGGCGGCGCACGCCCTGATGGTCAACGCGGCGCGGCTGAAGGACGCCGGTCAGCGCAACGACGTCGAGGCGGGCATGGCGAAGCTGCTCGCCAGCGAGTACTGCGCCGAGGTGGTACAGGAGGCGTTCCGCATCCACGGCGGGTACGGGTACTCCAAGGAGTACGAGATCGAGCGGCTGATGCGTGAGGCGCCGTTCCTGCTGATCGGCGAAGGTACCTCGGAGATCCAGAAGACGATCATCTCGCGTGGGCTGCTCAAGGAGTACCGGCAGTAGCGGCCGGGCACGGCGGGGCGACGTCGCGCGTCCAGCAGGCGCGGCACCCGCGGGCGCCCGCTTCGCGTCACGCCGGGCGCCCGCGCCGTCTCACGCCGGGCGCCCGCGCCGTCTCACGCCGGGCGCTTGTCCAGTTGGTACAGCGCCCGGATCACCGCGGTGCAGTTGTCCTCGACGTACGCCAGGCCCGCCTGTTCGGCGACGGCCCGTGCCTCGGCGGACACGATGTCCTGTTGGAGCCAGATCGCCTTGGCGCCGATGGCGACCGCCTCGCGGGCGACCTGTGGCGCGTCCGCCGCCGGTCGGAACACGTTGACCAGGTCGACCGGTTCCGGGATGTCCGCCAGCGACCGGTACACCTTCTCGCCCCAGATCTCGTCGGCGTGCGGGTTCACCGGGATCACCCGCCAGCCGTAGCGCTTCAACTGCGCCGGTACCGAGTGCGCCGGCTTGCCCGGGTCGCGCGACGCGCCAACCACCGCGATGACGTTGGCGTCGGCGAGGATGCGCTGTGGTGAGGTCACGGTTCGACTGTAGTCACAGCAGGGTGAGCTGCGTCGCCTGCGGTTGGCGGCGCGGCGTCGCGCCATCGCCCGCCGCGTTCGCGGTCGGCACTCGGGGGTCGCCGCCCAGTTCGCGAGCTTCGGTCGGACTCGCCGGTACCTTGCGCGCCCCGGCGGGGGTGCGTGATCCGATGCCGTGCCGCCGGGCGGCGGCGCGCACCCGTGCGGTCACTTCCCGCTGGTATCCGCTCGGCGAGTAGGCGCCGTGCCGGAACAGCGCGTCGTAGCGGGGCATGAGGTCCGGGAACTCGCGGGCGAGCCAGGCGAGGTACCACTCGCGCGCGCCGGTTCGCAGGTGCAGCGGCAGCGGGGTGCAACTCACCGCTCCGGCACGGGCGATCGCGGCGACCGTCGCCTCGATCGACTCGTCGCTGTCGGTGATCCCCGGCAGGATGGGCGCCATCAGGACCCCGACCGCGAACCCGGCGTCCGTGAGCCGGCGCACCACGTCGAGTCGACGGCGCGGGCTCGGCGCGCCCGGCTCGACCGAGCGCCACACCGCCTCGTCGACGAAGCCGACCGACACCGACAGTCCGACGGTGGTCACCTCGGCTGCCTGGCGCAACAGGTCCACGTCACGCAGGATCAGCGTGCCCTTGGTGAGGATCGAGAACGGGTTCGCGAAGTCACGCAGCGCCGCCAGGATGCCGCGCATCAGGCGGTATCGACCCTCGGCGCGCTGGTAGCAGTCGACGTTGGTGCCCATCGCGATGGACGCCCCGGTCCAGCGCGGCGCGGACAGTTCCCGCCGCAACAGATCCGGGGCGTTGACCTTCACGACGACCCGGGTGTCGAAGTCCCGCCCCGGATCGAGATCGAGATAGGTGTGCGTGTTGCGCGCGAAGCAGTACCGGCAGGCGTGCGAGCAGCCGCGGTACGGATTGAGCGTCCACTCGAACGGCACCCGCGAGGTGCCGGGCACCCGGTTGATGATCGACTTGGCTCGTACCTCGTAGAAGGTCATGCCCGCGAAGCCGGGAGTGGAGAACCTGCGCACGACCGCGTCGGGCAGCGCGAGCGGCAAGGGTGGCGCCGCTCGCGCCGGGCCTCCGGTCGGATCACCGCCGACCCGTAAGCCTTCCCAACGCATGGGTCGATTCGAACATCTGTACGAGAGCCTGTCAAGGCGAAACGCCCTGCGTCCCCGGCATGCGCCGCGGCGACGGGCGTCAGCCCTGCTGCGCCGCGACCTGGCGGCGTACCTCTTCCATGTCCAGCGCGCGCACCTGCGAGATGAGCGACTCGAGCGCGGATTCGGGCAGCGCGCCCGGCTGCGCGTACACGATCACTCCGTCGCGGATCGCCATCACGGTCGGGATCGAGCGGATGTCGAACTCGGCGGCGAGCGCCTGCTCGGTTTCGGTGTCGACCTTGCCGAACACGATGTCGGCGTGCTTCTCGGAAGCCCTCTCGTACACCGGCTCGAAGGTGCGGCAGGGACCACACCATTCGGCCCAGAAGTCGATGAGAACGATGCCGTCGCGGCCGGCGATGTCAGCGAAGTTCTGCGCGGTCAGCTCGACGGGCGCCATGATTTCTCCGATCCTTGGCGAATGTGCGTCTCCGTGGCAAAACGGGCCGACGGCGAGTGGCATTCCCGCCACCGGTACGACTCGGGTACCCGATCGGATGCCGGCAAACCCCGTCACTAGTACGCCACACCGCCGCCACGGTTCGTCACCGTTGTGGTACCCGACCGCATGTCGGTTACTCCCCGTGTTCGTCTCGGCGAGCTGGCGCGAGGCTACCTTGCGTTTCGGTAACTGTGACCTGCGTCTCTATCCGTGCAAGTTTGCACGAGGCAGAATTTCACGCAACAGAGCGTGGGCGGCGGGCGCCGGGGAGGGCCCCGCCGCTCATTGCGTCCGGGTACGGCATGCTTGCGGCCGTACCCGTTGTTCGTATCTGGGGGCGCTGATGCAGTTCGGCCGCTACTTCGAGGAGTTCGAGGTCGGTGCGGTGTACCGGCACTGGCCCGGCAAGACGGTGACCGAGAGCGACGATCACCTGTTCTGCCTCATCACAATGAACCACCATCCGCTGCATCTGGACGCCCACTACGCCGAGACCTCGACGCACTTCGGTCGCAACGTGGTGGTCGGCAACCTGATCTACTCGCTGCTGCTCGGCATGTCGGTCGCCGACGTGTCCGGCAAGGCGATCGCCAACCTCGAAGTCGAGTCGTTGCGGCACGTGGCGCCCACCTTCCACGGCGACACCATCTACGGCGAGACCACCGTGCTGGACAAGAAGGAGTCCGGGTCGAAGCCGGACCGCGGCGTGGTCACCGTGGAGACCCGCGGCTACAAGCAGGACGGCACGCTGGTCTGCGTGTTCCGGCGCCGGGTCATGGTGCCCAAGAAGGAGTACGCCGGACCCGAGCACCCGAGCTTCCCGGAACCGAAGCCGCAGGGGTGACTCGCGCGTGGCGTACCGTCGCGCCGTGAGCGACGAGTACGACGAACCGAGCGTTCCCGGCG
Source organism: Micromonosporaceae bacterium (assembly GCA_036378155.1). Taxonomy (GTDB): domain Bacteria; phylum Actinomycetota; class Actinomycetes; order Mycobacteriales; family Micromonosporaceae; genus DASUXA01. Next base: position 21,437 of record DASUXA010000058.1, on the reverse strand, counting down.
CCGACGTCGGGGTCGGGCCCTGGGTCGGTCCCTGGCCGGACGACCCGCGGTACGACCGGGACCTGCTCGCCAACGGCGACCGGCGCAACGTCGTCGACCGGTACCGGTACTGGCGACGCGAGGCGATCGTCGCCGACCTGGACACCCGGCGGCACGACTTCCACGTCGCGATCGAGAACTGGCAGCACGACCTGAACATCGGCACGGTGGTACGCAACGCGAACGCGTTCCTGGCACGCGAGGTGCACATCGTCGGCAAGCGCCGCTGGAACCGGCGCGGCGCGATGGTCACCGACCGGTACCAGCACGTCCGCCACCACGGCTCGGTCGAGGAGTTCGTGGCGTGGGCGCACGCCGAGGATCTGCCGGTGGTCGGGATCGACAACCTGCCCGGGTCGCGACCGCTGGAGACCACCGAACTGCCGCGCCGGTGCGTCCTGCTGTTCGGGCAGGAGGGTCCGGGGCTGTCCGAGCCTGCCCGCGCGGCTGCCGCGCTGGTGCTGTCGATCGCGCAGTACGGGTCGACCCGGTCCATCAACGCGGGCGTGGCGAGCGGTATCGCGATGCACGCGTGGATCCGGCAACATGCCGCGCCGCCGGTACCGGACGGGTCGACGTCGCCGATCGACCGGAACCCCGGGGTCGCCGCGAGCGTGACCAGCCTCACATGAGCGCGCGGCAGCGTAACCGGTGGTACGCCGATCCGTTACGGCGCGGGAACTCGTATCGGGGCGCGCCGGGCCGTATCGTCACGGCAGGGGTCGGCGCGGGCGGGACGTGACGGCCCTCGATCGGCAGCTGATTTGGTACAACGGGCGCAACTGTTACGATGTCTACCGTCGCGGCAACGAACCCGGCGCCGTGCGGGAGGGGGATGGGCCAGATGGTCAAGAAGATCCTCACCTGGGGCGGTATCGCGTTCCTCATTTTCTTCGTCGCCTATCGCCCGCAAAATGCCGCGAGCGTGGTCAAGTCGATCGGTAGCGGCCTGATCGACGTCGCATCCGGGTTCGGAGACTTCTTCGCCAACCTGGTGAGCTGAGGCGATGGCGGGCGACGACGAGGGTCGCGGCCGCGACGAGGAGCAGCTTCCCCGGGCGGACGACGACACCGAGCAGCTCCCACCGATCGACAACGACGGTCCGCCGCCCTATCGGGGCGGCTACGCCGGTGGTCCAGACGACCCGTACAACCGCCCGATGCCGGTGCTCGAGCCGGTCGAGGTACAGCGTCTGGGCATCGCCGATACCGGTCTCAAGCCGCTCGTCGAGCCGCCCAGCAAGATCGTCGCGCGATACCTGTTCCCCACGGAGAAGTTCCGTGGCGAGTGGCGCAAGCACTGGGTCCACCTGTCCACCGAGTTCGGCGTGCTGGTGCTCGCCACCATCGTGTTGGGCTTTGCGACCGGGTACCTCGGTCGCCACCAGTTGCCCGGCATGGTCACCGTCGCGGTGCTGCTCTGGCTGGGCGTGATCGTCTGGGTCGGCTGGCGGATCGCGGACTGGAACTTCGACCGGTTCGTCCTCACCAACAAGCGGATCATGGCGGTATCGGGGCTGGTGACCCGTCGGGTCGCGATGATGCCTCTGCTGCGCGTCACGGACATGAAGTACGACCAGACCCCGCTCGGTCGCGTCCTGCGGTACGGCACGTTCGTGCTCGAGTCCGCGGGGCAGGAGCAGGCGCTGCGTGAGATCAAACACCTGCCCAACCCGAACGAGCTGTACCTGCGCATCGTCGAGGAGATGTACGAGCCGGAGGCGGTGGAGGCGCGGCTGTCGTCGCGGGTGGCCGACGAGCAGGCGCTCGCCGCGGAGGACGGCTCCTGACAACCCCGGCGGCGACGTCGGGCGTTGGTAGGGCAGTGGAACTGCCCAAGGAGCTGAGATGACGGTAGGGGTCGCCGCCGCGTATGGTCCCGGTGACGCGCTGTGCCGCCCCCTACGAGCCGGTCGCGTCGCCGCCCCCAAGGAGGAAGTGCGCGTGGCCCCCGCCGCGGACCTGGAGCAGGAGTTCCACGACTTCGTCGCTGCCCGCTCCCAGGCGCTGCTGCGCACGGCGTACCTGCTCGCCGGTGACTGGGCGACCGCCGAGGACCTGCTGCAGAGTTCGCTCACCAAGACCTACCTCGCCTGGCGGCGGCTGGGCGGCATCGAGGCGGTCGAGCCGTACGCCCGGCGCGTCCTGGTCAACACCGCGACAAGCTGGTGGCGTCGGCGGTGGCACGGGGAACGACCCACGGAGGTACTGCCGGACCGGGCGGCTCCGGACCGGGTCGAGGAGCAACTCGACCGGGACGCGCTCTGGGCGTACGTGAAGGAGCTTCCCGCCCGTCAGCGCGCGGTCCTGGTGCTGCGCTTCTACGAGGACCAGTCGGAGGCCGAGACGGCTCGGTTGCTGGGTGTCTCGGTCGGCACCGTGAAGAGCCAGTGCTCGCGGGCGCTGGCGACACTGCGCAAGCGGCTGGGCGCGGCGTGGGACGGATACGGTCCCGCCGAGACCGAGCCGACGGTACGCCAGGAAGGGTGGTGACGATGCTCGAGGACGCGTTGCGCCGCACCCTAGCCGCGCGGGTGCAGTCACCCCCGCCGACCCACGACCTGGCCGACCGCGTCATCCGCCGGGCACGCCGGGTCCGGCGCCGCCGCACGGCCGTGTCGGGTCTCGCCGGGGTGCTCGCCATGACGCTCGCCGGTCTCGGCGCCTGGTCGCTGCGACCCGACCCGGTCCCACCACAGCCGCACACGCTCGCCGCGCCGGTGTTCCCGGTGACCCCGGACACTCCGCTGCACCGCGCTATGGCGGCGCGGGCGACCCCGTCACCGAAGCCGTTCCCGATCGACGTGATCATGGGGGACCAGGTCGAGACCACCGACGGGCAGCGCGTCACGTTGCCGGTCCGGCAGGTCAGTCAGGTGTACCGGGTGCCGACCGGGTGGCTCGCGCTCAGCGCGGACAAGGCTGCCCAGACCGCGTGGCTGGTACGGGCGGACGGGCGTTCCTTCCAGGTGGCCGACGACATCACGCCGGGCGGGCTCGCCGTGGACCCGAGCGGGGTGCGGCTGGCGTGGCAGAGCGGACCCGGCTCGCCGGTACACACCGCGCAGCTCACCATCGACGGCAAGACGGATGAGCGCGTCACACCGTTCACGTCGACCACGATCCTGCTCGGCTGGGTCGGTCAGTACGTCGTCCTCGGCGACGGGAACAAGCAGCACGTGGTGAACCGGGTCGACGTCTGGGACCCCACGGAGCCGTACCACCCGACGTGGATCGACGGAGTCTCGTCGGTGATCGGGTTGGCGACCGACGGGGTACAGCTGGTGGGCCGGCTCGCGGGCAGCGACGGCGACCAGATCTGTTTGGTCCTGCTCGACCCGAGCGGCAGGGACGTGACCCCGCACGACAAGCGCTGCGTGAACGGGGTGATGGGCACCAGCACGCTGACCCTGTCCCCGGACGGTCGGTGGCTGGTCGCGCACTCCGACGTCCACAACGTCGTGGTACTCCCAATGGACACGCCCGAGCCGGATCCGACGGCGACGCTGCCGTGCGACTGGAACTGCCGCCCGGTCTGGGCCGACGAGACGACGTTGCTGGTCCCGCAGCGCGGCGGGGTGCTCCGGTTCCGGGTTTCCGGCGCCCGCGACACCGTCAGCGTGCCGGGCGGCGGTGACGAGATCACCCTGGTACCGCGACTCGGTGACTGATCCGCGTCGCGGCGGGCATCGGTCGGCGGGTCGGCGTCGGGGCGCGGTACCGCTCGGCGCGGCGAGCGCGCCTCGGGCATGGTGGTGTGCGTGAACCCGAAGCTGTTCGGCGAGGCATTCCTGACCCTGCTGGTGATCACGGACCCGCCGGGCATGGTACCGATCTTCGTCGCGCTGACCGGCGCCATGGCGCCGCGCGAACGTCACCGCGCGGGCTGGCAGGCGGTGGCGTTGGCGCTGGGCGTCATCGTCGCGTTCGCGGTCGCCGGGCAGCAGATCCTGGCGTACCTGCACATCCAACTGCCCGCCCTGCAAGGGGCGGGCGGTCTGCTGCTCATCCTGGTGGCGCTGGAACTGCTCACCGGTCGCGCCGACACCGCCGAATCCCAGTCGACGTCGAATGTCGCCCTGGTACCGCTGGGCACCCCGCTGCTCGCCGGACCCGGCGCGATCGTGGCGACCATGCTGTTCGTCCGGCGCGCCGAAGGCTTCCGCGACTACCTGTCGATCTCGTTGGCGATCCTGCTCGTCATGGGCGTGGTGTACCTGGTGCTGCGCTTCTCGAACCTGATCGTGCGGGTGCTGCGACCGGGCGGCATCGAGGTGCTGACTCGCATCGCCGGGCTGCTGCTCGCCGCGATCGCGGTACAGCTGATCGCCGACGCGATCGGCGCGTTCGTCACGGCGTACCTGTCCGCGCGGACGTGAGGTCAGTCCGCGGGCGGCTCGACCGGTTCCGGTCGCGGTCTGATCACCGCGACGCCCCGGTCCAGGTCGATACCGGCGCCCTGCCCGACGTCCACCCGGCGACGCTTCATCTCCTCGACGTGCTCGGTCTGCTTGTGCTTCGACGGTCGGAACAGTCCGTCGATCTCCGCGAGACCCGCCGAGATCGCCGCGGTCGCGGCGGAGTTCTCGTCGCCGCCGCGCAGCCAGCGCAGCAGTCCCATGCTCACCTCCAGACCCGGCCGCGGTCGGCGGCGGGTGGTCGCGGCGCTCCGGTGGCGCCGCCCGCCCAGTGTCGCATCCGGATGGCAGGATCGGCGACGTGCCAGAACTCCGTTCCGAGGCGAACCGCGGCACGGGCGGCGCCGCGTCCGGCGAGCAACTGGGGCTGTTCGCCGAGCCGACCCGCCTGTTCGTGTGCACGCCGAGCAGGCTCGCCGCGTTCGAGGACTGCCCCCGCCGCTACCGGTATTCCTACGTCGACCGTCCCGCCCCGCCCAAGGGACCGCCGTGGGCGCACAACTCGCTGGGCGCGAGCGTGCACACCGCCCTGCGCAACTGGTACGCGTTGCCAGCGGCGCGCCGCACCCGCGACGCGCTGCCGACGGTGCTGCGTGCCGGCTGGGTGAGCGAGGGCTACCGGGACGCGACCCAGGAGCGCGAGGTCTTCCAGCGCGCCCTGACCTGGCTCGAGTCGTACGTCGACGGTCTCGACCCAGCGGACGAGCCGGTCGGCGTGGAGCGCGTCGTCGCCACGCGCACCGAGGTGCTCGCGCTCAACGGTCGGGTGGACCGGATCGACCAGCGCGGCGACGAGTTGGTGATCGTCGACTACAAGACCGGCCGCGCGGAGTTGGGGCCGGACGACGCGCGCGGGTCGCGGGCGCTCGCGCTGTACGCGTTCGCCGCCCAGCGGGTGTTCCGGCGCCGGTGTCGTCGCGTCGAGTTGCACCATCTGCCGACCGGTACCGTCGCCGCGCACGACCACACCGAGGAGTCGCTGGCCCGGCACGTGACCCGGGCCGAGGCGACGGCTCGCGACATCCTGGACGCGCAGCGGGCACTGGCTGACGGCGCCGATCCCGACGAGGCGTTCCCGGCGGCGCCGGGTTCGCTGTGCTCGTGGTGCGACTACCGGCGCACGTGCGCGGTCGGGTCGGCGGCGCCGGTCCGCGAACCGTGGAGCGCGGTCGAGTCGCTCAACTGACGTCGCACCGGTCGCGCGGCAACGGTGCGCCCCCGCCAGCGCTCGCCCAGTCGGACGACGTGGACGAGGTCTTGCGGCGTGCCCCCGGCAGGGTGCACGATCCGCGAATCCGAGCACGCCTCACGTCTTCCCGAGGAGTCGGCGTGGACACCGCGACATGGACCAGCCCCGGCTTGCCGGTGAGCCGGCGTGACCGCCGCGCCCGGCTGGGCGCGGCGGGCGCGTACTTCGTGCAAGGGCTGTGCTTCGCCGCGCTGCTCACGCAGGTACCAGCGCTGAAGGAGCGGTTCGGGTTCTCCGACGGGCAACTCGCGATCATCCTGCTCGCGGTACCGGTCGTCGCCGGCGTCGGCAGCCTGCTCGCCGGGGCGCTCGCCGCCCGGCTGGGCAGCGCCCTGGTGCTGCGGATCGCGGGTCCGGGCGTGTGCCTCGCCGTCGCGGCGGTCGGCATCGCGCCGGTACGACCCGTGCTGTACCTCGCGGTAGCGCTGTTCGGGTTGGTCGTCGGCGCGGTCGACGCGACCATGAACATGCAGGGCGTGGCTGTGCAGCGGCGGTACGGGCGCAGCATCCTCGCCTCGTTCCACGCGTGGTGGAGCCTCGCCGGTATCGCGGGTTCGCTCTGGACGGCGGCGTCCGCCCGCCTCGACCTGTCCCTGGACGTCGCGCTGTCGATCGCGGCACTGTCCGGGTTGGCGCTCGCGCTGGCGGCGGGCCCGCTACTCCTCCGCCGTGGCGAGGAGCTCGGGCGCGGCGACGAGGTCGCGAGCGTCGGGGAGACCGGGGCGTCGTCCGAGGAGGGCGCCGGGTCCGACCGGGACCTGCCGGGCGAACCGGACGCCGGGACGGCACCGGGTCGAGCCGCGATCCGCTGGGATCTGATCCTGCTGATCGGTCTCGCCGTGATGGCGATGTACATCGCCGAGTCGGCGACCTCGAACTGGAGCGCCGTCTACCTGCACGACGAACTGCTCGCCAGCCGCAGCGTCGCCGCCCTGGGTCTCGCCGCGTACCTCGCCTGCCAACTGGCGGGGCGGGCGGTCGCCGACCGGGTGGTCCAACGCTTCGGGCCGGTCGCCACGGTCGCGGCGGGCGGCGCGGCGGGCGCGGCGGGCATGGCGCTGGTCGCGGTCGCACCCGTACCGGCGGTCGGCGTGGTCGGCTTCGCGATCGTCGGCCTCGGGCTGTGCGTGGTGGTACCGCAGGCGTTCTCGGCAGCGGGCGCGCTGGACACCACCGGTACCGGCGTCGCGATCGCCCGGGTGAACCTGTTCAACTACATCGGATTCGTGGTCGGCGCCGCGCTCATCGGCGCGGTTGCCGAGTGGGCGGGGCTGCGCTTCGCCTTCGTGGTACCGGCTGTCCTGGCGCTCGGCGTGGTCGCTCTGGCCCGCGCCTTCCGGCCCCTGCCGGCAGACGGGGGCGAGGCGGTCGCCGGCGCGGCAGGCGAGGCGGTCGGCGCGCCGGACGGTTGAGCAGCCGATTCGAGCGCCGCGACGCGTGCCATCGCCGCCTGGTACAGCGGACCTTCGAACAGCTTCCGGGGCAGCATCCGCAGGCTGAGCCGCAGGGTACGCGCCGACAGCGAGGCGGACAGGTCGGTCGTCGGCAGCGCGGGCAGCCCGTACAGCCGTCTCGCCCAGGGCGGCAGCAGCCCGACGGCGAGCGCCGCCACCGCGCCGTACATCAGCCGTACCGGGGTCAGTTCGAGTTGCCAGGGCAGCGGCGGGAAGCTGAGGAAGCCGAACGCCTCCGCGCTGTCGCGGGTCATCGCGAGTTCGCCGCGGATGGCGCGGTAGTACTCGTCGACCTCGGCGACGCTGGTCGGCACGCCGGCGGGATCGAGCCCGACCAGCGCCGCTGCCCGCGACTGTTCCAGGTAGTACCGGTCCGCGTCGGCGTCGCTGATGGGCGCGCCCGCGCGGCGAGCCGTGGTGAGAAACGACTCCATCTCGGTCACGTGTACCCAGCGCAGCAGGTCAGGCTCGTCGATCCGGAACGGCTGCCCGGTGCGCGGGTCGACGGCGGTCATCCGCGCGTGTACCGCCCGGACCCGCGCCCCGGCGCGCTCCGCCTGAGCGGTCGTCCCGTACACGGTGGTGGCGACGTACTCGACGGTCCGCACGAACCGCCCCCACGGGTCGCGGCGGAACCCGGAGTTCTGCATCACCCCGGCGATCGCCCTCGGGTGCAGCGACTGCAGGTACAGCGCGCGCACCCCGCCGACGATGAGAACCGGCTCGGCGTGCACCCGCCAGGTGACCGATCCGGGACCGAACAGTCCGAGGTCGTTGTCCGCGGTCAGCGGCTGGTTCCCGGTCGCCATGGGGCAAGCGTGCCACGTCGCGCGCACGGTCGGGACCGGCTGCCGCCGGCTGAGTCGATGGACTCGGGCGCTGTCGATAACCGGCTCGGTGCGTCGCGGCGCGCCTCCCGATGTCAGCCTCAGCGTGACCGCGACCGGCAGTCCGGGCACAGCCCCCAGAATGTCACCTCGGCTTCGTCGATCTCGAACCCGTGCGCGCCCACGGGTTCCAGGCAGGGCGCCTTTGCCGTCGCGCAGTCGACGTCCGCCACCGTCCCGCAGCGTCGGCACACCACGTGGTGGTGGTTGTCACCGGCGCGCGCCTCGAAGCGCGCGGGCGACCCCGCCAACTCGATGCGACGTGCCAGACCGGCTCGCGACAGCGCGTTGAGCACGTCGTACACCGCCTGCGTGGAAACCGAGTCGAGCCGACGGCGGACGCGCGCGGTGATCTCCTCGACGTCGAGGTGCCCACCTTCGGCGAGTACCTCGAGCACGGCCAGTCTCGGTCGGGTGACCCGGAGCCCATGGGCACGCAGCAGTTCGGCGCGTGCTCCGTAGGGCTGTGACATGCCGCCATTGCACCACTTGACGCGTGAAACGCTCAACAAACGGCGGTCGGCGTCACCAGACGAGACGGCCGCAAACCAGACAGAGCAGGATCAGCGCGACGGCACCGGCGACCATCCCGATGCCGACGGTGATGGTCCGCGCCTCCCGTTCGGCGCTGTCGATCGCGTCCGGGTGCTGTTCCGGCAGCGGTCGGGGCGGTGGGGGTTGGACGAGCACCGGTGGACGCCACTGCGGCGGGGGCGGCGTGGACGGCGGTGGCCCGGAGTACCGGGGAGTCGCGGCGGGTGCGGGTGGCGGCGGGTCGGAGGGTCGACTGTTGCCGCTGTCGGGTGGGCGTCGCCAGACATCGTCGTCACCGGTGTCCACCGGATGACCGTACCAACCGCGCTCGAGCGTTCGGAGCTACGCTGCGCACGTGGACCGCCCAGACGCCGACGAGCGCGAAATCGTGTTCTTTGACGACGACCTGCCGGTACTGCCCGACCAGACGACCGACGACACCGATGCCGGCTGGGGCGAGCGGACCTGGCGCAACGACGACCGGTTGCTCGACGAACGTCCGCCGCACTGGGACTGATCCACGTTCACCGGCGGGTCGGGCGCCGCCGTCGACTGAGCACGATCACGGCGAGCGCGACAAGGACGCATCCCGCCGCGGCGACGGACAGGCGCAGCGGTTGGTGTACCACCCATTGCGGGATCTGTCGTGCCGGCACCGCGACGGCTGCGACGAACGCGCCGGCCAAACCCAGGTACGAGCCTCTGATGAACTGTCGGTGCAGTCGTACCCGGTGGGTCAGCGCTGCCCAGAGTCCGACGGTGAGCGTGCCGAAGGTGAACACCGACAAGGCGTGGATCCAGCTGAAGTGCCCGGGTCGTAACCGGGTGATGGTGAACGAGCTGAGCACTGTCCAGTACATCGCGACCACCCAGATCCGCCCGACCCAACGGTGCGTGCGGTCGCCTTTCGGGCGGTGCCACAGGTTGTACGCCCCGAGGACGAGAGCGACGGCTGCGGCGGCGGCATGCGCAGCTATAACGATGTTATTGCTCATAACACCGTTATAGTGGGTGCCGTGTCCGAGGTCAACCGATCAGAGGCAGGACGCCGAGGGCGGTCAGAGCCGGCGCAGTTGACGAGCCGACTCGTCGACGAAGCCGCCCGGCTGCTCGCGGAACACGGTCCGGCTGGACTGTCGTTGCGCAAACTCGCGGCGGCGGTCGGCGTGTCGACGATGCCGGTGTACACGCTGTTCGGCGACAAGCAGGGGCTGCTGCGCGCCATGTACCGGGAAGGGTTCCGTCGACTGGGCGAGCAGTTGCGGGCGGTGCCACGCACCGACGATCCGCTCGCCGACCTGCGGCAACTCGGCGCGGCGTACCGCCGGGCAGCCCTCGACAGCCGGCACCTGTACAGCCTGATGTTCGGGCGACCGGTACCGGAGTTCAGCCCGGACGGCGAGGACCGTGCCATCGCCGAAGCGGCGTACCGCCCGTTGTCCGAGGCAGTCGCGCGTTGTCAACGGGCTGGGCTGCTGGCGGGCGACGACCCCGAGCGGATCACGTTGCACCTGTGGGCGGTGGCGCACGGCATGGTCAGCCTTGAGCTGAATCAGCAGCTACCCGACATCGGTACCGCCGAGCAGCTGTACGGCGAGGCGCTCGCCCTCGCCGGGACGCCGTTCCGCGTGCCGGACGACGAGCCGGCGGTACCGGCACCCGCCCAGCCCCGCCCTGAGTGACGTGCGCCCCGCCGTGCGGGGCGCACGGGGACGGTTCAGCTGCCGGACGAGCCGGAACCGCTGGACGACGAGGACGACGCGGTCGAGGTCGACGAGGAACTCGACGAGGAACTCGACGAGGTGCTGCCGGTCGAAGCCGACGCCTTCTCGCTCTTCGAGCCGTTGCCCGACCCGTTCGCGCCGTTGCCGGCCCGCGAGTCGGTGCGGTAGAAGCCGGAGCCCTTGAAGACGACACCCACCGAGGAGAACAGCTTGCGCAGCCGACCTTCGCAGGCCGGGCACTCGGTGAGCGGCTCGTCGGCGAAGGACTGCACCGCTTCGAGCTGGTGGCCGCACGCGGTGCACGCGTACTGGTACGTGGGCACGTCCGCCTCCTGACTGGCACTCCAAACTTCTGAGTGCTAATGGTGCGTCATCCGGACCCGCCGCGTCTACTCGGACCCGTCGGACCCGCCGGTCTACTCCCGCCGCACGACCGGACCGCCCGACCCGCCCTGCCGGCGCAGATCGACGTACCCGCCGGGCAGCACCACTCCCGTCACCCGTCGGTCGTGCGGCTCGCTGGGCAGCCGGTCCACCAGCTCCCCGTCGTACAACGGCACCACCACCAGGGCGGACGGCGCGACCCGGGGCAGTGCCCGGTCGTACGACCCGCCGCCGCGACCCAGCCGGATCCCGCTCCGGTCGACCGCGAGCGCCGGTACCACCACCAGATCCGCCCCGCCGATCGCGGCGGTACCCAGCCGCTGCCCGGTCGGCTCCCGCAAGCCGCGCCCAGCCGGTACCAGCGGCTCGCCCGCCCACACCGCCCAGTCCACGTCGAGGTCGGGCAGCAGTACCGGCAGAAGCAGCCGCCCCGCCGTGGGCAGCGTCTCGACCGCGGTCAGCAGTGCCGACGCCAGGTCGCGACCGCCGGGCTCGTCGGCGAGCGGGGCGAACGCGGCGACGGTCCGGGGCTGTACCGAGCGGATCAGGTCGACCAACGCGTCCCGTACCGCGGCGTCGGCGTCCCGCTTCACGTCCGGGGTCAGCGCCGCTCGGGCAGCGAGCAGCCGGGCGCGTACCGCCGGCTTGGTCACCGGGCTGCGCGGATCGGGATCTGTGGAATCGGACATCGCCCACCTGGCCGGTACCGCCCTAACCATGCGGCCACTGTGACAGCATCGCAGATGCGTGACAGATGGGAGGACAGGTGACGCTGCGCGCCCGGCTGACCGCCGCCTTTCTCGCGGTCGTGCTGGGCCCGGTGCTGCTCGGCGCGGTATTCGTCGGCGCCACTGTCACCGCGGTTTCCAGGGAGCGTCCCGCCAACCAGTTGACCGTCGCCGCCAGCGCGGTACGTGCCAACCTCGGCGCGCTGTGCGACCGGCTGCGAGCCGCCGCGCAGACCGCGGCGGTGCTCACCGACGCGGGTCGGACACCGGGCGCCGCGCAGAAGGTCGTCGACCAGGGCATGGCGTCGGCGGTACGGCTGACCAGGGCGAACGGAAACCTGACCGCCGTCACGTTCGGCGCGCCGACCGGAACGTGGGCGCTGTGCGACGCGCCCGACCAGCCGCATCCGGACCCGGTCGCACTCGCGGCGCGGGTGGTCATGCGCGACCCGGACGGCACGCTGCTCGGGTACGCGACCGCCGCGCAAACGCTCGACGCCGCGCTGCTGTACCGGCTTACCCCGGTCACCGGGGTCGCGCTCACCGTCCTCGACGACCGCGACCAGCCGCTGCAGTCCACCGAAAGCTCGCAGGACGCGGCGCTCGCCGCGCGTGCCGCACGCGGGCTCGCCCCGGACCGGCTCGCGCTGACCGACGACGGTCGGTACGTGCGACTTCTGCCGCCAGCCGCCGACCAGCCGGTGCCGCTGCTGCTCGCCGCCGCCCGGCACGACCCCGACGGCCTGTACGCGCTGCTCCTGATCGCGGTCGTCGCCGCCGCTCTCGGCGCGGTGGCGGCGGCGTGGTGGCTGGCCCGTTCGACGACCCGACCGCTGTCCGAACTCGCCCGCGCCGCCGACCGGGTCGCCGGAGGCGACCTGGCGGCACGGGTACCGGTCCGCAGTCGCGACGAGGTGGGCCGGCTGGGTCAGACATTCAACCGGATGACCCGTGAGATGCAGGGCTACGTCGCCGCCCTGATGGCCAGCCGCGACCAGCTACGCAACCAGCTCGGGCTGCTCGGCGACACGCTGTCCAGCACACACGACCTGAAGGGCATCCTCGCGGTGATCCTGCAGACCGCGCTGGCCGCCACCGGTGCCCGGGCCGGCGTGGTACTGCTCGCCGACCCGGTCGAGCCGGTGCTCGTCGGACAGTGCGGCGAGGGGCTCGCCGGACCACACGCCGACCCGACCGAGCTGCGGATACCGTTCGGCGCGGGGCTGCTCGGCGACGTCGCCGCGACCCGCCAGCCCCGCCGCGGGCGGGTCGACCGGGACGGGCCGGTACTGTCGCCCCGCGAACCGGTCTGCCGCACGTACGTCGCGGTGCCGTTCTCCGCCCCGACTCCGGCGGCGACCGACGAGTCCGGGTACCCGGTGAGCCTGCTGCGCGGTCCCGCGGTGCGCGGCGTGCTCGCCCTGTACGACCGGCTCGGCAACGACGAGTTCGACGACGCCGACCTGGTCAAACTGCGCAACTTCGCCGCCCAGGCGGCGGTGGCGGTGGACAACGTACGACTGCACGAGGAAGCCAAGGAACTGTCCATCACCGACCCGCTGACCGGGCTCGGCAACTACCGCTTCCTCAAGGAACAGATCCGGATCGAGGTCGAGCGGGCCAACCGGTTCGGTCGCCGACTCTGCGTCCTCGCCCTCGACCTGGACCGGTTCAAGGACGTCAACGACACGTACGGGCACGGCGCGGGCGACGCGGTGCTCGCCGAGTTCGCCAACCGGCTACGCGGGGAGATCCGTGAGGTCGACAAGCCGTTCCGGCAGGGCGGGGAGGAATTCGTGGTGATCCTGCCGGAGACCGACGAGCCCGGCGGGGTGACCGTGGCGAGCCGGCTCGCGAACGCGGTCAGGTCCACGCCGATGACCGTCGGCACCGGTCAGCCGGGCGGCGCGGAGACGGCGGTACCGGTGACCGTCTCGATCGGGATCGCGGTGTACCCGGACCACGCCGGCACCGGTCCCGAGTTGCTGGAAGCCGCCGACGACGCGCTGTACGCCGCGAAAGCGGCGGGTCGCGACGCGTACCGGGTGGCGTCACCCCGCTCTGCCGTGACCGAGCCCACGCCTACCGGCGCCGTCGGACCGACCCCCGCTGAGCAGGCAGAACATCCTGCCGATGGTGGTCCCGGCGGCGCGTCCGGCGCGTTACCACCGCCGCGACAGAGCCGGGGCCGATAGTCTGCCGGACATGCCGGAGTTTTCCGCGACTTCCAAGTCCACGTCGGCCGCGACCTCGACCGGGGTCGGCGGCCCAGCCGTCGCGCCCGCACCAGGCGGCGCGGACCGGCCACACCCGCGCGCCGTGAAGGCGGTCATCCCGGCGGCCGGCATGGCGACCCGGTTCCTGCCGGCGACCAAGGCGGTGCCGAAGGAACTGCTGCCCGTCGTCGACCGGCCGGTCCTGCAGTACATCATCGAAGAGGCCGCCGACGCCGGGATCAACGACGTGCTGCTGATCACCGGGCGCGGCAAGGGGTCCATGGTCGACCACTTCGACCGACGCCCCGACCTCGAGCAGCGACTGGAGGCCAAGGGCGACTACGAGCGCCTCGCCGCGGTACGCCGCCCCAGCGAACTCGCCGACATCTACACCTGCCGGCAGCACGAGCCGTTGGGTCTCGGACACGCGGTGTCGTACGCCGAGTCGCACGTCGGCGGCGAGTCGTTCGCGGTACTGCTGGGCGACGAGTTCACCGACTCCGCCGATCCGCTGCTGCCGGTCATGCTCGACCTGCAGGCGGAGACCGGCGGGATCGTACTCGCCTTCATCGAGGTGCCCTGGGAGGAGACCGCCCGGTACGGGGTCGCCTCGGTCGAGCAGACCGACCGCCCCAACGTCGTCAAGGTCACCGGGCTGGTCGAGAAGCCGAAGCCTGCCGACGCGCCCAGCAACCTCGCCGTGGTCGGCCGGTACGTGCTGCCCAACGGGATCTTCGACGCGATCCGTCGCACCGGTCCCGGCGCGGGCGGGGAGATCCAGTTGACCGACGCCATGGCGCTCATGCTCGCCGAGGGCACCCCGGTCCACGGCGTGATCTACCGCGGCATCCGGTACGACACCGGCATGCCGATCGGGTACCTCCAGGCTGTGGTACAGATCGCCTGCCAGCGCCCCGACCTCGGTCCGGCGTTCCGGACCTGGCTGACGGACTTCGTGGACAAAGGGCGGACGTGACCGCGACCGCCGAGCCCGCAGCGGCGGCCGGCGAGCTCACCCCGCTCGCCGACTACCTCGGCACCGTGCTGCGCGGGCTGCGGCCGTTGCCGCCGCTCGACCTCGAACTCACCGAGGCGTACGGCAACGTGCTCGCCGAGGACGTGGTCGCGCCGGCTCCCCTGCCGGCGTTCGACCACGCCGCGATCGACGGGTACGCGGCGCGTTGGGAGGACATCTGCACCGCCGACGAGCACCGGCCGGTACGCCTGAAAGTGGTCGGCGACCTCGTCGCGGCGTCCTGGCGGCCGGTCCGGCTCACTCCCGGTACCTGCTTCTCGATCGCGGCCGGCGCACCGCTGCCGGTCGCCTGCGACGTCGTGGTACCGATGGAGTGGACCGACCACGGCATGGCGTCGGTGGAGATCCGCCGTTCGCCCAAACGCGGCTCCGGGCTGCGCCGTACCGGTGAGGAACTGCCCGCCTCGGCGGTGCTCGCCACCGCCGGTACCCATGTCACACCGGCGCTCGTCGCGGTGCTCGCCGCGACCGGAATCGGACACGTCGTGGTGCGTGCCCGCCCGCGTGTCGTCGTGGTGTCCACCGGCGACGAACTGGTCGACGTGGGCCGTGCCAGCCAGGCGGGTCAGGTCGTGGACGTGAACTCGCTGGCGTTGACCGCCGCCGCGGCGGAGTCGGGCGCGCACGCGTACCGGGCGGGCATCTGCGACGACGACCCGGAAGGGCTGCGCGGCTTCCTCGACGACCAGGCGCCCCAGGCAGACCTGATCATCACCACCGGCGGTACCGGGCACGGACCCGGCGACATGCTGCGTCGCATCCTGTCCCGCGACGGTGTGCGGTTCACCGACGTCTCGGTGTACCCGTGCGGCTCGCTGGGCTTCGGCACGGTCGGCGGTGAGGAGGTACCGATCGTCTGCCTGCCCGGCGATCCCGGCGCCGCGCTCATCGGCTTCGAGGTGCTGGCCCGACCGGTGATCCAGGTGCTCGCCGGCGCCGAGCCGGTGTTCCGCCCCGGCGTCAAGGCGCACCTGCTGGAAACCGTGTCCTCACCGATCGGGCTGCGGGAATTCCGACCGGCGCACGCCGTCGAGCGGCGCGGCGGCGGATACACCGTACAGCCGCTCGCCGGCGGTCCCTATACGCTGTCCGGGCTGGCCGAGGCGAACGCGTTGATGGTGCTGGGGGAGCGGGTCACCACGGCGGCCGCCGGGTCGACCGTCGACGTACTCCTGCTGGACCGGCGCCGATGAGCGGAGGTGTCCGATGAGCGCTCCGGGGTGGCCCGTGGTGCTCACCGATGGACCGGTGATGCTGCGCCCGTACCGGCGCGGCGACGCCCACGAATGGGCGAAGGTACGCCGCGCGAACGAGGCATGGCTGTCGAAGTGGGAACCGACCTCGCCGCGCGGCGGGTGGTATGAGATGAACTCGCCGACCGCGTTCCGGCTGTCGTACCGGGAACTGGCGCGCTCCGCTCGGCAGGGCGTCGCGATGCCGTTCGCGGTCTGCTACGACGGTCGCCTCGCCGGGCACCTGTCGCTGGGCAACATCGTCAGGCGCGCGTTCTGCTCGGCGTACGCCGGCTACTGGGTGGATTCGCGGCTCGCCGGTCGAGGCATCATTCCGACAGCTCTGGCGCTGGCGGTCGACCACGCGTTCCGATCCGGGCTCCACCGCATCGAGGTCAACATCCGTCCGGAGAACACCCCGAGCCGGCGCGTCGTCGAGAAACTCGGCTTCCGCGAAGAGTCGTACCACCAGCGCTACCTGCACATCGACGGGGCCTGGCGGGATCACATCGGGTACGCGTTGACCGTCGAGGACGTCGCTGTCGAAGGCGGTCTACTGGCGCGTTGGCACCGGGTACGCGGGTCAGCCGATAGCGCTGTGTGACGACTTCCCGGCGGTGTGGCAACCGGCCAGCCTTCCTCACGGGTCGTAACCTGCCATCACAGCAGTGCGATTCTGTGACGGGAGGGGTGAGGGTGCCGACCTCGGTGCTCCTCGCCGTCCTCGCCGCCGCCGGACTGCTCGCGTTGGCACCGGCGCTGGTCCGCCGCTACGACGCCACCGAGCGGCTGGTGGCGGAGCGGGCGTTGTCGACGGCGCGGGTACTGGCCCGGTGCGGCACGACGGCGAGCGACGCGGCGACGCGACGCCGCCGTCGCACCGTGCCCGGTCGACACCCCGTCAACCCGCCCCGCGCCGCGCTCGCCGCCGCCCAAGCCGCCGGCTCCGGCGCCGCGTCCGCCACCGATGCCCGGGGCGCCCATCCGGGACGGGCCAGCCGCCCTGCGGCGCGGGGAAACGCGCGGCGGGTGGTGCGCAGCGCCGCTCGGCGCCGGCATCCCGTCGGGCGGCACACCCCTTCGGTGTACCGGCGTCGACGCGTGTTCGCCGGGCTCGTGCTGCTCAACGCCGTCGAGATCGTCGGGGTACTGGTCGTCGGACCGAGCTTCTGGGTCGGCTTCGCGGTCACCGCGCTACTGCTCGTCGCGTACACCGGGTACCTGCGTCGGCGCGCCGTCGCCGAACAGCGGCGACGGCGCATCGAGGCGCGCCGGTTGGCGTGGCTCGCCGCCCGCGAGGAGGAGGCGCGCCTGGCTCAGCAGCGCCGGCTCGCCGCCCGTCGCGAGGCGCTGCGCCGCGCCGCCGCGGCGCGAGCCGCGGCACAACGCGAACAGTTGCGCCTGTCTCAGCGGTACGCGGCAGCCGACCCCGCCCGCCGTGGCCCGGTGCGCGGACGCCCGTACAGCCAGCGCGCCGCCGGATTTTGAGGATCGGATTCGCGCGGCGGACCGGCGACCTGTTACCCTTGTCGCCGGTCCGCTACCGGTACCGCCGGTGGCGAACTGACCAGGGGCTGTGGCGCAGACCGGTAGCGCACCTCGTTCGCATCGAGGGGGTCAGGGGTTCAAATCCCCTCAGGTCCACAACACGCGGGCCGTTCCTGAGTTGGTTCAGGAACGGTTGACGAGATCCCGACGGTCTTCATGATCGTCGGGATTTTCGTCGTTTCCGGGGTCCGTTCGAGCGTGTTCGGGATGGGTGGACGGCGACGGTCTGGTGTTCTTGGGCTCTGGTGACCGCGTGCGGGTTGTGTGCGGACACGCCGGTCGGCCCCGGTTGCCCGGGGCTGGCGGGCCTGCGGTGTGGTTGTTGTGCGGGGCGCTTACGGCTGTCGTGGAGGTGGGCGGGCCTTCGGTCAAGGCCCGTGATCGCTTGGCCCGGCTACTCGGCCACCGCGGGCAGGATCCGGCTCAGGATGCCGGCGATGCTCGTCTCCTCGTCATTGGCCAGGATCGCGATGGTGGTGTCGACCTCGGGCAGCCAGCCCAGGAACGACTGATACCCCGGATTGTCGCCAGGGTGGAAGCAGGCCCGCCGCCCGGCCAGCGTGCCCAGACAGTAGCCATACCCGTAGCCGTCCGCGGCCACAGGCCCGACGGTGCCCCACCCACCCGCGACAGGCATGTGTGCGGCAAGCATCGTTTCCCGCGAGCCCTCGGTCACCACGGCATTCGTGTGGAACGCCGCGGTGTAGCGGGCCAGATCACCCACGGTCGACCAGACGTCGCCCGCCCCGGGCATCGCCGCGAACTCCGCGGCATCAACCCGCAGGCCCCCCCGATATCCGCAGGCCGCTTCCCTTGATGCAGGCGCGCCCACAGACGTGGAGTCCAGGCCGAGAGGGCGGAGTACACGTTCGGTGAGGAAGTCCGCGTAGCTGCGGCCGCTGGCCTCCTCGATGATCTGTGCCGCCAGGAGATAGCCCGGCGAGCTGTAGTGCCACGCGGTGCCGGGCGCAGTACGAAGCGGCACCTCGCCGAACCGCTCCAGGAACTCGCCGGCAGAGCCCGGCTCGGTGATGTCGAACCCGGACAGCTCGTGCCACTGCCCCAGACCCGAGGTATGGGACAGCAGCCGATGCAACGTCAGGCAGCGCCACCGCGGCGCACAGTCCGGCAGCCACTCCGCAATTGGCACATCAAGAGCCAGGTCCTGGTCTTCGACCAGGAGCATCACCGCCGCCGCAGTGAACTGCTTACTCACCGAAGCAATCTGGAACCGGGTATCCAACGTGCACGCCGCCCCCGACTCGCCGTCCGCCATGCCTGTCGACACCTGCACGACCGGCACCGAGTCCCGCACCACCAGCACGGACCCGCTCAGGCCCTCCATCGCAGCCATGGCGGAACGGTAGCCGTCTGCCTCGACATGATGGACAGACTTCAAGCCGATCCCGCTGGGGAACGATCACCCGCTCGACGGGAAAAGATCTTCAACGCCTCCCGTACCGGCAGGCCAGACCTGTTCGTGAACACCCGACACGGCATCAAAGCCCCTTCCGGGATCACCGGAAGGGGCTTTGTCGTGCTGTGCGGCAGCGGAGGAGTGCGACAGCGGTTTCCAGGCGATCACGCTGTCCGTGCCTGATGCGGGGCGATTCAACCGCCCGCGCAGCGCCATGCCCGGCTCATGGCATGCGCCACCGCTGCGATTATCCGTGGCTGCCGTTTCTGGCCTGGTTCTTCCGGTGCAGGCCGGCGCTTCGTCGGCAGGTGAGTGCCGCTTCAACTCACCGGCCGTGATACGCGCGGCGGTATGGTCCGCCACGGCGGCATGAACGAGTTGAGCCCCCGGGGGGTGAACTCCGGGATCCTCTGTGGGCTCGCCCGGCCGGCGTGAGCGATGCAGGCGCCTGCTTACTTTCCGCTTTGCGGGCCATTGCCGTCCGAAGGACCGGCGACGAAGGACCCGAGCCCCACCTCGGCTCTGACCAGGCCTTCCTTCTTGAGGTGGGCCAGCGCCTTCTGGGCGGTCGACGCGGCGATGCCGAACTCGGCGGACAGCTCCACCACGGAGGGGACCTTACCGCCCACGGGATACGTCCCGTCGGAGATGCGATCCGCGATCTTCGCTGCCACCTGGCGCCAGATCGGACGGGTGCGGTCAAGGTCCTGGCTCATGCGGTTGACGCTAGAACTCTGCCATATACTGCGCGACCGAGGTCTACTGCGGTAGACTGCGGTCATTGTGCAGTGACAACAGAAGAAGACCCCCGCGACCGTTGCGACCGGTCCGGGGGCATGGCCACCAACTTCAAGGGAGTTGATGACGTGCGGCACTGTATCGCGCGTGCTCCGGGCCGGGCGCTGCGTCCGGCCCTCCGTCTTGCCCTTCTCCGGCTGCTGGTCCTGGCCCTTCCGGCCACCGGGCGGCACCGCAAGCAGCAGCGGTCCCGGCGGTCCCGGTGGCCGATGCACCGGGCGACCGTTGTTCGTGCCCCTCTGACCAGCGGCGATCCGGTTGGCGTACGTCCGGTGCCTCCGGCCCGCCCGGTGCCTTCGCCCCGTCCTGTGCGTCCGGTGCCTCCGGCCCGTCCCGCCTCTCCGGCCCGTCCCGCGCGTCCTGTGCGTTCCGCCGTACGGGGCGGACCCGACCAGCGCTCCCCGTACAGCCGTGAACAGGCGGCGTTGCTCGACGGAGACGGGTCGGCGCTCAGCCGTCCGTACCTGCGTCCGTATCCGCCCCGGCTCGCGTCCGGAGCCGGGGAGGGGCGGTGGTGACCGGGGCGGGCGCACGGACGCCCGGGCGCGGGTTCCGGTCGCCGGAGTGCCTCGTCGGGCGTCACTTCTGGTGCGTGGAGTCCGGGCCCCGGGAGACCGGCGTGCCCGGCGTGCACCGCCTGGTGTGCGACTGCGCGTGCCACCGCACACCCCCGGAGCCGCCGGGGGAGGGCTCGGCCGTGGGCGCGTCCAGGGCAGGAGAGGGCCGGTACCGGCTGTGCTGGACGGTGTTCCGCAGCGGGCGGGACGTCGAGTACGGCACCCTCACCGGCCGCGACGTGCCCGGGATGCTGCGCGGGCTGCGGGGCTGCCTGCCGACGCTCCCGGGGCTCGACCCGGCGCGCGTGCGGGCCGCGGCGGACACCGCCGACGGCTGGTCGTACGAGAGCGACACGGCGGACGTGCACACGCACCGCATCCCCGAGCAGAGCGCGTGGGCGACCCTCTTCGGGTGCCCGGGGCAGCGGGAGGGCCGCTGGTGACGTCCCGCCGGGGACGCCGCGGGCATCCGGAGCCGGTCACCGTGGCGGCCGCGGCCCCGGCCCTGCTCGTCCGTGCCGTGGGCGGGGACTGAGCGGGTCGGCCGGAGAGCCGGACGCTCGGGCGGGGGAGGGGCCATCTCCCTCGTCCGGGCGCACGCTCCCGCCGGTCACGGAGCCGCGGACCGGCCGCGGACCGACTGGGGGCCAGTCACGCACCGACCGAGGACCGACCGGGGACCGGCCGGAGACGTCGCGGGCCTATCCGTGCGGCCGGGCCCGGTACCAGGTGGCGAGGGAGGCGAGCACCGCCTGCAGGGTGCCGCGCTCCACCGCCTGGCCGATGGCCCCGTCGCAGAAGCGCTCCCCCCGCACGAGGGCGGTGGCCAGGCGGACCGCGTCGGCCGGGGCGAGCGGCGCTCCGCCCTCCGGCACTTTCGGCGGGCGGTGCCGCATCCAGTGGTAGACCGGGGTGACCGCACGCACGTCGGACAGCGCACGGCGGGCCTGCGTCACCCGCTCGCCGTAGACGGGGTGGCCGAGCACGATGACACCGTCCGCCCGCGGCTCCGGCCGTTCCCAGCGGTAGTCGTCCTCGGCGTGCGGACGCGCCGCGAACGCGTCGGCGGCGGCCAGCAGACGGCCCCAGGCCTCGGCCCGCTCGGGGCCGGTGTCCAACTGCGCGAGCAGTGCCGCGTCGTCGGGATCGCCGTTCTCGCTCACCGGGGCACCGTATCCCGGAGGGTGTCCCGTCCCCGGCCGTTTCCACAGGACCG
>DASUXA010000057.1:0-154974 GCA_036378155.1 Micromonosporaceae bacterium | reverse complement strand
AGGCAACCTCGGTCTGATCCGCGCGGTGGAGAAGTTCGACTACACCAAGGGCTACAAGTTCTCCACGTACGCCACCTGGTGGATCCGCCAGGCGATCACCCGCGCCATGGCCGACCAGGCACGCACCATCCGCATCCCGGTCCACATGGTCGAGCAGGTGAACCGGATGGTGCGTACCCGCCGGGAACTGGCGACCACGCTCGGCCGCGAGCCCACGATCGCCGAGATCGCCCAGGCGATGGCGGTCGAGGAGTACGCCGTACTCGAACTGATCTCCTTCGACCGCGACCCGGTCAGTCTCGACCAGGCGGTCGGCGACGACGGGGAGAGCGCGTTGGGCGACTTCGTCGCCCGTACCGACGCTGAACCCGCCGAGGCGGTGGCGAACGGCGCGCTGCGTACCGACGTCGAGATCGTCCTCGCCACCTTGTCGCACCGCGAGCAGGCGGTGATCCGGCTGCGGTTCGGGCTGGACGACGGTCGGCAGCGCACGCTCGACGAGGTGGGTCGCGAGTTCGGGCTGTCGCGTGAGCGCATCCGCCAGATCGAGAAGGTCACCCTCGACAAACTGCGCGACCCGCAACGGGCGGGGCGGCTCGCGGCGTACGCCTGCTGACGGCGGGCGAGCGAGGTGAGCGTCCTGGGATGCTCACCTCGCTGCGGATCTACCAACATCACCGGCGTTGTACGCATCGAAACGGCACACCTGCCGACGTGGAACCGCCCCTCGAACCGACGCGGCGTCGGTTCACAGCCGTCGCGGTCCGGTGTCGGGGCGGGCGCTCGGCCCGCCGAGCACCGCCTGGGCGTGCAGCACGCTGTACCCGTCGGCACGGGCGAGCACCGGGTCGAGCACCAGCCGGCGCACCTCGGGGTGCTCGTCCGCCAGGCGTCCGACACGCAGCAGCAGGTCCGTCAGGGCGCGCTCGTCGACCGGCGCGGCACCCCGGTACCCGAACAGCAGCGCCGCGCCACGCGGCTCGCGGACCAGCCCTTCCGCGTCCCGGTCGGTCAGCGGCGCGGCCCGCCACGCCCGGTCGCCGATCAGCTCACCGGTCACCCCGCCGAGCCCGAAACCGACCACCGGCCCGAACGCCGGGTCCTCCACCACCTCGACCGCGCAGGACACCCCCGGCGCGGCCATGGGCTGCACGATCACCTCGGTACCCGCGCCGAACATCCGCCCGATGTCCTCGGTCGCGCGGCGGACCGCGTCGGCGTCGTCCAGATCCAGCCGCACCGCGCCCAGGTCGATGCGGTGCCGCAGCCTCGGGTCCGCCACCTTCACCGCCACCGGGTAGCCGAGCTCACCGGCGACTGCCGCGGCCTGCTCGGGCCCGTGCGCGTGGCGCGCCGTCACGACCCGGATGCCGTACGCGGCGAGCAGGTCGGCGACCGGACCGCCCCGCGCGAGCACCTCGGTCGCGGCCGTCGCGTCGATGCCCGGCAGGTCGGGGACGCCGCCCTGAGGCTCCCGCCGCCACCGGGCGTACCCGGCGACCCGACCGAGCGCCCGTACCGCCTCTTCCACCGACGGGTACGCCGCCACACCCGGCGGTACCGGACCGGCGAGGTACGTCACCACCATCGGTTTCGACCCGTTGCCGGCTGCCTCGGCGATCACCTCCAACGCGGCGTCGTCCCCGGCGGTACCGGGCAGACCCGGTGCCCACACCACGACCAGCGCGTCCGCCGAAGGATCGGCGAGCGCGGCGGACAACGCCCCGGCCAGCCGCTCCGCCGGCACCTCGGGTCCGAGGTCGTCCGGGTACCCGGGCGCGACGGTCAACCCCGCCGCCGGGCACGCGCCCACCGCCAGTACCCCGAGCGCCGCCGAGTTGGTGACCACGGCGACCCGGTTGCCGCCCGGCAGCGGCTGGTGTGCCAGCAGCACGCCGACGTCGAACAGTTCCGACACGGTGTCCACCCGGATCACCCCGGAGCGAGCGAACAACGCGGTGACCGCCGCCGAGTCCGGACCGGGCGCGGTGGTCGCCAGCGCCGGCGGGCGTACCGGGGCAGCCACCGCGACGATCGGCTTGCGCCGACCCAGCCGCCGCGCCAGCCGCGCGAACTTGCGCGGGTTGCCGAACGTCTCCAGGTACAGCAGCACCACGTCGGTCGACGGGTCCTCCTCCCAGTACTGCAACAGGTCGTTGCCGGACACGTCGGCACGGTTGCCGGCGGAGACGAACGTGGACAGTCCCAGCCCGCGCTCCTCCGCCTCGGCGAGCAGCGCGATACCCAGCGCCCCGGACTGGCTGAAGAAGCCGACCCGACCGGGACCGGGCAGCCGGGGCGCCAACGTCGCGTTCAGCCGTACCGCCGGGTCGGTGTTCGCCACGCCGAGGCAGTTCGGACCGACGACGCGCATGCCCGACGCGTGCGCGAGCCGGACCAGGTCCTCCTGGGCGGCGGCGCCCTCCGGACCCGACTCGGCGAACCCACCGGACACCACGACCAGCCCGTACACCCCCGCAGCGGCGCAGTCGGCGACGACGTCGGGGACCGCCGCCGGCGGTACCGCCACCACGGCGAGGTCGACCGGCTGCCCGAACCCGGTGAGCAGCTTGCGCGCCGGCAGCCCACCGACCGTCTCGGCGGTCGGGTGGATCGGTACCACCGGACCGGTGAACCCGCCGTCGCGCAGGTGGGCGAGCAGCGCCGCGCCCACCCCGACGCCCGACCGGCTCGCCCCGTACACCGCGACGCCGCGCGGCGTCAGCAGGTGCGCGACCGACCGCGCCTCGCTGCGGTGCTCCCGCGACCACTGCACCGCCAGCGACCGTTCCGTCGGCTGAATCGGGAACGTCAGGTGCACCACGCCGTCCTCGTACTCGCGCTCCACCTGGTACCCGGCGTCGGCGAAGACCCGCAGCATCGCGCCGTTGGCGGGCAGGACCTCGGCGACGAACCGGCTGATCCCCGCGTCACGTGCCGCCGCCGCGAGGTGTTCCAGCAGCACCGAGCCGATCCCCCGGCCCTGGTACGCGTCCTCGACCACGAACGCCGCCTCGGCGTCCGGGTGGTTCGGACCGAGCCGCTCGTACCGCCCGACCGCGATCAACTTGTCGCCCAGCGCCACCACCAACGCCTCCCGGTCGCGGTGGTCGACGTTGACGAAGCGTTGCAGGTCGCGCTCCGGGATGCGCGGGTACGGCGAGAAGTACCGCAGGTACCGGGTGCGTTCGGAGAAGCGGCTGTGCAGCGCGACGATCGCGTCGGCGTCGGACGGCTCGATCTGTCGCAGGTGCACCGTCGCACCGTCGGAGAGCAGGACGTCCGCGTCGCGACCCACGGTCAGTCCCGGCTGTCGTACGGATCCAGACCGAGCAGCGGGAACACCGCCCGGCGGGTGGCCAGGATCGCCCGGTCGATCGAGTCCGGGGTGGTACCGGGCGCCCAGGGCGTGAAGTCGGTCTGCCCGCCGTCGGTCAACGACGTCGGCACCTCCCGCCGCGGGCGGCGCCGCCGAGCCAGGTCCCGCCACGCGTCCGGGGTGGGCGTCGCCGGGTCCAGCGGGTCGCCGGTGACCACGGCGAGCAGGTGCGTCCACGCGCGTGGCACCGCCTCGACCAGGGCGTACCCGCCGCCGCCGGTGGCGACCCAGCGCCCGTCGCAGACCTGTTCGGCGAGGTCGCGCAGCGCCAGGTACGCGGCGCGCTGTCCGTCCACGGTCAGCCGCAGGTCGGCGAGCGGGTCGAGCCGGTGGGCGTCCGCGCCGCACTGGGTGACCAGCAGTTGCG
This sequence comes from Micromonosporaceae bacterium, assembly GCA_036378155.1. GTDB lineage: Bacteria > Actinomycetota > Actinomycetes > Mycobacteriales > Micromonosporaceae > DASUXA01. The sequence goes on along the minus strand of DASUXA010000057.1, from coordinate 151,228 downwards.
GGGCGAACGCGCGGACCGCGCTGGGTACCACCGCGTGGAAGGCGCGCAACCAGCCCGCGTCGCCGGTACCGGGCGGCAGCGCGACGTTGACCGAGGTGCCGGGCGCGTCCGGGCCGCCGGTCTCGTCCGGGTACCCGGTACCGGGGAACAGGGCGAGCGGCGTCTCGTGCAGGCTCACGGTCAGCACCCGCGGGTCGTCGTAGAAGACCTCCTGTACCCCGTCGCCGTGGTGCACGTCGATGTCGACGTATGCGACGCGTTCCGCGCCCAGGTCGAGCAGCCGGCGGATGGCGATCGCCGGGTCGTTGTACACGCAGAAACCGGAGGCGCGGTCCGGCATGGCGTGGTGCAGCCCACCGGCGATCGACACCGCCCGGTGCGCCTCGCCGCGCCACACCGCCTCGGCGGCTGCCACGGTCGCGCCCGCGATCAGGGCGCTCGCCTCGTGCATGCCGGGGAACACCGGGTTGTCCGGCGTGTTCAGCCCGTGCCCGAGGAAGCCCGGCTCGTCCGGCGCCTTCTTCACCGCCGCGATGTACTCCTCGTCGTGGACCCGGCGCAGCGTCGCCTCGTCCGCCGGTTCCGGTCGTACCAGCCGCACCCCGTCCCGGTCGAGGACGCCCAACTGCCGCGCCAGCGCGATGGTCAACTCCACCCGTACCGGGTCCAGCGGGTGCTCGCCGAGGTCGTAGGTGAGCAGCGCCTCGTCCCATACGACTGCCGTGCTCATCCGTCGTCCCCCGTGGCGATCGGCCGGGTCGGGTCGGTAATCCAGTGGCTCCACGAGCCGACGTACAACGCCGGATCGGCGACGCCCGCCTCGGACAGCGCCAGGACCGCCAGCGCGGCGGTGACGCCGGACCCGCAGTACGCCCCGACCGGCGCGCCCAATCGCACCCCCGCCTCGACGAGCCGGGCACGCAGCCGCTCGCGGTCGGACAGGCCGCCGCCGACCAGGTCGCCGATGGGCAGGTTCACCGCGCCGGGAATGTGCCCCGCGACCGGGTCGATCGGCTCCTGCTCCCCCCGGTACCGCACCGCCGTCCGGACGTCCAGCAGCACGCCGTCGCGGGCGAGTTCGGCGGCGTCGTCCGCGTCGAGCACCGGCATGCCGCCCGGACGCACGTCGACGTCGCCCGGCTTGACGTCCGGTACCTCGTCGGTGACGGGCAGCCCGGCGGCGGTCCACGCGGCGTACCCGCCGTCCAGCACCCGTACCTCGCGATGCCCCGCCCAGCGCAGCGTCCACCACAGCCGGGCGGCGGGCATGCCGTCGCCGTCGTCGTACACCACGACCGGGTGCCCGGCGCGTACGCCCGCCGCTCGCAGCGCCTCGCGCAGCGTGTCCGGGTCGGGCAGCGGGTGCCTGCCGCCGGGTCCGGGCGGCCCACACAGCGCCGCGTCGAGATCCAGGAACACCGCGCCCGGAAGGTGGGACGCCAGGTAGTCGGCGTGCGCCGACGGTCCGTTCAGCCGCCACCGCACGTCGACCACGGTCGGTGCGGCGCCGGACGCGAGCGCGTCGGCGAGGTCGCCGACGCTGATCACAGCGGACACGGGCAGTTCCTCCGTTCGGCCGGTACGGTCACCCACCCAGTCTCGCCTACGCGACGGGTAGCATCGGCCTCCGGGAGGACATGCGCCGTGAATGATCTTGTTGGCACCACCGAGCGGCTACTTACCTTGTGAGAAAGGTACCGGAGCTGTCGGAACAGGGCAACTCGGTACAGGAGAGACGATGGACAGCCTTCCGCGGAGCGTTCGCGACCACTTCCGCAACCTCGGCCGGCAGTACGGCCGACAGTTGGCCGAGCGGGAACAGTGGAGCGCACAGAGCGGTCGACGGAGCCGGTAGAGGGCAACAAAAAGGCCCGGTCCCCCATCGCTGGGAGCCGGGCCTTCTCTGTTCAGCTAGCGTGTGAGCCACTTCACGACGGTGACCGGAATCCACAGGCCCCCGGTGATGAGGATCAGGAATATCTCCTTGCCCCAGTTCATGCCAGGCTTCACCACTACCGTCGTCTTGCCCATCGCGCCTCTCTTCTATCCTGACTTCTCGACCTAGGCTTCGCCTTGGCCTGGGCGTACTGGTCGCACGGCCCATCCTGCCCGCAGATCACGCAGTAGCCGCGAGACGAGCCAGCCATGCTATGCGCGTAGGCGGCGTGACCGCATCCATCGTTCGCACAGAAGCCAAAACCTCCGCCCGACCGCTCCTCGGCCGTGCCGCCGAGTCCCCGGACCCGCACAACCCCCCATCGAGAGCAGTCGTGCGGGACCAGGACTCCGGCCCATTTGGTGCCGAGGCCCCTGGCCTCAGCCTCGCTAGCGAACGGGCCTAACGCAACCGTGTGCCCGTCCATGTTGGACACCAGGATGTACCAGTCCCGGAACCAGAGCAGATCCACAACTCCGAAGATCAGCGCCTTCGCGCCCTGGCCCACCTGGGGGAAGCGGGCGCCGACCTGGCCGACGGGGACGCGCTCGGCACGGCGGGCCACATCTCGTACGCGACGAGCATCCTGCTCGAACTCGTGAAGCTCGATTTCGAGGTTGCCACTGGCTTCACGGAGATGCCCGAGGACGCCTGGAAGGCGGCGATGATCTCGTTCTACCAGGCCCGCGTCGACCACTACGTCGACAAGGCCACCGGGCAGACCAAGTTCGAGCCGCACAACGACGACGGCCAGCCTGGGGCGTCGACCTATGAACGCAGTTCCCGAGAGTGTCCGGACCCACTTCCGCCAGCTCGGCCAGGAGTGGATCCGGCAACACCCGGATTCTCAGCAAGACGCTGAGGTGACGGCCCTGCTACGAAACATCCGAAGGAACAGGCTCAGTCGCGCGGAACGATGACCACAGAGTCGATCGGTGGTCCGCCCCACCGACTACTGCCTCCCTTGCCGACTGGCTTGACAATGATTCGCTTGACGTAGCGGCCCAGAATCTCTCGCCGCAACAGCAAGGTTTCCGGGTCATCGTCAAGCCAGTCGTCTAGCTCCTCCCCCTTGTCGACCGGGATCAACGCAGCCTCTCTGGCGAGCCGCCCCTGCTTGGCGCGCAGCTCCTGGATTCGCTGACGCATCGGGATGATCTCCTCAAGCGCTTCGTCGTCGGTGAAGACGCCCTTGACGACAGCGTTGCGCAGGCGCTTGATTCCCGCCTCAAGCTCGCGGACCTCGGCTTCGATGGCGGGATTGGGATCGTCGACCCGATCCGTTGAAGCGCTGGAGCGGCCCTCGATGGCCCCGGCGACCCATTCTCTGACTACGGCCTCCAGCCACGGACGCGACCGGGCGCACTGCCCGCAGCCTCCGCGCTGCTTGACGCAGATATAGCGGTTTACCCGGTCCGGCTCATAAACCTGCGCCGACATCGGGGAACCGCATACGCAGTACACGAACCCCGGCAGCAGGTACTTGCGCGGCCTCGGCGGTTGACCGGCGCCACCCTTCGACCCTCGGGTGCCGAGAGCCTCAAGAACTGCTTCGTGCTCGGCTCGTGTGATGATGGCGGGCCAGTTACCCTCGCCGACGATCTTTCCGTCGTGGGCCACGAGACCGGCGATTCGGGGATTGCGCAGGGTCCTGGCCACGTTGCCAACGTTGGTCCACCTCTTGCCCAGCGGGGTCTTGACGCCCATGCGCTGCCACAGCTTCAGGACTTCAGACACCTTTCCGGTGAGCAGGAGGACCTGGATACCCTCCCGGATGGCCTGCGCCGCAGCCTCGTCGATGACCTGGCAGTACCCGTAGCCGTTCTCTGGGGTCGGGTGGACGTAGCCGAACGTCCGGGCGCCGCCGTGCAGGCGGCCTTCCTCTCGGCGCTGCCTCGCGGCACGCGCCACGCGCTCCGCGGTGCGCTCGACCTCAGCCGCGTCGACCGCGGCCTTGATCCGGGCGACCATCCGGCCATCGGCGGTGCTCAGGTCGTCGTTGCCGCTCTTGACGGTGTGGATCAGCACGCCCGTCCGCTCGTGAAGCTGGATCAGGTCCTCAAGCTCCAGTGGTCGGCGAGTCAGTCGACCGTTGGAGTAGGACACGATCACGTCCACGGTGCCGGCGTTAACGGCGTTGATCATCGACTCGTACTCTGGTCGCCGCTTCTTCGATCGCGTCGAGGCGGACAGGTCGTTGTCGGTGTAGACCCGGACAACCTCCCACCCACGCTGAGTGGCCAGCTCTCGGCAGTCTTCCTCCTGCCGGGTCACGCCCTTCTCCAGGCTTTCCCGGTCTTCGCTGATTCGGCAGTAGATGGCGCACCTCAGGGGTACGGGCTCACCCACCGGACACCTCCCGGGGGATCGGGTGGCCGGTGAGCGACCGTGCATGAGACACTGAAACCTCCGGTACGTCTCTCACTAACAGGTGACAAAGATAAACGCCCGCTCGCTGGTCGATACGACGGAGATGTACCTCCGCACCATCCTTGAGTTGGAGGAGGAGGGCGTCCCACCGCTGCGTGCCCGGATAGCCGAGCGGCTGCGTCAGAGCGGTCCGACGGTCAGCCAGACGGTCGCCCGGATGGAACGCGACGGACTGCTGACCGTGGAAGGCGACCGTCATCTGGCGCTGACCGACGCTGGGCGCGCCCACGCGGTCGCGGTGATGCGCAAGCACCGCCTCGCCGAACTGCTGCTGGTCAACGTCATCGGTCTGCCGTACGAGGAGGCTCACGACGAGGCGTGCCGCTGGGAGCACGTCATGAGCGAGGCGGTCGAGCAGCGGGTGTACGCCCTGCTCGGGCGCCCGACCCGGTCGCCGTACGGCAACCCGATCCCGGGGCTCGCCGAGTTCGACGCGTCCGCCGGCGCGCGTGGCGACGCGGTACCGGGTGAGCGCAACCTCGCCTTCCCCGGCCTGTCCGGCTCGGTGATCGTGACCCGGATCTGCGAGAGTGTGCAGACCCAGCCGGACATCCTGCGTCAACTGCACCGGGCCGGTATCGATCCCGGCGCCACGGTCACCGTCGCGCAGCACGCGGATACGGTGATCATCGACAGCGACGGCGACAAGATCGAACTGCCGCGCGAGGTGGCGTCGCGGGTGTTCGTCTCGGCGGGCTGACGCACCCGTGCCGCCGCGCGGCCCGGTGCCGCCGCCTCGCCCGGTGCGCCGCTATCGCGCCGCTCGGCGGTCGGCTCACAGGCTGCTCTGATCGACCTTCTTCGCCAACGCCACCAGCTTCGGTACGGCTGCCTTCGCGTCCCCGGCAGCCGCGCCCGACGCCAGCGTGTACCGCAGGACGATCAGGCGGGAGTTGCCGGACAGCCATCCGACCTCGACTCCCGGCCCCGCCCCGCCGCCCGCCTTGAGCAGCGTGCTGTACCCGGTCAGCCCCAGGTCCGACACGCGGCTCGCGCCGTCCGGCACCACGGTGCTCTTGAAGACCGACACGTCCGCGTCGGTGGGCGTGACGGACAGCAGCAGATCCGGGTAGTCCGCCTTGGCGGGCTGCAGCACGCAGGTGTACGTGTCCTGCTGCTGGGCGGACGCGGCGACGTCGAACCGCGCGCCGAGGGTCGACTCGACCACCTGGTAGTTGAGCAACTGGCAGGCGCCCCCGGCGTACTCGGCGGGCAGCCGGGTCGGCGAGGCGTCGGCGCCGCCGACCGGAGCGGCGCCGTCGGCGCTGGACCCGCAGCCCGCCAGCAGGAACACCGCGACGGCCAGCCAACCGGGTGCGGTTCGCCGGATGGGCGCTGGCACGCGACCTCCTCCCGCGCTCGATCCGGTGCCTGGGCTGTCGCGACCGGCGCGTCGCTCCGGGCGATCATGCTTGATCGCTTCGCGACGCATCCGCCACGACCGTCGACCGAGGCAACGACGACGCCACACCGTACGACACCGCACGCCGACCCGGTAGACCGCACCACGACCGTCGGCAGGCGACACCGACGGCTTCTCAGCCGGGCAACCGGTCCACCAGGTACTTCGCGATCTCCAGCGCGGCGGTCGCCGCCGGTGACGGGGCGTTCAGCACGTGCACCTGGGTACCGCGGGTGACCAGGAGAAAGTCGTCGACGAGCGTGCCGTCCCGGCGTACCGCCTGGGCTCGCACCCCGGATCCGGCGGGCAGCAGATCCGCCTCGCCCACCGCCGGTACCAGGCGGGCGAGGCTCGCCGCGAACACCCGGCGGGACAACGACCGCCGCACCTCGCTCAGCCCGTACCGCAGGTGCCGCCGGGCGACCCGCCACAGCCCCGGATAGGTCGCCCAGTCCAGCACGTCGTACGGGCTGACCGCGCGCCAGCTGTACCCCTCGCGGGCGAGCGCGAGCACCGCGTTCGGTCCAGCGTGGACACTGCCGTCGATCATCCGGGTGAGATGGACGCCGAGGAACGGAAACCGTGGGTCCGGTACCGGGTAGATCAGCGCCCGCACCAGGTCCCGGCGCTGCGGCGTCAGTTCGTAGTACTCGCCCCGGAACGGCACGATGCGAGCCGGCGGGTCGATCCCGGCGAGTCGAGCGATCCGGTCGGCGTGCAGCCCGGCGCAGTTGACCAGCGCGTCGGCGGTCATCTCGCCGTGGTCGGTGCGCACCAGGACGCGGTTGGGGTACGCGTCGATTCCGGTGACCCGGGTGCCCAGCCGCAGCGTGGCACCCGCCTTCTCGAGCAGTTCGGCGAGTTTCGCGCACACCACGCGGTAGTCGACGATCCCGGTCGAGGCGACGTGCATCGCCGCGACCGCGGCGACCTCGGGCTCGTACTCGCGCGCCTCGTCCGCTCCGATCAGGCGTACCGGCAGCGCGTTGGCGACCGAGCGCCGGTACAGCGCGTGCAGCCCGGGCAGTTCACGCTCCTGGGTCGCGACGATCAACTTGCCGCATACCCGGTACGGCAGCCCGTGCTCGGCGCAGAACTCCACCATGGAGCGGCTGCCCGCCTTCGCCATCGCCGCCTTGAGGCTGCCGGGTCGGTAGTACACCCCGGCGTGGATCACGCCCGAGTTGTGTCCGGTCTGGTGAGCGCCCCAGCGCTCCTCCTTCTCCAGGACCGTCACCTCGGCGTCGGGTCGGGTCTGGACCAGCCGGTACGCCGTGGCCAGTCCCACGATTCCGCCGCCGATCACGACGTAGGTCGCCATCGCATCTCCATCCGTCCGGGTGGTCATCGTAGGCTTCGAATCATCGGGCAAGTCCCCGCAGGTGCCGCATTTGCCTAAACTCCGGACAGAGGCTCGCGCCGCCACGCGCGACCAGAGCCCACCAGCCTGGGAGGGTCATGTCCGACGACATCGCGCTCGGTCAACCCACCGTCGGAGCGCCGGAACTCGCCGCGATCGCCGAGGTGTTCACCTCGGGCTGGCTCGCCGGAGCGGGACCGACGTGCCGGCGGTTCGAGCAGGCGTTCGCCGAGGCGGTCGGCACCCGGTACGCCCTGGCGACCGCCAACTGCGGCTCGGCGCTGCACCTGGCGCTGCTCACGCTGGGCGTCCAGCCCGGCGACGAGGTCGTCGTCGCGGACTACACCTTCCCGGCTACCGGGCACGCGGTGCGGTGGACCGGCGCGACGCCGGTCTTCGCCGATGTGCGCCCGGACACCGCGACCGTCGACCCCGCCGCGGTCGAGGCGGCGATCACCCCGCGTACCGTCGGCGTGATCGCGGTGGACGTCGCCGGTCTGCCCGCCGACTATGACGAGCTGCGCGCGATCGCGGACCGGCACGGGCTGTTCCTCGTCGAGGACGCGGCATGCGCCGCCGGCGCCACGTACCGGGGGCGACCGGCGGGCAGCCTCGCCGACGTCGCCACGTTCAGCTTCCACGGTCGCAAGGGCATCACCGCGGGCGAAGGCGGCGCTTTCGTCACCGACCGCGACGACCTTGCCGCGCACGCCCGCAAGCTGCACAGCTACGGCGTCGAGGGCGCGTTGACCAGGGCGGCGCTGACCACGCTGCCCATCCCGGCGTTCGACGAGCTCGGGTACAACTACCGGCTGTCGGACGTCGCCGCCGCGATCATGATCGCCCAGTTGGCGCGGCTTCCCGACCTGCTCGCCACCCGTCGACGCATCGCCGACCGGTACGCCGACCTGCTGAAGGACTGCGACTGCGTCGAGGTGCCCACGGTCCCCGAGGACCGGACCCACCCGTGGCAGGCGTACGTCGTGACGCTGGCTCGCGGCGTCGACCGTGGCGAGGTCGCCACCCGGCTGCGCGAACGCGGCGTGCAGTGCAGCTTCGGCACGTACGCCTCGCATCTGCAGCCGGTCTACGGTCCCACCGCGCCGTGCCCGGTCTCCGCGGACCTGTTCGACCGGCACCTCGCCGTACCGATGCACGCGAACCTCACCGACGCGCAGGTCGACACGGTCGCGTCGACGCTGCGCGAGGTCGTCGCCGCCGTCGCGACCCGACCGACCGCCCGCTCGCAAGGGAGTTGATCCAGCTCATGACCAGCGACAAGACCGTCTTCTTCACGGGCGGCGCCGGCTTCATCGGCCTGCACACCATCCCGATCCTGCTCGAACGCGGGTACCGCGTGCGCATCTTCGACAACATGCGGCGCGGCGACCGGGCCGCGGTGGAGAGACTGGTCGACACCGGTCGGGTGGACCTGGTCGAGCAGGACGTCCGGTACGGCGGCGCGGTGCAGCGCGCCATGCGCGGCTGCAGCCACGTCATCCACTTCGCGACCGTGTCCATCAACAAGAGCGTCGCCGACCCGTACGAGTCGATCGACATCAACATGACCGGCAACAACAACGTGTTCGCGGCGGCCGCCGACCAGGGCGTCAGCCGGCTGGTGTTCGCCTCGTCGGCGTCGGTGTACGGCGAGCCGAAGAAGCTGCCGATGCACGAGGACGACCGGCTCGACCCGCTCACCCCGTACTGCATCGCCAAGCGCGCCGGCGAGGACCTGCTGGGCTTCTACCAGCGGCACCAGGGGCTGTCCTGGATCGCGCTGCGGTTCTTCAACGTGTACGGGCCGGGTCAGAAGATCGAGGCGTACTACACCAGCGTGATCAACACGTTCATCCAGCGCATCCGCTCGGGCGAGCCGCCGGTGATCGACGGCAGGGGCGAGCAGTCGATGGACTTCGTCCACGTCGCCGACCTGGCGCGGGCGGTCGCCGACGCGGTCGAATGCGAGCGGGACAACCTGCCGATCAACATCGGTACCGGCGTCGACACGTCGGTCGCGAAACTGGCCCGGATCCTGATCGACGCGCTGGGCGCCGACGTGCAGCCGATCTTCCGACCCCGCGACGTCCTGGTCACCCGTCGCGCGGCGGACATCGCGCGGGCGCGGGACGTGCTCGGCTGGGAACCGAAGATCACGGTCGAGGAGGGGATGGCGGAACTGGTACGCCGTGCCCTCGCCACCGGGTGACGGCTCGGAGCCACCCGTGCGGATCGCGGTCGTCAACAACTTTTTCCCGCCGCGTGCCGGCGGCAGCGCCCACCTGTCCGCCTCGCTCGCCGCCCGGTACGCCGCCGCCGGGCACGACGTGCTGGTGCTCACCGCCGCCTACCGCGACGCGCCGGACCAGGAACGGCGGGACGGGTACCGGGTGATCCGCCTGCCCGCCGCCGGCATGCCGCAACTCGGGCTGGCGATCGACTTCGATCTCACGTTCACGGCGGTGCGGCCACGCAACTGGTCGCGGGTCGGCGCGATCCTCGACGACTTCCGTCCCGACGTGATCCACCAGCACGGGCAGTTCCTCGACCTGGCATGGCTGACCGGCGGGTACGCGCGCCGGCGCGACGTGCCCGTCCTGCTGTCCGTCCACACCCGGCTGGAAAGCCCGAAGCGGCTGTACGGGTTCGTGTTCCGCCAGTTGGACCGGTTCCTGGTCCGGCCGATCCTGCGCGGGTACCACCCCCGATACGTGATCATGGACGAGTTGGCGGCGACGTACTGCGCCGACCGGTACGGGGCGCGGACCGACGACTTCGAGTACATCCCGGTCGCGGTCGAGCCGTCCCGCTTCGAGCAGCCGCCCGAAAAGGACATCCGCGCCGAGTACGGCATCGGCGACGCCCCGCTGATCGTGTCCCTGGGACACGTCATCCCGCTGCGCGACCGGTTGGCGCTGGTCGAGGCGCTGCCGGCGGTACTCCGGCGGCACCCGCGCACGAAGGTGCTGGTCGTCGGGCGGGTGTACTACGACGCGTTCCTGCGCCGCGCCCGCGAACTCGGGGTCGCCGACGCGCTCATCGTGCCCGGTCAGGTGCCACGGCACGAGGTACCGGCGTACTTCGCCGCCGCCGACCTGGTCGCCCACGACCTGCAGGGCGGCGGCTGCGGTACCGCCAGCCTGGAGGCGATGGTCGCCGGACGCGCCACGATCGCCACGGTACGGGAAACGAACTTCCCCGGGGTACAGGTGCGCAACTGGGAGAACGCCGTCCTGGTCCGGCCGGACGATCCGGGCGACCTCGCCGACGCCGTCATCCGGCTGCTGGACGACCCGGACGAGCGGGAGACGATCGCCAAGCGGCAGCGCGAACTCGTGCTGTCCAACTTCACCCTCGACGTGGTCACCCGTCAGCACCTCGACGCGTTCGAGCGGATGCTCGCCGCGCGCACCAGGCGGAGGTAGCCGTGTTCCTCGACGACGAGCGCAGCAACCGGCTGCGTCCCCAGATCCTGACCGACGTCGTCGGGCAGTACCTCAACGACGTCGAACGCGCCCGGTTCCTCGGGCTGCCGGAGACCGTACGGATCCGGGACCGCGTGAAGATCGTGTCACCGGAGAACCTGGAACTCGGCGAGTACTGCTGGGTCGGCGAGAACACCGTGCTCGACGCCAGCGGCGGACTGTCCGTCGGGGCGCACACCAGTATCGGACTGAACTGCCTGGTGTTCACCCATTCGAGTTGGCTGGCGAACATGATGCTGGAGAACCGCTCCGGATCGGACCTGATCGAACGCAAACCGGTACGCATCGGCAAGGGCTGCTTCATCGGCGGGAACAGCGTCATCCTGCCGGGCGTGACCATCGGCGACTTCGTCACCGTCAACCCGCTCTCGGTGATCACCAGGGACGTGCCGGACTACTGCCTGGTGTCCGGCAACCCGGCGCGGGTGTTCCAGCGGTACGACCGGGAATGGATCGAATCGGAGGCGGCCCGGGTACGCGCCGACAACGCCGCCCGCCGCCGTACCGCCGAGGAGCGCGGCGAGACGGGTGCGTGGGGTTCACCGCCGGCGCACCGGTACGACGAGCCGAAACCGGACGAGCCCTGACGCCGCGGCGAGGCTCGCCCCGGGTCAGCCGGTCGTCCCGTCGAGTACCCGCGCCACGACCCGGTGCGCCGGCATGATCGACCGGCGTTCCTCGTCGACGTCGACCGATCCGTCGAGCATGTCGAGGAACCGGTCGAGTTGGGCTGCCAACGGCTCGCGACCGCTGACCAGTTCCGGAATCTCGATGATGGTTTGCTGCCGGTACCCCCGCCCGTCCGGCGTCGCCGCGTCCAGCGACACGTGCCGGTAGATCGTGACGTCGCGGCGGATCAGGTCCGCCTCGATCAGACGGTCGACTTCGGAGATGACCAGCGACCGCAGTTTGCGCTGCCCGATGCGGCTCGCCGAGATCGTCGCCATGCCGCCCATCGGGAACGTCATCAGCGTCTCCGCCACGTCCTCCGCCTCGGCTTCGGAGTACGGGTGGAACTGGCCGACGCTGCCGCGCACCTGCCGCGGCTCGTCGCCGCCGAACGCACGGATGGCGAGGTCCACGTCGTGGACCAGGAGATCCCACGCGACGCCGGTACGGATGCGCGGCGCGTACGGCGAATGCCGGGTCGCCATGACGTGCACCGGATTGTCCACCAGGGACATCGCGGTGAGTACCGCCGGATTGAACCGCTCCAGCAGCCCGCACATCAGCGGCACGCCCCGCTTCTCCGCCAGCGCCACGATCTCCTCGCTGGTCTGCAGACCCGCGCACACCGGCTTCTCGATCAGCAGCGGAACGCCCGCGTCGAGGACACCCGTCGCGATGTCCTGGTGGGTTTCGGTGGGGGACGCCACGATGACCGCGTCGACCCCGGACAGGTCACCGAACTCCGGGTTCCACGCCGCGCCGTGCCGCTCCGCCACCTGGACGCCCACGGACTGGCGCGGGTCGACCACGCGGACCAGCACCGCCCGGTCCGACTGGCTGACCACCCGAGCGTGCAGCGCGCCCATCGAGCCGGCGCCGACCAGCAGGAAGCGGCGCCGGCTCATCCGTCCAGCACCTCCCGCACCGTCGAGATCACCAGGTCGAGGTGCTCCTCGGACAGATGCTGGTGGACCGGGAGCGACAGGCACCGCGCCGCGACGTCGCGGGCGACCGGTACCGGGTCGGCGACGACGCGGGGATGCTCGCGGTAGCAGTCGTAGTCGAAGACCACCCTCGGGTAGTACACGCCGCAGCCGATGCCCCGCTCGTCCAGCTTCGCGACGACTTCGTCGCGGGTGAGCGTCGCGTCTTCGGTGACCAGGACCGTGTACTGGTGCCAGACGTGCGAGCGCCCCGGCAGTTCGCGCGGCACCACCAGTCCCGGCACGTCGCCCAGCCCGGCGGACAGCTTCGCGGCGTTGCTCTTGCGCTGCTTGACGACCTGCTCGTACCGGGGAATCTGCGGCAACGCCACCGCCGCCTGCAGATCGGTCAGCCGGTAGTTGTGACCGGACGTCTCGTACATGTACCGCCGCCGCATGCCCTGGTTGCGCAGCACCCGCAGGCGGTCCGCGAGCACGTCGTCGTCCGTGGTGACCATCCCACCCTCACCGGTGGTGATGTTCTTCGTGCCGTACAGCGAGAAACAGCCGACCCCGAACGTGCCCACCCCGCGACCGTCGACGGTCGCACCGTGCGCCTGCGCCGCGTCCTCGACCACCCGCAGCCCGTACCGCCCGGCGACCGGCATCAGCGCGGTCATGTCCGCTGCCTGCCCGTACAGGTGGACAGGCAGCAGCACCCGGGTGCGGTCGGTGACCGCCGCCGCCACGGCGGCGGGATCGACGCAGAAGTCGTCGGAGCGGATGTCCGCGAACCTCGCCGTCGCCCCCGCCTCCAGGATCGCGTTGAGCGTCGCGACGAACGTGAAAGGGCTGGTCAGCACCTCGTCACCGGGCTGGAGGTCGACCACGTGCAGCGCCGCCACCAGAGCACTCGTGCCGTTGTTCACGGCGACGGCGTGCCGGACGCCGACCAGTTCGGCGAATTCCCGCTCCAACCGAGCCACCACCGGCCCCTGCGCGAGCCCACCGGATCGGAGCACCTCGACGACGAGTCGCTCCGCCTCCTCGTCCACCCTGACAACGGAGATCGGGATCACTGGCTGCTCCCTCATGTGCGCCGCACGGGACCGCGCTCTACCAGGCAATTAATGTGCCCGGCACCGATCAGGTTACCCAGCGCGAGCAGCGCTGGTGTGCGATCGTGCTAGCGTGGGTCCGCTTCCGCCGCCGGGACATCATGGCTGAACCCCTGCCCGAGAACGAGGACCGACGCATGCCAGAACTCGTGGCGCCGTCCGACGCGTCCGCGCCCGACCAGACCACGGTCGAGCAGGGCCGCGGCGGGTCGCTCAACCGGGTGAAGCGGGTCCTGTTCCCGGCTGTGCGGCTGCTCGTCGCCGCCGCGATCGTCGCCGCGGTGGCGTGGACCACGGTCAACGAGTGGAGCCAGGTACGTCACACGTTCAGCACCCTGGCGTGGGAGTCCGTGGTGCTGGCGCTGCTGGCGGCGGTCGCCGGGATCGGCGCCGGCATGATGTCGTGGCGTTCCGCGCTGCACGACCTGGGCCACGAAGTGCCGGTACTGACCGCCGGACGGATCAACCTCGTAGGGCAGCTAGGCAAGTACGTGCCCGGCTCGGTGTGGGCGTACGTGCTGCAGATGGAGTTGGGGCGGCGCGCCGGGCTGCCGCGTGCCCGCGCGTTCCTCGCCTCCGTCGTCTCGGTCGGTCTCGGCGTGACCGCGGGTCTCGTGGTCGGCATTCTCGGACTGCCGGCGCTGTTCGACGCCGCCCGTGGACCGGACGCGTCGACCGGACGCTTCGCGCTGTACGTGCTGGTCGGGCTGGTACCGGTGGCGCTGGTGTGCGCCCACCCCAGGGTGCTGACCCGGCTGGTCAACCTTTTTCTGCGGGTACTGCGTCGCCAGCCGCTCGGGCACGACCTGAGCTGGCGCGGCGTGCTGCGCACGATCGGCTGGGCGGCGGTCGCATACGCCTGCTTCGGTCTGCACCTGTGGCTGCTCGCCAACGCCCAGGCCGCCCCCGGGGTCGGCGGTATCGTCCGCAGCGTCGGAGCCATGGCGCTCGCCATGACGGTCAGCGTGTTCGCCGTCGTCGCGCCGTCCGGACTGGGCGTGCGGGAAGGCATCCTGACCGCCGCGCTGACCCCGTACCTGGGCTCACCCGGTCTCGCGTTCAGCGTGGCACTGGTCTCCCGTCTGATCTTCACCGTCGCCGACGTCATCGCCGCCGGTGGCGCCGCGCTGTCCGGGGTGCGGTACCTCAAACACACGCAGCCGGCCCACGTGCAGCCGACCACCGAGGAGTGACGAGGGCGTCCCGCTCGGCGCGCGCGTCCCGCTCGGCGACCCGGGTCGCGACGCCAGGCGTCAGGACCGTACCGTCACCAGTCGGGTGAACTCGCGCAGCAGGTCGTAGCCGTCCCACACGGACGAGAAGGTGAGCGCCTCGCCGATCGGTACCAGCCGGTCCACGCCCCGCCCGGCGAGCGCCCGCGCGAACGCGACGAGTTCCGCCTCGGTGAACCCGAAGTGGGTCACCGTCTGGTCGCGCCGCCGCACCACGTCGACCAGGTCGGTCAGCGTGTCGACGCGGGCCTGCGGAAACGTACCGGCGCCCAGCCAGCGCCGCGGAATCTGACCGGGCTCGGCGAGATCGACGGTGGCGAGCGCGTGACCGGCGAACCGTACGGCGGTCGCCACGCCCTCGGCAGCCAGCCCGTACGTCGACACGCGCTGCTCCACCGCCATCGCGGCGTCCACCCGCGGCACCCGACGCGTCACCTCGGCGGACAGCCGCTCGACGAAGTCGACGCGAGCCTCGTCCACGCCGGCCGGGTCGCCGACCCAGTACACGGCGCGCGGCGAGGCACACGCCGCCTGGTCGAACCAGTACGCGTCGTTGTAGAACCCGACCACCACGTCGCGCCTCGCCGCGTCGTCGGCGGCGAGCCATCCGCTCGCCGAGACCACCGTGAACGACGACCGGTCCGGAAACGTCAGGTCCCGTGCCGACGGCGGCAACGGGTGGCGGCGGATCCGGGTGACCGACTCGTCGCCGCCCCAGATGACCCGCAGGTCGCAGTGCGCCGAGAGGACAGCGGTCACGGCGTCGTCATGACCGTACGTGATCATCCGTTGGGTGCCGGCGATCGCCGGGTGCGCCGACGCGAGGGTGTCGTTCAACGCGTCGAGGATCGCGTCGGCGGCGCCCGCCGAACGCGACGAGATCCGGACCACGTTGGGGTTGCCGGCGAGCGCCGACAGCGCCCACGAGTACACGAAGATCGTGTCGACGTTGGCCGGTGGCACGTGGAACACCAGTCCGCGCGGGAAGCGCAACTGTCCCTGCGGCGTGCCCGCCGATTCGAGGATGCGGTCGATCTCGCCGCGGCGCAGGAAGAACCCCAACGACGCCAGTTCCGGGAAACGCCGCGCGACGGTCGGTGCGAGCAGCCTGCGGGCGAAGGCGACGAGGAAGTCGCGTATCCGAGGGTCGCCGACGCCGAGCCGACCGCCGACCGGCTCCGCCGTCACCTCGTCGAGAAGGCTCTCGACCGCGATCGGCGCGCCCGCCGGGAACCGCTGCTCGACGGTCATGTTGTCTCACTGCTCGCGACTGCGGGGCTCCGCTCCGCTACGCTCCTCGCGCTCAAAGCCATCCACCTTCGTTCGCGACTGCGGGGCTCCGCTCCGCTACGCTCCTCGCGCTCAAAGCCATCCACCTTCGTTCGCGACTGCGGGGCTCCGCTCCGCTACGCTCCTCGCGCTCACGCTGCCCCCTGGAAGGTGTCGCTGCAGCCGCGCGCCTCCGCGCGAGGCAGCCTGCCGAGGATCGAGAACCGCTTCCCCGGCCATGCGCCGTCGTCGATGCCATGCACGACGCCCAGGTCCTCGGTGAGCAGCACGTGACCCGGGTACGACCGGGGCAGCACGCTGACCACCTCGACCACGCCGGGGGTGCCGACCGGTACCTCGTCCCAGGTCTGCGGATCACGGACGATGACGTCGGCGAAGTCCGGACAGTACAGTCCGGTGCCGTCCGGTCCTTCCAGGTAGATCGTGCCGATCTGCTCCACCATCCCGTAGAAGTTGTGGATCCTGGTCAACCCGGTGTCCCGCGCGAAGCGACGGCGGAACTCGCCGTTGTCCACCGCCCGGTCGACCAACTTCTTCCAGCCACCGGAGTGGACGAGCACGCCGTTGGACAGGTCGAGGCTCTCGTCGCGCGCCAACTCGTACAGGTACGCCCACACCATGTAGGTGAAGCCGAAGATCAGGAACGGTTGGTCGCCGTGTCCGGCGAGGAACCGTTTGACCGCGTCGACGTCCGGACGGTCGTGCTCGTCGAGGACGAAGGTGTGATCGCGACCGAAGTTCATCAGACCCAGCACGCCGGCGCCCCGCGCCGAGAACGACCGACGGTCCCGGAACAGCGCCTTCGTGTCGACGAGCAGCATCGGCAGCCGCTTGTCGCCCAGTACCGTGCGCAGCGTCGCGCCCAACATCCGCTGCTGGGTCGCGGCGGCGTCCCGGTCGAGGTAGATCCGGCTCGCCTCACCCGTCGTGCCGGACGAGGTGAGCACCTTGAACACCTCGTCGTCGGGGATGCTCTTCAGGGCGTACCGCTTGAACAGGCGCACCGGCAGCCAGGGCAGGTCGCTCACCCGTTGGTACCGGCGTCCGGCACCGTGGTCGAGCGCGTCGAGGATGCGCGCGTACTCGCCGCACGCCGCGCGATGGTGCTCGGTCAGCTCGGTGAGCTGCGCGAGCAGTACCGCTTCCCGCTGCGGCTGGGTCAGGGTGAAAACGCCGGCGGTGGCGGTCGCGGTCACGCGCGTGCCTCCAGAGCCCGATAGTCGATCTTGCCGCTGGACAGCAGCGGCAGCCGCTCCACAGCGCGGACCTCGAACCCGGACCGGTGCATCTTCAGCCGCTCGGAGAGCACCTTGCCCAGTTCGGCGCGGGCGGCGTCGTCGTAGTCGCCCTCGCACCACACCGCGACCTTCTCCCCCGCCGGTACCGCCGCGACCGGACCGGGCAGGTCGAGGTCGCTGTCACGGAGGAGTTTCTCGATGTCGTCGAGATTGACCCGGACCCCGAACACCTTGCCGATGCGCTTGAGTCGACCGGTGAGGAAAAGGAACCCTTCGTCGTCCAGGTACCCCAGGTCGCCGGTGCGCAGCACGCCGCCCAGGTCGTCGCCGCGCGCCAGGTCGGTCGCGTCCTCGGCGTACCCCATCATCACGTTCGGACCGCGGTACACGATCTCGCCGGTCACGCCGGGCACCACGGTCTCCGTACCGTCGTCGGTGACCACCGAGAGTCTGCCGCCGGGCAGCGCGATGCCGGGCGAGCCGAGCTTACCGGGGAGCCGACCCGGCGGCAGCACGGTGATCCGGGCGGTCGCCTCGGTCTGCCCGTACATCGGCACCATCCGCCCGCCCGCCGAGCTGATCTTCTCGTGGAACTCGGCGATCAACTCCGGTCGCAGCCGACCGCCCGCCTGGGTGAGCATCCGCAGGCTGGGGTGCTTCACGGGGCTCCACCGGATCCGGGCGAGCATCTCGTAGTGGTACGGCACGCCAGCCAGCGACGTCGCGCCGTGCGCGTCGAACGCGGTCCAGAACTCGCGGGACAGCACGCCGCCGTCCGCGACCAGCACGGTCGCGCCGGCGACCAGGTGGCTGTTCAGTACCGACAGCCCGTAGCTGTAGAACAGCGGCAAGCTGGTCGGCGCGATCTCGTCGGAGTCGATGACGAGCGCCTCGGCGATGGCGGTCGCGTTGGCGTGTACCGCGCGCCGGGACAGTCGCACCAGCTTCGGGCTGCCCGTCGAGCCGGACGTGGCGAGCAGTACCCCGAGGTCCGGGTGGACCGCCGGGACGCGGTCCGGGGTGCTGCGGACCCACGCCGGTCCGAGCACGTCCAGCCGTCGCTCGGTGTACCCGTGCGGCACGTCGCCGGGGCTGGCGCCGGCACCTCCCTCGCCGAGCCCGACCACGGCGGCGGGGCGGTACCGGCGTACCAGTTCGGCGAGCGTCGCCGGGTCGAGCGCCGGGTCGAGCAGCGCGACCGGTCGTCCCGCCGACCACGCGCCGAGGTACCGCAGGACAGCCGCGACGGTCAACCCGGTGCGGGCGAACACCACGCCGTCGGGCAGCCCATGGTACTCGGTGGCGCCCGCCGCGACCGTGGATTCCAGGTGCGCGCCGGCGACGACGTCCCCGCTGGTACCGTCGACCAGCCGAGCCCCCCGGTTCACCAGGTTCACAACACGAGTCCTCCGTCCACACCGAGTACCTGACCGGTGATGAACGCGGCGTCGTCGCTGACCAGGAACCGGATCGCGCGGGCGACGTCCTCCGGCTGACCCAGCCGACCCAGCGACGTGTCGGCGACCCGACGTGACACCAGGTCCTCGGGCAGGTGCGCGATCATGTCCGTATCGATCAAGCCGGGGGCGACCGCGTTGACCCGGATGCCGCGCGGACCGAGTTCCTTCGCGGTGGACCGGGCGATCGCCGCCACGGCTGCCTTCGACGCCGCGTACGCCGTCTGCCCGGCGCTGCCGTGCTCGCCGACGATCGACGCGAGCACCACGATCGCGCCGGACTTCCGGCGCATCATGACGCGTGCCGCCGCCTGTACCGCGGCGACCGTGCCGCCCACGTTGACCGACAGCATCCGGTCGACCAGGTCCTTCGGGATCATCCCGACCAGGGCGTCCTCGAGCACGCCCGCGTTCGCCACCAGGATGTCGATGCGACCGTGCTCACGGGCGATGCTCCGGAACGCCGCCCCGACCGCGTCGAAATCCGCCACGTCGAAGGCGATCGCGTGGCTCGGCGTACCGTGCGCCGCGGCGACCTCCTTCGCCGCCTGGCTCGCCCGCGTCTCGTCGCGGCTGGTCACGACAACCTCGGCACCCGCCTCGGCGAGCGCGTGCGCCGTCGCCAGACCGATGCCTCGGGTGGCGCCGGTGACCACGGCGAGACGACCGGCGAGCCCACCGGTTGCCGGTTCAGTCATCGACACCCATCCCGCGCAGCATGTCCACGGCGACCTTGAAGCTGCTCATGTCGATGACCTGCTCGGTGTCGAGTTGGACGTCGAACTCGTCCTCGATCGCGGCGACCAGCGTCATGTGCCCGAGCGAATCCCACTGCTCGATGTCGCGGTACTTGAGGTTCTCGACGTCGACATCGTCGCCGAGCTCCAGCGTCTCGACGAACACGTTCCGGAGCCGCTCGGTGAGTGCCATGGCGATCGCTTTCTGTTCGTGTTCCGGGAGCTGGTCGTACTGTTCCGCGACGTTATGCCGTTATGCGCCGGGACGGTGGCTATTCGTGAACTTCCTCGGCGGCGGCTTTCGCCCATGCGGTCAGCTCGTCCACGAGCTGCGCCGGCAGGTCGGCAGGCAGGTCCGCCTTGCCCTTCAGGTACTCCTCGAACGCGTCCACCACCACGTCCGGGCAGCCCAGCCGTGACAGTCCGACCCGGTTGACGCCGGTCACCCGAGCCGGGTTCCCTACCGCGATGGTGAACGGGGCGACGGGTCTGCGCACCGCGGAACCCATCCCGATCATCGCGCCCGGACCGATCCGACCCCGCTGGTGTACCACCGTCGACATGCCGATGTTCGCCCAGGCGCCGACCTGGGTGTGTCCGCCCAGCTGCACCGTGTCCGCCAGCGTCACCGCGCGGTCGAGTACGCAGTCGTGCCCGACGTGACTGCGGGCGAGCAGGTAACAGTCGTCCCCGACGACGGTCGTCTCCTTCGTGCCCTGGTTGATCGTCACGAACTCCCGGATGACCGACCGGTCGCCGATCAGCACGCCGGTACCGTCGAGCTCGCCGTCCCACCCCACGGGATGGGCGCCGCCCCGGTATTCGCCGGGGGTACCGATCGACACGTGCGGCGCGATCCAGTTGCCGCTGCCGATCCGGGTCGGACCGACGATCACGGTGTACGGGCCGACGACGTTGTCGTCGCCCAGCTCGACGCCCACACCGATGATCGCGGTGGAGTGGATTCTGTTCGCCACAGCCCCCGCCCTTGCCGTCTGCGCCACGCGCGTCCCGGCAGTCCCTCGCCCGAGGCGAGCGCCCCGCGTGAACTCCTGAAACCCGTGAACTTCTGAAACCCGTGAACTTCTGAAACCACGGTACGTGTCGCCGTGCGTACGGCTGGGCCGCTGCCACGATACGGGGATGTGCCGACGGGACCGCCGGCAGCGCTCACCCGTCGCGGGTGAGCGGCGAGCGTTCCGCCCACAGCGCCGCCGACGCTCGCCGATGCTGGGCAGAGGCGCCGCGCCGCGACGTCTGAACCGCGGCGTGACCACCGGGACAGCGACGCGAAGGGGCGGACCGGACATGTCAGACTTGATCGTCCTCGGCTACGAGAGCCACCAGCAGGCCGAGGCGGCATACAACCAGATCCTGCGACTGGAGAAGGACTACGTCGTCTCGCTCGAAGGGCTCGCCCTGGTCGACGTCGACGCCGAAGGCAAGACCCACGTCGAGACGCCCGGCAAGATTGTCGGCGGCTCCGCCGCCGGAGGCGCGCTCTGGGGGACGCTGATCGGCCTGCTGTTCTTCGTACCGTTCCTGGGTGCCGCGATCGGCGGGGCGATGGGGGCGCTGTTCGGCAAGCTCGGCAAGTCCGGCATCGACGAAACGTTCCGCTCCCAGGTCCGCGACCTGCTGCGACCCGGTACGTCAGGCGTGGTGATGATGGCGTCGAAGATGACCGAGGACCGGTTCGCGGCGGCGATGGGACCGTACGGGGGGACGCTGCTGAAGACCTCGCTGTCCGCCGAGGACGAGCAGGAACTCGCCAGCGAAATGCGCAGCGGTTCCGCGACCGGCTGACTGTACGGTCACCCGCGATCGCTCGTCGTTACTCAAAGTGACCATCTGGATGACACCCCGAACGGCGGTCTCGAGGTCCTACGCAGCGCCCGCCCGGCCCTGTAGGGCCGGGCGGGCGCTGCCCTCAGCTGTCCTCTGTGCCGCGACACTCACGTCACGGCGTTGCAGCAGATGCGATTCCGTCCAATATCAGCTGCAGCCGCTGGTCGAGCCGCAGCCCTCGCACACGTAGCAGCTACCAGCCGGGCGCATCTTGGTACCGCAGGTGAAGCAGAGCGGCGCGTCCGCAGCCTTGCCCTGGATCGCCTCCAGCAGTTCCGTCGACGAGCCCGCCTGCCGGCTCGGCTTGTCCTCGACCTTCTCGCTCTTCTTGCCGGTGTCGCCCGCCTTGGTCTCGATGGGCGCCGAGGCGGCGAGCGCGGTCAGGTCGACCGACGCCTCCTCGCCGCCCGAGGCGAGACCCGCCTCGGCGCGAAGCTGCGCCGCCCGCTCCTCGGCAGTGAAGATGCCCAGTTCCGCACGCCGCTCGTAGGGCAGGAAGTCCAGCGCCAGGCGACGGAAGATGTAGTCCATCACCGACGACGCCATCCGCACGTCCGGGTCGTCGGTCATGCCCGCCGGCTCGAACCGCATGTTCACGAACTTCGAGACGTACGTTTCCAGCGGTACGCCGTACTGCAGACCGATGGAGATCGCGACCGAGAACGCGTCCATCACCCCGGCGAGCGTGGAACCCTGCTTGGACATCTTCAGGAACACCTCGCCGAGCCCGTCGTCCGGGTAGGACGACGCGGTGAGGTACCCCTCGGCACCGCCGACCGAGAACGACACCGTGGACGACGGGCGCTTCTTCGGCAGGCGCTTGCGCACCGGGCGGTACTCGACGACCTTTTCCACCTGCTTCTCGGCGGGCGCCTCGGCAACCGCCTTGTCCGACTTGGCGACGGACAGCGGCTGACCGACCTTGCAGTTGTCCCGGTAGATCGCCAGCGCCTTGAGACCGAGCTTCCAGCCCTCGAAGTAGATCTTCTCGACGTCCTCCACAGTCGCCGACTCGGGCATGTTCACCGTCTTGGAGATCGCGCCGGAGATGAACGGCTGGATCGCCGCCATCATCCGGACGTGCCCCATCGGCGCGATGGACCGCTGGCCCATGGCACAGTCGAACACCGGGTAGTGCTCGGTCTTGAGTCCGGGCGCGCCGACCACGTGACCGTGCTCGGAGATGTACTCCACGATCGCTTCGATCTGCTCGTCCTGGTAACCCAAGGTGCGCAGCGCGCGAGGCACGGTCTGGTTGACGATCTGCATCGATCCGCCGCCGACCAGCTTCTTGAACTTCACCAGCGCCAGGTCCGGCTCGACCCCCGTGGTGTCGCAATCCATCATCAAGCCGGTGGTCCCGGTCGGCGCGAGCACACTGGCCTGCGCGTTGCGCCAGCCGGACTTCTCACCGATCTTCAGGCACTGCTTCCACTGTGCGGTCGCCTCGCGGTGGATCGCCGCCGCGACCGGGGTGGCCGGCTTGACCTCGTCGTTCGCCGCCGCGTGCTTGCGCATCACCCGCTGGTGCGCCTCGGCGTTGCGGGCGTACCCGTCGTACGGGCCGACCACCCCGGCAAGCTCGGCGGAGCGCCGGTACGCCGTGCCGGTCATCAGCGAAGTGATGGCGGCGGCGACGCTGCGACCGCCCTCCGAGTCGTACGGCAGACCGGACGCCATCAGCAGCGCGCCCAGGTTCGCGTAGCCGATGCCGAGCTGGCGGTACGCCCGCGTGGTCTCGGCGATCTTGTCGGTCGGGAAGTCCGCGAAGCAGATCGAGATGTCCATCGCCGTGATCACGAACTCGACGCTCTTGACGAACCGATGTACGTCGAACGATCCGTCCGACTGCAGGAACTTCAGCAGGTTGAGCGAGGCGAGGTTGCAGGACGAGTTGTCCAGGTGCAGGTACTCGGAGCAGGGGTTGGACGCGGTGATCCGACCGGTCTCCGGGCAGGTGTGCCAGTCGTTGATGATGTCGTCGTACTGCAGCCCGGGGTCGGCGCACTCCCACGCCGCCTGGGCGATGTCGCGGAACAGCTTGCGCGCGTCGATCGTCTCGATCACCGACCCGTCCAGCCGACCGCGCAGGTCGAACGGCTTGCCGTCCTCGACCGCGCGCATGAACTCGTCGGACACCCGCACCGAGTTGTTGGCGTTCTGGTACTGCACGCTGACGATGTCCCTGCCGCCCAGGTCCATGTCGAAGCCGGCGTCGCGCAGCGCCCGGACCTTGTCCTCTTCGCGCGCCTTGGTCCAGACGAACTCCTCGATGTCCGGGTGGTCGACGTCGAGGATGACCATCTTGGCCGCGCGCCGGGTGGCGCCGCCGGACTTGATGGTGCCCGCGCTGGCGTCCGCGCCGCGCATGAAGCTGACCGGTCCGGACGCGGTACCGCCGCTGGACAGCAACTCCTTCGACGAGCGGATGCGCGACAGGTTGACCCCGGAGCCGGAGCCGCCCTTGAAGATCAGCCCTTCTTCCTTGTACCAGTCGAGGATCGAGTCCATCGAGTCGTCGACGGACAGGATGAAGCAGTTGTGGATACGGAGGTTGTCGACGAGGAACTCGCCGCTCTCCGTCTGGATGTCGAAGACCTCCATCTCGCCGAGTGGTTCGACGCGGGCGATCTCCACCTGCTTGACCGGTGCCGCCGGTCGGCCGGGCTTGTCGAAGCCGCTGGCGAGCTTGGTTGCCTTGGCCTCGCCGACGAACCCGATCTCGGTCGCGAACATCTCCCGGTCGCCGGCGTTCTGGATGCGCAAGGACCAGCAGCTCTTGCGATCGTCACGACGGTCACGCTTGAACGAGACACGGGAGAAGATGCCGAACCTCAGTAGCAGCCGCTGCACGCCTCGGATCAGCTTCTCGGAAATCATGTCGACGGCGATCACGGTCGAGCGCTCACGCGCCGAGACGTACCCCTCGGCCTGGAAGATGCTTCGGAGGTACGCCGCGACCACCGGCAGAGGAGCGGTGAAGAGAACCTGTGGCACCTCCATGTCGGTGCCCCGCGCGAGCAGCCCCCACTTGTCGACGAACGGACGCAGGTCCTCGCCGTACAGCCGGGTCCGCCGGCAGTCCAGTTCCTGACTCTGTGTGACAACGGTCCGCTCGTGCCGTTGCGCCTGCGGGAAGACCTTGTCCAGGGCGGACGTCACCCACGCGAGTTCGTCGTCGTTGACGGTCATCGCCTCGATGGTCAGCGAGTTCGTCCCCTGGTCGTACCGGCCGACGAAACCGTCGGACTGCAGCCAACCGGCCAGCGCCGCCTCGGCGATCTCTAGGGGCTCGAGCTGGGCTTCGCCGTACGACGAGGCACGGTGCCACTCGAGCCTGTCGCCGGGCTTCAGGGTGCCTGCTTCGACCCAACGGCCGCTGCCCTTGCCGTAGGTCTTCCACACCAGGTGGTCGGAGGTGACGTCCAGGGTGTAGCCGGCCTTGGTGTGCAGGCGGAGGACGTCGCGCACGCCGTTCGCCTTCACCGCGAGAATCCGGGTCACCCCGTGGGCGTCGTAGACCTTGGCCCCGATCGCGTTCTCGGCCACGAGCCGGCCGATCGGTACCAGGCCGGCCGGCGTGCTGACCAGGGAGTCGTACGGGAGGCAGGCGCTGACCTGCTGAGGCGAGGTCGTGCCGACGTTGAACCAGACCGGCGAGTTGAAGCTGAACACCTGGTGCAGCAGCATCCAGATCAGCTCGTGCTCGAAGATCTCCGCGTCCGCCGGGGTGGCGAAGTATCCGTGTTCCTCGCCGGCGCGCCGATAGGTCGTCACCACCCGGTCGATGAGCTGGCGCAGGCTCCACTCCCGCTCAGGGGTGCCGACCGCGCCACGGAAGTACTTCGACGTGACGATGTTGGTCGCGTTCACGCTCCAGAAGTCGGGGAACTCGACGCCGCGCTGTTCGAAGTTGATCGAGCCGTCGCGCCAGTTGGTCATGACGACGTCGCGACGCTCCCAGGTGACCTCGTCGTACGGGTGGACGCCCTCGGTCGTCCAGAGCCGCTCGACGGTCAGGCCACCACCGGCAGCCCTCGCCCGCGCCTTCCCGCCGGCGCCGCGCTGGTGCTCGCCCGCCCCGGCCGGCGTGCCTACCGCCCCGGTCATCTGCTCCCCCTCATCCGCGACGACCTCCGCCGCTCTCGTCCCACTGTCCTGCGAACCACGTGTTGCTCGCCTGCTCATCTGCTCGCGCCCTCCGGCCGCGGCTCGTGGCGAGCCGCCGGCGTCGTACTCTCGGTCGCCTCGCTCACCGCGCCCGCACGCAGCGCCGCGATCTCGCGTTCGAAGTCGGCCAACGAATCGAACGAGCGGTAGACGCTGGCGAAACGGAGGTACGCCACCTCGTCCAGGTCCCGCAGCGGACCCAGGATCGCCAGACCGACCTCGTGGCTCGGCACCTCCGCCGCGCCCTTGGCCCGTACGGTCTCCTCGACCTTCTGAGCGAGCAGCGCGATCGCGTCCTCGTTCACCGGTCGGCCCTGGCAGGCTTTCCGTACCCCTCCGATGATCTTGGCGCGGCTGAACGGCTCGGTGACGCCGCTGCGCTTGACCACCGCCAGGACGGCCTCCTCGACCGTGGTGAACCGCTTGCCGCACTCGGGGCAGGCGCGGCGACGACGGATGAGCTGACCGTCGTCGGCCTCCCGCGAGTCGACCACCCGTGAGTCGGCGTGGCGACAGTACGGACAGCGCATGCGCGCCTCTCCCCTCCGGCGAGCGCGTGCCACGCCCCGCCCGCACCCGTCTGAGGGCGCGCTGAACGCAGCGGCGACGCGTACCGCGACGGTCGACGCTGGGTGCGGGGTGTGGACAAACTTGAGAAGTCGAACCCAACTTCTGGGTGACTTACACCCATGTAACTACTAGATGTTGGGGTTGACGTTATGCCGTCCGCGCCTCGGACGCAAGCCGAACCGCCGTGCGCGCGGCGTGTCGCGCGTGGCGTCGCCAACGGTGACGACCGGGTCGCCGAGGGCAGGCGCGACGGCGGTCAGCGCCGGGCGGGCAGTCGCAGTCGCTGTCCGGCATACACCGTGTAGCTGGGCATGTCGTTCAGCTCCCGGATCTCCTCGATCGCCGTGATCGGGTCGAGATCCGGCACGTACTGCTCGGCGATCGACCACAGCGTGTCGCCCGGTTGGACGACGGCGGTGGGCGCGGGCCCGGCGGGACCGGCCGCGTCGCTCGGCGGCGAGCCGAGCGCGAGCACCACAGCGGCGAGCGCGCACAGTAGCAGGAGCAGAACCGTCCTGCCCCGGCGGGTGAGACGGATGGGGGGAGCAGGTCGAGCGTGGGCTGCGGTCACCGCGACCTCCGAGGGTGCGCTGCCGATCTTCGTACGTGCGTACTATCGAACGCACGTACGAGGTTTAGCAGACCCGTCCACGGCTGTCGAGACGACACGTCGTACAGATGTTTGAAGTCACGCGATCATCGGGATAGCGTCGGCGGTATGCGGACACCGGGCGCGAGACCGGACCGCTCGACGAAATCCGACAAGGGGAGGATGGACGTGGCGACGGACGGGCCCGCGGGCACACGGCAGGGAGACCGGCAACCAGGCGCAGCAGAGCAGCGGCGACGCCGGTCCCTTTCAGGCGCGGACGAACCGCGCACTGCCCGTTCTGGCGCGGAACAGCCGCGCACTGCCCGCTCTGGCGCGGACGAACCGCGCAGTGCCCGCCCCAGCGCGGATCAACCGCGCACTGCCCGCCCCAGCGCCGACGAGCCGCGGTTGCGCGCCGTGACCGGCGTGCCCAGCAGCACCCCGGACGTGCTCGCCGCCGGTCTGACCGCGCGGCAGCGACGCATCCTCGAGTTCATTCGCGAGTGGGTCTCGCGGTACGGGTACCCGCCGAGCGTGCGCGAGATCGGCGAGGCGGTCGGGCTGGTCTCGCCGTCCAGCGTCGCCTACCAACTCAAGGAGTTGGAGAAGAAGGGCTTTTTGCGCCGCGACCCGAACCGTCCGCGCGCCGTCGACGTACGGGTACCGGCCGAGCCGACCGCCGAGGACGACGAAGCGGTCCGCGCCGCGCAGCCCCGCCCGGCGTACGTGCCGGTGCTGGGTCGCATCGCCGCCGGTGGTCCGGTGCTCGCCGAGCAGTCGATCGAGGACGTGTTCCCGCTGCCCCGCGAACTGGTCGGCGAGGGCGAACTGTTCCTGCTCCAGGTCAAGGGCGACTCGATGATCGAGGCGGCGATCTGCGACGGGGACTGGGTCGTGGTCCGGCAGCAGCCGACCGCGAACAACGGCGACATCGTCGCCGCGTTGCTGGACGGCGAGGCGACCGTCAAGGCGTACCGCCGCCAGCCCGACGGCCACGTGCTGCTGATGCCGCGCAACCCGTTGTTCGAGCCGATTCCCGGCGACGAAGCGACGATCATGGGACGGGTCGTCGCGGTCCTGCGCCGTATCTGACGTCCCGCGATTCCGCCAGCCGGGCGGGTGCGCGAGGCGGCAGGGTGTTTCAGACGCGCACACCGGTGGTGGTGTACGCACATCACCACGGGTGTGGCGTTGTCGCAAGGCACCCCGGTGAAGCGCCGGCCACCCTCTGTGACGGGCCGCGAGCGCGAGGCGGAACCAGACGGCGCGAGGCAGGCGGCGTGAGGCGGGATCAGGCGGCGTGAGGCAGGCGGGGCGGGCGGTCCCTCAGCGGCCGTAGCGGTCCGCGTACGGCTCGTCGTACCCGTCCGACCGACCACCCCGGTATTCCCGTCCGCGCGGGCGCGGCGGCGGATATCCGGGCTCCTCGTAGCCGCGCTCCGGGTAGCCGGGTTCGGGGTGCGCCGGTTCCCGGTACCCCTGCTCGCGATAGTCGTCGTAGCCGTTCGAGTCGTACCGCTGGCGGGGACGTCGCGGTGCCGGGGGCTCCTGGTAGCCCGGGTCGTACCCGGGCTCGGTGTACCCCGGGGCGGAGTACACCCTGCCCCGCGCCGACGCCGCGCTTCCGTACACGCCCGGCTCGCCGCCGGCGAACTCGTCGTCGTCCGACCAGTCGCCGGTACGCTCGCCGTGTCGGCGCCGCCGTCGCCGGTTGTCGACGTCGACGCTGTCGCGGGGCGTCGGCGGGTGCGCACGGGCGTACCGGATGCCCAGCACCCCACCGACGACCATCAGCAGCCCCAGCACGCCGACTGCGGCGACCAGGACCGTGAGCTGCTTGAGGGTGAGCTTCTTCCAGAAACTGCCGCCGGACGCTCCGGGCGCGCTGGCCGCCTTGGTCGGCGGGGGCTGGTCGCTCGTGGACGGCGTGTACCGCAGGATCTTGGCGGCGCCGTCGCGCGGCACGGTGAGGAACGCGGAGCCGTCGTGGGTGTATGTGATCGCCTCGCCGCGCGACTCGTTCGGCAGCGGGGTGATGCGCGGCTTGCCCTGGGTGATCGCGGCGACCGCGTCACCGCCGGCGACGTCCCACTCGTACGCGTCGGAGTAGGTGCGCAGTACCACCCGCTTGCCGTCCGGCGAGTTCGCGCCGCCGGTCACCGTGTTCTGCCCGACCACGCCGAACTGGTTCGGCGTGTTGGTCCGGACCGGGTGGAACTCCCCCACCTTCTTCAGCGGTACGCCGCCGGTGGCGTTCGCGTCGGGCGCGGCGGCCGGGGTGTACAACTCGGCTGGTCCGTTGGCCACCTTGGTGACCACGATCGGCATGCCGTTGCCGTTGAGGACGATCGCCTCCGCGTCGCGCGCCTGCTTGTCCGGGTAGGTGAACCGGTACCTGGTCATCTTGCTGAGGTTGGCGGCCGCCTTCCACAGCGTGATCCACGGGCGGTTCTTGTCCGTGTCGCCGATGTCGGCGATCCACAGCGTGCCGTCCGGCTGGGCGACGACGTCCTCCGGATCCAGCGGCTGGCTCGGGTAACTGACGGTGCGCTGCCGCCGGCAACTCCCGTCGAGCACGAACACGCGCGGCGTCGTGCCGTCCGAACTGCGGCCGCTGACCGCGACGTATCCGCTCGCCGTCGCCACCAGCCCGGACAGGTTGGCGACCTGGTCGTCCTTGACGGTGCAGGCGGTGGCGGGACCGGCAGGCGCCGCCGCCGCCGGAACGGCTATCCCGAACGCCAGAGCCGCTGCCCCGATCACCACCCCTGCCACGCGCCGCATCGGCACAGTCTGTCAGAAGCGCGCAGGACGGATGGGGACCGGGCGGTGTCGGTTATCGTGCGCGAGCGGCAGCGTCGGCCTCGACAACGACGTATGGGGCAAGTTGCCCAGCCAGCCAGGGGCTCACCCGGACCCGCAGCAGAGTGCCCGCCTCGGTGTGCTCGGTGGACAGCACCTCGCCGCGCTGGTGGACCTGGGCGACCAGGTCGCCCCGCTGGTACGGGATACGGACCAGCACCTCGACCGCGGGGCGGGGCAGCCGCTGCTCGATCGCCTCGCGCAGCGCGTCGATGCCCAGCCCGGTGCGCGCCGAGACGAACACGGCGTCGGCGAACGTGCGCTTGAGCGCGAGCAGGGTCTCCTCGTCCACCGCGTCGATCTTGTTGATGACCAGGAGTTCCGGTACCTGGTCGGCGCCCACCTCGGCGAGCACCTCGCGCACGGCGCGTACCTGCTCCTGCGGGTCGACGTGCGCCCCGTCCACCACGTGCAACACCAGGTCGGCGTCCGCGACCTCCTCCAGCGTCGAGCGGAACGCCTCGACGAGCTGGTGCGGCAGGTGACGGACGAACCCGACGGTGTCCGACAGCGTGTACACCCGACCGTCGGCGGTACGCGAGCGCCGGGTCGTCGGGTCGAGCGTGGCGAACAGCGCGTTCTCCACCAGTACGCCCGCGCCGGTCAGCCGGTTGAGCAGGCTGGACTTGCCGGCGTTGGTGTACCCGGCGATCGCCACCGCCGGTACCTCGTGCCGCCGCCGCCCCGACCGCTTCGTGTCGCGGACCGTCCGCATCGCGTGGATCTCGCGCTTGAGCCGGGCGATCCGGGCGCGGATCCGACGGCGGTCGGTTTCCAGCTTGGTCTCGCCGGGACCGCGCAGACCGACGCCCCCGTTCGCGCCGCCGGCGCGACCGCCCGCCTGCCGGGACAGCGTCTCGCCCCAGCCCCGCAGCCGGGGCAGCAGGTACTGCAACTGGGCGAGCTCGACCTGCGCCTTGCCTTCCCGGCTCTTCGCGTGCTGGGCGAAGATGTCCAGGATCAACGCGGTACGGTCGATGACCTTGATCTTGATGTCCTGTTCCAGGTTGCGCAACTGACCTGGGGACAGTTCGCCGTCGCAGATCACCGTGTCGGCGCCGGTGGCGACGACCACGCCGCGCAACTCGGCGACCTTGCCCCGGCCGATGTACGTGGCGGGGTCCGGGCGCCCGCGCCGCTGGATCAGCCCTTCGAGCACCTGCGAGCCGGCGGTCTCGGCGAGCGCCGCGAGTTCGGTCAGGGAGTTCTCGGCGTCGGCGACCGTCCCCTCGGTCCACACGCCGACCAGTACCACCCGCTCGAGGCGGAGCTGCCGGTATTCAACCTCGGTGATGTCCGCCAATTCCGTGGACAACCCCGCGACCCGGCGCAGCGCCTGCCGGTCCTCGAGGTCGAACTCCCCGGTGGTCGGATCTGTGTCAGGGGAGCCGGGCACCCCAATAGGCTCGTAACTCATTGCATCGATCGTGACACGCCGGTACCGCCGACCGCATCTCCAATACCACGACGTCTCGGACGTGCTCGAGCCCGGCTCCGGCGCGACCCGGCGTGGGGACCCGACCATCGCCGGGGGGAGAATGCCGTCATCCGGCGATCGTGGAAGGGACGACCTTGTCCAGCACAGCACTACCCAGCGCGGGCTTTTCGATCACCATCCGGGTGGCGGTCACCGCGGACACCTCCGCCATCGGCAAGTTGACCACAGCGGTCGGCGAGGCGGGCGCCGTGGTTACCGCGCTGGACGTGGTCGACTCCGACCACCTGCGGGTGATCGCCGACCTGACCTGCGACACCGCCGACGCCGCCCACGTCGAGGAGGTGGTGGCGGCGCTCGACGGGCTGGATGGGGTGGAGGTACGCAAGGTCTCCGACCGGACGTTCCTGCTGCACCTCGGCGGCAAGATCGAGGTACAGCCGAAGGTGGCGCTGCGTAACCGGGACGAGCTGTCCCGGGCGTACACACCGGGCGTGGCGCGGGTGTGCCTGGCGATCGCGAAGAACCCGGACGACGCGCGTCGGTTGACCATCAAACGGAACACCGTCGCCGTGGTGACCGACGGGTCGGCGGTACTCGGTCTGGGCAACATCGGCCCGGCTGCCGCGCTGCCCGTGATGGAGGGCAAGGCGGCGCTGTTCAAGCGGTTCGGCGGGGTGGACGCCTGGCCGGTGGTGCTGGACACCCAGGACACCGAGGAGATCATCCGTACCGTCAAGGCGATCGCCCCGGCGTACGGCGGGATCAACCTGGAGGACATCGCGGCGCCGCGCTGCTTCGAGATCGAGGCGCGGCTGCGCGAGGCGCTGGACATCCCGGTGTTCCACGACGACCAGCACGGTACGGCGATCTGTGTGCTGGCCGCCCTGACCAACGCGCTTCGAGTGGTCGGCAAGAACCTGTCGGACGTGCGGGTCGTGGTGTGCGGGGCGGGCGCCGCCGGTACCGCGATCATGAAGCTGCTGCTGCGTCAGGGCGTCGGCGATATCATCGCCTGCGACCGGCCGGGCGCGCTGAACCGGAACATGCCCGGTCTGAACCCGGCGTGGCAGTGGCTGGCCGAGCACACCAACAAGGACAACTACGCCGGTGACCTGCGCGGGGCGTTGCGCGGCGCGGACGTGTTCATCGGCGTCAGCGCGCCGAACCTGCTGACCGGCGACGACATCGCCACGATGGCCGACAATGCGGTGGTGTTCGCGCTGGCCAACCCCGACCCGGAGGTCGATCCGCGGCAGGCGCGGCAGCACGCGGCGATCGTCGCGACCGGACGGTCCGACCAACCGAACCAGATCAACAACGTGCTCGCGTTCCCCGGCGTGTTCCGGGGCATGCTCGACGCCCAGGCGCGCGAGTTCACCGAGGACATGGCGTTGGCCGCGGCACGCGCGATCGCCGACGTGGTCGGGCAGGACAAGATCAATCCGAGCGTGATCGTACCGAGCGTCTTCGACAGTCGGGTCGCGCCCGCCGTCGCCACCGCGGTACGCGCCGCCGCGAAGGGCGTCCGCTGGGACCTGACCGGTACCGACCCCGAAACGGCGACGGCGTGACGGCGGGCGACGGTACCCGGTCCGGGGTTTGGCATGATCGTGGCCGGGGAATCCTCGCCGCGATGTTCCGACTGCACTCCCCCCGGCTGCGCCGCGCCGCGCGGCGTCATTTCGGCTGGCGCTCCCTGCGCGAAGGTCAACTCGCCGCGATGCGGGCGGTGATGAGCCGCCGCGACGCCCTGGTCGTCCTCCCCACCGGTGCCGGCAAGTCCGCGATCTACCAGGTACCCGCGACCCTGCTGCACGGTCCGACAGTGGTGATCTCTCCGCTGCTGGCGCTGCAGGAGGACCAGATCTCCGGGCTCAACGAACGTGGCCGGGCGGACCTGAAGGCGGTCCGGGTCAGCTCGGCGGAGACGCCGAACCAGCAGCGCGAGGCGCTCGAGGCGATCCGGTCCGGGCGCGCCCGGTTCCTGTTCATCACGCCGGAGCAACTGTCCCAACCGGACCGGCTCGCCGAGGTGAAGGCGCTGCGTCCCGCGCTGGTCGCGGTCGACGAGGCGCACTGCATCTCCGCGTGGGGGCACGACTTCCGGCCCGACTACCTCTCGCTGGGTCACCTGATCGACGAACTCGGTCGCCCGCCGATCGTGGCGCTGACCGCGACCGCGTCGCCGCCGGTACGCGACGACATCGTGGCCCGGCTGCGGTTGCGCAAGCCGCACGTCATCGTGACCGGTCTCGACCGACCGAACCTGTTCCTCGAGGCGGTGCACTGTCCGGACGAGGACTACCGCTGGCGGCACCTGCTGGACCGGCTGCGGCAGGAGCAGCCGCCGGGCATCGTGTACGTGCCGACCCGCCGCGCCGCCGAGGAACTCGCCGAGCGGCTGGTCGAGGCGGGCATCGAGGCGCAGGCGTACCACGGCGGGATGAGCGCCGGCGCGCGTACCCGACGACACGAGGGCTTCCTCGCCGACGAGATCCCGGTGATGGTGGCGACCTCGGCATTCGGCATGGGTATCGACAAGCCGAACATCCGCTGGGTGATCCACACCGCGCTGCCCGACTCGCCGGACAGCTACTTCCAGGAGATCGGGCGGGCCGGTCGGGACGGGCTGCCGAGCTGGGTGCTGCTGCTGTGGCGCGCCGAGGACGAGGCGCTGCAACGGTACTTCAGCGGCGGCACCCCCAGCCGCGACGACCTGGAGAAGCTGGCGGCGGCGCTGCACGAGGGACCGATCAGCAAGGCGGCGCTGAAGGAACGCACCGGGCTGAGCCCCCGCAAGATCACGCAGTTGGCGGCGCTGCTGGAGGAGATTGGAGCCGCGACCACCGAGTCACGCGGTCGCCTGGTCGCGCCCCGGTACGCTCCGCTGCCCAGGGCCGCAGCCGAGGAAGCGTTGCGCGAAGCCGAACGGCACCAGAGCCTGCAGCGCTCGCGTACCGACATGATGCGCGCGTTCGCCGAGACCCGGCAGTGCCGGGTGGCGATGCTGCTCGCGTACTTCGGCGAACAGTTGTCAGGCCCTTGTGGACACTGCGACAACTGCATGGAAGGCGTGGTGAGCGCTCCCCCGGCCACCGTCGACGAGCCGTTCGCCGTGCAGAGCACCGTGTACCACCCGCAGTGGGGCGCCGGGATGGTGATGGGGTACGAGGAGGACCGGATGGTGGTCCTGTTCGAGGAGGTCGGCTACAAGACGTTGTCGGTACCGGTGGTGCTCGAGCAGAACCTGCTGTCGAAGCACCCGGTGACGGACGCCCCCGAGCCGGTCGCCTGACGGTGCCCGGTCTGACCCGGCGCGTCGCGCCGGGTCAGACCGGGCGGACCAGCGCCGTCGGGTCGATGTCGCCGGTCGCCACGATCACGGCGGGACCGGCGAGCCGGCAGCGACCCGGTGCGATCGTGACGCGCAGCCGACCGCCCGGTACGTCGACGGCGACGACGCCGTTGTCCAGCCCCGCCTCGGCGAGTACGGCGGCGGCCACGGCGCAGGCGCCCGAACCGCAGGACAGCGTCTCCCCGGCGCCCCGCTCGAAGACCCGCATGACCACATGCCGGTCGGCGTCCGGCGTCCCGTCGCCCGGTCGGACGAACTCGACGTTCGCGGCATGGGGGAACAGCGCGGGGTCGAGCCCGGGCGCGACGGTCAGGTCCAGACCGCTCAGGTCGTCGACCGGGCACACCAGGTTCGGGTTGCCGACCGTGACCGAGGTACCGGCGAATTGCCGACCGGACACCGTCGCGACACCGGACGGCCCGAGGCGGGGCGGCACCATGTCCACGGTGACCGTGTCGGGGGCGACGTCGGCGACGACGACACCGGAGCGGGTCGCGACCGGTACCGCCGGACCCTCGGCGAGCCCGGTCGCGGTCAGGTACCGGGCGAAGACGCGTACCCCGTTGCCGCACATCTCGGCAAGCGAGCCGTCGCAGTTCCAGTAGTCCATGAACCACTCGGCGTCCCCGGCGTGCCCGGCGGCGACCGGGTGCTTCGCGGTCCGGACCACCCGCAGCACCCCGTCCGCGCCGATACCCAGTCGCCGGTCGCACAGGGCGACCACGAGGTCGGCGGTCAGCGGCAGCGCTCCGTCCGGGTCGGGCAGGATGACGAAGTCGTTACCGGTGCCGTGGCCTTTCGCGAAGCGCATCAGATCATCCTGCACCTCGGTCGGCGCGCTGCGCCAACCGGTCGCCGACCGCGCGGTCGATCTCGGTCACCACGCGTTCGAGCAGGTCGTCGGCGGCTCCGTCCAGCCACCGAACCCGCGGGTCACGGCGGAACCAGGAACGCTGGCGCCGCACAAAACGCCGTGTCGCCCGGATCGTCTCCGCCATCGCCTCGGCTTCGGTGCACTCGCCCGCGAGGGCGCGCAGCAGCTGCTGGTAGCCGAGCGCGCGGCTGGCGGTACGGCCCTCGCGCAGTCCCGCCTTCTCCAGCGCGCGTACCTCGTCGACCAGACCCTGGTCCCACATGCGGTGCACGCGTACCGCGATCCGCCGGTCGAGCAGCGCGGTGTCCAGGTCGACGCCGATCTGCACGGCGTCGTACACCGGACGCGGCTCGTCCGGCAGGGCGGCGGTGAACGGGCGACCGGTCAACTCGACGACCTCCAACGCGCGCACGATGCGCCGACCGTTGCTGGGCAGAATCGCCGCGGCTGCCGCCGGGTCGGTCGCCGCCAGCCGGGCGTACAGCCCGGCCGGTCCCCGTTCGGCGAGTTCCGCCTCCAGCCGGGCCCGCAGGTCCGGGTCGGTACCGGGGAACTCGAAGCGCTCGAGGACCGCCCGCACGTACAGCCCGGAGCCGCCGACCAGCAGCGGTACCCGGCGACGGGCGAGGACGTCGTCGATGGCGGCGCGGGCGGCGCGCTGGTACTCGGCGACGCTGGCGGGCTCGGTGACGTCCCACAGGTCGAGCACGTGGTGCGGTACGCCCTGCCGCTCGGCGACGGTCAGCTTCGCGGTCCCGATGTCCATGCCCCGGTACAGCTGCATCGAGTCGGCGTTGACCACCTCGCCGCCCAGCGCGTGGGCCAGGGCGAGGCTGAGCGCGGACTTGCCGGTGGCGGTCGGTCCGACGACGGCGATCACCGGACCGGGCAGGGTGCCGGCCGACGGGCGGGTCGTCGGGGCAGGGTCGGGCAGCGCGGTCATCCGGCGTCACCCGAGGTCCAGGTGGCGATCAGATATCCGACACCGTACGGCGCGGCGCGGTACAGCAGGTCGCCCCGCCACCGGCGACCCTCGGCAGCGCCGGCGAGCACCTGCCACGGCGCGCGACCGCAGGCGAGCAGTTCGGCGGCGACAGTGGGATCGAGGGCGCCCAGCGCGTCCGGATCGCCGTCGGCGAGCGCGCGGGCGACCGCCTCGTCGAACGGTTCCGCCCTGGGGTCGGCGTACCCCGGAGCCTTCTCCCCATGGCACGCCGCGCCGTCGCCCATGACCAGCATCGCGACCCGGTCACGCCAGTCGGCGCACTGTTCGCGCCCGAACGCCAGGCACTCCTGCGGCGGCGTGTCCTCGGCGACCGTCACCGCGGCGACCGGTACGGCGTCGTGACCCGGCTGCCGAGCCAGCAGCCACGCGCCGATGGTCAGGCTGAGCGGCAGACTCGCCTCGCCGGACGGCGAGCCGCCCGACGCCCCCGCCTCGCCGTCCGGCGAGCCGACCGATGCCCCGGACGCCGGCACCGCCGGCAGCGCCGCCTCGACCGGCACCCCGAACCCGGCGAGCGTGCCGCGTGCCCCGGCGGGCTGCCAGCCGGTCTCCGGACCCGTGCCGATCAGCAGCAGCCCGTCCACAGGCTGGCGCAGCAAACGGCGTACCGCCTCGTCACAGGCGCGCCGGGCATCGGTCATCTCGTCGGCTGCCGCCCCGGCGACATCCGGTATCAGCAGAGGTGGGTGAGGGCAGAACGCGGCGGCGACGAGTGACACCGGTCAACGGTAACCGCACCCTGCGACGGGTCCCCGCCAGGCGTCAGGACACCGTATGGTCACGGTGAGCCCTGGGCGCTCGACGCGGGCCGGGGCGCACCTGTGACAATGCCGAAAGAACGTTTAGCGGCGCGCTGGCGCCGCCCCGTGGGGTTCCTCCGGGGCGGCGGGAGAACGAGGATGGGCACATGAACGACTGGACGGCCTTCGGCCGCGTCGATGCCGACGGCACGGTGTACGTGAAGACCGCCAGCGGAGAGCGGATGGTCGGGTCGTGGCAGGCCGGCTCCCCGGAGGAGGGCCTGGCCCACTTCGCGCGCCGGTTCGCCGACCTGGTCACCGAGGCTGACGTGATCGAGGCGCGACTGGCGTCCGGCGCCGCCGACGCCGGCCATGCGCTGACCAGCATCCGTCGGCTGCGGTCGACGCTGGACGAGGCGCACGTGGTGGGCGACATCGACGGGCTCGCGGCACGGCTGGACGCGCTGGCGGTGACCGCCGAGGAGAAGGCGAACGAGGCGCGCGCGGCCCGCGACGCGGCCCGCGCCGAGGCGCTGGCCCGCAAGACCGCGCTGGTCGAGGAAGCCGAGCAACTGGCCGCCGAGTCGACGAGCTGGAAGGTGACCGGCGACCGGTTCAAGGAGATCCTCGACGAGTGGAAGACGATCCGCGGCGTCGACAAGAAGACCGACGGCGAGCTGTGGAAGCGGTACGCCGCCGCTCGCGACGGCTTCACCCGCCGCCGGGGCGCCCACTTCGCGTCGCTGGACGCGCAGCGCAAGCAGGCGCAGGCGCACAAGGAGGAGCTGGTCACCGAGGCTGAGTCGCTCGCCGACTCGACCGAGTGGGCCAGCACCGCCAATCGGCTCAAGGAGCTGATGGCCGACTGGAAGGCGTCGCCGCGCGCCTCGAAGGAGGTCGAGCAGAAGCTCTGGGAGCGGTTCCGAGCGGCTCAGGACGCGTTCTTCACACGGCGCAGCGAGGTGTTCTCGGCGCGCGACGCCGAGCAGCGCGCCAACCTGGAGCGGCGGCAGGCACTGCTCGCCGAGGCGGAGGCGATCGACGTCGACGCCGACCCGCGTGCCGCGCAGGCGAAGCTGCGCGAGGTGCTGGGCCAGTGGCACGACACCGGGCGGGTACCGCGCGACGCGGCGGCCAGCCTCGACCGGCGGCTGCGCGCGGTCGAGGAGAAGGTTCGCCAGGCGATGGACAGCGCGTGGCGGCGCACTCCGCCGGAGTCGAACCCGTTGCTGGCGCAGATGCGGGAGCAGGTAGCCGAGGCTGAGCAGCGGCTCGAGCGCGCCAAGGCGGCCGGCGACGCGCGGCGCATCCGCGACGCCGAGCAGGCGCTCGCCCAGAAGCGGCAGTTCCTGCAGCTCGCCGAGGCGTCGAGCTGACGTTCGCCGCCCGCGGCGCCAGCCGCGGGCGGCCCTCAGCCGCAGGTCGGCGTTGACGCGGCCGGGGCGGGCGCGCCCACCCCCGGCAGGCCCAGCAGCACACCCCGGGTACGGGTGACCCGACCCGACTCCCAGGCGTCGCCCGCCCGCGTCCGCCGGTGGGCGACCAGCGGACCGTCCGCGTTCAGATGGTGTGGCGCCGCGTACGTGACCACGGTGTGCACGATGTCGCCGGGGCGTACCGCAGCCGGATCGTCGGCGTGGAAGTGCACCAGGCGACCGTCGCGTGAGCGACCGGACAGCCGACCGGTACGCTCGTCCTTGCGGCCCTCGCCGACCGCGACCAGTACCTCGACCGTCTCGCCCACCAGTCGGCGGTTCTCCGCCCAGGTGATGTCCTCGATCGTCGCGATCAGCCGGTCGTACCGTTCCTGCACGACCTCCTTCGGCACCTGGTCGCCCATCGAGGCGGCCGGGGTACCGGGGCGCTTGGAGTACTGGAACGTGAAGGCGCTGGCGAACCGCGCCTCCCGCACCACCTCCAGGGTGCGTTCGAAATCGGCGTCGGTCTCTCCGGGGAAGCCGACGATGATGTCGGTCGTGATCGCCGCGTCCGGCATCGCCTCGCGCACCTTCGCGATGATGCCCAGGTATTTCTCGGCGCGGTAGCTGCGGCGCATCGCGCGCAGCACGGCATCGGACCCCGACTGCAACGGCATGTGCAGTTGGTGGCAGACGTTGGGCGTCTCCGCCATCGCGGCGATCACGTCGTCGGTGAAGTCCTTCGGGTGCGGGCTGGTGAATCGCACCCGTTCCAGACCGTCGATGCCGCCGCAGGCGCGCAGCAGCTTGCCGAACGCGTACCGGTCGCCGAACTCGACGCCGTACGAGTTGACGTTCTGCCCGAGCAGCGTCACCTCCAGGACGCCCTCGGCGACCAGTGCCTCGATCTCGGCGAGGATCTCCCCCGGTCGGCGGTCCTTCTCCTTGCCGCGCAGGCTCGGCACGATGCAGAACGTGCAGGTGTTGTTGCACCCGACCGAGATCGACACCCAGCCGGCGTACGTCGATTCGCGGCGGGTCGGCAGGGTGGACGGGAACACCTCGAGCGATTCGAGGATCTCGACCTCGGCTTCGGCGTTGTGCCGGGCCCGCTCCAGCAGGGTGGGCAGCGAACCGATGTTGTGGGTACCGAACACCACGTCGACCCAGGGCGCCCGTTTGACGATCTCGCCGCGGTCCTTCTGCGCGAGGCAGCCGCCGACCGCGATCTGCATGCCGGGGTGCCCCTTCTTCACCGGATGCAGGTGCCCGAGGTTTCCGTACAGCCGGTTGTCCGCGTTCTCCCGTACCGCGCAGGTGTTGAACACCACGACGTCGGGGGTGTCGCCCTGCTCGGCTCGCACGTACCCGGCGTCCTCCAACAGGCCGCTGATTCGCTCCGAGTCGTGCACATTCATCTGACAGCCGTACGTGCGCACCTCGTAGGTGCGAGGCTGTGCCGGGAAGAAGGCTGGGTTAGTCATGACGCCTGTAAGGGTATCCGCCGCGGCGACCAGGGCCGCGGGCGCGGCCGCTCGACGGGCACCGCCGGTACGCACGGTGCGGCCCACACTGTTACCGGTCCGTGACCGCTTAAGGTTTCATTCAGAAACAGCGGTGTGCATACAGTGCCCGCGACAGCGGCGCGGCGAATCGATCGGGGTACCGACCGATCCGGTGCCCGCGAGGTCGGGCTCGGACCACGCGTCGCCGAGTGCGGCACGCCGGGGGGAAGGCGGGAGATGACGACCACTGACGACGATTCGCTCATCGTGCTCGACGGCGTGAACAAGTGGTTCGGGTCGCTGCACGTCCTGCGCGACGTGAACCTGCACGTCAAGCGCGGCGAGGTGGTGGTCGTGGTCGGCCCGTCCGGCGGCGGCAAGTCCACTCTGTGCCGCGCCATCAACCGGCTGGAACCGATCGACTCCGGCACCATCACCTTCGACG
This sequence comes from Micromonosporaceae bacterium, assembly GCA_036378155.1. GTDB lineage: Bacteria > Actinomycetota > Actinomycetes > Mycobacteriales > Micromonosporaceae > DASUXA01. Next base: position 111,128 of record DASUXA010000057.1, on the reverse strand, counting down.
GGCGTCCGTTGCCCGACGAGGGCCGCCCACTCGCCCGGCTGCGCAGCGAAGTCGGCATGGTGTTCCAGTCGTTCAACCTGTTCGCGCACATGAGCGTGCTGGACAACGTGATGCTGGGCCCGGTCAAGGTTCGCCGCGAGTCGCGCTCGGCGGCCCGCGAGCGGGCGATGACGCTGTTGCGCCGGGTCGGCATCGCCGACCAGGCCGACAAGCTGCCCGCCCAGCTCTCCGGCGGCCAGCAGCAACGCGCCGCGATCGCGCGGGCGCTGGCGATGCAGCCCAAGGCGATGCTGTTCGACGAGCCGACCAGCGCGCTCGACCCGGAAATGGTGGGCGAGGTGCTCGACGTGATGGCGTCGCTCGCCGCCGACGGGATGACCATGGTGGTGGTCAGCCACGAAATGGGCTTCGCCCGGCACGCGGCGAACCGCGTGGTGTTCATGGCCGACGGGCAACTCGTCGAGCAGGCCACCCCGGACGAGTTCTTCGCGAACCCGCGCAGCGAGCGGGCGCGCGACTTCCTTTCCAAGATCCTCACACATTGACGGCGGCGCGGTGGACCGCGCACCGAACCAGATCATCGCCGACAGGAGACAACATGCGACTGACGCGTTTCGCGGCGGTAGCCGCGGTGGCCGCGTTCGCGGTGGCCGCCGCCGGCTGCGGCGGCGGCAGCAGCGGCGGCGGGAGCACCCCGCAGGCCCAGAACGTCACCTTCTCCCCCGGTACCACGATGGACCGGCTGAACAAGGCCCAGAAGATCGTCATCGGCACGAAGTTCGACCAGCCCGGGTTCGGTCTCAAGGGGCTGGACGGCAAGCCCGCGGGGTTCGACGTCGAGATGGGCAAGCTGATCGCCGCCCAACTCGGCATCCCGGCGGACAAGATCCAGTGGGTCGAGTCGCCGTCGAAGGTCCGCGAGGAGTACATCGAACAGGGCAAGGTCGACCTGGTCATCGCGACGTACACGATCAACGCCGCGCGCAAGCAGCGGGTCGACTTCGCCGGACCGTACTACATCGCCGGTCAGCAGATCATGACCCGTAAGGACGACAACTCGATCACCGGGCCCGACTCGCTGCGCGACGGCACCAAGAAGGTCTGCTCGGTCACCGGATCCACACCGGCGGCGAACATCGAGAAGTACCTCAAGGACAAGGCCAGCCAGCTGGTGCTGTTCGACGTGTACTCCAAGTGCGCCGACGCCCTGAAGAACAAGCAGGTCGACGCCGTGACCACGGACAACGTCATCCTGACCGGGTTCGTCGCCAACAGCCCGAACGACTTCAAGCTGGTCGGCGAGAAGTTCACCCAGGAGCCGTACGGCATCGGCCTGAAGAAGGGCGACACCGTGTTCCGCAACTGGATCAACGACCAGCTGGAGAAGTTCGCCAAGGACGGGTCGTACGAGAAGGCGTGGAAGGCGACCGCCGGCAAGTACGACCCGACCACGCCGTCGGCCCCGCCGGTCGACCGGTACTGAGCAGGGCGCTGCGGAGTGAGCACGAGGAGACCTGAGTGAACGTCCTGGTCGACCAGTTCGACGTGTTCGCCGGCGGGTTCTGGCTCACCCTGCAGATCTGCCTGCTCTCGGCGGTGGGGGCGCTGATCGTGGGTACCGTCATGGCGATCCTGCGTATCTCGCCCCTGCCGCCGCTGCGCGCGGTCGGCACGGCGTACGTCAACGTGTTCCGCAACGTACCGCTCGCCGTGGTGCTGTTCTTCACCGCGTTCGGACTGCCCGCGCTCGGCTCCGAGGCGAACTTCCTGAAGATCCCGGGACTCACCCAGGTGTTCAGCCGGCTCGGCATCGAACTGCCGTACTTCCGGCTCGCCATCCTCGGACTGGTCCTGTACACCGGGGCGTTCGTGTGCGAAGCCCTGCGCAGCGGGGTCAATGCGGTACCGAGCGGGCAGGCGGAGGCGGCTCGCGCCCTGGGTCTGACGTTCGGACAGAACCTGCGGTTCGTGATCCTGCCGCAGGCGTGGAAAGCCGCCATCGTGCCGCTGGGCAGCGTGATCATCGCGATGATCAAGAACTCTGCCCTGGTCGGCTCGTTCGGCGTGGTCGGCGATCTGTCCCAGGCCGCCGACTCGCTGACCTCAGCCGGCGGGCTGCCGCTCATCCCGGTGTTCATCGGCATCTCGATCGGCTACCTGATCCTCACGATTCCGCTCGGCATCCTGCTGGACCAACTCGAACGGCGACGGGCGGTGACCCGGTGAGCACGACACGAACCGCGAACACTCCGGCGGCGCCGCAGCCGCGCCGCGCCGGGCGCGCCGAGCGCACCACCCAGCTGTACGACGCGCCGGGTCCCCGCACCCGACGCCGCACCCTGATCGCCAGCATCGTCGCCGGCATCGTCGTCGTCGCGCTGTTCCTGCTGCTGGTGATCCGCCCGCTGGCGAATCGCGGCCAGTTCTCCATGACGCTGTGGGGTCCGATCATCGACCCCTCCAACCAGTACTTCAGTCTGCTGTGGCAGCGGCTCGGCGAGGGGTTCCAGGGCACGCTGATCGCCGCCGCCCTGGCCATCTCCGCGTCGCTGATCTGCGGGGTACTGCTGGCGGTCCTGCGCATCCAACTGCTGGCGTGGCGCCGTCGCCGGTACACCGGCCTCGCCACGCCGATCGGCTGGCTGGTACGCGGTCTGATCCTGGTGCTCAACGCGGTGACCCGGTTCGCCGTCGAGGTGTTCCGGGGACTGCCGGTGGTCATCACGATCTTCTTCGTCGGTCGCGGGCTGCCCGAGTTCGGCGTCGACTGGCCCGTGCTGTGGTACCTGGTGATCGGCCTGACCATCTACAACATGGTGGTGATCGCCGAGATCCTGCGCTCGGGGATGACCGGGCTGCCGATCGGTCAACGCGAGGCGGCGGACTCGCTCGGTCTCACCCCGTTCCAGACCACCCGGCTGATCCTGCTGCCCCAGGCGTTCCGGATCATGCTGCCCGCCCTGATCAGCCAGCTCGTCGTGGTCCTCAAGGACACCTCGCTCGGCTTCATCATCAGCTACGAGGACCTGCTCAACTCCGCCAAGCTCGCGGTACAGGTGCTCAACAACCCGATCCAGATGTACTTCACGGTCGGCGTGATCTACATCGTGGTCAACTACAGCCTGTCGAAGCTCGCGGTGTACGTGCAGCGGCGGCTGGAGCGCGGTCGGCGGGCCGGGCAGGCGCAGCCGGTCATCGTCGCCCCGGCGGCGGTCGCCGACGAGGGCGCGTCGGCGTGAGTGGGTGGTGGGTCGGGGCCGGGTGCGGCGCTCTGGGCGATCAGGCTTGATCCCGTCGCCCCGCACCGGCCGCGACCTTGGTGCCTTGCGCGGCGCGTCGGCGCGCGCAGAAGTATCGGGTGTCAGCGGGCGATTTCGGTGACGCGGGACTCGCGGACCACGGTGACGCGGATCTGACCGGGGTAGGTCAACTCCTCCTCGATCTGTTTGGCGACGTCGCGGGCGAGCACCGCGGCTCCGATGTCGTCGACGTCCTCCGGCTTGACCATGACCCGGATCTCCCGACCTGCCTGCATCGCGAAGACCTTCTCGACGCCCGACTTGCCGCCGGCGATCTCCTCGATACGTTCCAGTCGCTTGACGTACGCTTCGAGGCTCTCCCGGCGCGCACCCGGGCGACCGCCGGAGCAGGCGTCGGACGCCTGGGTCAGTACCGCGGTGATGGTCTGCGGCGGCACCTCGTTGTGGTGCGCCTCGATCGCGTGTACCACCTCGTCCGACTCGCCGTACTTGCGAGCCAGGTCCGCGCCGATCAGCGCGTGGCTGCCCTCGACCTCGTGGGTGAGTGCCTTGCCGATGTCGTGCAGGAACGCGCTGCGTTTGATCACCGCCGGGTCGAGTCGCAGCTCGGCTGCCATGATCCCGGCGATGTGCGCGGTTTCCACGAGGTGCTTCAGGACGTTCTGTCCGTAGCTGGTGCGGTACCGCAGTCGACCGAGCAGCGTGACCAGTTCCGGATGCAGCCCGGTGATGCCCACCTCGACGAGGGCGTCCTCGGCAGCCCGCTGGCAGAGCCGTTCCACCTCGTGCTGCGCCTGGTCGTACACCTCCTCGATGCGGTGCGGATGGATCCGCCCGTCAAGGACCAACTTCTCCAACGTCAGTCGCCCGATCTCGCGGCGCACCGGATCAAAACACGACAGCAGAACCGCCTCGGGAGTGTCGTCGATGATCAGATTGACGCCGGTGACCGACTCGAACGCCCGGATGTTGCGCCCCTCGCGCCCGATGATCCGACCCTTCATCTCGTCGCTGGGCAGGTGCAGCACACTGACCACGCTCTCGGCGGTCTGTTCGCTGGCGACCCGCTGGATCGCGTCGACCACGATGTGCCGGGCACGTTGCTCGGCGGTCGCCCTCGCCTCGTGTTCGATGTCCCGGACCAGCAGCGCGGCTTCCCGCTTCGCCTGGGTCTGGATGGATTCGATCAACTCGGTGCGCGCCGCGTCGGCGGTCAGCCCGGCGATCCGCTCCAACTCCCGGCGGCGCTCCTCCGCCGCGTCGGCGAGGCTGGACTCCCGCTCGGCCAGGGCGGCTTCCCGTTCGAGGAGTTCGGCTCGCGCGGCGGTCAGTTGCCGCTCCCGTTCGGCGAGCCGCTCGGCTTCCTCGGCGAGCCGTCGTTCCCGGTCGTCGAGGCGCTGCTGGCGGCGTTCGGCGTCGGCGGACTGCTCCCGAGCGGCGGCGGTGAGCAGGGCGACCTCCCGTTCACCGGCGCGGCGCGCGGCGGTACGTGCCTGGTCGGCGTCCTGCTCTGCCTGCTTGTGTGCGCGCTGGAGGATCAGGTCGGATTCGGCTCGGGCGCCGTCGAGTACCCGCTGGGCTTCGGCGCGCGCGGCGCTCGCCTCGGCTTTGGCGGCGGCGGCTTCGGTACGGGCCGCTGCGGCGGCTGCCCTGGCCTCCTCGACCGACCGGCGCGCCTCGTCCGCGGCGACCCGCAACGCTTCGAGGGTCTGCTCTTCACGGTCCTTCTGGGTGAGAAACGCGCCGGTGGAGGCGGTATCCGACGCCGGGGCGGCGATCCTGCGCAGCATCCGGGCGCCGATGGCGAGAGCGGCGACGACAAGCAGGCAGACGAGCACGAGTACGACCGTCAGGACGATCTCGAGCAGCCCCATGGCCGTCTCCTTCCCCGCCACCATCCGGCGTGTCGCCGGGATGAGCTATCCGGTTGAGGAGACCCACGAAGCCCCGCGCTCGGGTGAGGGAAAGCCTCACCGTCACGCCGGGTCCGGCGGGTATGCCGCGCCATCGTCGGACGATCGCGCCGACGGAGCTATTTGTGCTGGTCATGTGCCGCCAGTTGGCGGAGAAGTGATGCCGTACTGTTATGCGATCTATGTTGTGCGGTAAGCCCGCGGTAGTGGGACGTTCTCCTCTGGTCATTCGAGGCTAGGTCGCGGATACCGGTTCGGTCAAGAACTCATGATCGGGGACAGTCGGGACGGCGCATGTCAATCGACCCCGCCGATCTGGTCGGCCAGCACGTCGGGGTCCACGACCTCGGCGAACCCGGCGGTGTCGTCCCGGTCGGCGAGCGCCTGTTTCACCACCCGGATCGCCAGACCCGCCGAATATCCCTTGCGTGCCAGCATGCCGACCAGTCGCCGGAACAGCGCTTCCGGGTCGGTACCGGTGGTCGCGAGGCGGAGCTTGCGGTCCACCAGGGCACGTGCCGTCGCGGCTTCGGTATCCCCGTCGACCTCCGTCAGGGCGTCGGCGACTGCGTCCGGGTCCACGCCGCGCTGGCGCAACTCCGTGGCGAGGGCGCGCCGGGCGAGCCCGCGACCGTGGTGCCGGCTGCTCACCCAGGCTCTCGCGAACGCCACGTCGTCGATCATGCCGACGTCGCTGTACCGGTCGAGCACCTCCGCCGCCACCTCGTCGTCGATGCCGCGTCGTCGCAGCGCGGCGGCGAGTTCGGCGCGGGTGCGGGGACGTACCGACAACTGCCGTAGGCAGATCTCACGCGCCACCTCGGCAGGGTCGCGTGGCGGCTGCGACCGTGAGCCGGACTCCGCCGGCTCACGGTCGTCTCCCGCGTCCGGCTGCGCGGGCGCGCGACGGCTCCGGGGCGGGGCCGCGTCCCAGCCCCGGCCGGTGCGCGCGCCCCGCCGTCGACCCGGCATGCTCAGAAGTCGACCGTGACGAGGTCCGGCCCGGTCGTCGCGTCCACAGCCTGACCGATGCCGACGCCGAGCTTCTCCAGGATCTTCTTCTCGATCTCGGCGGCCACGTCCGGGTTTTCCTTGAGGAACTTGCGCGCGTTTTCCTTGCCCTGACCGAGCTGGTCGCCGTCGTACGTGTACCACGCGCCGGACTTGCGGATGATGCTCTGCTCGACGCCGACGTCGATCAGCGAACCCTCGCGCGAAATGCCCTGTCCGTAGATGATGTCGAACTCCGCCTGCTTGAACGGGGCGGCGCACTTGTTCTTGACGACCTTGACCCGGGTGCGGTTGCCGACCGCGTCGGTGCCGTCCTTGAGGCTCTCGATGCGGCGTACGTCGAGCCGGACCGAGGCGTAGAACTTCAGCGCCCGACCACCGGTCGTGGTCTCCGGGCTGCCGAACATCACGCCGACCTTCTCACGGAGCTGGTTGATGAAGATCGCGGTGGTCCCGGATGTGTTCAGCGCGCCGGTGATCTTCCGCAGCGCCTGGCTCATCAGCCGAGCCTGCAGACCGACGTGGCTGTCACCCATCTCGCCCTCGATCTCGGCGCGCGGCACCAGGGCAGCGACCGAGTCGATCACGATGATGTCGAGCGCGCCGGAGCGGATCAGCATGTCCGCGATCTCCAGCGCCTGCTCCCCCGTGTCCGGCTGGGACACCAGCAACGCGTCGGTGTCCACGCCGAGCGCCTTGGCGTAGTCCGCGTCGAGGGCGTGCTCGGCGTCGATGAAGGCGGCGATCCCGCCGGCTGCCTGCGCGCTGGCAATCGCGTGCAACGCCACCGTGGTCTTACCCGAGGACTCCGGGCCGTAGATCTCCACAACCCGTCCACGCGGCAGGCCACCGATGCCGAGCGCCACGTCGAGCGCGATGGAACCGGTCGGAATGACCTGCATCGGAGCCACGGTGCGCTCGCCGAGGCGCATCACCGAGCCCTTGCCGAACTGCTTGTCGATCTGCGCGAGGGCTAGGTCGAGAGCCTTCTCGCGGTCGGGCCCTGCTGCCATGGCTGACACCCCTACGTTCGCCGTCTTCGCGGGTCGTTTCGTCGTCACGCGGACACGCTAGGCGCTGGGTCCGACAGAACAACAGCCGCGGTCGTGACCTGTGGACGAGCACCAACGCTGTGGACAATACCCGTACACGTGTACGACGCAAGGACCGACACGCGACACTCAGCGCAGCTTGGCCGGTACCCGCTCGGGATAGGCCTGGACCACGGCGCGCCACACGGCGGCGGTCTCCTCGCCCTCGGCCAACGCCTGGTCGATCGTGCGGTCACCGAGCTGCGGCAGGACCTGGTCGAGCGCCACGCTGCGGGCGTACCCGGCGCCGAACACCTGCTCCAACCGCGCCCAGAAATCAGTCAGCCGCACCCGTCGTCCCTTCCGCCATGGCCACGCCGACCGGCGCGACGTCCGGTGTCGGATCCGTCGTGCCGGTACCGGCGCCGCCGGATCGCAGCGCCAACCCCACCAACGGTACGGTCGTCAGGGCGGCGAGCAGAGCCAACGTCGGATACCCGGACAGGTCGACGACGATCCCCGACAGCGCCCCGGCGATCGCTCCGACCAGCCCCATGACCAGGTCGGACAGCCCCTGTGCGGCGGCGCGGGTGGGTACCGGCACCGACTCGGTGAGCAGGGTCGACCCGGCGACCATGGTGCCCGACCAGCCCAGCCCGAGCAGCGCGAGGCCGCACGCCAGGCGCACGGTACCCCCGCCGGACGTGCCCGCCACGGCACACCCGAGCAACAGCAGCGCGACGCCGATGAGGATCACCGGGCGGCGGCCGAGCCGGTCGGTCAGCGAGCCGACCACCGGCGCCAGGGCGTACATCCCGGCGATGTGCGCGCTGAGCACGACGCCGACGATGGTCAGCACGTCGCCGTGGTGCAGTTCGCCGATGTGCACCGGAGTCATCGCCATGACGCCGACCATGACCAGGTGTCCGACCGCGACGGCGGCGACCCCGAGGCGGGCCGCCGGTCGCGCGGCGACCACGGCGAGCGCGTCCCGCAACCCGCCGCCGTCACGCCGCCCGGGCGGCACGGGATCGGACCTGCCGGACGCCCCGGCGTCGGCACCCGCCAGCGCCCGTGCCGTGAGCAGCGGGTCCGGGCGCAACAGCGCGCCCACCAGCACCGCAGTGAGCAGGAACAGCACGAAACTGAACGTGAACGGCCCGGTGAGCGGCGGCAACCCGAGCGGGCGCACCGTGGCGTCGGCGAACGAGGTGAGGTTCGGAGCCGCGATCGCCCCGATCGTCGTCGCCCACACGATGATCGACAGCTGCCGTCCGCGCCGGGCCGGCTCGGCGAGGTCCACCGCCGCGTACCGCGCCTGCAGGTTGGCGGTGGTACCGCCGCCGAACGACAGCATGCCGAGGAAGAACAGCGGCAGGCTGTGTACCACCGTCGCGGTCACCACGAGCATCGCGCCGAAGGCGCCGAAGCCGTACGCGAGCATCAGACCGGCACGTCGCCCGTACCCACGCATCAGCCGGGTCACCGGGATCGCGAGCAGCGCGCCACCGACCACGGCGGCGCTCTGCCCGAACCCCGCGACGGCGGTACCGCCGATCCGCTCGGCAAGCAACGCGCCGATCGCGACGCCGCTCGTGTTGCCCACGCCGGCCACGATCTGCGTGCAGAACAGCAGCCGCATGGTACGGCGTTGGATGCGGAGCCGGTCCGCCTCGGTCCAGGTCGCGATCATCAGGCTCCCTCGCAGTAAGGGGTGCGACGGGAGCCTATCCTTTCTGGACCTGCGCCACGTGCCCAACGGCCCGCCCCGATCGCACCGCACGGAACACCGCCCGCGGCGGTGCCGGGGGTGGACGAGACGGGTGCGGCGCCGCCGCGCGTCGGTGCCGGGTGGACGAGACGCGGGGCAGCGGCGCTGCCGCGCCGTCAGTGCCGGATGGACGACAGACCGTAGCCAAGCACCGCGAGGAGCATGATCAGCCGGGGAAAGCTGGGACGCCATCGAGGCGGGTCGTCCGGCTCGTCGACCACGTCGCCGATGACCGCCGTGACGTTGTCCGGCGCGCCGCCACGCAGCGCCAGGTCGATCAACCGGTCCACGCATACCGCCGGGTCGCCCTGCTCGCGCAGCGTCTCCTCGATCGCCGCAGGACTCACCGCCGCGTTGAGCCCGTCGCTGCACACGAGATACCGCTCGCCCGGTACCGCATCCCAGAAGGTGCAGGTGATGTCCTCTGGTACGCCCTTGAGCACCCGGGTCACCAGCGAGCGGTGCGGATGGCTCGCCGCCTCCTCGACCGTGATGACGCCCCGGTCGACCAGCATCTGTACATAGCTGTCGTCCCTGGTCAACTGCGTGAACTCGGACTCGGTCAGGCGGTACGCGCGGGAGTCGCCGACGTGCGCCAGGGCGATCCGCCCGCCCGACAGGTACAGGGCGGTCAGCGTGGTGCCCATGCCCTCCAACTCCGGCTGGGCGGCGGATGCCTCGCCCAGCCGACGGTTCGCGTCGCGAACCGCCTCGCACAGTACCGTCGCCGGATCGTCGTCCGACGGGTCCGACGCGAGCGGGGCGAGCGCGGTGATGGCGAGCCGGCTGGCGACCTCGCCGCCCGCGGCCCCGCCCATCCCGTCGGCGACCGCGAGCAACTGCCGGCCCGCCCGGCACGAGTCCTCGTTGTGCTCACGGATCAGCCCGGGGTGACTGGCCGCCGCGTACCGCAGGACCAGCGTCATTCAGCGTCCTCCTCGTCGCCTGAGGCGTTGTGGCAAGTGTGGGCCGGCGACGCCGGCTCCGGGAACCGTTCACAGTCCCAGCGCGCGTCCGATGATCTCCTTCATCACCTCGGTGGTGCCGCCGTAGATGGTCTGCACCCGGCTGTCCAGCCAGCCGCGTGCCACCGGGTACTCAAGCATGTAGCCGTACCCGCCGTGCAGTTGCACACACCGGTCGGCGACCTTGGTCTGCAGCTCGGTCGTCCACCACTTCGCCATCGCCGCGTCCGACACAGACAGGCGACCGGCGTTGAACTCGGTGACGCAGTGGTTGACGAAGGTACGGGCGATGGTGACCTCGGTCGCCAACTCCGCCAGCAGGAACCGGTTGTGCTGGAACTTCCCGATCGGGCGACCGAACGCCTCCCGGTCGCGGGCGTACCCGAGGGTGATCTCGAGCAGTCGCTCGGCGGCGGCGACCGCGCCGACCGCGATGCTGAGCCGCTCCCGCGGCAGGTTGTCCATCAGGTGGTAGAAGCCCTGGTTCTCCACGCCGATCAAGTTGTCGGCGGGTACCGCACAGTCGTCGAAGAACAGTTCGGCGGTGTCGTTCGCCTTCAACCCGACCTTCGCCAGCCGGCGACCCCGGGTGAAGCCGGGCGTACCGCGCTCGACCGCGAACAGGCTCACCCCGTGCGCGCCGCGCTCGGGGTCGGTCTTGGCGACCACGATCACCAGGTCGGCGAGCTCACCGTTGGTGATGAAGGTCTTCTGGCCGTTGAGGATGTACCGGTCGCCGTCGCGTACCGCCGTGGTGCGCACCCCGGCGAGGTCCGAACCCGCGCCGGGTTCGGTCATCGCGATCGCCGTGACGATGTCGCCCGAGCAGAACCCGGGCAGCCAGCGCTTGCGCTGCTCGGCGGTGCCCAACTCGGTCAGGTACGGCGCGACCACGTCGTTGTGCAGACCGAAGCCGAGACCGCTGGTACCGGCTCGGACGATCTCCTCGACCAGCACACAGTTGAACCGGAAGTCGCGCTGACCGCCGCCCCCGTACGCCTCCGGCACGTCCATGCCGAGCAGCCCCGCCGCCCCGGCCCTGCGCCACACCTCGCGGTCGACCACGCCGGCCCGCTCCCACTCGTCGTGGTACGGCACCGCCTCACGCTGGAGAAACTCGCGGCACAGCGCCCGGAACTCGTCGTGCACGGGCTCGTACAGGTGTTGCTCCATGTCCCGGGAGTCTGCCTGCTCCGCGCCCAGTCGGAAAGAGCCGACCACACAGCGGTCGTCGTCTCGACCCGGCGGGTGCGCCGATCGGGGTGGCCGCGCGCCCGGCTGCCCTGCCCTACCGGCCCAGATGCTGGGCGACGACGCGAAGATCGGACACGAAGCCCTGGTACACCGTCTCCCGGTCGTCGGCGCGGAGCACCGCCGACGGGTGGATCGTGGCGACCAGGAACGCGCCCTCGTGCGCCGGGTATTCGGTCGGGTCCGGCGCGCTGTCCGGCCACGGCATCACCACCCCACGCGAGCGGGTGACCCGGAAGGACGGACCGAGCAGGGCGCTCGCGGCGGTCGCCCCGAGCACCACCACCGCCTCCGGCTTGAGCTGGGCGAACTCCGCGACCAGCCACGGCCGGCAGGCTTTGATCTCGGTGCGGTCCGGGGTCTGGTGCAGGCGCCGCTTGCCCCCGCCGTACGTCTTGAACTTGAAGTGCTTGACCGCGTTGGTGATGTAGAGGTCCGCCGGGTCGAGACCGGCGTCGTCCACGGCGCGACGCAGCAGATTGCCGGCCGGCCCGACGAACGGCAGGCCCTTGCGGTCCTCCAGGTCGCCCGGCTGCTCGCCGACGAGCACCACCCGCGCATGCTCCGAGCCGCGCCCGAACACGGTCTGGGTGGCGTTCTCGTACAGATCGCAGCCCTGGCACCCGGCGGCTGCCTCGCGCAATCTGTCGAGGTCAGCGCCGGCGGGAACGAACGGAGCGGCACTGGGCGCCGGCGTCGATGCGGTCATGCGGGGATTCCTACCCGACGCCCCCGACACTATGCGGCACGGGCGGGGCGCCCAGTGCCCCCACGGTGCCGAGCAGGCGCGCGGCGTCAGGCGACGGTACCGGGAGACAGCACGGTCAGCACGGCGGCGCCGACGAGCGCCGCGCCGAGCACCCGTGCGAGCCGGTACCCGGCGGGCAGGACCTTCTCGGTGATCATCGCGGCGGTCAGCACCACCATCCACCCGAGGCTTCCGACGCCGACCGCGAACATCACCAGCATGAGTCCGCCGCAGCAGGCGAGGCACGACGCCGTGTAGCGTCGACCGGCGCCGGCGCGGCGGACATTGTCGAGATGGTGGCGTTTGAGCGGGGACAGCTGATAGATCCCCGCGGCGAGGAGCACCCCGGCGGCGACCAGTTGCGGATGGTCGCCCAGCCACGCCCAGGAATCGACGAGTCGGTGCACCGCCGTGTCGCCGGCGAGCGCCACGACGCCGAACCCGGTCCATGCCGCGACGTACCCGACGAGGAACCGCACCGCCCCGGTCGGGAGGGACCGCACCACGGGCAGGACCGTGGGCAGCATCATCGCCGCGACCATGAGCAGCCAGGCGGCGAAGAACGCCGCCAGTTCCCCGGACGGGTTCGGGGACTCGAAGACCTCCTGATGGGTAGCCAGGTGGTGGTGGCCGGTCGTGTGCAGCACCACGACCGCAGCCCAGGCCGCGACGGCGATCCCGGTGGTCACCAGAACCGCCGCCGCGCCGTAGGTCATGGTCGACGTGGTGCGCACGGTGCGCCGGCTCAGCTCGTGACGCCGGCTCAGCTGGTGAAGCAGTACGAGTCGCTGGACGCGTCGCCGCCCTGAAGTCGCGTCTGGTGGACGCGCAGCCCCCGGAAGTCGTCTCCGTGCCGCAGGAACCGTCGGTCCACCGTCAGGCCGCCGCGCTCGACGTCGGCGTCCAGCTTGGCGAACCAGGCGCCGACGCCGTCCGGGTAGAACATGTCGTCCCAGGTCGAGTACAGCGAGTTGGTGAGGTACACCCGCCTGCCGTCCCGACTGATCTCGATCATCTGAGCTCCACCGGACAGGCTCAGGTCGGGCGCCGCCGGATGCGCCTGCCGGCGCACGATCCCGCCGAGCCGCACGGACGCCGTCTCGCGCGGGTGGGCGGGGTCGCTGACGTCGTACTGCTTGAGTTCGCCCGTGCCCCAGCAGGAGACGTAGAGCCACCTGTCGTCCACGGACAGGTCGATGTCGGTGATCAGCGGCGGTACCGCCCCGAACGGCTGGAGCGCGGGAGGCAGCACAGCCGGGTCCGCGGGTTCCGCCGGAATCGTGATGACCTTCTCCGCGGTGAACCGCTCACCGTCCTTGCGCCAGAGCCACACCGATGCGGACAGGTCCTCGACGCTGATGACGACCCCGGCGAACCCGTACACCTTCGACGGGTCGTGAGCCGGGCGCAGCTCGAGCACCATCTGATGCTCGTCGCCGAGGTCGATGCGCTGCCGGAGGCGGCGTTCGGACATGCTCCAGAAGTTCAGGTGGTGACCGTACCGGCGGCCGAGCAGTTGCTCCGGGTTCAGACCGTTCTCGTACATCGACGGCGTGCCCCACTCCGAGGTGATCACCGTGTCGTGGTTGAGGTGCCACCAGACGTCGTACGCGAGGAACTGGTCTCCTCGGTCCAGCTCCCACGGCCCGACGACGTCGAACGTCTCGTGGTCGAGCACCGCCACGCCACCCGGCCCGTCGTCGCCGTTGGCGCCGCCGAGCGCGGACATGAAGATGCCGCTCGGTCCACAGTGCAGGGTGTGCGGTCGGGAATATCCGGCCTTGCCGCCCAGCTCGCCGGCGTCGATGGTACGGACGACCGCCGGTGCCCGTGGGTCGGGCTTGGTGTCGAGAATGTAGGTGTTGGAGGAGCGGATGCCGGGGACCAAGAGGTACCTGCGTTCGATGTGACCGGCATGCCCTTCGTGGCACAGCGAGCTGGAGCAGGCGTTCCACCCGAAGTGGTGCAGTTCGTTGCCGGCGGTCGGCAGTTCGGTCCAGCCGACGACCTCGCCGTACGTCGCCGACGCCACGTCGCAGTCGAGGACGGCGATCGCGTCCTTCTGCCGGCCCGCGGGGTCGAAAGCCGCGACGTAGGCGAGTGATTCCCTCGGAGCGGCCATGGCTTCGAGAGGGGTCCGGTAAAAGGTCGGGTCTGTCATGCGGTCCATCTCCTCCGGGATCGATGCGCCGCGAGCCTGCCGGGCGCCGACGACGGTATTGCGTCCGTAGATGCCGGCAATTGAGTGATTCGCGAAGGAAAGCGCATCGTGCGGTTTCCTTCAGTTGTTGCCCGGCGTACCCCTGTGCGCGAATATTCGCAGACCACGACGCTGACGACATTCCCAGTGTGCGCGTGCGCAGGACTCCCTGGCAGGTCAACTGCGGAGTCCGCGCGAGATTCCGGGAGCCGGACCAGTCATTGTCAGAAGTTCTTCGAAGCCCTTAAATATCGACCATGCTGAGGTTTCTTGGTATGCGGTCGTTCCGCTGGACCGCGGTCACAGCATCAGCGGTGGCTTTCGTACTTCTGGGGTCGGCCGGCGTCGCCAACGCGGCGAGCGGCACCGTCAACACGTCCGGCACCGCACTCAACGTCCGGTCCGGGCCCAGCACCGGATGGACCGCGTGGACCAGCGTCGCCGACGGCGCGAGCGTCAACATCCTCTGCCAGACCAGCGGCAGCTCGGTCACCGGCACCTACGGCACCAGCACGACCTGGGACATGATCGGCAACGGCGGCTTCGTCTCCGACGCCTACGTGTACACCGGCTCCGACGGTTACGTGACCCACGCCTGCACGTACTCCGCCAACCCGCCGCGGGCGAACCCCCGGAGCATGAACGGCGCGATCGACTGGGAGTTCCAGCGGCTCGGCAGCACCAGCTGGGAGGGCTGGTGCCTGAAGTTCCAGGCTCAGGCGTACGGCTGGTCGTACGCCGGATTCAACACGGCTGAAGAAGCCGGCGACTGGATGGTCAACAACGGGTACATGCACACCAGCGGTATCCCGCCGCGCGGCGCCCTGGTCTGGTACCACAACTCGTCCGGTACCGGGCACATCACCGTGAGCCTCGGCGAAGGCAAGATCATCGGTACCTCGGTCGGCGGGGCGGTCGGCGTCACCGCCTACAACTACATGAGCGGCTACCGCGGCTGGAGCGTCCCGTACTTCCCCAAGGCCGGCTGACGCCCGACCGCCCACTCACCGCGCCCGAAGGGCTTCCGTCGCTGGGGCCCTTCGGGCGCGACACGCGCGCCGACGCGCCGCGTCAACTCCCGCGGCTGGCGACGGACCGGGCGCGGGCTAGCGCACCGGGCGGGGGCCGTACCTGCTCTCCAGGTCAGCCTTGTCCTTGACCTGGGTATCGACGTACCGGACCGTGCCGCGCTGGGTGTCGCCGGCGTCGACCACGCCGACCCGGATCGAGTGCAGCGGACTCAACCGGCTCTGCCACAGCAGCTTGACCGCCTCGTCGACGACCGGGTCGAAGGCGGCGCCCGCCGTGACCGTGACGTTGACGTCCGCCTGCGCCGACGCGTTCAGGTTGTTCTGGTACACGACCCGGGCGCGTACCACGTCGGGACGCTCGGCGAGCGTCGCCTGGATCTCGTCGGCGATGGCGTCCATGTCCTTCTGACTCGAATGTCCGGTCCGACTCGGGTGGCTGGTACCGCCGAGAATCCCGCAGCCGCTGTCGAGGACGACGACCAGCACGGCGACGACCAGCACGGCCGCCGCACGGGCCCAGCCTGCCCTACCCGTGTTCGGTGTGCTCACTCGTCCTCGGCTTTCGCACTCATCTGACCCGCGTCAGGTCGTACACGTGCGCCTCGACGGTGCTGCCGCGGCCGCTGCCGGGCAGGAACGTCGAGGCGCTGTTACGGTACGCGACCACCGAAGGGTCGCTGCTGTGATCGAGCGCGTGAGCCGCCGGCAGGTACGCCAGATGGGTGCTGTGGTTGTCGCCGATCGTGCCGCGCTGCGTGTCGAACGTGACCGTGGTCCGGTTGGGTCGGTCCGGATCGTCCGCCCCGTCCAGGTGAGGAACGATGTCGTGCTGGTTCTCCAGCGACAGCACTTGGACGTTCGACGGGATCTCGGTGGTACCGATCGGCGACCCGGCGGTCACCACATGGGTCACGTGGTAGTTGAAGGCGCCGGTGGCGGTGTCGTGCGCGGCCTGCGCCGCGACCATGCCGCCCTGGCTGTGTCCGACCAGCATCACCGGGTCGGTCGGGCTCGCGCCCGCCCGGCGCAGGGCGTCGGCGATCGCCTGCTCGCGCGCGGTCACGTCGCCGCCCAGCACGTGCACGTTGGTACCGAGGTCGTTGAGGTACGGGCTGAACTTCCCCGGCGCGTCCCACTCCTTCGTACCGGGAATGTCGACCACGTACGCCCGGGTGCCGTCCGGGTGGGTGATCACCCGTACGTCGATCTGGTCCGGCTTGCCGGCGTCCGACTGACCGTTGCGATAGTCCAGCCCGCCGAGCAGGTCGGCGAAGCCGCCCGGCGGTACCGTCATCGTCGGGTCGGAGGTGTCCACACCCCGGTCGTCCACATGCGGTCTGCCGTCCGGGTACAGCAGGCCCAGCAGGTGCGCGGCGGACGGCACGTCCCACACCAGCGGCATCAGCGGCAGACCGCTGATCAGCCCGGGACCGGCGCCGACGACATCGTCGACGATGCCGGGGTGGTCGGTGATCAACCGCTGCCAGTCGATCTCGCCTCCGGCCAGGGTGTACAGCGCGATCGGCGCACCCAACGCCGCCAGGACCCCGGCGCTGCCCGGCAGGCTGCTGCTGAACAGATATCCCACGGTCCAGCGCAGTCCCTCGATGGCGCGCCGCTCAGCGTCGTCCACCGCGCGGTACGCGGTCACCACGGCGCGCAGCGCGACCGAGCGCTCCGCCAGTCCCACCGACAACGCGGTGAGCCCGGCGTGCCCGTCGAGCGCGGCGAACATGGCGCCCTCGAACCGGGCGACGCCCTTCGGGTCGAGTACCGCCGACGCGAGGACGTTCGGGTCGACGAGCGCGGCGTGGCACTCGGCGTCGATCGCGGCGAGCCGCTCGGCGAACTCCCCGCTGTGCCGGGCGAGTACCTCGATGTCCTCGTAGTGCGCCTCGATGCCGCCCGCGCCGCCGCTGACATGCAGTTCCGGGTCACTCATCGACCCGCCCCTTCGAGAATGCGCGCCACGTACGGCGCGACCCATGCTCCGATCTCGGTCCGCTCGACCGACCGCAGGACGACGTCGGGCGCGCCTGCCGGACCGGGCTCCGGGCTCAGCCCTACCCAGCCGGACACCGTCGCCAGCCAGATGACCTGGCCCAACGCCACCCCGTCGGCGGTCGCGCCGGTCACCAGCGCGCGCATCGCCCCGATCGTGTCCCGGTACAACCTGTCCACCAGCTCGCGCCGCGCCGCGTCCAACCCCGACAGCGCCGGATCGGCGACACCGTCGTGCTGCCCCGCGCCCCGGTACGACGACAGCGCCGCCAGCGGCAGCCGCCCGGACCTCGCCGCCGGCTGCGCGGCGACGTCGGTACCGAGGACCCGGTTGATCCGCTGATGTCCGGCCGCGAGCTGATCGTCGGGCGGCAGCGCCCGGATCAGTTCCCGTCCCAGCGAAACCGCGGGAAACATCGACAACTCGGCGGCCGCGTCGGCGAGGGCGAACAGGCTCGCGCCCAGCTCACCCCGGACCGCGTACATAGCCCGCGCACCCCGGTCGCCGACCGAGACCGCCACCTCGATCGTCACCTGTGGACGCACGAGGACGTCGAGGTTCGCCGCGACGGACGGTACCGGCGTCCAGTCCGCCACGTCGTCGGCGCGGCGCAGGACGCCCCGCCGCGCCAACGTCGCGGTCGCGTCCCAGCGCTGATCCTCGTCGAGCGCGGTATCGGCGGCGAAGCCGGGCGGCAGCCGCACGTCACCGAGTCCGACCAGCACGGCGAGTTCGGCGGCGGACAGGGTCAGCCGGTGCGCGGCCGGGACCCCGTGCGCGGCGGGAGCCTCCCGCACCACGCCCACTCAGATCGCCCCCTCGACCTTGTCGATCAGGTCGCCGGCGTGGCGCTTGAGCCAACCCACGGTTTCCTGTTCCGCCCGGACGATCCGCCCGACCGCGTCGCGTACGGTCTGGGCGTGGGCGCGCAGCAGGGCGGCGGCGCGCTCGAGTTCGTCCGCCGCCCGTCCCGCGTTCGCCGCGTCCTGGCGCAACCGTTCCCGGTACGCGTCGGCGGCGGTCGACACCCAGTGCGCGGCCTCACCCACCCGGACGTGGTCGGCGGCCAGGTCCCGGACCTCTGTCGCGAGTGCCCGGATCCGGTCCGCCAACCGGTCCAACGCGTCCGGATCGCCGTACACCGAAAGTCCCACGCACGCCTCCCCTCCCCAAGCCGTACGGGACGTTCAGGGTACGGAGCAAGGAGGCGTCCCGGCAGTGCCTGAGCGTCGCGATCCGATCCGGTGACTGTCCGATGGTGACGGAGCACCCGGTGCCCCGTCACCGTGTCACGACTCTGGCGCCGCCGTCGTGCCGAGTACCGGTGGAGACACCCGCTCGTCGCCGCCCCACACCATGTCGTCCTCGGTGAGCCAGGTCAGCCGCTCGTCGGTCTCTTCCTCATGCTCGCCGGCGCGACCCGAACCACCGCGACCCGTCCTCGACACGGCCTTCTCGCCGGGGCGACCACGGCCGTTCGCGCCCGAGCCCCTGCCGTTCGCGCCGCCGCGCTCCTCCTCCTCGACCAGCCCTCGTCCCTGACGCCCGGCCAGTCCCCGACCGTTGCGGTCGCCGCCGATCACACCGCTGCGCAGACCAGGCCCGGTCGGTGCGGTCGCGCCACCCGCCGCTTCCGTCACCAGGTTTCGCGATCCGAACTCGCCCTCGGCGGTGCCGACGCCACGCACGTTCGTCCGGTCGCGAACCGCCCCGATGGCGGCCGCGTCCACCGCGGCAGCGCCGATCAGGATGCCGCCCGCGCCGAGCAGCGCCGTGCCGGGCGTCGTCGTCACCGGCTGATGCGTCGGGTCCGAGACGCCACCTGACGGGGGCGCGCCGACGTGACCGGGGCCGGCGATGGTGTGGTTCGTCCGACCGGTGTTGGTGCCCGTTCCCGGCGCGGCACCGGGTGCGCCCACCGCCGGTCCCCCCGCCGGGTTCGCCGACCCGCCGGAGGAGCCGCCGGGCAGCCCCTGCGGGGGCGGCGTGGGCTCGCTCGGCCAGCTGGTGAAGGAGCTCGACTCGTAGTCCGAGGCCAGCGTGGCGACGACCTGGATCATGCGCTGGCGGGCCTTCTCCTTCTCCACCTCGTCCTGGTGGTGGCCGAACAGGGCACCCACCGCGCCACCCACCACCGTGCCGACCGGACCGGCCACGGACCCGATCGCGGCTCCGGCGGCGGCGTCGCGCACCATCTTGTCGTGGTCGTCGGTCTCGGCCGGACTCTCCGCCTTGGACTGTGCCTGGCGCAGCTGCGACGCCATCGTCGTCAGACCCTCGCTGACCAGATCGAACTCGTCGCTCAGCTTCGCCGAGTAGCCCGCGATCGTGCTCAGCCGGTTGCGGTATTCGGTGCCCGACGAACTGCTCCACACGTCGGCGAGCTGGTCCAGCGACCGGTTCAGCGACGAGGCGAGGCCGTCCAGGGTGCGCTGCATCGCCCGCCATTCGGCGGCGATGCCGTCGATCTGCTTGTCCTTTCCAGCCATCAACTCGTTGTACAGCTGCTGATGGCTCAGCCCGGCATAGCGGTGGTAGTAGTTACCCGGCATTGGCCGGCTCCTCCTTCAGCGCTGTCGCGACCCCGGTCAACTGCGACGCGATGTCCGTGGCGTTGGCGTGGTTACGGTCCTCGGTGCGGCGGTAGTTGTGGATGATCGTCGCGGTCGCGTGCTGAGCCGCGACGACGGCGCTGCGCAGCTGCTCCACCCGGTGCGCGTACTGGTGGTACAGCTGCTCGTAGTGGTCCGCGCAGGTCCTGGCGTCCTCGAACGCGCCCAACGCGGGCTTACGACCCCTGAGGAGGGCGAGTGTCTTCGCTACCTGCTCCACCTCGTCAAGCCGCGCGGCGAGGGTTCGATGGAAGTCCTCCAATGAATGGACGTCCACATGGGTGCTGCCGTCAGCCATGGATTCCGTCTCCACTGTCGTCGTGCCCGGATCGCGCCGCTAGCTTATTTCAAATCGGCGAATGATTCCTGCCCCCGTTTTCGACGCCCAGGTCAGGCGCGGGTGGACGGTTTCGGCGACGTCGCGCTTGGTTTCGGTGAACTTGTCCTGGTCGGCGGTCGCGACGAGGTCGAGGAGGATCGTGGCGCAGGCGACGACGGTCGCGCAGTGGACGGGGTGGGCTTCGGGTTCGCCGGGGGCGGCTGCGGCGAAGGCGACGGCGAGGTGGTCACCCGCCCGGAGAAGCTCTTCGCTGCGGCGGGGTCGAGCGCCGGACCGAGGGGAATCAGCGAGACCAGGGCCGCGGGAACCGGTGTCGGCTTGACCCCCTGGTAGCCGAGCGCGACGGTCACGTCGCCGCTAGGTATCGGGTACCGGATTCCCTGGTCGGTGATCAGGTAGAGCAGCGAGCCGGTGGTGGTCGCGCCGAACGCCGGAATCATCTGGACCAGCGCTCCCCGCCCCCCGGCGACCGACACCCGGTTGACCAGGCGGACCCCGTTGACCACCTGGTCGTCTCCGTGCTGCGCCCCGACCGGCGGCTGTGCCGGCGCCCGCACGAGTCGCACGGTCACCCGGTCGCCGTTACCGCCGCCGGCGTACGTCGCGCACGCCTCGGTGTCGTCCACGTCGACCTCCCGCAGCGACGGCACGGACGTGGGCAGTCCGTCCGGCTCGACACGGGCGTCGATCAGATAGGAACCCGCCTCGCGCGCGGTGATCCCGGTATCCAACGCGCCGTTGGCGCGCAGGAGGGTCGCCGTCACCTCGCCGACCGGCACCAGCCCTTCCGTGGTGGCCAGATAGTGCTGCTGGCCGACGTGGTACAGCTGACCGATCTTCGCGTACGCGCCGTGGATCTGCAGGGTGGTGTCGTGGCCGCCGTCGGGCAGGGAGATGGGAGCCAGGTCCGGACCGGCGGGAATCGCGTTGAGCAGCGAGACGCCGATCGGAAGCGCCTGCGAGGTGGTCAGATTGAGCGCGGCCATCATCGTCCGGTCCCTGACCCGCAGCCGGTGATCGTGCCAGATCAGGTAGTGGATGCCCTCGGAGATCACCAGTACCGCGTCGTCCCCGAGCGCGCTACCGGCGCCGACCCCTTGACCGACGAGCAGCTCGGTCACCGGTTTGCCGTGGTTGGTCGATTCCGGGGTGCTGCACACCGTCCAGGGCAGACCGAGCAGTGCCTTGGGCGCCGGCAGGGCGTCCGGCGCGCCCTCGATGCCCACCGGGAGACCCCTGGGCAGGTCCCGCAACGAGTTCTGGGACATCGTGCGTACCGCCGGGTCCGGCGTGCCGAGGATCAGCCGGGCGGACGTGTAGTTGAGCACCGGGTACAGCACGTTGTCGAGGTACACGTACCGGGCGCCGGTCTCCCGCTCGATGATCAGCGTCTGCTCGTCCGGGCGTCCCCCGGACGGGTTGAGCAGCCCGTACACGCCGACGGCGGCGAACGCGACCGACGCGAGCATGGCGCTGGCGAGCAGCGCGAGAGCGAGCCGCCGCATGGGCAGGTCGAGGCTCTCCGGCTCGCCCAGGAGCAGGGCGGACACGATCCTGCGGGTGATGAACCGCTGGGCGCGTACCTGCTCGCGCCTGGTCTGCATCGCCACTTCCCCTCCGCGACCCGCCCGGGCGACCGCCGGGCATGGAACGTACCGCCACGCCTGCGCGCGCGGCTAGCTAGCCACGAATCGTTCTGATCCAGGCGAACGCGCCCGCCACCCACGCGGTCATCGGTACCAGCGCCACGATCAGCACGATCTCCACGATGTCGAGGGTGCGCGGCCAGACCGGGGAGATCCGCCGTCCCGCCACCACCAGCCCGTACACCAGGGTCAGCGTGGCCACGACGAGCAGAGCGACGGGCAGCACCGCCAGCCGCACCGTCGCGCCGCCCACCACGAACGCCGACAGCGCGAACAGCCCGAACCCGACCGACCCGACGATCAGCAGCGGCAGCCGCTGCCGCCACCCGGAGTACGGGCGGGCACGCAGCAGCACCAGGACGGCGAGCAGCCCGCACAGCGCCAGGGACGTCGCCCGGAAGTCGACGGCGAGCACCACTTCCGCGCCGAGCAGGACGACGGCGACGGTACCGAGCAGCCCGGTGAGGATCTCGTCGGCTCGGTCGGCGAGCGCCTGCACCCGGACGCCGTCGACGATCTCCGTGTTCGACTTGAGGTCGTCGGGTCCGCGCGGCACGGCGGGCACGGGCGCCCGGGCGAGCCGGTACGCCACCATGGGCAGCGCCGGGATCAACGCGAACGCCACGGCGGCGACGATCGCCGCGGACGCCGCCGGTCGTGCCCCGAAGACCAGGCTGATCGCCGCGCCCAGGCCGAGCGCGAACCCGGCGCCGCCCGCGCCGATGAACACGCCGCTGGCGCGACCGATCGCCAGGGTGGCGATCGCGGAGTACACGATGAACGCGCTCGCCCCGATGAGCAGGTGCGGCGCGCCGAGCGAGGTCGCCGTGCGGTGCCCGGCGAACAGCAGCACGCCGCCGACCAGCGCGTACGGCAACGCCACCAGCGCCAGCGTCCGGCTGCTGCGACGCTCGCCGAACGCGCGGGACAGCACCGCGGACACCACGATCAGCGCCAACCCGACCCCGAGGCTGACCGCGCCCGACACCACGGTCCGTCCGCCGACCATGAGCAGCGCGAACGCCCCGGCCAGCAGGGCCGCGGCGGCGGACCACAGCGCGAACCGCCGGGTGTCCTCCACCCGCCACCGCCCCGGGCGCTGCTCGGTGGCGGTCGCGACCGCGTCGGCGACGTCGTCGAAGACCAGGTCGCCGCTGCCGTCACCGAACGGCTTGAGGTACAGCAGCTCGCCGTCGCGGATGTCCAGCTGAGCGGCGGTGCGACCGCTGTCCACGGCCTGCCCGCCCAGCCGGGTCAACAGCCAACCGCCCTGCGTGGCGCCGTCGTCGGCGAGGTGTTCCCCGACGTACCGCAGCAGCGTGGGCATCAGGTTCGCGAGCGGGACATCGTCAGGTATCGCCAGATCGACACGGGTCGCGGGACCGACGACGGTCACCCGACTGACCCCTGAATTGGCGCTGATAGCGGCGGTCAACGCAGCGTTCCTCCCTCGGGCGGTACCCGACGTGGAGAGTACCCACGGTGTCCGACTCGTACGGCGCCCGGTCCGGTCGGTACTGTGCGGCGAGGATCGGGAGGGTTTCTGCTTTGAGCACAGTGGTGTTCCGTCGCCCGCCGCGTCAGCAAGGACCGCAGTTGCCGCGCGGGGAACTGCTCCTGGAGTCGCCGCCGGAGCTGCCGGAGCAACTGCCGCGCGGGGTGGGGCAGCTGCTGATGCTCCTGCCCACGCTGAGCGGGGTGGGAGCGATGGCGTTCCTGTACGCCGGGCGATCGGGCGGCGCGATGACCTGGGTCGCCGGCGGTCTGTTCGGCGTGTCGATGCTCGGCATGGCGGTCAGTTCGATCGGCGTCGGCGGCGGCGACAAGAAAGCCGAACTGGACGCGGAGCGCCGCGACTACATGCGGTACCTCTCGCAGATGCGCAAGCGGGTGCGCCGGGCGGCGGCGCAGCAGCGTGCGGCCCTGTACTGGAACCATCCGGCGCCCGAGACGCTGTGGTCGATCGCCGCGTCCCGGCGGATGTGGGAGCGGCGGATCACCGAGGACGACTTCGGCGAGGTCCGGGTCGCGGTCGGACCGCAGCAGCTCGCGGTACACATCGTGACGCCGGAGACGAAGCCGGTCGAGGACCTGGAGCCGATGAGCGCGGACGCGCTGCGGCGGTTCGTGCGCGCCCATTCGACGGTGCCCGACCTGCCGATCGCCGTGGCGCTGCGCGCGTTCAGCCGGGTGGTCCTGCGCGGCGACCCGGTCGCCGGGCGTGACCTGGTGCGTTCCATGGTGTGCCAGCTCGCCACCTTCCACGCCCCCGACGACCTGCTGATCGCCGTGGTCGCGCCGGAGGAGCGCCGGGCCGAGTGGGACTGGCTGAAGTGGCTGCCGCACGCCCAGTACCCGCGGCGCGCCGACGGCGCGGGCGCGATGCGCCTCGCCTTCGACACCATGTTCGACCTCGAACGGCTGCTCGGCGACGATCTCACCAGCCGGCCGAGGCACAGCCCGGACGCGAAGCCGCTCACCACGTCGCCGCACGTCCTGGTCGTGCTGGACGGCGGCGAGGTACCGCCGGGCTGCCAGTTGTCCGGACTGGGTCCCGCCGGTACCACCGTCGTCGACCTGTCCGGGGCGGTGCCGCGCGACGCCGGCAGGTGGCTGCTGGCGCTGGACGTGACCGGGTCCGCCGTCGAGGTCAACATGGGCAAGACCAGCACTCCCCTGGGCACGCCGGACCGGATGACCGCGGCGCAGGCGGAGGGTCTGGCCCGGCAGCTCGCCCCGTACCGGGTGTCCCAGGCGAAGTCCGACGACCAGCCGTTGTCGCGCAGCATGGAGCTGCCCGACCTGCTCGGGGTGGGCGACGTCGCGACGCTCGACCCGCACCGGGTCTGGCGTCCCCGACCGGTTCGCGACCAGTTGCGCATCCCGCTGGGGCTCGGTCCCAACGGCGAGGTCATCGAGCTGGACTTCAAGGAAGCCGCGCTGGAGGGCATGGGTCCGCACGGGCTGATCGTGGGCGCGACGGGTTCCGGCAAGTCGGAGCTGCTGCGCACCATGGTGGCGGCGCTCGCGGTGACGCACTCGTCCGAGGAGCTCAACTTCGTCCTGGTCGACTTCAAGGGCGGCGCGACGTTCGCGTCGCTGGACCGGCTGCCGCACACCAGCGCGGTCATCACCAACCTGTCCGACGAGCTGCCGCTGGTCGACCGGATGCAGGACGCGCTCGCCGGCGAGATGGTGCGCCGCCAGGAGCTGTTGCGGTCCGCCGGGAACTACGTCAACCGGCAGGAGTACGAAAAGGCGCGGCTCGCCGGCGCGCCGCTCGAACCGATGCCGAGCCTGCTGGTGATCTGCGACGAGTTCAGCGAGCTGCTCGCCGCCAAGCCGGACTTCATCGACCTGTTCATCCAGATCGGACGGATCGGACGATCGATCGGTGTCCACCT
Source organism: Micromonosporaceae bacterium (assembly GCA_036378155.1). Taxonomy (GTDB): domain Bacteria; phylum Actinomycetota; class Actinomycetes; order Mycobacteriales; family Micromonosporaceae; genus DASUXA01. The sequence goes on along the minus strand of DASUXA010000057.1, from coordinate 85,943 downwards.
GTTGCTGGCTTCGCAGCGGCTCGAGGAGGGCAAGCTGCGCGGTCTGGACACCTATCTGTCGTACCGGATCGGTCTGCGCACCTTCTCGGCCGTGGAGAGCCGGATCGTGCTCGGCGTGCCCGACGCGTACGAACTGCCGCAGGCGCCCGGTCACGGCTACCTCAAGGTCGACACGCAGACCATGCTGCGCTTCCGTGCCGCGTACGTGTCCGGGCCGTACCGACCCGCCGAGGCGTCGGCGCGTAGCCAGACGGTCGTGCAACGGCAGGTGATGCGGTACGGGCTGAGCCACGTGCCCATGCCCGAACTGCCCGCCGAGCCGGTGCCGGACCAGCCGGTGGACACCGGCAAGCAGGTCAGCATGCTGGACGTCATCGCCGACCGGCTGCACGGGCAGGGACCCGCCGCGCACCAGGTATGGCTCCCCCCGCTCGACGAGCCGCCGAGCCTCGCCGAGTTGCTGCCGCCGCTGGTCGTCGACGAGCGGCTGGGGCTGCACCCGGCGCAGTGGCCGGACCGGGGCGGACTGGTCGCGCCGGTGGGCGTGGTCGACCGGCCGTTCGAGCAGAGCCGCGACCCGATGCTGGTCGACCTCGGCGGCGCGGGCGGCAACGTGGTCATCGTCGGCGGACCGCAGTCCGGCAAGAGTTCGCTGCTGCGCTCCCTGCTGTGCTCGCTGGCGCTCACCCACACCCCGTGGGAGGTGCAGTTCTTCTGCCTCGACTTCGGCGGCGGCGGTCTGCGCGGGCTGGACGGACTACCGCACCTGTCGGGCGTGGCGATGCGACGCGACGTCGAGGCGGTCCGGCGTACCGTCGCCGAGGCGACCGCGCTGATGGACGAACGGGAGGCGCGGTTCACGGCGCTGGGCATCGACTCCATCGCCACATACCGCCGCCGTCGCGCCACCGGCGAGATCACCGACGACCCGTTCGGCGACGTGTTCCTCGTCGTCGACGGCTGGGGTGTGCTGCGCCAGGAGTACGAGGCACTCGAGCAGGCGATCACCAACCTCGCCGCGCGGGGTCTCGGCTTCGGCATCCACGTCGTGATCACCGCCGCGCGCTGGGCGGAACTGCGCGCCAACCTGCGCGACTTCCTCGGTACCCGACTGGAACTGCGGCTCGGCGAGCCCGCCGAGTCGGAGATCGACCGGCGCGCCGCCGCGAACGTACCGGCGGACAGTCCCGGTCGCGGGCTGACCCGCGACAAGCTGCACTTCCTCGCCGCGGTGTCGCGGATCGACGGACGGCACAGCGTGGACGACGCGACCGAGGGCACCGCGCAGCTGGTCGAGGCGGTCCGCTCGGGTTGGCGGTACCGCCCCGCGCCGAAGGTGCGGCTGCTGCCCCGGGAGCTGCCGATGGCGGAGCTGGTACAGATCGCCGACCGGTCCCGCCCCGGCATCCCGATCGGGCTCAACGAGACCCACCTCGCGCCGGTGTACCTCGACTTCGCCGCCGAACCGCACCTCGTCGCGCTGGGCGACGCGAAGGCGGGCAAGACGAACCTGATACGGCTGATCGCGCGCTCGATCGCGGAGCGGTACACCCCCGCCGAAGCCCAGTTCGTGGTCGCCGACTTCCGGCGTGGTCTGCTGGGCGCGATCAGCGAGCCGCACACGCTCGGGTACGCCGCGACCGCGCAGACCTTCGGCGAGATGGTCGCCTCGGTACGCACCGCGCTGACCAAGCGGCTGCCCGGTCCCAACGTGACGGCGAAGGAACTGCGCGAACGCAGCTGGTGGCAGGGACCCGAGGTGTACCTGCTGGTCGAGGACTACGACATGGTGGGCACGCCGGGCAACAACCCGCTGGCGGGGCTGCTCGACCTGCTGCCGCAGGCACGCGACGTGGGTCTGCACGTGATCGTCACCCGCCGCGTCGGCGGCGCCTCCCGCGCGCTGTACGAGCCGGTGCTGCAGCGGTTGCGCGAGTTGGACACCCCCGCCCTGCTGATGTCCGGCAACCGCGAGGAGGGTCCGCTGTTCGGCAACCTGCGCCCGAGCGCCCAACCGCCCGGGCGGGGTCACCTGATCCGGCGCGACGACGGGGTCCAGCTCGTCCAGACCGCATGGTGCGAGCCGTGACCCGCTGAAACGAGCCGGGACGATGCCGCGCGGGCGGCGGTGCGACCGCCGCCCGCGCGGCGTGCGTCAGCGGTCGGCTCGGACATCCGGTCCGCGGACCGGCGCGGGACCGTACGGTCCGGTCGGCGGACGACGTCGACCGCGCCGTACCAGAAGCACGACCACAAGCACGACCAGGAGGATCATCAGCACCGCGACGACCGCGACGACGGCGAGGACGACCAGCGCGCGCCGGGGCAGCATCGACCGGCTCGCCGCCGGCGGCGCGGCGTCGGCGGTCGCGCCGGGCTCGCCCAACGGGTTCGCCGCGACCGGTGGTACATCCGCCTGAAGCGCCCGCAGCAGGTTCAGCCGCCCGAACCCGTACTCCGGGTCGCGGCCGGGTGGTCCGGCGTCGTCAGCGGTCGCGATCAGCCGGTTGATGACGTCGGCGGCGTGCAGCTTCGGATACTTCGCCCGGACCAGGGCCGCCGCCCCGGCGACGATCGGAGCCGACGCGCTGGTGCCGCCGGGGACCAGCCCGTAGCCGCCGACCGCTCCGGTCGGGGTGCGGCGGGTCAGTACCGCCATGTCCACGCCGGGCGCGGACAGCACGACCTGCGGACCCTTCGCGCTGCCCGACCAGAACTTCCCGTTGCGGTCGATCGCGGATACGGCGATCACGCCCGGGATGCTCGCCGGCGAGGCGACCTGCGTGTTGCCCTGCTCGACGTTGCCGACCGACGCGACGATGACCACGTCGTGGTCGAGCGCGTACCGGACGGCGGCCTCGTCCTCGGGCAGCGTCTGGTTGTACGCCTGGGAAATGTTGATGACCTTCGCGCCGTGGTCGACCGCCCACCGGATCGCGGGCGCCAGGTCGGAGCCGCCGAACCCGTTGGTGTAGACCGTGACCGGCAGGATCTTCGCGCCGGGCGCGATACCGAGCCCCCCGGTCGGACCCTTGCCGGTCGCCGCGATGAGTCCGGCCACCCCGGTCCCGTGGTTCTGGTGGTCCACCCGACCCTTGTCGTCCTCGCCGGTCACCCTGACCCCGTCGAGCACCTGCCCGGCGAGGTCCGGGTGGTCCGCCTGTACCCCGGTGTCGAGGACGGCGACGACCACACCGGTACCGGTGGTGATCCGCTGCGCCTCGGCGACGTGCAGCGTCTGCAGCCACCACTCGCGCTGCCGCATCGAGTCGGCGGCTGCCGGCGCGGCGGGCAGCACGACAGCCAGCGCGGCGGCGGTCGCGACCGCCGCTCGAATGCCCAATGTGTACCGCGCCACCGCGCGCCTCCCCTCCGACACGTCGACGCCGGCGACCATACCGCTTCGGTACGTCCGGATCGCTCGCGGACGTACGTTCCCGGACGGAACCGACGTCGGCGCACACGTCCGCGCCTCGCCCCGCCCGTACGGCGCACCGGCCGTTACCCTCACTGCCGTGCGAACCCGCTATCTCCGGCGCGCGGCGGCGATGCTTCTTCTCGCGACCCTCGACGTCGGACTCACCCCGGCAGTCGCGCAGGCTGCTCCCGCTCCGGCTCAGTGCGGCCCGACTTTCCACAACAAGCTGTCCCACCAGCCGTGGCCGTTGAGCAGGCTCCAGCCGAGCGCGGCGTGGCCGCTGAGCCGCGGCCAACACGTGACGGTCGCGGTCATCGATTCCGGGGTGTCGCGTACCCATCCGCAGATGGCGGGTCAGGTGCTGCCGGGCGTCGACTTCGTCAAGCCGGGCGGAAAGGGCGATTGCGACGAGGACGGGCACGGTACCCTCGTCGCCGGCATCATCGCCGCTCGGGACATCAAGGACTCGTGGTTCTCCGGAGTCGCGCCGGACGCCCGGATCCTGCCGGTACGGGTGCTGCCCGACAGCAAGAAATATTCGGACCCGACGCTGCCGACACGCATCGCACAGGCGATCCGGTACGCGGTGCGGCAGGGCGCGGACGTCATCAACCTGTCCCTGACCACCGACGACACGCCGCAGGTCAGGTCGGCCGTCGAGTACGCCGTGGACCACAACGTCGTGGTGGTGGCCGCCGCCGGTAACGAGGGCGGGGCACACCAGCCCAACAAGCCGGTGTACCCCGCGGCATACCCGGGCGTCCTCGGCGTCGCCGGCATCGACCAGCAGGGCAGGCACGTGTCCTCGTCCAACGTCGGTTGGTACGTCGACGTGGCGGCGCCCGGCTACGCGATCGAGGGACCGGCTCCACGCGGCGACGGGTACGTGCTGGACAAGGAGGGCGGCACGAGTTTCGCCGCGGCGTACGTGTCGGGGGTCGCCGCCCTGGTACGCGGCTACAACCCGACGATGCGAGCGTCGGACGTGGTACGCCGCATCGAGATCACGGCGGACGCGCCGGCAGGCGGTCGCAACAACGAGGTCGGGTACGGCGTCGTCAACCCGTACCAGGCGGTGGCGACGGTGCTCGAAGGAGTCAACAACCGGACGGTGACGGCGACCGGGGAGATGCCGCCGATTAAGCCCGACACCGACCCGCTGGGCGCGGTGAAGGTCGTCGCGGGGTGGTCGTTCCTCGTCAGCCTGTTCGTCGCGGTCCTCCTGCTGCTCGCCCGGCCGGTGATCAGACGCGGACGGGCGCGGGGCTGGCTTCCCGCCGTGGGCGCGACGGATCCGGGTACGCCGGCGCGTGCCGCGGTACCCCGGCAGCGGATGCCGTCGACCCAGGGGCGGGTCGCGGGGCGCGCCGCGGTACGACCTCCCTCGTGAGGAGACAGTGACGCCGGTGGCCGCGGACATCGTCCGCGGCCACCGGCGTCGTGCGGCTGGGTCAGCCCCAGACCTTGGCGTTGCTCTGCTCGGTGTTCATGTAGTTCTCACGAGCGACACCGACAGCCGCGCCGATCTGGGCGAGAATGCCGTTGATGTCCCGCAGCGCGTTGTCCCACTGCTGCTGGTGCTGCTGGTAGGCGGCCTGGTCGGCACCGTCCCACTGGATCCTCTGCAGTCGGCTGCGCAGCGTGTCCAGCTTCTCGTCAAGGCTGCGGGCGATCGACTGGATCTGGTTGTTGGCGCTCTCCAGCGCCGCGTAGTTGACAAGGATGCCACTCATCGCTTGCTCCTCCCCTGCTCGTTACGGGTTCAACACGGACTGGAACTTGTTGAGCATCTCGTTCTGCTGCTCGTCGTTCGCCTGGTGCGTGTTGGCCGTCTTGTCGAGCAGATCCGCGATGTTGTCCATCGCCTGCAACAGCTTCGCCACGTCTTCGTTCCAGCGAACCATCAACTGCTGGAAGCCGGTCGCCGCCTGACCCTTCCACGCCACCGCGAGTTCGTCGACAGCTCCCTGGAGCGTCTTCAACTGGCCATCGACCTCGGTGCGCGTCGATCGCACGTCATTGGCCGCGGTGTGCAGCGTCGCCTGATCAATCCGGAACGGCGATCCGCTCATGCCCGTCACCCCTTCGTCGACTGTGATACGGACAGTCCAACAACTACTGCGGCAAGGGCATCGGCCCCCGCCCCGGTCACATGGCGTACACGGTAACCGACGATCGCGACTCGCGGAGACCCCGAATCGCACCCTTCCCGTGCGACCCCATTGACCTGGGCAGTTGTACTGGCATCGACGTCGACCGTTGTCTTGCGCGCGAGAAGGCGCGTCGGGCGCGGGCGATGTGGACGGGCACTGTGCCGGGATCGGCGACCGGTACCGGACGGCGGACAGCTAGGATCGCGGCGATCGGCGCGAGGACCGGATCCGGGCCGTGGATGACGAGTGGGTGGCATGGTCGAACCGACGGACGTGACAGCGATGAACGACGACGCCGAGCTGGTCGCACGACGGATGCGCGAGGTTTCCGACACGCTGACCGCGGGACTCGCCGACGCCTCGGCGACGACCCAGGAGGTCACGTCCGCCGACGGTGACGTCACGGTGATCGCCAACGGCACGCCCCGCGTCGTCGCGGTACGCCTCGATCCGCGCGCCATGCGGATGGACCCCGCCGCCCTCGCCGACCTCCTCACCCAGACCCTCAACGCCGCGCTGCGTTCGGCACGTCAGGCCAGCCAGGCGGCGCTGCTCGAAGGGCTCGATCCGACGCTGCGCGCCGACATGGCGGCGGGTCTGGCACAGACCGAGCGGTACGCCTCGGGGCGCGGCGACAACGCGAGTGGAAGCCACGGTGACGTTGATGACTGACGATCCGATGCGGCGGCTGCGGGACGCGATCGCGAACTTTCCCCAGCAGGTCGCCGAGGCCGCCGAGCGGGCCAGGGAACTGTCGCGGCAGACGGTCACCGCACGGTCGGCGAACGGAGCTGTCGAGGTCGTGGCGAACGGATCCGGTGAGATCGTGTCGGTCGGCATCCTCGCGGACCGCCGCGAGGTGGACAGCCGGACACTGAGCGAGTCGGTCGTCGACGCCGCCAATGCCGCCCTCGACGAGGTCGACCGGATGCGCGCGGCGGTGCTGCCCGACCGTGCCGCGGTGCGTGCCTCGCTCGCCGAGGCGGAGCGAGCGTTCAACCAGCGTATGGACGACCTGTTGTCGAGGTTGGACGGACTGGCGCGCGACCTGGATCGCGGCTCCCGGTAGCCGGACGGTCGGCCCGCCGCCCGATACCCACCACGCCCAGCAGGGTACCGGCGGAGCGTGGTGGGTCGTGCCTGCGCGGATGCGGATGGGCGACGGTCAGGGCGCTGCCTCGGCGGCCCGGTTCGCCGCCTGGTGCGCGTCCCAGTAGTCCTCGCCGGCATGCACGCCCGAGCCGACCATGCCCGGGATGCTGACGTTGCCGACGGTCGCGCCCTGGATGACCTTCCCGGCGAACAACTTCGCCCCGGCGTGTACCCCGGTCCACGCCGCCTTCGCCTTCAGCCCGTTCGCGCCCTGCTTGATGCTCTTCAGTACGGCGAGCAGCTCCTTCAGCCCACGGAAGAACGACTCGAGCATCCGGAACGTCTCCGCCAGCTTGGTGAACAGCTGGTAGAGCTTCTCCAGCAGTTGGGCGACCTTACCGACGACGCGCATGATCTGGGCGAGCGCCGCGACCGCGTCGGCGATCCACTCCGCCACCATCGCGGCGAGGCTCGCGCCGAACGTGAAGAACGCCAGCGCGCCGTTGATCGCCAGTTCGGCGAGCATCGCCGACAGGGTCGCCGTGATGATGTCGATGATCATGTTGGCGCCGTCGACCGCTGCCTGCGCCGCCGCGTCGAGCAACTCCTTCGTCTTGGCGATGGAGTCGCCGAGCTGGTCGAGTTTCTGTTCGACGTCCTGCATCTTCGCCACGAACGCCTGGTACGCGTCGCCGGTCCACTGACCGGCGAGCGCCGCGACGTCGGAGCGCTGCTGGTTGGCGATGGCGTGCACGCTCTCGCCGATCTGGACATACGTCGCTCCGGCGCGGGCGAGTTCCTGCGGGTTGCCGGCGACCCAGCGCAGACCCTCGTTCATCTTGTCGAACAGCGGTCGCACCGGATGCTGGATGATCGACGGGAAGGAGTTGAACCAGTTCTCCAACTCGTTGGCGTACGCCTCGCTCACCGCGCACCTCCGGCGAGTCGACCGTGCAGCGCGGTCATGTTGTCGTTCGACGCGCTGTCGGCGTCGTGGTAGTTGGCGGCCATCCCGCGTACGCCCTCGGCGATCGCGGTCATCGCCTCCGCGGCCGAGGCGATGCCCTCGGTACACGCGTGCACATGCTGCTGGTACGCCTGGAAGATGCGCGCGCCGATGCCGGGGATCCGCCCGAAACTGTCGCCGGGCACCTCCGCGGCGGCCATCGCGGCGCGTACGTTGCCGAACGCGTCGCCGCGAGCGTCGCTGGTCGCCGCGAAGCGCTCCAGCGCCTGCGGTTCGACCTTGAATCCAGTCACCAAACCTCCCCACCGAGCATCGTGTCGGTGGCACCGTATAACGACCGGACGATGTTCTTCAGCCCCGCAGTGCGGCGACGAGCGCCTTGGCACGACCCGCGAACAGGTGACCGGTGACGAGCGCCAGCAGAGAGCCGTCGGCGAAGTGGAGCACCACGCGGCCGCGCTGCGGCAGGAACCACCGGGCTTCGTGGCGTGCCGTCGTGACGGCGGCGAGCGGTACCGCGAACAGCGGGGTGAAGGTCCGGATGCTCGGTCTGGTCAGCAGCAGCAGGCGGCGGTCGGTGACCGCGTAGTACGTGCTGCCGCGGGTGGAACGGATCGCGGCGAGCATTCGCGCGGCGATCGAGTCCGCGCCGCCGGCAGCCGTCACGCCGCCCAACCGGGCGTCGACCGCGGCGGCGTTCCACTCCAGACCCCAGAGCGGGTCGACGCCGTCGACCCAGGTGCGGGAGCCTTCCGACGGGGCGGGCGTCCGGTCGGCGACGCCTTCCGCGCGCAGGTTGCCCGCCGGCTGTCCCAGTCCGCTCTCGTCGCCGAACGCGGCGTGGCACAGCCCCGCGTCGCGCAGGCGTTCGCCGTCCTCGAGGTACTTCGTCAGTTCCTCGCCGTACACCTTCACCGGGTCCATCAACCGCCCACCTCCCGCCCGTCTCTACCTGATGGTCGGCGCGTTCGGCAAGCGCACCGCGCGGATCGACCGCGTGTCACGCAACGGTACGGCGCGCGTCGGCGTCGGCTCGCGGCGGACGGGTCGGTGCCGACCCGCCTGCCGGGGCTCAGCCTGCCTGCTGCCCGGCGGGCAGGAACCGTCCGAGGAACGCCCGGGTACGGGGGTTGCTGGGATGGTCGAGGACCTCGGCCGGCGACCCGGTTTCGACCACGTTTCCGTTGTCCATGAACACGACCCGGTCGGCGACCTCGCGGGCGAACGAGATCTCGTGGGTGACCACGACCATCGTCAGTCCGTCGGCGGCGAGGTCGCGCATGGTGGCGAGCACCTCACCGACCAGTTCCGGGTCCAGCGCGCTGGTCGGCTCGTCGAACAGCATGAGCCGGGGGCGCATCGCCAGGGCGCGGGCGATGGCGACGCGTTGCTGCTGTCCGCCGGACAACTGCCGGGGGTACGCGTCGGCCTTGTCGGCGAGGCCCACCTTAGCGAGCAGTTGGTGCGCCCGCTCATACACCTGCGCCTTCGGCTCGCGCAGCACCCCGATCGGCGCCTCCACGATGTTGCCCAGCACGGTGAGATGCGGGAACAGATTGAAGTGCTGGAACACCATGCCGATCCGGCGCCGGGTGCGGGCGATGCGCCGCTCGGACAGGTGGTGTACGCGCCCGCCGCGCCGCTCGTACCCGATCAGCTCGCCGTCGATGGTGATCGAACCGCCGTCGATGCGTTCGAGGTGGTTGACGCAGCGCAGGAACGTCGACTTGCCGGAGCCGGACGGGCCGAGGATCACCACCACCTCGCCCGGGTGTACGTCGAGGTCGACGCCCTTGAGCACGTCGAGCGAGCCGAACCGCTTGCGGACCGCCCGGGCGGACAGCAGCGGTACGCCGGCGCCGGTCATGACATTCCCTCCACGGTAGGCAGCACCGGCTTGCGCCGGATCTTGAGTACGTCGCGGAACCGCAGCGGGGTGTTGCGGTTGCTGCCGCGCGCGTAGTGCCGCTCGATGAACGACTGTCCGACGTACAGGATCGACGTGATCACCAGGTACCACACGCACGCCACGAGCAGCAGCGGGATGGTCTGGAAGGTGCGGTTGTAGATCGACTGGACGGTGTACAGCAGGTCGCTGAGCGCGATCACGCTGACCAGGGACGTCGCCTTGATCATGCTGATCACCTGGCTGCCGGTGGGCGGCACGATGAACCGCATCGCCTGCGGGAGTACCACCCGGAACAGGGTGCGCGCCCGGCCCATGCCGAGCGCCTGCGCCGCCTCGGTCTGACCGTGGTCGACGGACATCAGCCCGCCGCGCACGATCTCCGCCATGTACGCGCCCTCGTTGAGCCCGAGCCCGAGGATCGCGGCGAGCATCGGGGTGATCAGGGCGTTGGTCTCCCACGTGCCGAACTGGGGACCGAACGGCACACCGATCGAGATGCGCGGCATCAGGGCCGACAGGTTGAACCAGAAGATCAGCTGGACCAGCGCCGGGACTCCGCGGAAGAACCAGATGTACCCGGAGGCGAGGGCGCGCAGCAGCCAGTTGCCGGACAGCCGGCACACGGCGAGCAGGACGCCGAGCACGATGCCGACCGCCATCGCGATGACGGTCAGTTCCAGGGTGGTGAGCAGCCCGCGCGCGATCGACTGGGTGTTGAAGTACCGGAAGACGATCGACCACTCGAAGTTCGGGTTGGTCACCAGCATGTGGACCAGTTGCGCGGCGAGTACCAGCACGATCACGGTCGCCACCCAGCGCAGCGGATGCCGCTCCGGTACCGCGTGCGCCACGTCGACGTGCTCGACGGCGGGCCCTCTGTCGGTAACGGCGGCGCCCCGCAAGGTCGCGCCGGTGCCCGCCGGCTCGGCAGGGCCGGCGGTGCCCGCCGGCCCTGCCGAGCCGGTCGAGTCGGGGGTACCGGCCGCGCCCTGACGGGCGCGGCCGGCGAGATCCGAGTTCGGATTGCGAGCGGGCACGCTTACCTCTTGCCTGCCAGGTTCACACCCGGCTTGTCCAGCTTGTTGCCGTCGATACCCCACTTCGCCATGATCTTGGCGTAGGTACCGTTGTCGAACAGTTCCTGCAGCGCGCCGAGCAGGGCGTCGCGCAGCGGCGAGTTCTTCGGCACCACCGCGCCTTGGACCAGGTTGTCGAAGCCGTTCTTCTGACCGGTCGCGGCCAGTTCCAGCTCACCGTTGGACTGCTTGACGAAGTACGTCAGCGGAGCCTGCGAGGAGAAGAACCCGTCGGCACGACCGGACCGGACCGCGAGGATGGAACTCGGCTGGTCCTTGTACGACTGCACCTGGATCGCCGGCTTGCCGGCGGCGGTGCACTTCTGCGACTGGTCCTTGATCACCTTTTCGGCGGAGCCGCCGGCCTGTACCGCGATGCGCAGCCCGCACGTGCTGTCCAGGTTCTTGATCTGCTTCGGGTTGCCCTTCGGCACCGCGAACACCACGAACTCCTGGACCCAGTCGACGAAGTCGTTGTCGGTCTCGCGGGACGCGAAGTCGCCGATCGGGCCGAGCGCGAAGTCGTACCGACCTGCCTTGATGCCGGTCAGCAGCCCGGACAGTCCGTCGACGGTGACGTTGTCGACCTTGACCCCGAGCACCTGCCCGACGGCGTCGGCGAGGTCGGCGGAGGCGCCGGTCAACTCGGTGTTGCTGCCGCCGGTGATCTCGTACGGAGGGAACGAGCCGCTGTTGACCGAGACGAGCTTGCCCGCCTGCTTGATCCGGTCGGGCAGCATGTCGTGCAGCTTCTGGTCCTGCTGCTGCGCGGCGACGCTCGACTGCGCCGGCTGCCGGGCCTCCGGCGGGTCCTGGGCACAGCCGACCAGCGACAGGCTGGCCGCGGCGGTCACCAGCGCGGTCAGGGCGATTGGGGTACGGCGCACGGGGCTATTCCTTCACTTCCGGGGTCTCGGTACTTCCGGGGTCTCGGTCTTTCCTCAACGCACCGGGGACGGTGCGATCGGGGTCGGGTCGACGGCGAACCGCCGGTTGGCGAGGACGGGCAGCCTGGTACGCGCCTGCGCCAACCGCTCGGCGGACACGTCGGCCCACAGCAGCGCCGGCTCCTCGGCGAGCCGCGCCACGACGACACCGAGCGGGTCGACCACCATCGAGTGGCCGATGTTGCGCGGGCCGCATTCACCGCAGGCCGCGACGTACACCGTGTTCTCCAGCGCACGCGCCGCGACCATCAGTTCCCAGTGCCGCTCCTTCAGCGGTCCGCGGACCCACGCCGCCGGCAGGACGAGCAGGTCGGCTCCGTGCTCGGTGACCAGCAGCCGGGCCAACTCGGGAAAGCGTACGTCGTAGCAGGTCATCAGGCCGACGGTGTGTCCGGCGCAGGGGAAGGTCGTCAATGGACCGTCGGCCGGTACGACGTTGTCGGACTCCCTCGACCCGAAGGCGTCGTACAGGTGCAGCTTGCGATAACTCGCGATGACCTCGCCATCACGCACAGCGATCAGGGTGTTGTACACCTTGCCGCCCGGACCCGGCTCGTGGACCCCCGCGACGACGGTGACCGCGAGTCCCTTGGTCGCGATCGCCAGTCCGGCGACGAACGGTCCGTCCAACGGCTGGGCGGCGGTACGCAGCCGGCTGAAGTCGTCGGTGAACCGGGCGAGCACACCCTCGGGCAGTACCAGCAGGTCGGCGCCGCCCGCGTCCGCCTCACGCACCGCCTGCTCGCACCGGGCGAGGTTGACCTGCCAGTCCTCGCTCGCGGCGAGTTGTCCCAACGCGACACGCATCTACTCGGTCTCCATCTCGTCGGTGTCCGCCTCGTCGGCGACCTTCGCGTACTCGGGGAACAACGCGTCCGGGTCGATCGGCGCGGGAGCGATACGCTGCGCGAACAACTCGGTACAGAACGCGGCGATCATGGCGCGGTTCGCGGCGAGACCCGAGGGCATCCAGTCCGGTCCGTACCGCCGCTCGGTGTCGTCGATCTCGGCGAGCGCCCACGGCGTGGTGTCGGCGTGTTTGCGGTACGTCGTCCACCAGGCGCGCCGCGAGGCGTCCAGCGCCTGCGCCAACTCGACGAGGATCTGCGGGCGCGCGTCGACGTGTTCCCGCTTGACCGCGATCAGGTGGATGCCGGGGATGAAACCGACCGCCGCGCCGTACCCCGCCTCCGCCCGGCGGTAGTCCCGGTACAGCGGGCGCAGCGGGCTGTCGTCGTGGTGGAAACCCGGCGGCATGAACGGCGTCATGATCGCGTCGAGCGAGCCGTCGAGCAGCCCGCCGACCAGCGATTCGCCGGGCCCCGCCAGCCGTACGTTCGGCGGCGGCACCAGCCCGCCCACCCGGTCCCCGCCGGCGGCGTCGGCGGTCAGGGGACCGACCGTCCACTGGATACCGGTGAGGTCGACGCCCGCCTGCCGCAGGATCGCCCGGGTCCACGTGTTGCCGGAGTCCGGCCAGCCGGTCAGCCCGATCCGCGCGCCGGCGAGGTCCTCGGCGCGGTCGGCGTCGCTGTCCCGGCGTACCAGGACGCACCGGTGCCGGAAGCCGCGCATCACGAAGGTCGGGATGCCGACCAGTCGGTCGTCGCCGGACGCGCGGGCGAGGGTGTACCGGCTGAACGACGTCTCGCCCGCGTCGAGCGCGGGCTCGTCGAGCAGGTGCGGGGTGGCGGCGAGCCGGGCGACGCGCAGGTCCAGTCCGGCGGTCGGCACCTCGCCCAACGCCAGCGGCACCAGGTGGGACCAGGGTCGGACGCCGAGGCGGAGCGGGGTTTCGGGTGGGGTGACCATCGCGGCAACGATAAAGTTCAGCCGTACTACCAGACAACACTTAGATTGTTACTGTTCAAAATTCCTCCGATGTGGTGGAGTAGGGAGCCATGGAGCACACCACCGCCGACGCGCCCGACGTCGACCCGCAGTGGCTGTCCGAGCAGATCGAGGAGCGCAGCGCGCGGGGCATCGCGGCGACCGTCGCCGGTCTGATCCGTGCCGGGGCGATTCCACGGGGCAGCCGGCTACCCACCGTCCGCGCGCTCGGCGCGCGCCTGGGCGTGAGCCCCGCGACCGTGTCCGAGGCGTGGTCGCTGCTGCGCCGCCGACGGTCCGTCGCCGGTCGGGGACGGGCAGGCACCGTCGTGATCGGACCGCCCGACGTACCCCACCCGCGCCGCTTCGAGGAGGTCGGTCGGCACGGCGCCCGACTCGTCCACGACCTGCGGCTCGCCGTCCCCGACCAGGCGCTGCTGCCGCCGCTGGACAGCGCGCTCGCCGCCGCGCTGCGCGCCGACGATCTGCACGAGTACGTCCGGGTGCCGATCACCGCGCGACTGGCGGACGCGGTGCGCCCCACCTGGCCGTTCCCGCCGCGCGACCTGCTCGCCGTGAACGGCGGGTTCGACGCGCTGATGCTGCTCTGCCAGGCGCTTGTCGTGGCGGGCGACACCGTGGCGGTCGAAGACCCGACCGCTCCCCGGCTGCTCGACATCCTGGACGCGGTCGGCGCCGAGGTGGTCCCGGTACGGTGCGACGACCGGGGACCGCGACCGGACGCGCTGGCCGCCGCCCTGCGCCGCAAGCCGGTGCTGTTCATCTACCAGCCGCACGCCCACTCGCCGTGCGGTCACAGCGTGGACGCCGAGCGCAACGCCGAACTCGCCGCCGAACTACGTACCTCCGAGACGCTGGTCGTCGAGGACGACGGGCTCGCCGACCTCGCCCAGGGACCGGTGCACAGCCTCGGCGCCACGTTCCCCGATCGCGTGGCCTACGTCCGGTCGTACTCCAAATCGCACGGTCCGGACCTGCGCCTGGCGGTCATCGGCGGCGCCGCGCCGATCGTCGAGCGCGCCCGCGTGTACCGCACCTTCGGCAGCGGCTGGACCAGCCGCATCCTGCAGAACTGCCTGGCGTACCTGCTGACCGAGCCGGACACCCAGGCACTGGTGGCGCGAGCCGGTCAGACGTACCGGGCGCGCAGGCGCGCGCTGGCGGACGCGCTCGCCCGGCGCGGCGTGCCCACCGGCGGGACGGACGGGCTGTGCCTGTGGGTACCCGTGGACGACGAGCGGTCCGCCCTGGTCACCCTCGCCGCGCACGGGGTCGCCACGGTGCCCGGTACCCGTCACTTCGTGGGACCGCACACCCCGTACGTGCGGGTCGCCACGGGCCGGCTGACCAGCGACGTCGACGAGGTCGCCGAGTTGCTGGCGTACGCGGCGGTCGAGGACCACGACTGAGTGCCGTGCCTCGGGAGTCGGCGGTGCGGCTCAGACGCTGCGCCGACCGGTCGGGCGCACCGCGGCGGCGATCGCGTCGGCGAGCGGTTCGAGGTCCGACGGGTCGAGCCGGCTGATCGTGACGCGCACCGCGGGCGGGCTGCCGATCCGGTACGCCGAACCGGCGGCGACCACGTACCCGGCGTCGCGCAGCGCGGCGACCGTGGCGGTCTCGTCCGGTACCGGGACCCAGACGTTGAGCCCGGTCCTGCCGTGCGCGGTCACGCCCCGCGCGGCGAGCGCCGCGAGCAGCCCCTCCCGACGCCGCGCGTAGCTGTCCCGGGCGCGGTCGACGGCGGCGGTGACCGCCGCGTCCGACCACAACTCGAGGACCAGCCGCTGAAGGATGGTGGAGACCCAGCCGGTACCGAGTCGCATCCGACCCTCGACCCGGCTGATCGTCGCCTCGTCCCCGGCGCACAGGGCGAGCCGCAGGTCGGGTCCGTACGGCTTGGCGACCGAGCGGACGAACGCCCAGCGCGAGGTCGCGCCGGCGAGCGGGTGCGCCGGCACCGTGGCGAGTTCCGCCGCGTGGTCGTCCTCGACGAGCAGCACGTCCGGGTACCCGGCGAGGATCTCGCGCAGTTCGGCGGCGCGCCCCGCGCCGACCGAGGCGCCGGTCGGGTTGTGGGCGCGGGCGGTGACCACGACCGCGCGGGCGCCCGCCGTGAGGGCACGCGCCAGCGACTCGGGGCGTGGGCCGTCGTCGTCGACCGGTACCGGCACCGGACGCAGGTCCAGCGCCGCGACCAGGTCGAGCAGGTTCGCCCAGCCGGGGTCCTCGACCGCGACCGGGTCGCCGGGACGCACGTGGGTCGCCAGCACGCGCTCGATCCCGTCGAGCGCGCCGGCGGTGACGGTGATCGCGGCGTGCGCCGTGGGTACCCGGTCGGCGGCGAGCCGGTCGCGCGCCGCCGCGACGAGTTCCGGCAGCGGACCGCCCTGGTCGTAGTCGACCGAAGCCGGTCGCAGCCGCGCCAGGTGCGCGGCCAACGGCGGTAGCAGCCGCTCGTCCGGACCGCCCGCCGCGAGATCCACTGCACCCGGTGGTACCGGCAGCCGCCGCGCCGAGCGCGGGCTCGCCACGGACGGGCGGCTGCGCACCCGGGTCCCCCGCCGTCCCGCGGTCTCCACCACGCCGCGCTGGCGTAACACCTGGTAGGCGGTCGCGACGGTGCCGGGGGCGACGCCGAGTTCCGCGGCGAGCGCGCGGACCGCCGGCAGGATGGTGCCCGCCGGCAGCGCGCCGCTGCGCACCCCGGTTTCCACGCTCGCGACAATGGCCGCGCTGCCCGAACCGCGGATCTGATAATGTGCCGTCACAAACACATGATTGTACTAGTACATATGGAGCCGCCATGACCCGGGTCAGGTCTTCCGCCACGCCCAGGACGAGGCCGAGCCGGTACCCCGAGCGTTACCGCGACGACGCGACCGCCACGTACGCGGTCGTCGACGAAGCCCTGCACTGCCACCTGGGTTTCGTGGTCGACGGCGAGCCACGGGTGCTGCCCACCCTGCACGTACGGGTCGGCGACACGTTGTACGTGCACGGCTCCACCGGCAGCGGACCGCTGCTCGCCGCCCGCGCGCCGGAAGGTCTGCGGGTCTGTGTCGCGGTGACCCTGTTCGACGGGCTGGTGCTCGCCCGTTCGCAGTTCAACCACAGCGCCAACTACCGCTCGGTGGTCGCGCACGGCGTCGCCCGCCTCGTCGAGGACGCCGGGCACAAGCGCGACGTGCTGCGCGCGCTGGTGGACAAGATCGCCGCCGGTCGAGCGGGCGACACCAGGCTGCCGAACGACCGGGAACTGGCGCAGACGGCGGTGCTCGCGGTACCGCTGAGCGAGGCGACGCTGAAGCTCCGCGCGCACGGGGTGGGCGACGACCCGGAAGACCTCGACCTGCCGTACTGGGCGGGCATCGTCCCGCTGCGCACCGTCGCCGGTCGCCCGGAACCCGATCCGGGCGTGCGGGTACCGGTACCGGACTATCTGCGCCCCGCCCGCTCCCCCTGGTTGGAGCCGGCGGTCCTGCGCGGCGAGCACGTCGTCCTCGAACCGCTCGACCTGTCGCACGTCGACGAGCTGTTCACGGCGGTCGACGACGACGAGGTACACCGGTGGCTCTCGCACCGCCGTCCCACCGACCGCGAAGCGATGGCGGCGATCGTCCGCGACGCGCTGGACGCCGCCCATCGCGGCGAGCGCGTGCCGTGGGTCCAGCGCGACGCGCACACCGGTCGGATCGTCGGCACCACCTCGTACTGCGCGATCAACGAGCGCAAACGAGGGCTGGAGATCGGGTACACCATGATCGGCAAGCGGTGGTGGCGCACCGCGGTCAACACCGAATCGAAGCTGCTGCTGCTCCGGCGAGCGTTCGACGACCTGGGCGCGGTGCGGGTCGAATGGCGCACCGACATCCGCAACGAGCGCTCGCAGCGCGCGATCGAGCGGCTCGGCGCGGTCCGCGAGGGCGTGCTGCGCAAGCACCAGCCGCGCTCGGACGGCAGCTGGCGGGACACCGTGGTGTACTCGATGACGTGTGACGAGTGGCCCACCCACCGGACAAGGCTGGTCGAGCGCCTGGCGACGGGGTGAGGATGGGCGCCGTGCTCGGCATCCACGACCTCACCACGTACCTGCTCGGCACCATCGCCATCGTGCTGCTGCCCGGCCCGAACTCGATGTACGTGCTGTCCACGGCGGCTCGGCGCGGGGTACGCACCGGGTACGCCGCGGCGTGCGGGGTGTTCCTCGGCGACGCGGTCCTGATGACGCTGTCCGCCGCCGGGGTCGCGTCGCTGCTGCGTGCCGAGCCGGCGCTGTTTCTCGTGGTGAAGTACGCCGGTGCGGCGTACCTGTGCTACATCGGCGCGGGGCTGCTGCGGGGCGCGTGGCGGCGGCTGCGCGGCGGTTCCGCCACGGTCGAGGCGACCGCTGCGCCGAGCGGGACGTCCGCGCCGGTCGAGGCGACCGCTGCGGCGAGCGGGACGTCCGCGCCGGTCGCCGACGACGCCCGACACCCGTTCCGCCGCGCGCTGGTGGTCAGCCTGCTCAACCCGAAGGCGATCCTGTTCTTCATCGCGTTCTTCATCCAGTTCGTCCAGCCCGGCTACCCGTACCCGGCGGTGTCGTTCCTGGTGCTCGGCGCGATCGCGGAGGTGTTCAGCGCGGCGTACCTGAGCGCGCTGATCTTCACGGGCAGCTACCTCGCCGCTCAGTTCCGCGCCCGCCGTCGGCTGGCGTCCGCGCTCACCTCCGGCGTCGGCGCGATCTTCGTCGGGTTCGCGGTCAAGCTCGCGACCGCGACACTGAACTGAGACGTCGCCGGCTCGGCGCGTGGCTGGAACGCCGAGCCGGCCGGGTGCGTCGCGAGAAGTGCACAACGCTGGTGGTGTACTCACACCACCAGCGTTGTGAGCGTCCTAGGAGCTTTACCTCGCTGGGGATGTGCGTACATCCCCGGCGTTGTGGACCTCAGTCGGCACCCGTCCGCGACACGCGGGTCGCGCCAACCTCGCGCCAACAGCTACCTGCCCGCGCCAACCTCACGCCAACAGCTACCTGCCCGCGCCAACCTCACGCGGACAGTTACCTGCCCGCGTTGTCCACGAACTGCGTCGTGTACGTCTTGCTCAGGTCGACCGAGTCCTTCTTGCCCTTCACGTTCGGCGAGAACTGGCTGAGCACCTCCAGCACGTTCTCGGCGCCCTCCGGCTTCATCTTGCCGTCCGCGTTGAACATGCCGATGGTGTCGTGGATCGACTTGACGTACAGGTCCTGACCGCCCGCGGCGTACTCGGCGGGCATCTTGGCGGCGATCTCCTCCGGGCTGTGCGCCTTGATCCAGGCGAGCGTCTTGACGAAGGCGTTCGCCAACTTCTGCACGGTCGCCTTGTGTGCGTCGACCCACGCGCAGTCCATGTACAGCGAACTCGCCGGATACAGACCGCCGAGCGCCGCCTTGGCGCCCTCCTCGGTACGCATGTCCAGCAGCACCTTCGCCTTGCCGGTGGTGAGCAGGCGCGCGGCGGTCGGGTCGGTGGTCATACCGGCGTCGATGCCGCCGTTCTCGATGGCGGCGATGAAGGTCTGCCCCGCGCCCGCCTTGACGGTCGTGTAGTCGCTCTTCGACAGTCCGTTCTTCGACGCCAGGTACTGGGTGAGGAAGTCGGTCGACGAGCCGGGGCTGGTCACCCCGAGCTTCTTGCCCTTGAAGTCCGCCGGCGACTTGATCTGGTCCGCCTTGTCGGCGGCGACCACCTCGACCTCGCCCGGCACGTCGGCGAACTGGACCACGCTTTCGACGCACTTGCCCTTGGTCTGCAGGTCGACGGTGTGGTCGTAGAACCCGACCACGCCCTGCACGTCCCCGGCGAGCAGCACGTTCTCCGCGCTCGCGCCGGACGGCTCGGTCAACAGCTGGACGTCGACGCCCTCGTCCTTGAAGTACCCGAGCTGCTCGGTCAGCTTTGCCGGCAGGTAGATGACCTTGTCGATACCGCCGACCATGATCTTGACGCTGACCGGCGCTTCGCTGCTCCCGCCGCCCTTGGCGGCGCTGGGACTCGTCCCTCGACAGCCGGCGAGACCGCCGATCGCCAGCACGGCGGTGCCGACCGCCAGCACGGAACGTACACGCATGATTCCTCCTGATTCGCGGGGTGAACGGTGGGGGGTCGATGCCCGCCCTCGGGGCGGGGTTCGGATCCGCGCCGTCGGGCGCCGGGTTCAGATCCGCGCCTCGTTGCTCGGCGCGGGTGGTCGCCAGCGCAGCAGCCGTCCTTCCAGGGCGGACAGCAGCCACTCGGCGAGCAGCGCGATGACCGTCGTGATGATCATGCCGGCGTAGATGCCCGCCGCGTCGAAGGTGCCCTGCGCGTTCGCGATCAGCAGACCGAGCCCCTTGTCGGCGCCGGTGTACTCGCCGACCACGGCGCCGATCAGCGCGAAACCGAACGCGGAGTGCAGCGACGCGAGGATCCACGAGGTGGCGCTCGGTACCACGATCGAGGCGAGCACCTGACGCGGGCTCGCGCCCAGCATCCGGGCGTTGTCGACCAGGTTCCGGTCCACCTCGCGAGCGCCCTGGAAGGCGTTGAAGAACACCGCGAAGAACACCAGCACCACGGCTGTGGCGATCTTCGAGGACATGCCCAGCCCGAACCAGATCACGAACAGCGAGGCGAGCACGATGCGCGGTACCGCGTTGGCAGCCTTGATGAACGGCGCCGCGACGTCGGCGAGGAACCGGCTGCGCCCGAGCAGGATGCCGAGGATCACGCCGGCGATCGCGCCGATCACGAAGCCGAGCACCGCCTCGGACAGCGTCGCCTGGATCTGCGTCCAGATCGAGCCGAACGCGGTGCCCTTGGTGAACCAGTCGACCAGGCGCTGCCAGATCGCCGAGGGTTTCGAGTAGTAGAACGGATCGATCCAGTACGTCGCCGCGATCTCCCAGCTACCGAGCCAGATCACGACCGCGGCGACCCGGACGGACCAGACCGTCGCGCGGCGTCGCCGGTGGGCGGCGACCGCGCCGGCGAGTACCGCGGCGTCGGCGGCGGCATCGTGACCCGCGCCGTCGTCCACGGTGCCGTCCGCAAGGGAAGCGCCGTCCACGCCGGGGGCGCCGTCGGGCTGCGCGACGGCTGCGTCGGCGGTCAGCTCATCGGCCACGTCGGGCTCCTTCCGGGGTACCGGCAGCCTGCTCGCGCGAGCGGGCCACCTCCTCGCGCAGCGACTGCCACACCTCGCGATAGATGTCGAGAAACGCGTCGGTGAGCCGGATCTCCTCGACGTCGCGGGGGCGCGGCAGCGGTACGTCGAACGACGCCTTCACGGTCGCGGGGCTCGCGGTCATCACGATCACCCGGTCCGCCAGGGCGACCGCCTCCTCCAGGTCGTGCGTGACGAACACGACGGCGGCGCCGGTACCGGCCCACAGCCGCAGCAGTTCGTCCTGCATCAGCGCGCGGGTCTGTACGTCCAGGGCGCTGAACGGCTCGTCCATGAGCAGGATCTCGGGCTGGTTGACCAGGGTCTGCGCCAGCGCGACGCGCTTGCGCATGCCGCCGGACAACTGGTGCGGGTAGTACTTCTCGAAGCCGGCGAGCCCGACCCGGCGTACCCATTCGCCCGCCGTCTCGCGCGCGTCGGACCACGACGCCCCCCGGTACCGGGGACCCGCGGCGACGTTGTCGAGCACCGATCGCCACGGCAGGACGGCATCCGACTGGAACATGTAGCCGACCCGGTCGGGTATCCCGCGCACCGGCTCGCCACGGACCAGCACGTCGCCGGCGGACGCCGGCTCCAGCCCGGAGACCAGCGACAACGTGGTGGACTTGCCGCAGCCGGTCGGACCGACGACCGCGACGAACTCGCCCGGTCCGACGGTCATGGTCAGGTCCCGTACCGCGGTGTGCACACCGCCGCCGGCGCTGCGGAACCTCTTGGTCGCGCCCCGTAGGGTGATCACGGGGTCGGTCATCGGATTCTCCTCGATCAACTGTTCCGGGTGTTCGCACCCGTGTCGCAGGACCGTAGGTAACCGACGTCACTGTTCGCGCGGTTGTCGATGTTTGTCGTTCATTGCGCGTAAATCGCGTTCTGCTCGTTTCGCTCGCGCCGGTCCCGACGGCTCAGCTGGCGGCGTCGCCGCAGGTAGTAGGGTCCGCGGCGTGACCGCCCCCCGGTTCCCGTTCGCCCGGCAGATCCTCGCCCTGCAGATCGGCGTGGTGACCCTCGTCGTCGGGGTCGGCTTCACGCTGATCGGGTGGCTGCTCAACCGCGAACTGACCCAGCAGTACGGGCAGCGCGCCCTCGCCGTCGCCGAGGCGGTCGCCGCCGACCCCGAGATCGCCGACGCCGCCGCCGAACGCGACCCGGACGGGATCGTGCAGGTTCGCGCCGAACGGGTACGACAGCGCACCGGAGCGCTGTTCGTGGTGGTCACCGACAACCGGGGCATGCGCTTGGCGCACCCGAATCCGGCACTGCTCGGCAAGCCGGTGAGCACCGACCCGTCCGCCGCGCTGTCCGGGCACGAGGTGGTCACCATCGAACGCGGCACGCTCGGACTGTCCGCGCGCGGCAAGGTACCGCTGTACGACCGGACCGGAGCGATCGTCGGCGAGGTCAGCGTCGGGTTCGACGCCGACGACATCCACACCCACCTGCTCCGCCTGCTCGGACTCGCGTCGCTGTTCGCCGGCGGTGCGCTCCTGCTCGGCGTCGCCGGGTCGGCGCTGCTCGCCCGGCGGCTGAAGCGGCTCACCCTCGGCCTCGAACCGCACGAACTCGCGGAGATGGTGCAGGAACGCGAGGCGGTGCTGCACGGAATCGGGGAAGGCGTGCTCGCCGTGGACACCGCCCGGCGCGTGTCGGTGTGCAACGGCGAGGCGCGTCGGCTGCTCGGCGTGGACGCCACACCCGGCACCACGGTCGACACGCTGCACCTGCCGCCCCGGGTACGCGCCGCGCTGGACGGCGAGGCGCCCGAGAACCATCTGCTCACCATCGCCGGGGACCGGGTGCTGGTGGTCAGCCACCGGCAGGTACGCCGGGACGGGCAGGACCTCGGGCGGGTGCTGACCCTGCGGGACCGCACCGACCTGGAGACGCTGACCCGCGAACTGGACGCGGTACGGGCGCTGACCGACGCGCTGCGCGCGCAGCGGCACGAGTTCGCCAACCGGCTGCACACCCTCGCCGGGCTGCTGCAGACGAACCACCGCGCGGAAGCCGTGGACTATCTGCACCAGCTGTCCGGTGGACCGGTCGCGACGCTCGGTCCGGGCGCCGACGCGGTACCCGACCCGTACCTGCAGGCGTTCCTCGCGGCGAAGACCGCCGAGGCGGCGGAGAAAGGGGTGCGTCTGGAACTCGGCGCGGACAGTTGGGTGACCGGGCGGGTGGTCGCCCCGGTGGAGGTCACCACGGTGCTGGGGAACCTGGTCGACAACGCGCTGGAAGCCGCGCGGGTGGGCGCGCGGCGACCCGCCTGGGTCGAAGTGGACCTGCTCGCCGAGGGGGACGCGCTGCACATCTCGGTCGTCGACTCGGGTGAGGGGGTACCGGCGGACCTGCGCGGACAGATCTTCGTCGAGGGCGTGTCGACCCGCGACGGCGACGGACGCGGGCTCGGGCTCGCCCTCGCCCGGCACGCCGCGCGCAGCCGGGGCGGGGCGGTGTCGCTGGCCGATCCCGGCGGCTCGGAGCACGGGGCGGTGTTCGTGGCGCATCTGCGGGGCGTACTCGAGGAGGCGCCGGAATGATCCGGGTGCTGGTGGTGGAGGACGACTTCCGGGTCGCCCAGGTGCACGTGGCGTTCACCGAACGGGTCGCCGGGTTCGGCGTGGTCGGTACCGCCCGGTCGGCGGCGCAGGCACGCGCCGCCCTCGCCGAGCACCGACCGGACCTGGTCCTGCTGGACTGCTACCTACCGGACCAGTCCGGACTCGACCTGCTCGCCGACATCGACACCGACACGATCGTGCTGACCGCCGCGTGCGATCCGGCGAGCGTGCGCACCGCGTACGCCCGAGGCGCGCTCAACTACCTGGTCAAGCCGTTCACGGCGGAGCAGCTGGCGGACCGGCTGAGCGCGTACCAGCGGTACCGGTCGGCGCTCGCCGGTGACCGGTCGCTCTCCCAGGAGGAGATCGACCGGGCGGTACGGCTGCTGCACGACGGGGACCGTCCCGCCGCCCCGAAGGGGCAGTCCCCGGTCACCATCCGGCTGGTCGCCGACGCGTTACGGGCCTCGCCCGAACCGTGCTCGGCGGCGGAGATCGCGAACCGGCTGGGCATCGCGCGCGCCACCGCGCAGCGGTACCTCGCCGCGCTCGCCCAGCAGGGCTCGGCGCACATGACCCTGCGGTACGGGTCGACCGGTCGCCCGGAGCACCGGTACACCTGGCAGGGACGCTGACGCAGTGGGCGCGCCTCGGCTCAGGCGGCGACCAGGACGGGCTCGCGCACCGGTGCCGGCTCGGGTGCCGACGGCGCGACCGCTGCGGGCGCGACGGGTACCGCCGCTGCCGGCGCGGGCGCGGTGAGCGGCACCATCAGGTCGTCGCGGAGCAGGTCGTGGAGGATCTCGTTGACCACGTGCGCGTCGACGGTCAGCGGCCGGTGCGGGCGACGATCGAGCCGCATGTCCCGGCGTACCACGAAGAAGTGCACCGCCGCGCGCACCCGCGCGCGGTCCGCGGCGCTCGCCTGCGCCGTCTCGTGGACCAGGCGCCGCAGGGTGTCCGCGATGCGTTCGGCGAGCGCGAGGTCGCACCCGACCAGGCGCGCACGCAGCCGGGCGAGATGACCGTCGACCTGCCGAATCAGTACCGCTGATTCGCGCCCGGGTTCACGGCTGTCCGTCACGTCGGCCTCCCACGCCGTGAACGGTTACTGCCAGTGCCGGGAACATTACGCGGTGCCAAGCGCTGGCGACAAGGGTGAACCGGCAAAAGGGTGGAAAGCCGCAAAGCCTCGGCGTGTCGCACCGGCGCGGCAGGATGGGGAGCGTGCTTGACGACGGCGTACTGTCCCTGTTCGGCGAGGCGACCACCGCGTGGTTCGAGTCGTCGTTCGCCGCGCCCACGCCGGCCCAGGCCGGCGCCTGGCGGGCGGTCGGCGCCGGCCGTAACGCGCTGGTGGTCGCGCCCACCGGGTCCGGCAAGACGCTCGCGGCGTTCCTGTGGTCGTTGGACCGACTCGCCCGCGAGACTCCCCCGGACGACCGCACCAGGCGCTGCCGCGTGCTGTACGTGAGCCCGCTCAAGGCGCTCGCCGTCGACGTGGAACGCAACCTGCGGGCACCGCTCGCGGGCATCCGGCAGGCCGCGCACCGACTCGGCACGCCGCCGCCGGACATCCGGGTCGGGATGCGCACCGGAGACACCCCCGCCGACGAGCGACGCGCCTTCGCCCGCACCCCGCCGGACATCCTGATCACCACGCCCGAGTCGCTGTTCCTGCTGCTCACCTCGGCTGCCCGCGAGGCACTGCGGGGCGTGCAGACGGTGATCGTCGACGAGGTGCACGCCGTGTGCGGCACCAAACGCGGCGCGCACCTGGCACTGTCCCTGGAGCGCCTCGACGCGCTGCTGCCCCGGCCCGCACAGCGGATCGGGCTGTCCGCGACCGTCCGCCCGATCGACGAGACCGCCCGCTTCCTCGGCGGCGCGCACCCGGTCGAGGTCGTGCAGCCGAGCGCGGACAAGACCATCGAGGTGCGGGTCGAGGTCCCGGTCGAGGACATGACGCGGCTCGACGAGGTCGACGATCGCGACGACGGCGAACCACGCCGCGCGTCCATCTGGCCCGCCGTCGAGGAACGCGTGCTCGACCTGATCGACGCGCACAGGTCCACCATCGTGTTCGTCAACAACCGCCGTGCCGCCGAGCGACTGTGCGCTCGGCTGAACGAGCTGGCGTACGAGCGGGCCGTCGGCACCCCGCCCGACCAGGGCGACCAGCCGCCCGCCCAGGTGATGGCGCAGTCCGGCGCGGCGTCCGGCGCCGCACCCGTGGTTGCCCGAGCCCACCACGGATCGGTGTCGAAGGAGGAGCGCAAACAGACCGAGGAGGCGCTCAAGTCGGGTCGGCTGCCCGCCGTGGTCGCCACCTCCAGCCTCGAACTCGGTATCGACATGGGCGCCGTCGACCTGGTCGTCCAGGTCGAGGCGCCGCCCAGCGTCGCCGCCGGTCTGCAACGCATCGGTCGCGCCGGGCACCATGTCGGGGCGATCTCGCGCGGGGTGGTGTTCCCCAAGCACCGCGGCGACCTGGTCTCGTGTGCCGTGGTCACCGAGCGGATGACGGAAGGCGCGATCGAGGAGCTGCGCTATCCGCGCAACCCGCTGGACGTCCTCGCCCAGCAGATCGTCGCCATGGTCGCCATGGACGCCTGGCGGCTGGACGAGCTCGCCGCCACGATCCGCCGCGCCGCGCCGTACGCCGACCTGCCCGACTCGGCGCTGCGCGCGGTGCTCGACATGCTGGCCGGGCGATACCCGTCCACCGCGTTCGCCGAACTGCGCCCCCGGATCGTCTGGGACCGGGTCGGCGACGTGCTCACCGCCCGACCTGGCGCGCAACGCCTGGCGGTCACCAGCGGCGGGACGATCCCGGACCGGGGTCTGTTCGGCGTGTTCCTCGCCGGGGCGGAACGCGCCGCGCGGGTCGGCGAGCTCGACGAGGAGATGGTGTACGAGTCGCGGGTCGGCGACGTGTTCCTGCTCGGGTCCACCTCGTGGCGGATCGAGGACATCACGCCCGACCGGGTACTGGTCTCGCCCGCGCCCGGCGCGCCGGCCCGGATGCCGTTCTGGAAGGGCGACGCGCTCGGACGCCCCGTCGAACTCGGTCGGGCGATCGGTGCCCGGCTGCGCGAACTGACCCGGCTCGGCGACTCCGACGCCGCCCGGTCCCGGCTCGCCGACTCCGGACTGGACGACTGGGCGGTCGGCAACCTGATCGGCTACCTGCGCGAACAGCGCGAGGCGACCCGGCACCTGCCCGACGACCGCACGGTCGTGGTGGAGCGGTTCCGCGACGAGCTGGGCGACTGGCGGCTGGCGGTGCACTGCGTCCTCGGCGCGCGGGTGAACACGCCGTGGTCGCTGGCGATCGGGCAGCGGCTGCGCGAGCGGTACGGCGTGGACGCCCAGGTGATGCCGTCCGACGACGGGATCGTGGTCCGACTGCCCGACGTGGTCGACGCGCCTCCCGGCGCCGACCTGGTGGTGTTCGAGCCCGACGAGGTCAACGCGCTCGTCGAGGAGACCGTCGGGACCTCCGCGCTGTTCGCCGCGCGGTTCCGCGAGTGCGCGGCACGCGCGCTGCTGCTGCCGCGACGCACCCCCGGCAAGCGCAGCCCGCTGTGGCAGCAGCGCCAGCGAGCGGCGCAACTGCTGGACGTGGCGCGCGAGTTCGGCGACTTCCCGATCACGCTGGAGGCGGCGCGCGAGTGCCTGCAGGACGTGTTCGACCTGCCGGAACTCGCCGGGCTGATGCGCGACCTGTCCGCCCGCAAGGTCCGCCTGGTCGAGGTGGAGACGCCCCGTCCGTCGCCGTTCGCGCGGTCGTTGCTGTTCGGGTACGTCGGCGCGTTCCTATACGAAGGCGACGCGCCGTTGGCGGAGCGTCGCGCCGCCGCGCTGTCGCTCGACTCGGCGCTGCTCGGGGAACTGCTCGGTCGGGTCGACCTGCGCGAACTGTTGGACCCGGCGGTGGTGGTCGAGACCGAACGACGACTGCAGTGGTTGACCCCGCAGCGTCGACCGCGCGACGCGGAGGACGCCGCCGAACTGCTTCGGCAGCTCGGCGACCTGTCCCAGGTGGAGTGCGAGGAGCGGGGCGTGGAACTCGGCTGGCTGCTGGATCTCGAGGCGGCCCGTCGGGCGATCCGGGTACGCATCGCCGGTGAGGAGCGCTGGCTGTCCATCGAGGACGCCGGACGGGTACGCGACGCGCTCGGGGTGGCGCTGCCGGTCGGCATCCCGCAGGCGTACCTGGAACCCGTCGCCGACCCGCTGGGCGACCTGGTCGCCCGGTACGCCCGCTGCCACGGCCCGTTCGCGGCGGCGACCTGCGCCGCCCGGTTCGGGCTGGGTGTCTTCGTGGTGGAACAGGCGCTGCGTCGGCTCACCGCGACCGGTCGGGTCGCCTCGGGCGAGTTCACCCCCGGCGGCGCCGGTACCGAGTGGTGCGACGCCGAGGTGCTTCGGCTGCTGCGCCGCCGCTCGCTGGCAGCGCTGCGCCGGGAGATCGAGCCGGTACCGCCGCGGGCGCTCGCCCGGTTCCTGCCCGGCTGGCAACACGTCGCGTCGACCGCGCGGGGCGTCGAGGCGGTGGTGTCCGCGATCGAGCAGTTGCAGGGTTGCCTCATACCGGCGTCGGCGCTGGAACGCCTCGTGCTGCCCGCCCGGGTCGCCGACTACAGCCCGGCGTACCTCGACGAACTGTGCGCCAGCGGCGAAGTGCTGTGGGCGGGTTCGGGCGCGATCAGCGGCGGGGACGGGTGGATCACGCTCGCCTTCGCCGATACCGCCGCGGCGCTGCTGCCGCCGCCGGGCGAGGCGCTCACCCTCGGCCCGCTGCACGAGGCGGTGCTCGACACCATCGGCGACGGGCAGGCGCTGTTCTTCCGGTCCATCTCCGACCGGGTGGGCGGTCCGGACGATCCCGAACTGCTCGCGGTGATCTGGGACCTGGTCTGGGCGGGCCGGCTCGCCAACGACACCCTCGCCCCGCTGCGCACACTGCTGTCCGGGTCGGGAGCGCACCGGTCGCGACCGTCGACGCCGCGCTCCCGGTACCGGCGACCGGGGCGACCCGTGCTGCCCGGTCGCACCGGTCCACCGACGGGCGCGGGGCGGTGGTACCGGCTGCCCGAGCGCGAAACCGACCCGACCAGGCGCGCCGCCGCGCTCGCCGACGCCCTGCTCGAGCGGTACGGGGTGGTGACCCGAGGGGCGGTCGCCGCCGAGGGCGTGCCGGGCGGCTTCGCGGCGGTGTACCCGGTGCTCGCCGGGTTGGAGGAGCGCGGCGCGGCCCGACGCGGGTACTTCGTCGACGGGCTGGGCGCGGCTCAGTTCGCCCTGCCGGGCGCGGTCGACCGGCTGCGCGCGATGGACAGCGCCCCGGACGGCGAGGGCCGGCGCGGCTCCGCCGCGCCGGCCCTGGTACTGGCTGCGACCGACCCCGCCAACCCGTACGGTGCTGCGCTGCCGTGGCCGGAGCGGGTGACCGACAGCGGCGGCGAGGACAGCGCGACTCCGTCCGGGCATCGCGCCGGGCGCAAGGCGGGTGCCCTGGTCGTGCTGGTGGACGGCGAGCTGGTGCTGTACGTCGAGCGGGGCGGGCGCACGCTGCTGTCGTTCGTCGACGACGCGGACGCGCTCGCCAGGGCGGCGAAGGCGCTGGCCGACGCGGTACACACCGGTGCGCTCGGGGCGTTGTCGGTGGAGCGCGCCGACGGCGCGCCGGTGCGGTCGTCGCCGCTGCGCGACGCGCTCGCCACTGCCGGGTTCCGGGCGACGCCGCGCGGGTTGCGACTGCGCGGGTGACCTCGGTATCGCAGTCCCCGGCGGCGCGGCGTTTCGGGGTTGCGAGCCGCCGGCGTAACCGGCAAAGTGACTTCGACGGTTACCTCAATTGATCGGAGGATCAGCCCGTGAGCGGCTTCGCCCGGTTCTACGGAGTGGTTCTGGAGTGCCAGGACCCGCGTGCCCTCGCCGAGTTCTACAGCGCGCTGACCGGCTGGGAACTCGAATACGCCGACGACGAGTGGGTGACTCTGCGCGACGGCGACAACGTCCGACTGAGCTTCCAGAAAGCGCCGGGACACATCGCACCGAACTGGCCCGACGCGGCGTCGCCGATGCAGGTCCACCTCGACTTCTACGTCGACGACCTGACCAAGTCCGTCGACCATGCGATCGCGCTCGGCGCGACCCGGTTCGACCACCAGCCCGGCGAGTCGTTCACCGTACTTGCCGACCCGGCGGGACACCCGTTCTGCCTGTGCGTCTGAACCGGTCGCGCGACCGGCTCGACGTGTGCGGGCGTGACCCCGAACGGGGTCACGCCCGCACACAGACGCACCCGCTACCGGACGCGGGGCAGCACCTCCGCCGCGATCAGATCCAGGTGCTCAAGGTCGGCGAGGTCGAGCATCTGCAGGAACATCCGCGACGTCCCGACCTCGGCGAACCGTCCCAGCTTGTCGACGATCTCCTCCGCGGTACCGCACAAACCGTCCTCGCGTAGCTTGTCGACCGGTCGCCCGATCGCCTCCGCCCGCCGGCGCACCTCGGCGTCGGTACGCCCGCAGCACACCACCTGCGCGGCGGACAGCACCAGACCGGGTCGACCCGTCGCCTCCCGCCCGACCCGTTCGCACGCCTGCGCGACCCGCTCGTACTGCCGCGCCGTCGACTCGACCGACCCGAACGCGAGGTTGAACTCGTCCGCGTACCGCGCCGCCAACTCCGGTGTCCGCTTCGGTCCCCACCCGCCGACGATGACCGGCGGCGCGGGCTGCTGTACCGGTTTCGGCAGCGCCGGCGAGTCGACCAGCGTGTAGTGGTCGCCGCGGAAGGTGAACCGCTCACCCGGCGGGGTACCCCACAGCCCGGTGACGATCGCCAGCTGTTCCGCGAGCCGGTCGAACCGCGCACCGACCTCGGGGAACGGGATGCCGTACGCGGCGTGTTCCGCCTCGTACCAGCCCGCGCCCAGACCGAGTTCGACCCGACCGCCGCTCATCTGGTCGACCTGCGCGACGGTGATCGCGAGTACCCCGGGCAACCGGAACGTCGCCGAGGTGACCAATGTGCCGAGCCTGATCCGCGACGTCTCGCGTGCCAGCCCCGCCAACGTGGTCCACGCGTCGGTCGGTCCCGGCAGCCCGCTCGCCGACCCCATGCTCAGGAAGTGGTCCGAGCGGAAGAACCCGTCGAATCCGCCCTGCTCGGCCTGACGCGCGACGCGGAGCAGGTCGTCGTAGCTGGCCCCCTGCTGGGGTTCGGTGAATACGCACAGACGCATGCGCCCACCCTGCCACGCGCCGCCCCACCGGGCGCGGCGACGGTACGCCTCCCGCATCGCGCACAGCTAATCTCGCAGTCATGGCAGGGTACGCATGGATGAGCCTGACTACCGATTACGGACTGTCGGAGGGATTCGTCGCGGCGCTGCACGGCGTGATCGGTCGACGCGCACCGGCGGTACGGGTGATCGACGTGACGCACCTGGTCGCGCCCGGCGACGTCCGCCACGGCGCGGAGGTGCTCGCCCAGACCGTGCCGTACCTGCCGCGCGCGGTCCACGTCGGCGTGGTCGATCCCGGTGTCGGTACCGCCCGGCGCGCGATCGCCGTCGAGACGCCCGACGGGCTGCTGGTCGGTCCGGACAACGGGCTGCTGGTACCGGCGGCTGAGGCCCTCGGCGGCGTGACCCGCGCGGTCCACCTGACCAACCCGGCGTGGTTCGAGGTCCCGGTGTCCATGACGTTCCACGGGCGCGACATCTTCGCGCCGGTCGGCGCCCGCCTCGCGGCGGGTGCTCCGCTCGCCGATGCGGGACCGGACATCGACCCGGCGGACCTGGAGCGGCTGCCCGACCCGGCGGTGTCCGTCGGCGACGGGTACCTCGAAGCCGAGGTCGTCCTCATCGACCGGTTCGGCAACGTCCAGCTCGCCGCGCCAGGTTCCGCGCTGTCCGGGCTGCCCGACGCCGTCACGGTCGGTGGGGTGCGCGCGGTGCGCGGTACGACGTTCGGCGATGCCGCGCCGGGTGGGCTGGTGGTGTACGCGGACTCGGCGGACCGGGTGGCGATCGCGGTGAACGGCGGGCGAGCCGTCGACGTGCTCTCGGTACGGGGCGGGGATCGGGTACGAATCACGACCCCGTAATCGCCCCGGTCGGGTGCGCTCGGGGCGCACCCGGCACGTCGATGTACACCTGCGCACGCCCGGCGCACCGCTGCGCACGTGCGTACACACCGTCGTGCACGAACGTGCACAGGAAGGGTTGTCGTGCACGAACGTGCACAGGACGCGGCGTCGTGCACGAACATGCACATCGCTCGAGATGAGCACGCTCATGCACACGGAGAGGTACACATGCGGATCGGGGACAGTCAGGATCTCGGACGGTACGTCCGGGAATGCCGCAACCGCCTCGGCATGACGCAGGCCCAGTTGGCCGGTGCCGCGCGGGTGAGCCGCCGGTGGCTGTCCGACCTCGAGTCCGGCAAGGAGTCGGCGGACTTCGGTCTCGTTCTGCGTACGCTGCGTGCCCTCGGCCAGGTGGTCAACGTGATCCCCGAGTCCGAGACCGCGGCTATCGACCTGGACGAGGTGCTGGCACAGTACCGGCGACGCGACGCGTCGGACGAGCCGCCGGTGAGACGGAGCCCGACCGACCGGGGGGGAACAGTGACGAACGCCCGGCGAAAGCACCTCGCTGTACTCATCGGCCGGGACCGGGTGGGTACCGTCAGCGAGGAGCGCGGCTCGTTGACGTTCGCCTACGACGAGAGTTATCGCACGAACCCGGGCGCGACGCCGCTGTCCCTGTCGATGCCCCTTTCCGTCGCGAGTCACGCCGACCCGGTCGTACGTGCCTTCTTGTGGGGCCTGCTGCGCGACAACGAACGCGTGCTCGAACATGCGAAGAACTATTCGGTGCTCCTCAGCGGCGCGCAGGTCCGCCTCGCCCCGATGTACGACGTCGCGAGCGCGCTCCCGTACGACGGCCTACACCAGCCGAAACTCAGAATGGCGATGCGGATCGGCGGCGAGTACCGCGTCGCGGGGATCGGTCGCCGGCACTGGGTCCGGTTCGCCGGGTCCTGCCGTCTCGACCCGGACGAGGTGGTCGCCAGGGTCGGTGCCACCGCCGAGCGGGTCGGCGACGCGTTCGCCGATGTCGCCCACTCCGACTCGATCAAGGCGTTGGGTAGCGACCTGCCGACTCGCCTGCTCGACCGGATCGGTCGGCACGCCGACGCGTGCGTCCGAGCCCTGTCGGGATCGATGAGTTGAGCCGTCGCCGGACGCCGCGCGTTCGCCGTGGACGGGGCACGATGGACCGGTGCCCGAAGGTGACACCGTCTGGAAGACCGCCCGCGTGCTGCACGCGGCGCTCGCGGGTCGGGAGCTGATCGGCTCCGACTTCCGGGTACCCAAGCTCGCCACGGTCGACCTCGCCGGCTGGCGGGTCGAGGAGTCGACGGCGCGGGGCAAGCACCTGCTGCTGCGGCTGGAAGATCCGCGGGGTCGCCGGCTGACGCTGCATTCGCATCTGCGCATGGACGGCGCGTGGCGGGTGTACCGAGCGGGCGACCGTTGGCGTGGTGGACCCGCGCACACCATCCGGGTCGTGCTGCGGTCCGGCGACGCCGTCGCGGTCGGGTACCACCTGCACGACCTCGCCCTGGTGCCGACCGCCGACGAGCACCGGTTGGTCGGTCACCTCGGTCCCGACCTGTTGGGCGCGGACTGGGACCCGGACGAGGCGGTACGCCGGCTGCGTCAGCGCCCCGACCGCGCCATCGCCGAGGCGCTGCTCGACCAGCGCAACCTCGCCGGCATCGGCAACCTGTACAAGTCGGAAGTGCTTTTCCTTCGCGGCATCTCGCCCTGGGCGCCGGTGGCGACCGTCGACGACCTGCCCGCCCTGGTCGCCCTGGCGCACCGGATGTTGGACGCGAACCGCGACCGCTGGTCGCAGGTGACCACGGGCAGCGACCGTACGGGTCGGCAGACGTACGTCTTCGAGCGGGCGGGAGCGCCCTGCCGCCGGTGCGGCACGATGATCCGCCGAGCCGGGCAGGGCGATCGGGTGACGTACTGGTGCCCCACCTGCCAGCCGGGGACGACGCCCGCCGGTACCGTCCGACCCACGCTCGCCCGCGACTGAGCCGACAGCGGCACGTCCGGCAGCGGCACGTCCGGCAGGCGACGGCGACCGCCGACGGCGCCGCCGGGCCACGGCGGCGCTACGGGACGGTGGGACGGGTGGCGACGCGTAGTTCGGACAACCCGGCGGTGATACCGCGCAGCAGTTCGGTCGCCTCCACGAGCCGGGTCATCGGAATGGGGTCGCTGGACAGCCGGCCGTCCTCGGCGACGTACCCGGCAGCCGCCGCGACGAGCCGCTCGTAGCTCTCCACCCCGGCGGCGAACTGCCCGACGAGTTCCTGGTGCGACTGGCTCAGCTCGGCTGCCGCGTCCTTCGGCGCGACCCGCATCGCGCGCTCCACCGACGCGACCCGTTCCCCGAGTTCACGCAGCGAACGTTCGGCGACCCCGGCTTCCAGCACCGCCGCCTGCGCCGGTCCGGTCAGCCGCGATGCCAGCCCGGACAAGGTGGCGCTGGCCCGGTCGAGCCGCGCCCAGTACGACGACACCGCGAGCCCGCGCATCTTCAGCCGGCCCTGCGCGCGCCGCAGTTCCTCGACCGCGTTCGGACCGGCGAGCCGGGCGACGACACCTTCGAACCGCCGCTGGGCGCGGGCGGCGACCACAGTCGGGTCGGGTTCGGGGGGCGCGGGCTGGGCGGCGAGAGCGCGATGGTCGCGCCAGCGCCAGGCCGTCACCATGGCGCTGGCACCGGCGAACGCCGCCCAGATCGCATCCGGCAGACCGACGCCGTGGTACGGCACGAGCACCGCCGTCGCCCCGGCCAGGGTCGCCGCCGTCACGCTCCAACGCCGCGTCGACCGGCGCAGCTTACGCAGCGTCCGGAAGTACCGTGCGCGCTCGTCGACCATCGCGCCTCCCGGTCAGCTCGACGCCGACGCGTCGCCGGTCGCGGAGTCGTTGTTCGCCAGGCTCGCCCGGATCTGGTCGAGGCGGGCGTTCGCCGGATCGTCGGTACCGGTGCCGTTGCCGCTCGCCGTGACCGCCGGACGGCTCGGCGCGCCCGACACGGAGCCGCCGCCACCGCCGTCGCGCGGGCCCGTCAAGCTGGCGCGGATCTGCTCGAGGCGGGCCGCGCCGGCCATGTCCAGCGTCGACTTCTGTACCTCGAGCATGCGGCCCTCGACCGAGTTCTGGGCGAGCTCGGCGCGACCCATCGCGGTCGCGTACCGACGCTCGATCTTTTCGCGCACCTCGTCCAGCGACGGTGTGTTGCCGGGCGCGGCGAGCTGGCTCATGCCTTCCAGCGAATGGGCGATGGTTTCCTGCATCTTCGCCTGTTCGAGCTGGCTGAGCAGCTTGGTCCGTTCGGCGAGCTTCTGCTGCAGGATCATCGAGTTGTTCTCGACCGCCTTGCGAGCCTGCGCCGCGGCGCCGAGCGCCTGGTCGTGGAGGGTCTTCAGGTCCTCCATCGACTGCTCCGCGGCGACCAGCTGGCTGGCGAACGTCTGCGCGGCGTTCTCGAACTCCTGGGCGCGGGCCGCGTCACCCTCGGCGCGCGCCTTGTCCGCCAGGACCAGCGACTGCCGCGCGGACGACTGCAACTTCTGTACCTCGTCCATCTGGCGCGACAGCTTCATCTCGAGCTGCCGCTGGTTGCCGATCACCGCCGCCGCCTGCTGGACGAGCGCCTGATGCTGGCGTTGCGCGTCCTCGATCGCCTGCTGGATCTGAACCTTCGGGTCGGCGTACTCGTCGATCTTGGCGCCAAACAGCGCCATCAGGTATCGCCAGCCCTTGACGAACGGGTTCGCCATCTCTGCGGGTCCTCTCTGCGGCGGTCGCCTCGCCGGTGTCGCCGGCCGCCCTGTCGTATCCGTCTCCTTCATGGTGACAGGGGCGCGCGAGCCCGACACGCCCACCCGGCTAACCAGTGGGCGGCACGGTGGTGTCCAGCGGCGGTCGTCAGGCGTAGACGGGTGCGTGCGCAGCGTCGTCACGCCTGGCGGTACGGCTTGCCTTGAGCGTGGTGCGCAGCGGCGAATCGTGCCGGATGGTCACCGTCACGTCGCCGTCCACGGCGCTCTCGGTCCGCGCACGCGGCGCGACCATCGCCTGCGCCCGCATCGCGGGAGCTGCCGCGGGTCGGGCGGGCGCCTCGCCGGCGGAGGCAGCCACCGCGCTCACCGGCTCGCGCTCGGGCTCCGGCGTCGGCGCCGCCGGTGCGGTGCCAGACCGGTCCAGGTCGGACGCCCGGTCCAGGTCGCCGGCGGGCGTACCCGCCGCGTCGGCGGCCGCGAAGCTGGGCAGCTGCTCGGCGAGGGCGAGCGTGTCGCTCACATCGCGCAGCAGTTCGGACAGGTGCGCGCCGAGCGCCTCGCAGATCGAGGCGAGCAGTTCGCTGGAGGCTTCCTTCTGCCCACGTTCGATCTCGGACAGATAGCCCAGGCTGACATTCGCCTTGGTCGACACTTCGCGCAGGGTGCGCCGCTGCGATTGGCGGCGGGCCCGCAGTGCGTCGCCGATCACCCGGCGGAGCAGGACCATAGCGCACCCCCTTCGATGCGACCGCCGGCTGCGCGCCGGGGACGAAGCAAGCCGGCTGGTGGAACCGGCATGGACCCACGGTACCCGCTGAGAGCCGGATCGACATCCAGGCGGGCCGGACGAACAGCGCGCAAAGCCGCAGGGATCATCCGGACAAAGAACGACGAAGCCCGGCGACCGGGTCGGGCCGCTCGACCGCGCCCCGAGCTCAGCGCGACAGCAGGTCGTCCAGCAGCGCCAAGGCGGCGGCGACGGTACCGGACCGGACGGCGTCCCGCCCGCCCCCGAGGGCCAACCGCCGTACCACGGGGTCGCGGTCCGGCCCCGCCGCCGCCACGTACACCGTCCCCACCGGCGCGCCGTCCTGCGGATCGGGGCCCGCCACCCCGGTGGTACCGACACCCCAGTCCGCGCCGCACACCCGCCGCGCCCCGACGGCGAGCGCGATCGCGACGTCCGGGTCGACCGCTCCCCGGGCGGCGAGCAGGTCCGCCGGTACGCCCGCCAGGCTGCTCTTCAGATCGCTGGCGTAGACCACGAGCCCGCCGCGAAACACCCGGCTCGCGCCCGGCACGTCGACGATCGTCGCCGCGAGCCGACCGCCCGTGAGCGACTCGGCGACGGCGAGGGTCTGCCCACGCCCGCGCAGCACGTCCAGCACGTGTGCCGCGGTCGGCACGCTCACCTGCCGACCCGGCGCAGCCGCAGCGCGCGCAGTACGTAGTCCAGACCGGTGACCACGGTCACCACGAGCGCTGCCGCCATCAGCCACGGACCCACCGCCGCGAGCGCGGGCGGGAACGGCCACAGGTACCAGGCGATCGCGGTGATCTGCAGCACCGTCTTCGCCTTGCCGCCCCGGCTCGCGGCTATCACCCCGTGCCGGATCACCCAGAACCGCAGGGCGGTCACCGCGAACTCGCGGACCAGGATGAGCAGCGTCACCCACCAGGCGAGCTGCCCGTACCACGACAGCAGCACCAGGGCGGTGCCGGTCAGCGCCTTGTCGGCGATCGGGTCCGCCACCTTGCCGAACGAGGTGACCAGGTCGTACGTCCGTGCGATCCACCCGTCGACGAAGTCGGTGAGCGACGCCACGCAGAACACCACGCACGCCGCCATCCGCCAGCCCGACCCGGTCATCTGCGAGGCGATGACGAAGCCGAGGAACAGAGGTATCAGGACCAGCCGCAGCGCGGTCAGCGCGTTCGCGACGTTGAGCACCGGGGCCTTGCGGGGCGCCGGCGGCCCCGCTGTCACCGGCTCCGGCACCGCGCTCACCGAACGCCCGCCGGCTCCGTCGCTCGGGACGTCGCGGCGTCGGACGCGGCCGACGAGATCACCTCGACCGGCGTGGCGACCAGGTCGATCCCGACGCTGCCACTGACCGTGGCGCGGACCAGGTCGCCGGGGCGGAGCCCGGCGGCGAGCGGTCCGACCAGCGTGGTCGACCCGTCGACCTCAGGCGCCTGGTGGGCAGCCCTACCCTCG
This sequence comes from Micromonosporaceae bacterium, assembly GCA_036378155.1. GTDB lineage: Bacteria > Actinomycetota > Actinomycetes > Mycobacteriales > Micromonosporaceae > DASUXA01. Next base: position 48,662 of record DASUXA010000057.1, on the reverse strand, counting down.
ACGTCGCCGTCGACGCTCTCGACCAGCACCTCGATCGTCGAGCCGATCCGTTCCTCGGCGCGCTGGCTGCACAGTTCCTCGACGAGGGCGCTGATCCGCTCGTACCGGCGCTTGACGGTCGACGCGCCCACCTTGCCGGCGAGGGTCGCCGCCTCGGTGCCCTCTTCGTCGCTGTACTCGAAGACGCCGATCGCGTCCAGCCGCGCCGCGGTCAGGAAGCGTTCCAGCTCCGCGACATCCGCCCTGGTCTCGCCGGGGAATCCGACGATGACGTTGCTGCGCGCCCCGGCGTCCGGCGCCAGCGCCCGTACCGAGTCCAGCAGCGCCAGGAACCGGTCGGTCGAGCCGAACCGGCGCATCCGGCGCAGCACCGGCTCGGAGGCGTGCTGGAACGACAGGTCGAAGTACGGCGCGACGCCGGGCGTGGTGGCGAGCACCTCGACCAGCCCCGGTCGCATCTCGGCGGGCTGCAGGTAGACCGCGCGCACCCGGACGATGCCGTCGACTGTGGCGAGCTGCGGCAGCAGCTTCTCCAGCAGGCGCGGGTCGCCGAGATCCTTGCCGTACGACGTGGAGTTTTCGCTGACCAGGACGAGTTCCCGGACGCCGGTGCCGGCGAGCCATTCGGCTTCGGCGAGGATCTCGTCGGGGGTACGGGAGACGAACGCGCCCCGGAACGTCGGGATGGCGCAGAAGGCGCACCGGCGGTCGCAGCCGCTCGCCAGCTTCAGCGACGCGACCGGTCCGGTGTCGAGGCGACGGCGCAGCACCGGACGCAGGTGCGCCGGAGTGTGCTCGTCGACCGGGTCGGCGTGACCGGGCGTCGGCACCCGGACCTCGCGCCGGGCGACCGGCGTCAACGGCAGCAGGGTGCGCCGGTCGCGGGGCGTGTGCGCGTCGATCGTGTCGCCGGCGAGCACCGAACGCAGCCGCGCGGAGATCGACGGATAGTCGTCGAAGCTGAGCACCGCGTCCGCCTCGGGCAGGCTCTCGGCGAGTTCGCGACCGTACCGCTCCGCCATGCAGCCCGCGGCCACCACCTTCGCCCCGGTGTCCGCGGCGGCCAGCAGCGTGTCGATCGAGTCGCGCTTGGCGCTCTCCACGAAACCGCAGGTGTTCACGAGCACCACGTCGGCGTCGGAGCCGTCGGTGGTCAACTGCCACCCGTCGGCGGCCAGTCGCCCAGCCAACTCCTCGGAGTCAACCTCGTTGCGGGCGCAGCCGAGCGTCAGCAGGGCGACCCGACCGGGGCGACGGCGCGAGCCGCCGACCTGGGCAGCGTCACCGGGTGGGGTGGCGGCGTTGGAAGACACGCTGACGAGGGTACCGACCAGCGGCGACAAACCCCGACCGAGTGTCGTGATGTCGCCCACCAGAAACGGTCCGGACGATCAACGGGCGTCAGTCCGCACCGCCCCGGATGCCGTCCAGCACCTCCTCCAACTCGTCCGGTTTGACCAGTACCTCGCGCGCCTTCGAACCCTCCGACGGGCCGACGATGCCCCGACTTTCCATCAGGTCCATCAGCCGTCCCGCCTTGGCGAACCCGACCCGCAACTTGCGTTGCAGCATCGACGTCGAGCCGAACTGGCTGGTGACCACGAGTTCCGCCGCCTGCAGCAGCAGCTCCAGGTCCTCGCCGATGTCCTCGTCGATCTTCTTCTTGGCGTCCTGCGGCGGGGTGAGCACGTCCGGACGGAACTCCGGCTCACGCTGGTCCTTGCAGAACTTCACCACGTCGGCGATCTCGGTCTCGCCGACCCAGGCGCCCTGCAACCGGATCGGCTTCGACGCGCCCATCGGCAGGAACAGCGCGTCGCCGCGTCCGATCAACTTCTCGGCACCCGGCTGGTCGAGGATGACCCGCGAGTCGGCGAGGCTCGACGTGGCGAACGCGAGGCGGGACGGGACGTTCGCCTTGATCAGCCCGGTCACCACGTCCACGCTCGGCCGTTGGGTCGCCAGTACCAGGTGGATGCCGGCGGCACGGGCGAGCTGGGTGATCCGTACCACCGCGTCCTCGACGTCGCGGGGGGCGACCATCATCAGGTCCGCCAACTCGTCGACGATGACCAGCAGGTACGGGTACGGGCGGATGACCCGCTCGCTGCCCGGCGGCGGCTTGATCTGCCCGGCGCGCACCTTGCGGTTGTAGTCGTCGATGTGGCGTACCCCGGCGGCGGCGAGGTCGTCGTACCGCATCTCCATTTCCCGGACCACCCAGTCGAGAGCGTCCGCCGCCTTCTTCGGATTGGTCACGATCGGCGTGACCAGATGCGGTACGCCCTGGTAGCCGGTTAGTTCGACCCGCTTCGGGTCGATCAGCAGCAGCCGTACCTCGTCCGGGGTCGCCCTGGTCAGCACGGACACCAGCAGCGAGTTCAGGCAGGACGACTTGCCGGCGCCGGTGGCGCCGGCGATCAGCATGTGCGGCATCTTCGCCAGGTTCGCGACCACGAACTGGCCCTCGATGTCCTTGCCCAGCCCGACGACCAGCGGATGGTGGTCGGACGTGGCGGCGCGGGACCGCAGCACGTCGCCCAGGGCGACGTTCTCCCGGTCGGAGTTCGGGATCTCCACGCCGACCGCGCTCTTGCCCGGAATCGGGCTGATGATCCGCACGTCGGGGGACTTCACCGCGTACGCGATGTTGCGCGACAGCTGGGTGATCCGCTCCACCTTGACGCCCGGACCGACCTCGACCTCGTACCGGGTGACGGTCGGTCCCCGGACGAACCCGGTGACCGCGGCGTCCACATCGAACTGCTCGAACACGCTGCGCAGCGCCACGATCACCTCGTCGTTGGCGCGGCTGCGCGCCTTCGCCGGCTCGCCCGCCGCGAGCAGGTGCGGCGGCGGCAGTTTGTAGTCGGCGTCGGTGAGCGCGAGTTGCTCGGCGCGGGTCGGCAGCGGCGAGTGCTCCGGCGGCGGTGGCGGCTTGCGCACCGGTGCCGGCTTCGGCGCGGGCACCGGTACCTCCTGGGTCGACTCCTCCGACCCGTCCGACGAGTCGTCGGCGAACACGCCCTGCCGGCGACGCGACCCGCCGCGCCGCAGCCGGGTCGCGACCGGCTCCGCCGCCTCGGGCGCGGTGTCTACTGTGGACGCGTCGGGGCGACCGAACACCAGATCACGCAGTTGCCGGAACCGGTGCGGAATCCGGTTGACCGGCGTGGCGGTCACCACCAGCAGCCCGAACAGCGACAGCAGGGTCAGGACCGGTACCGCCACCCAGGTCGTCACCGCCCCGGCCAGCGCGCCGCCGACCGCGCGACCCAGCACACCGCCGGCGGACTCCATCCGGTCGACGTCGATCGGTCGATGCGCGGCGAGATGCAGCAGCCCGGCGAACCCGACGAACAGCGCGGTCCAGCCGACCAGCCCCCGGCCCTGGTGCTCCGGCTCGGGCTGCGAACGCATCAACCGGACCGCGGTGACCACCAGGACCAGCGGCACAAGCGCGGCGACCGAGCCGAGGAACAGCCTGGTCACGGCCGCCAGATAGTCGCCGAACGGTCCGCCGCCGTGGAACCACACGGCGACGCCGAGCAGCAGCGCCACGCCGAGGGCGAGCAGTCCCGCGCCGTCGCGCCGGTGCTCCACGTCCAGGTCCGTGGCGGTCGCCGCGTGCCTGCCGACCGCGCGTACCAGCCACCCGATCGCGTGCGCCACGCCCATCCACAGCGCGACGATCAACCGCCCCAGCACCGTGAACGGTCCGGGGATCGTACCTGTGGTCCGCCTGCTCACCGGTCGCCGACGTGCCGGCTGCCGAGCCGTCTGACGGGTCGACCGGCGGGGGCGGGGCGGCGTACGACGCGACGCGCCGCTCGTGCGGCGTCGGTTCGTCGCTGACGAGCGCCCAGCCATGGGTGTCACGGTAGCGGGGCGTGGCGACGAAGCCGGGATTTCGCCGCCCTGGCGTGGCGTCGGTACAGCAGCCAGGCGCCGGTCCACGAGGCGAGCACGATCAGCGCCACCAGTACCCGCACCAGCCAGGTGTACTGCGGCGGATAGAGCACGCCTTCCACGTACCTGTCGATGAACCCGCTGGTCACCGCTCCCTCACCGGCGTGCCGCCGGGCCCAGTCCTCGGCGACGGTCAGCGGACAACTCGTCGGTACCAGCACCACGTACACGCCCCAGGCAACCGCCGCGACGTGCGGCCAGACCGCCCGCGGCCAGCGCCAGGCGAGGAACCCGCCGAGCACCAGGTACCCGAGGAACGCCCAGTGCGCCGCGAGGATCACCACAACCAACGGGCGGTACGGCACGGATCCAGCGTGTCACGTCCGCGCCGCGACGGTCGGTTGACGCGCCACCCTGACATCCGTCATGCCGCCGCCGTGACGTGACCGCGAGGTACCCGACCGGCACGACCGCGACGCTGTCGGCATGACCCAGAATGTGCTCGCCCGCGACGAGGTGACCGTGGCAGCGGTCGACCTGCGCGGGCTGACGAAGCGGTACGGACAGGTGACCGCGGTCGACGGGCTGGACCTCACCATCCGACCCGGCGAAGTGGTCGCCCTGCTCGGCCCGAACGGCGCCGGCAAGTCGACCACGATCGACATGATGCTCGGACTGACCACGCCGGACCGGGGTCGCGCGGAGTTGTTCGGGGCGAGCCCCGCCCAGGCGGTACGGGACGGGCGCGTCGGCGTGATGCTCCAGTCCGGCGGGATGCTGCCGGACCTGACCGGGGCGGAGATGGTCACGTTGCAGGCGGCGCTGTACCGGCGGTCGCGACCGGTGTCCGAGGCGCTCGCGCGGGCGGGGGCGACCGGGTTCGCCGACCGGCTGATCGGCGGGCTGTCCGGTGGGCAGCAGCAGCGGATCCGGTTCGCGACGGCGCTGGTCACCACGCCCGACCTGATGGTTCTCGACGAGCCCACCACGGGGCTGGACGTCGAGGCGAGGCGGGCGTTCTGGGCGGCGGTACACGAGGAAGCCGGTCGGGGCCGCACCGTCGTGTTCGCGACGCACTACCTGGACGAAGCCGACGCGTACGCCAACCGGATCGTGCTGATGCGCGCCGGGCGGATCGTCGCCGACGGCACCGCCGCCCAGGTCAAGTCGATCGTCTCCGGCCGTACCATCAAAGCCACCCTGCCCGGCGCGGACCCGGTCGCGCTGGCCGCGCTGCCCGGCGTCGACGAGGTCGACGTGCGCGGCGACATCGTCCTGCTGCGCTGCCCCGACTCGGACGCGGCGCTGCGCGCGCTGCTCACCACCACCGACGCGCGCGACGTCGAAGTCACCTCGCGCGGACTGGAGGACGCTTTCGTCGCCCTGACCATGGATGGAGACACGTCGTCGTGAACGCCACCTACCTGCGCATGGAGATCCGCCGCCTGATCCGCAACCGGCGACTGCTGCTGCTGAGCATGCTGCTGCCCGCGCTGGTCCTGCTCATCTTCGGTAGCTCCGCCAAGCACGACACGCTCGACGGGGTGACCGGCGCGGAGTACATCATGGCCAGCATGGCGGTGTACGCCGCGATGGTGGCGGCGACGGGCAGCGGCGGGACCATCGCCGTCGAACGTGGACTCGGCTGGAACCGCCAACTGCGGCTCACCCCGCTGACCCCCGGCCGGTACGTGCTGAGCAAGGTGATCCTGTCGCTGCTCATGGCGATCCCGCCGACGCTGGTCACGTTCCTGGTCGGCGCGCTGGTCCTCGGGGTCCGGCTGCCGGCGGGCCAATGGCTGGGCATCGGGGTGGGCGCCTGGCTGTCCACGCTGCCGTTCGCGGCGCTGGGCGTGGCGCTCGGCTACCTCGCCCGACCGGACAGCGCCCAGCAGATCGGCGGGCTGGTGATCACGGTACTGGCGGCGATCGGCGGGCTGTGGATCCCGATCACCCAGATGCCCGCCACGATGCGCAGCATCGCCAAGTTCACCCCGACGTACTGGGCGGGCGAGATCGCTCGCGGTCCGCTGTTCCACCACGCCGTCGCCGGGCGCGCGGTCGGCGTGCTCGTCGCCTGGGCGGTCGGGCTCGCGCTGGTCGCGGCGGTACGGTTCCGCGCCGACACCGCACGGGCATGACGACCGCGACGTCGCAGATCCGACGGGCCACCGACCGGGTGGCCCGTCGGGCGACCCGCGTCGATACCCTTGCCGGGGTGAACGACACCGCGGTGGCGAACCGCTGGCGCTACGCGTGGCTGTGGGCGGCGATCTGGCTGGTGTACCTGGCTCCGGCGATCGGCGGCGCGTGGCACAACCCCGACCCGGTGGGCCGGATCGTCGGCACGGCGTCGACGACACTGTTCGCGCTGCTGTACTGCATGGCGTTCGCGATGGCGCGGATCGTGCGCCGCCAGGGCAGGCAGATGTCGCTGCCCACGCTGATCGCGATCGGCGGCGGGGCGGTGCTGCTCGCCACCGTCATGATCGTCAGCGTCGGGCGGCACGCCCTCGGCGTACTGGTGTACCTCGCTGTCATGGCGGTGTTCCTGCTGCCCGCCGTCGCCTCCGCGATCGCGGTCGGGGTGCTGCTGATCGTGTCGCTGGCGGTACCGGCGACGGTCCACGGCTGGGCCGGCGACCTGGGCGGACTGACGTTCCAGGTGTTCGTGGCGGCGGTCGCGATGTGGGGCGTGGTGCAGTTGGTACAGCGCAACGCCCAGCTCGCCGCGGCCCGCGAGGAGATCACCCGGCTCGCGGTCCTCAACGAGCGGCACCGGTTCGCCCGCGACCTGCACGACATCCTCGGGCACTCGCTCACCGTCGTCGCGGTGAAGGCGGAACTCGCGGGGCGGCTGGTACGACTCGCCCCGGACCGCGCCGAACGGGAGATCGGCGAGGTGGAACAGTTGGCACGCGACGCGCTCGCCGACGTGCGCGCGGCGGTGAACGGGTACCGGGAGGTCACCGTGGACGAGGAGCTGGCGAGCGCGCGTACCGCGCTGGCGGCGGCAGGCATCAGCGCCGACGTGCCGGGCGACGGGGCGGTGGTACCCCCGGACCGCGCCGAGTTGTTCGGCTGGGCGATCCGGGAGGGCGTGACCAACGTGGTACGGCACAGCGGGGCGCGGCGCTGCCGTATCCAGCTCAGCCCGCACGAGGTGGAGATCACCGACGACGGGCGGGGACCGGACGGCGCCGGTACCGACCGCAGTGAGCGCGGCGTCGCCGGGCACGGCCTCGCCGGGCTGCGGGAACGCGCCGGCGAGATCGGCGGCGAGGTGACCGTGGGACGCTCCGTGGACGGCGGTTTCCTGCTCCGGCTGCGGGTGCCCTGATGGGCGCGCCGGAACGGGTACGCCTGCTGCTCGCCGACGACCAGGCGCTGGTCCGGGGCGCGCTGGCGGCGCTGCTCGGGCTCGAACCGGACCTGGAGGTGGTCGCCGAGGTGGGTCGGGGCGACGAGGTGGTGCCGGAAGCCCGCCGTACCCGACCCGACGTGGCGCTGCTCGACGTGGAGATGCCGGGGCTGGACGGGATCGGCGCGACCGCGGCGCTGCGCGCCGCGGTCCCGTCCTGCCGGGTCCTGATGGTCACCACGTTCGGTCGCCCCGGCTACCTGCGTCGCGCCATGGCGGCGGGGGCGAGCGGATTCGTGGTCAAGGACACCCCTGCCCGGCAGCTCGCCGAGGCGGTGCGCCGGGTGGCGAGGGGGTTGCGGGTGGTGGACCCGGCGCTCGCGGCGGAAACCCTGGTACGCGGTGAAAGCCCGCTCACCCGACGGGAGACGGACGTGCTGCGAGCGGCACGCGACGGCGGTACCGTCGCCGACATCGCCGCCGCCCTGGGACTGTCGGAGGGTACGGTGCGCAACCACCTGTCGGCGGCGATCGGCAAGACGGGAGCCCGCACCCGCGCCGAGGCGGTACGCCTCGCCGACGCGCACGGCTGGCTGCTCGGCGACTAGCGGCCCCGCCGGACCTGGATCCCCCGCCGGTCAGACCTCGACCACGTTCGGCACGATCATCGGTCGACGCCGGTACGTGTCGTTGACCCAGCGCCCCACGGTACGGCGGACGATCTGCTGCAACTGGTGCGGATCGGCGATGCCGTCGGCTGCCGCCCGGTCGAGCGCCTCGGTGATCAGCGGGATCACCGCTTCGAACACGGTCGGGTCGTCGGAGAACCCCTTCGCCGAGACGGTCGGACCGCCGACCACCTTGCCGGTGACCGAGTCGACGACCACGGTCGCGGCGATGAACCCGCCGTCGCCGAGGATGCGCCGCTCGGTGAGCAGCGACTCGCCCACGTCGCCGATCGCCAGACCGTCGACGTACACGTACCGGGAGCGGACGTGCCCGACCAGGGACGCGCGACCGTCGACGAGGTCGACCACGTCCCCGTCCTCGCACAGCACGACCCGATCGGGCGCCACGCCGGACTCGACCGCGAGGCGCGCGTGCGCCCGCAGGTGCCGCCATTCCCCGTGTACCGGCAGGAAATTGCTCGGACGCACCACGTTGAGCAGGTACAGCAGCTCGCCGGCAGGCGAGTGCCCGGACACGTGCACCCGCGCGACGTCCTTGTGGATCACGAACGCGCCCTGCCGGGACAACTGGTTGATCACCCGGTACACCGAGGTCTCGTTGCCCGGCACCAGCGAGGAGGCGAGCACGACGGTGTCGCCGGGTTCGATTGAGATGTGCCGGTGGTCGCCGGTCGCCATCCGCCCCAGGGCGCTCATCGGTTCGCCCTGGGAACCGGTCGACATCAGCACGATCTGGTCGGCGGGCAGCGTGGTCGCCTCGTCGAGCCCCACCAGCAGCCCGGCGGGGATGCGCAGCAGCCCCAGGTCGCGGGCGATGCCCATGTTGCGCACCATGGACCGGCCGATGAACGCGACCTTGCGCCCGTGGTCCTGCGCTGCGTCGAGCACCTGCTGGACCCGGTGGACGTGAGACGCGAACGACGCGACGATGATGCGCCCGGTCGCGCCCCGGAAGATCGAGTCGAGCACCGGACCGATCTCGCGTTCCGGTGTGACGAACCCCGGAACCTCGGCGTTGGTCGAGTCCGACAGCAGCAGGTCGACGCCTTCCGCGCCGAGCCTGGCGAACCCGGCGAGGTCGGTCAGCCGACCGTCGACCGGCAACTGGTCCATCTTGAAGTCGCCGGTGTGCAGGACGACCCCGGCCGGGGTCTTGATCGCCACCGCGAGCGCGTCCGGGATGGAGTGGTTCACCGCGAAGAACTCGCAGGTGAACGGGCCGAGCTGTTCGGCGCGTCCCTCGTGGACGGTGAGCGTGTACGGCTCGATACGCCGCTCCGCCAGCTTCGCCTCGACCAGGGCGAGCGTGAACTGCGATCCGACCAGCGGAATGTGGCTGGCGTGCGCGAGCAGGTACGGCACCGCGCCGATGTGGTCCTCGTGCCCGTGGGTCAGCACGATCGCCTGTACGTCGTCCAGCCGGTCGAGGATCGGGGTGAAGTCGGGCAGGATCAGGTCGACACCGGGCTGGTCCACATCCGGGAAGAGCACGCCGCAGTCGACGATCAGCAGTTTGCCGTCGTACTCGAAGACGGTCATGTTGCGCCCGATCGCGCCGAGCCCGCCCAGCGGGATCACCCGCAGGGCGCCCTCGGGCAGCGGCGGTGGTGGGCCGAGCTCAGGGTGTGCGTAGGTCACAGACAGTTCCTTCGTTCACGGCTTCGCGGTGTCACAAGTCGAGGCCGGCCTCGGCGCAGTCGGCGCGCAGTCGGGCCACCTCCGCATCGGTCGCGTCGACCAGCGGGGGACGTACCGGCCCGGCGGGCAGTCCGCGCAACCGCAGCGCCGCCTTGGTCAGAATCACGCCCTGGGTGCGGAAGAACCCGAGGAACGCGGGCAGCAGTTCGCGGTGCAGGCGCAGCGCCTCCGCCACGTCGCCGCGCTCGAACGCCTCGATCATCGTCTTGGTCCGCCGACCGAACAGGTGTGTCGGCACCCCGACGACGCCGACCGCGCCGACCGCGAGCAGCGGCAGGGTGTTCTTGTCGTCGCCCGAGTAGTACGCCAGGTCGGTCCGGGCGAGCACCCAGGACGTCTCCGCGATGTCGCCCTTGGCGTCCTTGACCGCGACGATCCGCTGGTGCTCGGCGAGGCGTACCAGCGTGTCGCTGCTGATGGGGGTGCCGGTGCGCCCCGGAATGTCGTACAGCATGACGGGCAGCCCGGTCGCGTCGGCGACGGTGGTGAAGTGCCTGATCAGGCCCGCCTGCGGCGGCTTGGAGTAGTACGGCGTGACGACCAGCAGCGCGTGCGCGCCGGCCTTCTCGGCGGCGCGGGCGGACTCGACGGTGTGGTGGGTGTCGTTGCTGCCGACCCCGGCGATCACCCGCGCCCGGTCGCCGACCGCCTCGACCACGGCACGCAGCAGGATCTCCTTCTCGGCGTCGCTGGTGGTCGGCGACTCGCCGGTGGTGCCGCTCACCACCAGTCCGTCGTGCCCCTGCTCGTCGACCAGATAGGTGGCCAACCGCGCGGCGCCGTCCGCGTCGAGCGAACCGTCCGCGTGAAAAGGCGTGATCATCGCGGTGATCAGGCGGCCGAATGGCCGGCGCTGGTCCGGGACGGAGCGTGTCATGCTGCCAACCTAGCGGAAGGGGGTGACGGGGGAGCGAGGTGATCCTGGTAGCTGCCCCGGTCGGTCGCCGCCGACCCCGACCGCGCGCCGCGACCGACGCCGCCCCGAGGCAGCGCGAGCGCCACCGCGCCGAGCCCGGCGCGAGCCCGCGTCCGACGGGGTCCGAGCCCGGCGCGAACGACGAGCCGACGACGCCCGAGCCGGGTCAGGATTCCCAGGTGTACGGACTGGCCGCGATCTGGGTGCCGTCGTCGAGGGTGGAGATGGTGAAGTCGGCGAACACGTTCGGCGCGACCCGCTGCAACTGCCGTAGACACTCCACGGCCAGTTCACGGATCTCCACGTCGGCGTGTTCCGTGGCACGCATCGAGATGAAGTGCCGCCACGCGCGATAGTTGCCGGTCACCACGATTCGCGTCTCGGTCGCGTTCGGCAGTACCGACCGGGCCGCCTGACGCGCCTGCTTGCGGCGCAGCGTCGCGTTCGGCACGTCCGCGAACCGCCGCTCCAGGCCGGCGAGCAGGTCCTCGTACGCCCGCACGCTCGCCTCGGTCGCCTCCTCGAACAGCTTGTGCAGTTCGGGGTCGTCGGCGATGACGCCCGGCTCGACCATCGCGGCGTCCCGCTCCGGGACGAACCGCTGCGACAGCTGCGAGTACGAGAAGTGCCGGTGGCGGATCAGCTCATGGGTGAACGACCGCGACACGCCGGTGAAGTAGAAGGTGACCACGCCGTGTTCGAGTACCGACAGGTGGCCGACCTCGAGGATGTGGCGCAGGTATCCGGCGTTGGTGGCGGTCGCCGGGTTCGGCTTGTGCCAAGACTGGTAGCAGGCTCGGCCGGCGAACTCGGCGAGCGCCTCGCCGCCTTCCGCGTCGGTCGACCACGGTACGTCCGGCGGCGGCTCGAAATGGGTCCAGGCGATCAGTCTGACCTGCGGAGAAGCGATCTGCGGCACGTCCGTGACCCTAGCTTGACCCCAGGTCGCCGGTCCAACCGCCGCGCCGGTGCCGCCGTCGTGCCGGCTCAGACGTACATCCAGGTGAACGCCGCCCAGGGCAGGTTGCGGACCACGGTGAACACACCCCACGCCGCGAGGAACACCGAGATCACGGTCGGCGACGGGCGCAGCATCGGCAGCCGCCAGCCGAACAGCCGGTTGCCCGCCCAGGCGACGTACATGTACAGCAGGAACGGCGCCGCGAAGGTGACCAGCGCGTGGTGACGAGCGGCGGCCGGGAGGTCGCCGTGCAACAGGTACCAGAACGCGCGGGTGCCCCCGCAGCCTGGGCAGTCGAAGCCGGTGGTGAGCTTCACCAGACACGTCGTCACGGAACTCGCGTCGGCGTCGGTCGGGTCGCTGACCAGGGTGTACACCGCTCCGCTGGCGAAGCACGCCAGGATCGCGGCGGGTCCCGCCCAGCGCGGCGAGCGCTTTGCCACCCGCAGGAGGAACGCGGTGAACCGGTCCGGAGCCGCGACGTGCTGGTGCACCGGGTACGGGTGGACCGGGTACGGCTGGTCGGGCGCCATCGCGGCCACCGGGTGCTCCACGACCTCGCTCATCGAACCTCACCTGATCGACGACGCCTTCACCGTACCCGAACCCGTCCGGTCTGCGTCCGCCCGGCTAGTCGCCGCGCTCGGCGAGCGCGGCTTTCAGCGGCGCCGCGAGGTCACCGGCGTCCGGCGCGGCGACCTCGCCCAGACCCAGCCAGCCCGCGAGCCGGACCAACTCGGTGGCCAGCGCCGGCGCGGTCTCCGGCGGGGCGTCCGGCTCGCCCCACGCCGCCGGAACCCGCAGCACTCCGGCAGCCCGGTCGGCCTTCAGGTCGACCCTCGCCACCAGCCGGTCGCCGAGCAGGAACGGCAGGACGTAGTACCCGTACACCCGCTGCGCCGCCGGCACGTAGATCTCGATGCGGTACGTGAAACCGAAGATCCGCTCGGTGCGCGGTCGGAACCACACCAGCGGGTCGAACGGGCTGACCAGCGTGCTCGCCCGGACCCACCGGGGCAGCCGGGCGTCGCGGTGCAGGTAGGTCGCGCCGCGCCAGCCGGGCACCCGGACCGGAACCAACTCCCCCGCGTCGACCAGGTCGCGGACGGCGTCCACGAAGCCCTCGACCGGCAGCCGGAAATAGTCGCGCAGATCCCGGTCGGTGGCGATGCCGAGGGCGACCGCCGCCCGCCGCACCAGCTCCCGTCGCGCGTCGGACGGGTCCGGGGTCGGCGCGTTCAGCACGGTCGCCGGCAGCACCCGCTCGGGGACGTCGTACACCCGCGCGAACGCCCCGTCGCGCCGGGACACCGTCACCTCGCCGTGCCAGAACAGCCACTCCAGCGCGGTCTTCACCGCCGACCAGTTCCAGCCCCAGTTGCCGGTGGGTCGCGGCGCGTCGTGCTCGATCTCCGCGGCGGTCAGCGGACCCCTGGCGCGGACCTCGTCGAGGACGCGATGCGGCAGGTCGGGCTGCTCGCGTCCGAGCCGCGCCACACTGCCCCAGGCATGACCCCGGGCCATCCGCCAGCGCAACAGCGGATGGGCGTCGACCGGCAGCAGCGACGCCTCGTGACCCCAGTATTCGAACAGGTGCCGGGGCGACCGGTATGCCGCACGGTCCAGCAGGTCGGGCGGATAAGGACCGAGGCGGCTGTACATCGGGAGATAGTGGGCGCGCATCAGCACGTTGACCGAGTCGATCTGGAACAGACCGACCCGCGACAGCACACGGCGCAGATGACGGAGGTCGATCGCGCCGGTCGGGCGCGGGTCGACGAAGCCCTGGGCGGCGAGCGCGATCCGGCGCGCCTGGGCTGGGGACAAGGTCTCGGCGGACATCGCCTGGCACGGTAGCGCCCGGCTGTGACAGTTAGGCTCCCGGTTGTGCTCGTCGCCCTCGACCTCGGCTCCTCCTCGGTCCGTGCCGTCGCCGTCGACGAGGACGGCGCACCGGTCGCGCTCGCCCGCCGGAAGGTGACCCTGCACGCCGGACCGGACGGCTCCGGCACCCTCGACCCCGACGACTACCTCGCCGGTCTCGTCGCCTGCCTGGACGAACTGCACCCGCGACTGTCCGGGGTACACACCGTCGCCGCCTCCGCGCAGTGGCACTCGATCATCGGGTTGGACCGCTCCGGCGCCCCGGTCACCGCCGCCGTCACCTGGGCGGACACCCGACCCGGCGAGCAGCCGGGGTCGGCTCCGACCGACCCGGAGGCGTTCCACCAGCGCACCGGCTCGTGGTACCACGGGCTGTACTGGACCGTCCGGCTGCCCTGGCTGCGCCGCCTCGCGCCGACCGCGACCCGGTTCACCGGGCTGCCCGACTACGTGCTCGGCAGCCTGCTCGGCGAGCGGACCACCAGCGTGTCGCTCGCGTCCGGTACCGGTCTGCTCGACACCGCGGCGATGTGCTGGGACGAGGAGGCGCTGTCCCTCGCCGGTACCCACCCGTCCACGCTCGACCCGTTGGCGCCCGCCGGCTGGGCGGGGCGGCTCTCCACCCGGTACGCCCGGCGCTGGCCCGCCCTCGCCGAGGCGCGCTGGGCCCCGCCCACCGGCGACGGGGCGGCGTCGAACGTCGGGGCGGGCTGCTGGGACGAGCGACACGTGGCGGTCACCGTCGGCACGTCGGCGGCGGTACGGGTGGTGCAGCGGGTGACCGGCGCGCTGCCGAGGCTCGCGCCCGGCGTGTGGCGGTACCGGGTCGACCACGACCGGGTGGTGACCGGGTTCGCGTCCTCGGCGGGGGGCAACGTGCACGCCTGGGCGGTGCGGAACCTGCGGCTACCCGACCCGCAGCCGTCGCCGACCCTGGTACCGGGCTCGCACGGGCTCACCGTCGTGCCGCTGCTCGCCGGTACCCGCCCGCCGGAACAGATCCCCGCCGGCAGCGGGCTGCTGTCCGGGCTGAGCTTCGCCAGTACCGCCGAACACGTGCTCGCCGCGCTGCTGGAAGGCGTCTGCTTCGAACTCGCGCACGGGCTCGCCCAGGTCGAGCAGGCGCTGCCGGCGCCGGCCACACCGGTACTCTGCGGCGGCGCCGTGGCGGCGTCACCGTGGTGGTGCCGCGCTCTGGCGGCGGCGTTCGGGCGTCCGGTCGAGATCGTGTCCGACCCGGAGACCGGTATCCGGGGCGCCGCCGCGCTCGCCCTGGGCCGCGTCGGCAGCCGGCCCGCCTGGACCCGACTGGAACCGAGCGCGCAGGACATCGCGTCGATGACGGCGGCAGCCGAGCGGTACACGCGGCTGCGCGCCGACGCCTGACGAGACGGCGGTCAGCCGCCGACCGCGAGCCGCCCCTCGACCGGGGCACGCTCCACGTCGCCGGACGCCTCAGCCCCGTGCTCCGGCGGCACCCCGGCGGGCTGGACCGGCAACGCCAGCAGCAGCGCCAGGCTGGCGTACACGTACGCGTTGCTGCCCAGCACCGCCCAGCCGCCGAAATGCCAGTTGTACCGCCACACCAGCCGGCTGGACAGCAGCACGTACGTCGCGGCGGCGAACCCCAGCAGCCACCAGCGGCGTCGCCCGGTCGCCGCCAGTCCCCGATCGGCGACGAGCAACAGCGCGGGCAGCACCCAGACCAGGTGGTGGACCCAGGTGACCGGGCTGAGCAGGCAACCCACCACGCCGGTCAATGCGAGCCCGGCGAACTCGTCACCGGCGGCGGCGGTGCGGCGGACCCGCCACACCCAGAGCGCGAACACCGCGACCACCAGCGCGAGCCACAGCACCCGACTCGGGTCCGCCGGGTCGAGCCGCGCGACGAACCCCTCCAACGACTGGTTGGACACGAACGCCAGCGACCCCACCCGGTCGGTGTCCCACAGGGCGTCGGTCCAGAACTCCCGCGCGGTGTCCGGCGCGACCGCAGCCGTCGCCAGCGTCGCGATCCCGGTGGTCACGCTCGCCACCAGCGCCGCCCGCCATCGACGTGTGATCGCCAGGTACACGATGAAGATGCCGGGGGTGAGCTTCACGGCGGTCGCCAGCCCGATGCCCACCCCGGTGAACCGGGAACCCCGGGGCAGCAGCATCAGCAGGTCCACCGCGACGAGCGCGACCAGCAGCATGTTGACCTGGCCGAACAGCATGGTCTCGCGCATCGGCTCGAACACCGCCACGAAACACGCCGTCACGGCGAGCCAGAACCAGCGGTTCCCCCGGTACCGGCGGGCCACCGGCGCCACGAACCGGTCCAGCACGAACAACGTCGCCAGTGTCGTCGCCACCACGCTGATCACGATCGCGACCGGCCACGGCACCAGCGCCATCGGCGTCATGGTGAACGCGGCGAACGGCGGGTAGGTGAACCCGTACTTGCTGCGCGGCTTGAGGTAGTCGTACAGCTCGCCGTGGCCGTGCACCCAGTAGTTGATCGCGCCGTAGTAGACCTTCAGGTCGAAGAAGCCGTGCCGCTCGGCGAAGACCGCGTCGAACCACCACGCCAGTACGGCCAGTACCAGCACCGCCAGGACCATGGCCGCGGTGCGTGCCCGCGGCGGCAGCGCCAGGTACCGATCGCGCACCCGCTCCCCCTCCGTCACTCGGTCCCGCCGTCGCTCGTAGGCTGCGGCCATGGCGCTCGGGTTCGTACGGCCGGCGCGTCCCGGCGACGCCGCCGAGATCGCCCGTCTTCAGTTGGCGACGTGGCAGGTCGCCTACCGCCGGATGATGCCACGGCACGTGCTCGACCAACTCGACCAGGACTGGATGGCACAACGGTGGCGGGCGGCGATCACCGACCCGCCGACTCCCCGGCACCACGTGTTGGTCGCCGTCGAGCAGGCGACGCAAGCGTACCTGGTGGGTTTCGCGGCGGCGGGTCCGGCGGACGACGAGGCGCGCGCGCCCGGCGAGGATGCCGCCCAGTTGGGTGACGACGTGGCAGCGGTGACGGAACTGCTGGTCGAGCCGCGTTGGGGGCGGCGTGGGCACGGCAGTCGGCTGCTCGCCGCGCTCGTCGACACGTGGCGGGCGGACGGTTTCGGTACCGCCGTCGCCTGGGTGTACGAGGCGGACCAGGCGACCCGGAAGTTTCTCGGGTCGGCGGGCTGGGAGCCGGACGGGGCGGCGCGCGCGCTCGACGTCGACGACCTACTCGTTCCGCAGGTGCGCCTGCACGTGGCGGTACCGCCGGCGGAAGCCGACCCGGACCAGGTCGACTGACCGGTCCGGGCACCCGACGAGTCCGGGCTCCTCACCGGTCCGGGCACGCGACCGGTCCGGGCGCGTGACCGGTCCGGGCACGCGACCGGTCCGGGCGCGCGACCGGTCTCCGCCCGGCGGGGCGGGACGTCCCGCGCCGCCGGCGCTCCGCTCAGTCGAGCAGCGGGCCCAGCCCCACCGTCAGACCGGGCCGGTGGATCACGGAACGGATCGCGAGCAGGACACCCGGCATGAACGACGCGCGGGTGAACGAGTCGTGCCGGATGGTCAGCGTCTCGCCGTTCGTACCGAACAGCACCTCCTGGTGCGCGACCAGCCCGGTCGCGCGTACCGAATGCACGTGGACCCCGTCGACCGTCGCGCCGCGGGCGCCCGGCATCTCGTCCTTCGTCGCGTCCGGCATCTCGGTGCGACCGGCGGCGGCGCGCGCCTCGGCGATCATCTGCGCGGTACGCAGGGCGGTGCCGCTCGGCGCGTCGGTCTTGCCCGGGTGGTGCTGCTCGATGATCTCGACGGACTCGAAAAACCTCGCGGCACGGGCGGCGAAATCCATCATGAGTACCGCGCCGACGGCGAAGTTCGGCGCGATCACCACGCCCACCTCGGGCTTGCGGGACAGCCAGGTCCGTACCCGTTCCAGCCGCTGCTCGGTAAACCCGCTGGTGCCGACGACCACGTTGATCCCCTGGTCGACGCACCAGTGCAGGTTGTCCATCACGACGTCGGGGGTGGTAAAGTCCACCACCACCTCGGCGCCGGCGTCGGACGCGTTGAACAGCCAGTCGCCCTGTTCGATCATGGCGACCAGTTCCATGTCGGGGGCGGCGTCCACGGCCCGGCACACCTCGGTGCCCATGCGCCCACGCGCACCCAGGACACCGACTCGGATCGGCTCGCGCTCGTCAGTCACGCGCTCAACTTAGCCCACCCTGAGCGGACCCACGCGCCGGCGTCGCAGGCTCGGCGGATCACCACAGGCGTACCGCTGCGCAGCGGCGCCGGGACCGGACCGGACGACGCCGTCAGCCGGCTGCCCGGTCGCCGTCCGATCCTCGCCCGAGGCCGCCCGTCCACCGGGTGAACTCGTCCTCGGCGAACGGACCGATCACCGCGAGCGACATGGGGCGGCTGAGTACCTCGCCGGCGATCGCGCGGATGTCGTCCGGCGTCACCGCGTCCACGCGGGCGAGCAGCTCGTCGACGCTGAGCATCTCGTCGTACAGCAACTCGCCCTTGCCCAGTCGGCTCATCCGCGACCCGGTGTCCTCCAGCCCGAGCACCAGCGAGCCCTTCATCATGCCCTTGCCCCGGCGCACCTCGGCGTCGGTGACGCCGCGCCCGGCGATCTCGGCGAGGCACTCGCCGGTCAGTTCGAGCACCTCGTCAATCTTGCCCGGCGCGCAGCCGGCGTACACGCCGAACAGCCCGCTGTCGGCGTAGCTGGTGGTGAACGAGTACACCGAGTAAGCCAGCCCGCGCTTCTCCCGGATCTCCTGGAACAGCCGGCTGGACATGCCCCCGCCGATCACGTTGTTCAGCACGCCGAGCGCGAAGCGCCGGTCGTCGATCCGGGACAGCCCCTCGCCGCCGAGGACCAGGTGCGCCTGTTCGGTCTCCTTGCCGCGCACCACGCCGGTCGCGGGGCGGGCGCGCACGCGCGGCGTTTCCGGGCGGTACCGACGCGGTTCGGCGGGACCGGTGTCCAGCCGGGTGCCCGCGACCGCCTCACGGACCCGCCTCACCACCGCCGCGTGGTCGAGGTTGCCGGCAGCCGCCACCACGATCGCGGGCGGGACGTACATGCGCCGGTAGAAGCGCAGGATCTGCTGCCGGGTCATCGGCGAGATGGTCTCGGGGGTACCGGAGATCAGCCGCCCGAGCGGGTGCGAGCCGTACACCGCCGAGGTGAACAGGTCGTGTACCTCGTCGTCCGGCTCGTCGTCGTGCATCGCGATCTCTTCGAGGATCACGCCCCGCTCGGTCTCCACGTCCGGCTCGGCGAGTACCGAGTCGGCGACGAGATCCATCAGCACGTCGATAGCGAGCGGCAGGTCAGCGTCGAGCACCCGGGCGTAGTAGCAGGTGTACTCCTTGGTGGTGAACGCGTTGGTCTCTCCGCCGACCGCCTCGATCTGCGCGGAGATCTCCAACGCGGAGCGCTTGCGCGTGCCCTTGAAGAGCAGGTGCTCCAGGAAATGCGAGACACCGGACAGGGTCGGTGACTCGTCGCGGGACCCGACGCCGACCCAGACGCCGAACGACACGCTGCGCATCGCCGGTACCGCCTCGGTGATGACGCGCAACCCGCTGGGCAGCACGGTGCGGCGCACCGTACCGCCCAGCGGGTCGGTCGCGAGCGTCCTGGTCTTCGCCCGACCGGAACTGTTCGCCAACGTCGCCGCCCCGCGGGTCAGCGGTCGCGGTGGCGGCGACGACGCAGCTCGCCGCCCTCGCCGCCGTCGGTCGCCTCGTCGCCCCGATCGGCGGACTCGCGGGGGCCGCGGTCGCGACCACCCCGGTCACCGCGGTCACGCGGACCGCGGTCGCCCCGGTCCCGACCACTGGGGCGGGCACCGGCCTCGGCGGGCGCCGACTCACCTTCCGGACGTACCTTGTCCAGGTAGATCTTGCCGCGCGCGTCGATGTCGGCGATCTGTACCTCGACCTTGTCGCCGACGTTGAGGTAGTCCTCGACCTTGTCGACCCGCTTGCCGTCGCCCACCTTGGAGATGTGCAGCAGCCCGTCCCTGCCGGGCAGCAGCGAGATGAACGCGCCGAACGCGGCGGTCTTGACGACGGTGCCCAGGAATCGGTCGCCGACCTTCGGCAGGGTCGGGTTGGCAATCGCGTTGATCCGCTCCACCGCAGCCTCGGCGGACGGTCCGTCGGTCGCGCCGACGTAGATCGTGCCGTCGTCCTCGATGGTGATCTCAGCGCCGGTCTCGTCCTGGATCGCGTTGATCATCTGCCCCTTCGGGCCGATCACCGCGCCGATCTTGTCCACCGGGATGCGGACCGTGGTGACCCGTGGCGCGTACTGCGACATGCCCGCCGGCGAGGTGATCGCCTCCGCCATCACGTCCAGGATGGTCTGCCGGGCGTCGTGCGCCTGCTGCAGGGCGGCGGCCAGTACGTCCGACGGGATCCCGTCGAGCTTGGTGTCCAACTGCAGCGCGGTGACGAACTCGCGGGTCCCGGCGACCTTGAAGTCCATGTCGCCGAACGCGTCCTCGGCGCCGAGGATGTCGGTCAGCGTCACGTACGTCGTCTTGCCGTCGACCTCGTCGGAGACCAGACCCATGGCGATACCGGCGACCGGCGCCTTGAGCGGTACACCCGCCGACAGCAGCGACATCGTCGACGCGCACACGGAGCCCATCGAGGTCGAGCCGTTCGAGCCGACCGCCTCGGACACCTGCCGGATCGCGTACGGGAACTCCTCGCGCGACGGCAGGACCGGGATCAGCGCGCGCTCGGCGAGCGCGCCGTGCCCGATCTCGCGGCGCTTGGGCGCGCCGACCCGACCGGTCTCACCCGTCGAGTACGGCGGGAAGTTGTAGTTGTGCATGTACCGCTTGGTCTTCTGCGGCGACAGGGTGTCCAGCGACTGCTCCATGCGCAGCATGTTGAGCGTGGTCACACCCAGGATCTGGGTCTCGCCCCGCTCGAACAGCGCCGAACCGTGCACCCGCGGCAGCACCTGTACCTCGGCGGTCAGCGGACGGATGTCGCGCAGTCCGCGCCCGTCGATACGCACGTGGTCGCGCAGGACGCGGGCGCGTACCTCCTTCTTCGTCACCGCGCGGAACGCGGCGGCGATCTCCTTCTCCCGACCGGCGAACCGCTCGCCGAGCCGCTCGAACGCGGCGTCGCGGACCCGGTCCAGCGCGTCCTCGCGCTCCGCCTTGCTGGCGATGCGCAGCGCCTCGGCGATCTCGTCGCGGACCGCCTCGGAGACCGCCTGGTACACGTCGTCCTGGTAGTCGAGGAAGATCGGGAACTCGGCGGTCGGCTTGGCGGCGACCGCGGCGAGTTCCGCCTGGGCGCGGCACAGTTCGCTGATCGCCGGCTTCGCCGCCTCCAGTCCGCTGGCGACGACCTCCTCGGTCGGCGCGGTGGCGCCACCGGCGATCAGGGCGATCGTGTGCTCGGTCGCCTCCGCCTCGACCATCATGATCGCGACGTCGCCGTCGGCGAGCACCCGGCCCGCCACCACCATGTCGAAGGTGGCGCGCTCCAGCTCGTCGATGGTCGGGAAGGCGACCCACCGACCGTCCACGTGCGCCATCCGGGTCGCCCCGATCGGACCGGAGAACGGCAGCCCGGCGAGCTTGGTCGACATCGACGCGGCGTTGATCGCCACCACGTCGTACAGGTGCTGCGGGTCGAGCGCGAGTACCGTCTCGACGACCTGGACCTCGTTGCGCAGCCCCTTGACGAAGCTGGGCCGCAGCGGCCGGTCGATCAGCCGGCAGGTGAGGATGGCGTCCTCGCTGGGCCGCCCCTCGCGACGGAAGAACGAGCCGGGGATGCGACCCGCCGCGTACATCCGCTCCTCGACGTCGACGGTGAGCGGGAAGAAGTCGAACTGCTCCTTCGGCTGCTTGCTGGCGGTGGTGGCGGACAGGACCACGGTGTCGCCGAGTCGGGCGAGCGCGGAACCGGCCGCCTGCCGGGCCAGTCGCCCGGTGGAGAAGGTGATCTCGCGGGTGCCGAACGGTCCGTTGTCGATGATCGCCGTGCTGTGGTGCGTGCCGAGGGTGTTCTGCTCGGTCATCGTTGTGCTGTGCTCCTTAGGTCGGCGGGTGCGACCTCGGGGAGCTGTGTCAACGGCCGGTCTTCGATCGAAGCCCCCGGATCGCTCCGGAAGCCACTACCGAGGACCGACGGTGGGTCGACATCGTCGACCGGCTCCCCATGGGAAGGACGCACCCGTTGTGGGTACCAGCGAGGGGAGCGGCGCAGCCGCTCCCCTCGCGATGCTCATCGCCGCAGGCCGAGCCGCTCGATCAGCGAGCGGTACCGGCTGATGTCGGTCTTCTGCAGGTAGTTGAGCAGCCGGCGACGGCGGCCAACCAGCAGCAGCAGACCACGACGGCTGTGGTGGTCGTGCTTGTGCGTCTTCAGGTGCTCGGTGAGGTCCTGAATACGCTTGGTCAGGACCGCGACCTGTACCTCGGGCGAACCGGTGTCGCCCTCGGACGTCGCGTACTCCTGCATGATCCGGTTCTTGACAGCAGCGTCGAGCGCCATGATCTCCCTATTCGGTAACGATGCGCCAGCCCCGCACCCGCGGCGTCGAGCAGGCCGACGGGGCCCAGCCGGTAACCCGGCGTCGGCACAACGTTACCAGCCCGCCGAAATCACGCCGCGCGGGCGCGCGGAGCGCGCGTCGCTCCCGCCGGTCGTCGGGGCGGCGCCTACCGCTGCGGGGTCAGGCGCTCGACCCGGGTGCGAGCAGGTCGCGGGTCTGCCGGACGTCCTCGGCGATCTGCGCCGCGAGCGGCTCGACGGCATCGTACGTGCGCATCTCGCGCAGGTGCGCGACGAAGTCGAGGGCGAGCCGCTCGCCGTACAGGTCGCCGTCGAAGTCCAGCACGTACGCCTCGACCCGGCGCTGGCGACCGGAGAACGTCGGGTTCGTGCCGATCGAGACGGCAGCCGGGTACCGCTCGGAGCGACGCACCAACCACGCGGCGTACACCCCGTCCGCCGGGATCGCCGCGTGCTCGGCGCACAGCAGGTTCGCCGTCGGGAAGCCGAGCTTGCGTCCCCGCTGGTCGCCACGAACCACCACGCCCTCGATGCGGTGCGGGCGGCCGAGCGCCCGCGCGGCGGCAGCCACGTCGCCCGAGGCGACGCATGCCCGGATGTACGTGGAGGAGTAGACGGTGTCGTCGCCGGCGACGAGCGGCGGGTGGTCCACCGCGAAGCCGAAGGTACGACCGAGCCGCTCGAGCAACGCCACGTCGCCGGCGGCGCGGTGACCGAACCGGAAGTTCTCGCCGACCACGACCACGGCGGCGTGCAGGTGCTCGACCAGCACGTCGTGGACGAACGCGTCGGCGGACAACCGGGAGAAGTCCTTGGTGAACGGGATCGCACACAGCACGTCGACGCCGAGCGCCTCGATCAGTTCCGCCTTCCGCGCCGGCTCGGTCAGGACCGCCGGGTGCGAGCCGGGTCGCACCACCTCGGAGGGGTGCGGGTCGAAGGTGACCACGACCGAGGAGACCCCAAGGTCACGGGCGCGCTTCACGGTGTGCCCGATGATCTCCTGGTGACCGCGGTGTACCCCGTCGAACACGCCGATGGTCACCGCCGCGCGACCCCAGCCGCCCGGTGCCGCGTCGTACCCGCGCCAGCGCTGCATCTCACTCCCCCGATGCCAGTACCACCTCGGGGCGCGCCCGGCCGCCCCGCTCGGACATGATCGCGATCAGCTCGCCGGTCGGTCCGAAGACCGCGTACGGGCCGGGCATCCCCGCCGGGTCGAGTGGGCCGCCGTGGGACACGGTACGAGCCTGTGCCGGTCCGACCTCGCGCCGGGGGAAGCTCCGCGCGGCGGCGTCCGCCACGGGCAGCGTCACCACCCGCTCGCGGGTGGCGAGGTCGCCCAGGGGTACCGCCTCGTCGACGGTGAAGCCGCCCACGGCGGTACGGCGCAGCGCGGTCAGGTGACCGCCGACGCCCAGGGCGGCGCCCAGATCGCGGGCGATCGCCCGGATGTACGTACCGGACGAGCACGCCACGTCGACGTCGACGTCCACCAGCCCCGGTACCCGACGCACGGCGAGCACGTCGAGTTGGTGGACGGTGACCCGACGAGCCGCGAGGACCACGTCCTCGCCCTCGCGTACCCGCTGGTACGCCCGCTTTCCGTTGATCTTGATAGCGCTGACCGCGCTCGGTACCTGGTCGATCTCGCCGGTGAGCGCGGCGAGACCCGCGCGCACCCGGTCCTCGGCGACGTCGTCGGCGGGTACCGACACGACCACGTCGCCCTCGGCGTCGTCGGTCACGGTCGACTGCCCGAGCCGGATCGTCGCGGTGTACCGCTTGCGCGACCCGATCACGTAGGTCAGCAGGCGGGTCGCGCGCCCGACGCCGACGACCAGCACGCCGGTCGCCATCGGGTCGAGCGTGCCGCCGTGGCCGACGCGCCGGGTACCGGCCAGCCGACGTACCCGCGCCACCACGTCGTGCGACGTCATCCCGGCGGGCTTGTCGACGATCACGAATCCGGAGGGCTCCACGGTGTCCTAGCCTCTCAGATGTCCACCGCCGCCCGCCGCGCGGCGCGGTCCGGTCACCGTTCCTCCCCGACCACGATCCACCGCCCGGAACGCATCCGCGCCAGCAGCGCCACCAACCGGACCACGATGAACAGGGCCAGCCCCGCCCACACCGCGCCCAGCCCCAGGTCGAAGTACCAGGCGAGCCAGATCACGGGCAGGAACCCGCCGAGCGCGGCGACGAAGGTCAGGTCGCGCATGTACCGGGCGTCGCCCGCGCCGATCAGCACCCCGTCGAGCGCGAACACCACGCCGGCGAGCGGCTGCATCCCGACGAACCACGGCCAGGCGATGTCGGCTTGCGCCAGTACCTCGTGGTCCGAGGTGAACAGCACCGGCAGCGCGGCACGCCCGGCGAGGATCAGGACCGCGAACCCGGTGCCGCACACCGCGCCGGTGACCGCGATCCGCCGCGCCGTGGTCCGCGCCTCGTCCGGTCGGGCACCGCCGAGCGCCGCGCCGATCAGCGCCTGCGCCGCGATCGCGACGGCGTCCAGGGCGAGCGCGCAGAACATCCACAACTGCAGGGCGATCTGGTGGGCGGCGAGCGCGGCGGACCCGAACCTCGCCGCCACCGCCGCCGCGGACAGGAAGCACGCCTGGAACGCCGCGCCGCGCAGCAGCAGGTCACGGCCCAGTACGAGTTGTCGGCGGATGACCGCGGGATGCGGTCGCAGCGCCACCCGCTCGGCGAGCAGGGCGGCGACGAACAACGCTCCGGACAGGGTCTGCGCGACGGCGTTGGCGATCGCCGAGCCGAGCAGCCCGAGTCCCGCCGGGTACACCAGGATCGGGCACAGGGCCGCCGACAACAGGTTCGCGCCTAGCACGATCGTCATCGGGCGGCGGGTGTCCTGTACCCCGCGCATCCAGCCGTTGCCGGCGGTGGCGAGCAGCAGACCGGGCGCGCCGAGCCCGGCGATCCGCAGCCACCGCGCCGCGCCGTCGGCGACGTCCGGGTGCGAGCCGGCGAGCGCAGTCGCGACGGGGCCGGATCCGGCCACCACGACGAACGCGATCAGCGCGCCCACGCCGAGCGCCAGCCACGACGCCTGTACCCCTTCGGCGACCGCGGCAGCCCGGTCGCCGGCGCCGTACCGCCGGGCGCTGCGGCTGGTGGTGCCGTAGGCGAGCACCGTGCCCAGCCAGGCGGCGACCGACATGACGGTGCCGCCGAGCGCCAGCCCCGCCAGCGGGGTACGACCGAGGTGCCCGACGACCGCCGTGTCGACCAGCACGTACAGCGGCTCGGCGGCGAGCACGACGAGCGCCGGCAGCGCGAGCGCGGCGATGCGCCGCCCGGTCGCGACCGGTACCGAGGGGTCCAGGGTGGTCACTCACCCATGCTGGCACAAGAGTAAGGGGCGCAGCACCCAGGACCCGCTACATGGAAGGGGATGGGCGGTAACCGCGCCCACCCCCTTCCACCTGTTACTGACGGGTGTCCATCGATGTCTGCAACGCGCGGCGGGCCTGCTCGCGCGGGTCATCAGTTGGTTCGGGCTTCGGCTTTCTCGGCATGACAATGTCCTTCCGCAAGGTGGTGACTCGTCGGGTGGTACGCCGTCGCGACCGGCCGACCGGGATCACCGGAGAAGGGGCCGAGGGCAGCGTCACGCCTGGCCTTTGGGCCCGGCGGAAGTGTGCTGATACGGATCGGTACCGCTCCCTCACGCAACGACTGTCGTCGTGGCCAGCGCGCGATCTCCGCGGCGGGGAGCTGGCCTGTCAGAAGCAGGTCCCGCCGCGGCGGCGAAGGATGAGTACCGTGTGCATCGAATCCAAGTTAACGTTCACTTTGGCGACGCGCTCGGGCGTCTCACCACCTGAGATGGCTGGTCGTCGGCGGTCCGGTACCGCTCGCGGTGCCGACGCACGACCACCAGAGCGACGTCGTCGTCGTGCACGGAGCCGTGCTCGGCGAGCAACCGCGAGCAGAAGTCCGCGAGCCGGTCCTCGACCGTCGTCGCCGACCGGGCGAGGCGTTCCAGACCGTCGTCCAGGCTCTCCTCACGCCGCTCGACCAGCCCGTCGGTGAACAGCGCGAGCGTCGCGCCGGGCGGAAGCACCACCCGGGTCGCGGGCGGGCGGCACAGCGGCACGCCGAGCAGCGGTCCCGGCACGTCGACGTACCGCACCCGCCCGCCCTCGGCGAGCAGCATCGGCGGATGCCCGGCGTTCGCCACCCGCATCGCGCCGGTCGCCGGGTCCAGCGCGAGCAGGGTCATCGTCGCGATCTCGTCCGGCATCAGCCGCAGCATCAGGTCGTTGAGCCGGTCCAGCATCACCTCGGGCGGCGGGGCGTCCGACAGGTACGCCCGCAGCGCGTGACGCAACTCGCCCATGATCGTCGCGGCGTGCAACGAGTGCCCGGCGACGTCGCCGATCGCCACGTACACCTGCCCGCCGACCACCGCGACCTCGTAGAAGTCGCCGCCCACCTCGGCGTACGAGGTCGCCGGCAGATAGTTCACCGCGATGTCGTACCCGTCGACCATCGGCAGCGTGCGCGGCAGCAAGCTGCGCTGCAAGGTCAGGGCGATGCGCCGCTCCTCGTCGTACGACCGCATCGCCTCGACCGCCAGCGCCACCGCCTGCGCCAACTGGCGCAGCACCTGATCGTCGTGGTCGTCCCGGCTGCCCGCCGGTATCGCCAGGTACGCCGCCGGACGGTTCGCGTTCGGCCGGGCGACCGCGACCCACATCGTCTTCCCGGCGTACCCGCCCCAGGGCGGGCTGACCTCGGCGGTGTCGACCTCGTACAGGCGTACGCCCGGCGCCGTCTCGTGCGGTCCACCCCAGCCGGCGTACCCGCCGGTCCACTCCCGCACGAACGGCTCGGCGTCCGGACCGGTCACGCTCGCCGCCGTCGCCACCCCCTCCGGGGTGAGCGCGACCGCCGACGCGGGACCGTCGAAGACCACCGCGGCGCCGCGCGCCGCCGCCCGAACCAGATCGTCGAAGATCGGCGCCGCGTTCAACGCCAGCGTCACGTCCACCAGGCGGGACAGCCGGGTCGCCAGCCGCTCCGCCTGGCGGCGGGCGCGCGAGTACCGCAGCACCGAGCGCAGCGTCGCGACCAGCTCGTCCGGGTCGATCGGCTCCACCAGGTACGCCTCGGCGCCCCGCTCCAGCCCCTCCGTGCGGTCCGCCGCGTGTACCGCGGTCGCCGACACGTGGACCACGGGCAGCGCCTTCCACCGCGGGTCCGCCTTCATCCGCTCGGCGACCTGGAACCCGCTGATGTCCGGCAGCCGGACGTCCAGCACCACCGCGTCGACCGGCTCCTCGGCGAGCCGGTCCAGCGCCTCGACACCGGTCTGCGCCTCGCGCACCTCGTACCCGGCGCGACGCAGCCAGCTCACCAGGATGTACCGCTTGCTGCGGCTGTCGTCGACGACCAGCACCGTGCCCCCGTCGTCGCCCATCAACGGACTCCCTGGCGGGAACCGGTACGCAGCGGCAGTTCCACGGTGAACGTGCTGCCCTGACCGACCCGGCTGCGTACCCGCAGGTCGCCGCCGAGCAGCAGGGCGAGCCGACGCGCGTACGGCAGCCCCAGCCCGGTGCCGCGGGCACCGGGCTGGCCCACCGGGCGCGCGCCGGGGACCTGGTAGAACTCCTCGAAGATCCGCTGCTGCTGGTCCTCCGGGATGCCGATACCGGTGTCCTGTACCGAGACCGTGACCCGGTCGCCGTCCCGGCACGTCGCGCTCAGTCGCACCGCACCGTGTTCGGTGAACTTCAACGCGTTGGTCACCAGGTTGCGCAGCACCTGCGTGAGCAGGACCGGATCGGTCAGCAACGGCGGTACCCCGACCGGATCGTCGACCACCAGGTCGACGTCGGGTCGCTGACCCAGCCCGCTGATCACGGCGCGCAGCTGAGCGAACACCTCCGCCAGCGCGACCTTCTCCCATTGCGGCTCGATCCGCCCCGACTCCGCCTTGGCAAGGTCGAGCAGGTCGTTGACGACCCGCAGCAGATCGGTCGCCGAGTTGTCGATCAGCTCGATCTGCTCCGCCTGGTCGGGCGTCAGCGGTCCGTCACCGGTACCGAGCAACCGAGCCAACCCGATGATCGAGGTCACCGGCGCGCGCAGCTCGTGGCTGGCGTTCGCGAGGAACCGGGTCTTCGCCTCGCTCGCCTCGCGCAGCTGCGCCGAACGTTCGTCCAGCTCGGCGTACAGCGCCACGACGCCGCGGTTGGTCTCCTCCAGCTCGCTGGACAGCTGGCCGTACAGCGCCATGACGCCCCGGTTGGTCTCCTCCAGCTCGCCGTTCAGCCGCAGCAGTTCGTCGCGCTGCTGCTGGACCTGTTCCAGGGTGGCGAGCAGTTGCTCGTTCTGCGCCGCGAGTTCGTCCAGCGGCCCGGCGGGCGCCCGCGACTCCAGCGCGGCACGGATCTCGGCGACCCGCCCGCGCGGCAGCCGGCGCATGCCGGGCGGGAACCGGCGCAGGATCACCACGCGTACCGGATCGGGCGGGGTCTGCAACGTCAGCTCGTCCACCAACCGCGCGACCGGCGCCATCAGCGACGCGAGGTCGTCGAGGTCGGCGCCGGACGGGTCGGTCGCCTCGGCGCGTACCCGCAGCGCCGGCGCGCCGTCGTCGACGAGGTCGAAGATCACCGTCGCGCCGCCGGTACCCATCAACATCAGGCGTCCCACCTCGGACAACGCCGTCGCGACCCGAACCTGGTCCTGGCGATCGAGACCGACCACCGCGGCGACCTCCCGCCCGCGCTGGCGTACCGCGAACACGTCGTGCTCGGCCCGGATCCGCATCCGCAGCAACTCGTCCGGGTCGGCGAGCACACCCGGTCCGCGGTACGGGCTCACGGCGCCACCGCCACCAGCACGCTCGCGTCGTCCCGACGGGTACCCGCGTCGCGCAGGATGGTCGCGGCGACGACCACCGGGTCCCGCTCGAACAGACCCGGATAGTCCGTCGGCGACCAGCGGTCGCTCACCCCGTCGGAGTGCGCGACGAACCGCGCGCCCGGCGGGAAGTCGAGGGTGTACTCGCGCACGCCGCGACGCTGATGCCCGGCGATGCCCGGCAGCGACGTCACGCCGCGCCGGTTGTCGCCGACCACCACCGACCCGGCGACGTTGCCGAGCCCGGCGGCGCGCAGCACGGCGCCGCCGGGCTCGATCTCGACGACCAGTACCGCCGCGCCGCGGGTGCGCACCAGCGCCCGGTGCAGGTGTTCCACCACCCCGGCGGGCCCGACCGGACCCGCGGCGTGGAACGCCGCGATCGCGGTACGGGACGCCAGGTGCGCCAGCGGACCGTGCCCGAGACCGTCGGAGACGAGCACCTGGGACCGACCGTCGAACGTGCGTACCGCGTACCCGTCGCCGCACTGCTGCTCGCCGGTCATCGGTCGTTCGATGCCCCGCGCCCACCACCCGGGCGCCTCGTCGGGCCACACCTGTACCGCGAGCACCGTGCCCCGCCCCGGCTGCGAATACGTCTGGCACCACGTCGACTGCCGGGCGATCGCGCCGAGTCCGATGCCGAGGGTGCCGGCGGTGGAGTACCCGTCCAGCCCGGACAGCGCGAGGTCGGACATGCCCGGACCCCGGTCGACGGCGATCGCCTCGATCCCCACCTGCCCGCACTGGCGGATCGCGCGCAGCGCCAGCGTGCCCTCCACGGCATGCTTGACCAGGTTGGACGACATCTCGGCGACCACGATGGCGAGCTTGGCGATGCTGGCAGCCGGTAACGCGACCGATTCGGCGAGCGCGGTCGCCGCGCGTCGTACCGGGATCACACCCGCCGGCTCCTCGACGCGGAACCAGCGCGACTCCTCGTCCTCCGGTACCGCATGCGAGTCGGCGGGGATCAACGCGCCCATTTGGTGACCGTGACCCGGGTACCGCTGCCCGGGGTCGTCTCGATGTCGAACTCGTCGACCAACCGGCGCGTGCCGCTCAGCCCGAGCCCGAGACCCTTGCCGGTGCTGTACCCGTCGGTGAGCGCCAGGTCCACGTCCTCGATGCCGGGGCCGTCGTCGGCGAACAACGCGCGTACCCCGCGCCGGGTGCCCTCGGTGACCACGCTCACCTCGACCCGCCCACCGCCGCCGTACACCAGCGTGTTGCGCGCCAGTTCGCTCGCGGCGGTCACCAGCTTCGTCTGGTCGACCAGCGACAGCTTCGCGGCGACCGCCGCGGCGCGGACCAACTGGCGTACCCGCACCACGTCCTCGTCGGCTCGAACGAGCTGTTCGTCCGCGCGCAGGGTGCCGTCCGACGGAGTCATGTCACCGCCGTCGCCCGCGACTCGTCGACGGTCTCGGCGGACCCGTCGACCGCCGGCTCCACCCGCGGCGGCGCCAGCTCGTCGATCAGTGCCATGCCGCGTTCCAGGTCGAGGGCGGTGCGCACGCCGCGCAACGACAGACCCAGCTCCACCAGGGTGATCGCGACCGCCGGACGCATCCCGACCACGACCGTCGCCGCGTCCAGCACGCTGGAGATCGACGCGATCGTGGACAACATCCGTCCGATGAACGAGTCGACGATCTCCAGCGCGGTGATGTCGATGATCACGCCCCGGGCACCGGTGGCGACGATCCGTTCCGCCAGGTCCTCCTGCAGCGCCAGCGCGGTCTGGTCCTCCAGGTCGACCTGGATCGAGACGAGCAGCAGGTCGCCCATCTTCAGCACCGGGACGCGCTCCATCAGCTCTCCCGCCGTACCGGTGCCCGGACCAGGTCGACGCCGGTGCGGCGCAGCGCGTGCCGCAGCGCGTCGGCCAGCGTCGCCTTGGTGGCGATGTCGCCGAACTCGATACCGAGCGCCACGATCGTCTGGGCGATCTGCGGGCGGATGCCGGACACGATGCAGTCCGCGCCCATCAGCCGCGCGGCGACCACGGTCTTGAGGATGTGCTGCGCCACTTGCGTGTCCACCGCCGGTACCCCGGTGATGTCGATGATCGCGTGCGCCGACCCGGTCTCCACCAGCGTCTGCAACAGCTTCTCCATCACCACCTGGGCCCGCGCCGAGTCCAGCGTGCCGACCAGAGGTACCGCGACCACGCCCTCCCACAGCTTCACCACCGGGGTGGCGAGTTCCAGCAGTTGCTCGGTCTGCTGGGAGATCAGCTCCTCGCGAGCCTGGGTGTACGTCTCGAACGTGTACAACCCCATGTCGTCGACGAGCTGGGTGAAGGCGGTGTAGTCGTCGTCGGGGCGACCGTACGACGGCGCGACGCATTCCTTGAGCGCGAACACGCTGATCGCGGTCTCCGTCGCCGAGAAGCCGCGTCGGGCGCGGGCGGCGGACAGTTCCGCCAGCGTCGCGCGCAGTTCGGCGGCGTCCTGTGACTGCAGGTCGCCTGAGGTGTCGAGCAGCCCGCGCAGCGCGGCGAACAGCTCGTCCGACTCGCGACTCAGCTCGCCACGGGTCAGCCGCCCACGCAGTGACCCCGCTACTTTGTCGATCCACCGCTGGACGATCTCGTCCTGGTGTTGTTTGAACAGGCCAGCCAGCCGCTCCCGAGCCGTCTGCGTCAGCGCCACCCCGGTCCTCCCCCGCGCTTGGATACGGATTGTGGTTTGGCGGACACTATCAGCGCCGACCAGCCCCCGCACGCCGTCCAATGCGCCGATGACCAGGGAATTCAGTGAACGCCAGGGAGTCTCAGCGGGCGAAGAAGTGCCAGCCGAGCCACCACCAGAAACCGTACAGGGCGATTCGCCCGACCGGTACATTCCCGGCGCGATATTCCATCACGAAACCGCACAACTCGCCGAGGGTCGGCACCCGAGAGTTCTCCCGCCGCGCTACCCATTCGACGACCGCGACCAGGACCGCCACCAAGGCGAAACCGCCGATCGCCAGCACCCGCGTCACACTCATCGCCGCACCAGCCCCCAGAACACCGTCAGCCACCCGAAATAGCCGGCGGCGCGCGCTACGTACCGGTCCAGGACCGGGTCCGCCAACAGCGACAGCGTCGGGTGCGCGTCGGTCGAACCGAGCAGGAAGTCGACGAGTTCCACACCCGCGAGCAGGAGCGCCGGTACCAGCCACCACGCGGCGCCGCGACCGACCGGGGCGGGCGGACGCCTGGGTACCCGCCCGGACAGTCCGAGCCACGCGAACACCCCACCGAGCGCGATCATGTACAGGTTCGCCTCGATCGAAAACGACGGGAAGAACCCGCCGACCAGGGCGAGGACGGCGAAGACCGGTACCAGTACGGCGGGGCGGGTCCAGGGCCGGACAGGGTCAGTGGCAAGATCCGTCGGCTGAGACATGCCTCGATTGTCTCGCCGCTCACATGCGCCCCGATAGACGTCAGGTCCCCCAGTTCTCCCTGAGATCAACCGGACGTCGACACGCTCGGCGGCACCTCCGCCGACTCGCTCAGCCGAGCCGGCTGCGCACCTCCCCGATCACGGTCTCGAGCGACCCGTACCCGGTGAAACCGGCGGCGACCCGGTGCCCGCCGCCACCCAGCGCCATGGCGAGCGCCGCCACGTCCACGGCGCCCTTGCTGCGCAGCGACATCGCCCACTCCTGCGCGCCGACCTGCTTCGCGACGCACGCGACGTCGGCTTCCTCCGCGCAGCGCACCTCGTCGATCAGCCCCTCCATGACGGACCGGGGCAGCCCGTGCCGGGCGAGGTCGTCCAGTGTCGCGTACGACCACACCAACCCCCGACCGGCGGCTGCCGCCGGCTCGAACACGGTCCGGCTGAGCACCTCCCCGTACAGCCGCACAGCCGCGAACGGGCGGGCGTCGAACAGCCGGCGGCTGATCTCGCCGGGTCTGAGTCCGGTGTCCAACAGTCGGGCCGCCAACCGGTGGACCTCGGGCGTGGTCATGTCGAACTTGAACGAACCGGTATCGGTCGCCAGCGCCACGTACAGACACTCCGCGATCTGCCGGTCCAGCGGTACCCCCAGCCGGTCCAGCAGCTCCACGACGACCACCGAGGTCGCCGCCGCCGCCGGATCGACCAGGCGAAGCGTGCCGAAGCCGTGGTTGGACGCGTGGTGGTCGACGACCAGCGAGACATCCGCCCGGTCGAACCGCTCGGACAACTCGACCAGCCGCTGCTGGCTGGCCGCGTCGAAGCAGGCCATCAGCCGGGGTGCCGGTACCGCGCGGTCGGGCGGTACCAGCAGGTCGACGCCGGGCAGGGCACGCAGCGGCTCCGGCACCACGAACGGCTCGGGAAACGTCGCCTGCGGACGGTAACCGAGCCGGCGCAGCCCGAGCGCGAACCCGAGCATGCTGCCCAGCGCGTCCCCGTCCGGGTTGACGTGGCAGGCGAGCACGATGTCCGCGCTCGTCGGCAGCGCGCGTACCGCGTCGACGGCAGCCGCCCAGTCCTCGTCGGTCGGGCGCACACCGGCGCTGTGCGCGTCCGCCGCGCGGGCGCTGTCGGAGCGCGCGTCCGTCGCGCGGGCGCTGTCGGAACTCGACGGCACCCCGGTCCGACCGGCGCCGACCCCGGCAGCACTGGCCTGGGTCACCGCTCCTCGCTGACCGTCTCGTCGGTGTCCTCGTCCTCGTCCAGCCGGTACGGCTGAGGATCGCCCGCGTAGCGGGCGCGCGCCGCGAGGCGCTGCACCTCCGCGTCCCGGCTGCGCGCCTGCTCCAACAGGTCGTCGATGTGCTTGGCGTGGTCCTGCACGTTGTCGAGGACGAAGGTCAGAGTCGGCGAGTGCCGCAGGCCGAGGGCCTTGCCGACGGTGCTGCGCAGCAGCCCCTTCGCGCTGTCCAGCGCGGCGGCGGTGCCCTCCTGCGCTGCCGCGTCGCCGAGCACCGTATAGAAGACCGTCGCGTCGCGCAGGTCCGGAGTGATCCGCGCGTCGGTGATCGTGATCATGCCGAGCCGAGGGTCCTTGATCTGGCTGCGAACCACGGACGCGACGAGTTCCCGCACGCGTTCGGCGTGTCGGCGTACCCGGGCTGGATCCGTCATCAGTCCCACCTCCGCAACCAGTCACTGACCCCTCGACACTACCCGGCGCCCGCATCCGCCAACCCGGCGGCGACCGCCCCCCAGGCACCGTCCGGCGACGACAGGTACCGATCTCAGTCGTGGTCGCCGTGGGTGCGACGCCGCACCGACAGCAGTTCGATCTCGGGGCGACCGGCCACCAGCCGCTCGCAGGAATCCAACACCTGGTGTACGTGACCGAGATCGGCGGCGACCACCGCCACCCCGATCTCCGCGCGCCCGTGCCGGTCCAGCGCGCCGACTTCGGCAGCGGCGACCTCGAACTTGCGCAACGCGGCGACGATCGGGCGCACGTACGACCGCTTCGCCTTCAGCGAGCGGGAATCGGCGGGCAGCAGTACGTCGAACACGGCGGTTCCGGTGTACACGAGCCAGCAGGGTACGCGGCGACGGCTGTGGATCACCACGGGTTTGCCGCGCCCGCGGCGCCTCTCACCTGACGGGCTTACGGGCGACCAGGATGTCGCGGGTGATCGCCTGGTCGACCCAGTGCGCCAGGTCCCGGTACCCCGGCTCGTCCACCACCACCAGGCCGCTGCCCTCGAGGATCTTGGCGGCGTCGTCGCGCGCCGCGACGTGCACGTTCCACGAGATCCCCAGCGCGCCGCCGGGCCGCAACAGCTCCGCCCACACCGGTACCGCGGCGCGCAGCAGATCCAGGGGACGGCGGGACAGCTCGCCACCGGCGCGGCTGCCGTGCGCCACCCCGTACGGCAGGTCCGCCACCACCGCGTCCGCGATGCCGGCGCGCAGGAACTGCCGGGCGTCGACCGTGTCCGCGTGGTACACCGCCAGGTGCTGCTCGCCCGCGATGGTCGCCTCGAAGCACCGGGCGACCTGACGGCGGTCGCGACGGACCGGGTGCAGGTCGGCGCGGTGCTTGATCCGCTTGCGCTTCAGCCACGCGCGCAGAAACGCGACGTACGCGTCCACGTCCTTGCCGTCGATCTCGATGCCGATCGCGTGGTACCCGTACATCAGCGCCTGGCTCAGGGTGGTACCGCGACCGCACAGCGGGTCGAGCACCGTCAGCGGCGTGTCGAGCATCCGCCCGGCCCGGTCGCCGGCGAGCACGGTGAGGTTCAGCAGCAGCCGGGTGAACTGCTCGTTCGTCTTCCCGGCGTACTTCGGGATGGTGATCAGGTCGTCGTCGAAACGGGCGAGCGGTCGCAGCGGTACCGGTCGCAGCAGCTCGCCGTCCCCGCCTTCGCGGCGGAACAGCGCGTACCCGGTCGACACGTTGGACAGGTACGCCGTGTCGCGGTCGTCGAGTCCCGGATCGTCGACGCGGAAGCCTATGTACCGCACCCCGCCCAGTTCGAGGTCTGCCACCTCGGTCACGGGGCGGGTCAGCACGGTACCGAACGCGGCGAGTTCCGCCCGGGTCAGGCGCGGCGCCTCCGCCGTGTACACCCGGTTCGCGGACGGCGCGACGAGCAGCGCGTAGTCGACCATCCCGCGATCATCGCACCGACTCCTCCGACGGCGGCGACGGGTCGGACCGCGGCGAGTCGTCCTCGGACCGCCTGATCCTCGCCGGCCGCGCCGCCCCGCTCTGCGCGCCCGGTCGTCGGACGCCGATGGCCGGGGCCGCTGTCGCGACCCCGGCCATCGAACACGCACCAGCGATCAGGCGCGCGGCTTCTCCCGCATCTCGAAGGTCTCGATGACGTCGCCGACCTTGATGTCGTTGTAGTTGCCGAGCGTCAGACCACACTCGAAGCCCTCGCGGACCTCGGTGGCGTCGTCCTTGAACCGCTTCAGCGACGAGATGGTGAGGTTGTCCGCCACCACCGCGCCGTCGCGGACCAGGCGCGCCTTCGCGTTGCGCCGGATCAGACCGGAGCGGACGATACAGCCGGCGATGTTGCCGATCCGGGACGAGCGGAACACCTCGCGGATCTCCGCCGACCCGAGGTCGACCTCTTCGTACTCCGGCTTGAGCAGACCCTTCAGGGCCGCCTCGACCTCTTCGATCGCCTGGTAGATCACGGTGTAGTACCGGATCTCCACGCCCTCGCGGTCCGCCAGCTCGCGGGAGCGACCCTCGGCCCGCACGTTGAACCCGATGATGATCGCGTCCGACGCGCTGGCGAGCGAGACGTCGCTCTCCTTGATGCCGCCGACACCCCGGTGGATGATCCGCAACTGGACCTCGTCGGACACCTGGATCTTGACCAGTGCGTCCTCGAGAGCCTCGACGGAACCGGAGACGTCGCCCTTGAGGATGAGGTTGAGGGTGCTCTTCTCGCCTTCCTTGATCTGCTCCAGCAGCGTCTCCATGCTGACCCGCCGACGCGGCGTGGCCAGCTGCGCCGCCCGCTCCCGGGCCTGCCGCTGCTCGGCGATCTGCCGGGCGATGCGGTCCTCCGACACGACGAGGAACGTGTCGCCGGCACCCGGTACCGACGTCAGACCGAGGACCATCACCGGACGGGCAGGGCCCGCCTCGGCGACCGACTTCCCGTTCTCGTCGAGCATGGCGCGTACCCGGCCGTGCCCGTCGCCGCAGACGATCGCGTCGCCGACCCTGAGCGTGCCCTGCTGTACCAGGACCGTGGCGACCGGACCACGACCGCGGTCGAGGTGCGCCTCGATCGCGATGCCCTGCGCCGGCCCGTCGATCCGCGCCCGCAGCTCCAGGGCCGCGTCCGCGGTGAGCAGGACCGCTTCGAGCAGCCCGTCGATGTTCAGCCGGCTCTTCGCGGAGATGTCGACGAACATCGTGTCGCCGCCGTACTCCTCGGCGACCAGCCCGTACTCGGTGAGCTGCTGCCGCACCTTCGCCGGGTTGGCTTCCGGCTTGTCGATCTTGTTGACCGCCACCACGATCGGTACGTCCGCCGCCTTGGCGTGGTTGAGCGCCTCGATCGTCTGCGGCATCACGCCGTCGTCCGCCGCGACCACCAGGACCACGATGTCGGTGGCCTGGGCGCCACGGGCACGCATGGCGGTGAACGCCTCGTGACCCGGGGTGTCGATGAAGGTGATGGCACGCTCGATGTCGTCGTGCTCCACCTTCACCTGGTACGCGCCGATGTGCTGGGTGATACCGCCGGCCTCGCCCTCGACCACGTTCGACTCGCGGATCGCGTCGAGCAGCTTGGTCTTGCCGTGGTCGACGTGACCCATCACGGTGACCACCGGCGGCCGGGACACCAGCAGCTCTTCCTCGATGTCCGCGTCGAGGTCGATGTCGAACCGGGCGAGCAGCTCGCGGTCCTCGTCCTCGGGGCTGACGATCTGTACGTCGAACCCGAGGTGCTCACCGAGCAGCAGCAGCGTCTCGTCCGAGCAGGACTGGGTCGCCGTGACCATCTCGCCCAGGCCGAACATCTCCTGTACCAGCGAGCCCGGGTTGGCGTTGATCCGGTCGGCGAAGTCGGACAGCGACGCGCCACGCGGCAGTCGGACAACCTGGCCCTGCCCCCGCGGGGCACCCGAACTCATCGTCGGGGCGGACAGGTTGTCGAACTCCTGCCTGCGCTGCTTCTTCGACTTCCGACCGCGCGCCGGCTTGCCGCCGGGACGGCCGAACGCGCCGGCAGCGCCGCCGCCACGGCCACGACCGCCGCCGCCACCGCCGGGACGTCCGGCGGCGCCGACACCTCCGGTACCGGGTCCGCCGCGGAAGCCGCCGCCACCGCCGCCACCGCCACCGGGACCGCCGCGGAAGCCGCCGCCACCGCCGCCGCCACCGCCGGGACCGCCGCGGAAGCCGCCGCCACCGCCGGCAGGTCGACCGGCACCGCCGCCGACCCGCGAACCGCCGGGACCACCCGGCCGTCCCGGACCGCCCGGACGCCCCGGACGCTGCGACGGCATCTGCGACGGGCTGGGTCGCGGCGGCATGTTCGCCGGACTCGGCCGCGGCGGCATGCTCGCCGGACTGGGCCGGGGCGGCATCGACGCAGGGTTGGGCCGCGGGATGTTCGACGGCGTCGGCCGCGCGCCTCCCTGGCTGATGCCGAACGGGTTGTTACCGCCGCTGCGCGCCGGCGGCCGAGCGCCGGGCCGCGGCTGGGCGGCGGGCGGCGGAACGGGCCGACCGGCGGCCGGGGAACCCGGACGCGGCGGGACCGCACCGGGACGCGGCGGGATGGTCCCCGGTCCCGGACGCGGGCCGGACGCGCCGTCGGCCGGCGGCTGCCGGCGCGTCGTGTCCCGCTGCTTGGCGGCCTGCTGCGCCGCCTTGACGGCGGCATCCTGCTCAGCCTTCAGCGCCGCGGCACGCGCCTCGGCGGCCGCGACTTCGATGTCATGGGCGCTCGCCGGCTTCACCGTCGGCGGCGGGGTCGGTACCGGCGCCTTCTTCGGCGGCGGCGCCGGCCTTCTGGGCGGCGCCGGCTTCGCCGACACCTTCGGCTCACCGGCGGGCGCCGCCGGCGCGGGTGGTGCCGCCGGAGCCGACGGCTGCGTCGAGGTCACGAAAACCTCGCGCAGTCGACGCGCGACGGGAGACTCGACGGTGCTCGACGCCGACTTGACGTACTCGCCCATCTCCTGAAGCTTGGCGAGCACGATCTTGCTCTCGACCCCGAGCTCCTTCGCGAGCTCGTGTACGCGGGCCTTTCCTGCCACTGCACTCCTCACTCCGAGGTCGCGCGGGCAGGTAACCCGCGGCGACCTCACTCGTGCACTTGAAGCCTGATCATTTCAGCGACTTCATCGTGTGCTCATGCTGGTCGTCCTACCTTGCTGTTCCGGGCGGGACGGGTGCCCCGCCGTCGGCGGTTCCGAGTGGTGCCCGGCGATGTACCCCGTGACGGCTCCCGCGTCGATGACGCCGGAGACGCGCAGCGCGCGCCCGAAGGCGCGCCGACGCTCCGCCATCGCCAAACATGCCGGATCGGGATGCAGATGTGCGCCCCGACCCGGCTGTCTACGCGACGGGTCGGGCACGAGGCTGAACGTGTCAGCGCCGCGCTCCACCGCGACTATGCGCAGCAACTCGGTGGCTGGCACGCGCTGCCGGCAACCCACACATGTGCGTACCGGCTGCCCCTCCGGCGCCTGACGCGCCGGAAGCGCACGACGTACCACTCGAAGAGTTTACCCCGTCGCGCCGCTGGTGGCCGCTCCTGCCTCACCCACGCGGTCCGGGGCCTCCCGGCGACCCGCGTCCGCGGGTTCGGTATCCGGACGGATGTCGATGCGCCACCCGGTGAGCCGGGCGGCGAGCCTGGCGTTCTGCCCCTCCCGACCGATCGCCAGGGAAAGCTGGTAGTCGGGTACCGTCACCCGCGCCGACCGGTTCGCGGCGTCCACGACCTCGACCCGCAGCGCCTTCGCCGGGGACAGCGCGTTGCCGACGAACGTCGCCGGCTCGTCCGACCAGTCGATGATGTCGATCTTCTCGCCGTGCAGCTCGCTCATCACGGCGCGGACCCGCTGCCCCATCGGACCGATGCAGGCGCCCTTGGCGTTCACGCCGGGCTGGGTCGACCGTACCGCGATCTTGGTACGGTGACCCGCCTCGCGGGCGATCGCGGAGATCTCCACGGTGCCGTCCGCGATCTCCGGTACCTCCAGGGCGAACAGCCGCTTGACGAGATTCGGGTGCGACCGGGACAGGGTGATCTGCGGTCCGCGGAAGCCCTTGGCGACGTGTACCACCACGCACCTGATCCGCATGCCGTGCTCGTACACCTCGCCGGGCACCTGCTCCGAGGCGGGCAGGACCGCCTCGAGCTTGCCGAGGTCGACGGTGACGATGCCCTTCTCGGCACGCGCCTCGTGCGCCTGTACCACGCCGGTGACCAGGTCGCCTTCCCGACCGGCGTACTCGCCGAAGTGCACCTCGTCGGTCGCCTCGCGCAACCGCTGCAGGATGACCTGCTTCGCGGTCATCGCGGCGATGCGCCCGAAGTCGTGCGGGGTGTCGTCGTACTCGCGCAGGACCCGACCGTCCTCGTCGACCTCCTGCGCGTACACCGTGGCGACCCCGGTACGCCGGTCGATCTCGACCCGCGCGTGCGGATTCGCGCCGTCGGTGTGCCGGTACGCGGTGAGCAGTGCCGTCTCTATCGCCGCGAGGATCGTCTCGAACGGGATCTCCCGCTCGCGCTCGAGCGCGCGGAGGGCCGCGAGGTCGATGTTCACTCCTCGTCCACCCCTTCCTGGTCCTCGTCGTCGTGGTCGTCGTCTTCGTCGTCGAATGCGGTGAGGTCCTCGTCGGCGACCTCGTCGAGCCGGCGGAACTCGACCTGGACCCGACCGGCGCCCAGTTCGGCGTACCGCGCCGCGACCGCCTCGCCGTCGACGTCGAGCAGCACGCCGTCGTCGTCGACCCGGCTCACCCGGCCGGTGACCTGCCGGTCGCCGACCCGCACCTTGACCAGGCGGCCGACGTTGCGTCGCCAGTGCCGCGGCTCGGTCAGCGGCCGGTCCACGCCGGGTGAACTGACCTCCAGCACGTACTCGCCGCTGGTGAACTCCCCACCGGTCCGCTCCGCCTCGTCGATCGCCGCCGCGATGTCCCGGGACAGCGTCGCGACGGCGTCGGAGCCGACGCCCTCGTCCCGGTCGACGGTGACCTTGACGAGATGGCGACGGCCGACCCGGGAAACCGTCAGGTCCTCGAGATCGAAGCCGCGGGCGTCGACCACGGGCGCGATCACGGCGCGCAGCCGGGCACGATCCGCGCCCGCCCCGCCGCGCGGCTGCCCCGCGCCGCCCCGACCGGTCGCGCCCGCCGCGGTGGACGGGCGCCGCCGGCCGCCCGGCTGTGAGTAGCCGGAGACACGACCCCGCTGCTGCGCCATCCCCGCCCCTTCGACGTCCGTACGTACACGTCTACACGCCACCCGGCGTGTCTTCGCGCCGCGCGGCTGCGCAGAGCGTAACGCGCGGTAACCCTGTTCGGCCCGTCGCAGGTGAAAGATGCCTCGCGCGGCGCCGCCCGGCGAGGCGGCACGGGCAGGTCACGCTCGCCCCGGTACCGCACGACGGCGCTACCGCCCGTGGTCCCCGGGGCGCCGGCACCGTGTCCGATGGTGTTGACTTGCCCGGTGCGCACCGACGTGGATGCCCGAACGACCGGGCTGACCCGCCGCGCCGTGCTCGGCGCCACGGGACTGGTCGCCGTCGCGACCGTGGGGGGTTGTCGCTGGGGCGGCGACACACCCGCCAAGCCGCCCGCCCCGGACCCGCTCGCCGCGTTCCTCGCCGGCACGGTGGCGCTCGCCGAGCGGTACGACGCCGCCGTCACGGCCCATCCCGACCTGGCCGGGCGGCTCACGCCGATCCGGGACGACCATCGCGCGCACGCCGCCGCGCTCACCGCCGAGATCGATCCGACATCGGCGCGGCCCTCGACGAGCGCGAATCCGTCGCCCACCGAGGCGGCGAGCTCGGTACCGTCCGATCCCGCCACGCTGCTCAGCGGTCTGCGCAGCGCCGAGCAGGCGGCACACCGCGACGCGGTGGCGGCGTGCCTCGCCGCCCGTACGCCTCGACGCGCAGCGCT
Source organism: Micromonosporaceae bacterium (assembly GCA_036378155.1). Classification (GTDB taxonomy): domain Bacteria; phylum Actinomycetota; class Actinomycetes; order Mycobacteriales; family Micromonosporaceae; genus DASUXA01. The sequence continues at coordinate 7,197 of DASUXA010000057.1, read as the reverse complement.
GCTCGGCTCGATCGCCGCCTGCCGCGCCACCCATGTCGAGGCGTTGGCATGAGCGGCGACGAGCGACTGGCGGCCGCGCTGCGCGCCGAGCACGCGGCGATCTTCGGGTACGGCGTGATCGGCGCACACCTGGGCAGGGCATCCGTCGACCTGGCCCGACAGGCGGAACAGGCGCACCGGGACCGGCGCGACGCGCTGCTGGTACGGCTGGCCGCCAAGGGCGCGACCCCAGCGCCGGGCGAGCCGGCGTACACGCTGCCGTTCCCGGTCACCGACCGGACGTCCGCGCTGCGGCTGGCGGTACAGATCGAGGACCGTACCGCCGCCGTGTGGCGGGAAGCTCTCGGCGACCTGAACGGCGACGAGCGGCGACTCGGATTGGACGCGCTCACCGACTGCGCGGTCCGGGCGTACCGGTGGCGCAAGGTCGCCGGGATAACGCCGCCGCTGGTCGCCTTTCCCGGCAAGCCGTCCTGACCGGCGGCGTCCCCCGGATCCGGCGCGCCGAGCCGGAACGGTCGGAGCGACGATAGGAACCGCCGCGACGACCGGGCACACTGTGCCGGTGACCATACGGATCGTCCAACGGCTCGGCCACGCGCGCTGGTTCGCGCGCGCCGGGCGGCTGCTGGTCCCCGCTGACCGGTTCGTCGGCCGGGTCACCGGCGGCCGCGTCGTGGCGCTCGGACTGGTTCCGTCGCTGCTGCTCACCACCACCGGACGCCGGTCGGGGCAGCCGCGCACCACTCCGCTGCTGTACGTCCGGGACGGCGACGCGTTCGTGGTCGCCGGGTCGAACTGGGGACAGCCGAACCACCCGGCGTGGGCGCTGAACCTGCTCGCCGAGCCGACCGCCACGGTCACCGTGGACGGCGCGCGGATTCCGGTACACGCCCGCGCGGTCGCCGGGGCGGAACGCGAACGGCTCTGGTCGCTGCTGGTCGCAACCTGGCCGGCGTACCGGACGTACGCCGCCCGCGCCGCCGGCCGCGACATCCACGTGTTCCGGCTCGAACCGTCGCGCTGACCGAACCGCCGCGCCGACCGACCCGCGGGGCTGACCGACCCGCCGCGCTAGTCGAACCGCCGCGCGGAGCGGCTCACAGGAACAGGTCGTCCACGCAGCCGTGTACCGGTCGTCCCCGCCGATCCAACTCCTCGGCCTGCGCGGCGAGCTTGTCGGCGAGTTCCATCAGGTTCATCCCGGCCACCCCGCTCCGGGTCACCGCGTCGGCGCCGTTGCGGAAGTACGTGCGCGCCAACAGCCCGTCGACGAGCGCGGCGGACAGCCGCGACTGCCCCGCGACCAGCATCGCCGCGTCCATGTCGTACGCGCTGGCCAGCCGGGTCGCCTTGGCCAGGGCGGCGTCCGCCTGACACCACGCCTCGCGGGCGAGGATCACGAACTCGCCGTGCCCCGCCTCGGCGAGGCGCGCCAGGTGGGTGTCGCGCAGCCGTTCGAACCAGCTTCGCGGGTCGTACAGCAGCCCGGTGTTCAGGTACTGGTCCGCGGCGAGCGGCCACGAGGTGGACAGGGTACGGGCGTGCCGCAGGTACTCGTCGGCGGTGATGACGCCCAGGTCGACGACCACCCGCCCGATCCGCCGGGTCGCCGGTCGCGGCCCGGTGCCCGGCCCGAACGTCACCACGACGATGTCGACGTCGCTGTACTCGGTGTCGTCGCCGTGCGCCAGCGACCCGTGTACCCCGATCGCGAGCACCTCGTCGGGGTGCCGTTCGAGCACCGCGTCGGCGACCTGGTTCGCCAGGACCCAGCGCGGGTTCGAACTGCGGGAGTTGTCCGGCACGCCGACATTGTGCGGTACCCGCGCGCGAACAGCGCGTTTTCCGCCCGGCGCGCCGTCCGGCGCGGTGCGCGGGCTCGCGCCACACGGCGCGGCGCGCGGGCTCGCGCCCGTGTCACGTCATCCGCCGAGCGGAGTCAGGGCAGGGTGAGGATCTCGTGGCCGTCGTCGGTGACCAGGATCGTGTGCTCGAACTGCGCCGTCCACTTCCGGTCCTTGGTGACCACGGTCCACCCGTCCGGCCAGATCTCGTACTCGTGGGTACCGAGCGTGATCATGGGCTCGATGGTGAACGTCATGCCCGGTTCCATGATCGTGTCGAGCCGGGGGTTGTCGTAGTGCGGCACGTACAGCCCGCTGTGGAACGTCTCCCCGATGCCGTGACCGGTGAAGTCGCGGACCACGCCGTACCCGAAACGCTTGGCGTACGCCTCGATGACCCGCCCGACGGCGTTCAGCGGTCGTCCCGGCGCGACCACCTTGATCCCGCGCATCATCGCTTCGTGGGTGCGCTCCACGAGCAGTCGCGCCTCCTCGGAGACGTTGCCGACGCAGAAGGTGGCGTCGGTGTCGCCGTGCACGCCGTGGATGTACGCGGTGACGTCGACGTTGATGATGTCGCCGTCCTCGAGCACGGTGGAGTCGGGGATGCCGTGGCAGATCACCTCGTTGAGCGAGGTGCAGCACGACTTGGGAAAGCCCTTGTACCCGAGGGTCGACGGGTACGCACCGTGGTCGCAGAGGAACTCGTGGACCACCCGGTCGATCTCGTCGGTGGTGACCCCGGGCTGGCAGTGCTCGCCAGCCAGTACGGTCGCCTGCGCGGCGAGTTTGCTCGCGATGCGCATCCGCTCGATCTTCTCCGCGGTCTGCACGTGTGACCCGCGCCATGGTCGCGGACCGGGCCTGCCGACGTACTCGGGACGGGGGATCTGCGGCGGCACCGGGCGGCGGGGCGACAACGTACCGGGAGCGAGCGGGGCGCGGACCATGTGTGCCAGCCTAACCATCCCAGACCGGGAGCCCGTCCACGCTGCTGGCGTTGCGCTGGGCGTGGTACGCGAGGATCTCGTCGTCGGTGCGCCGCTCCCAGTACCGGGGCAGCAGATCGCGATCGCCGGCGTAGCTCATCAGCGGTACCCCGAACCCGCACGAGTCGCTGACCCTGGTGACTTCGACGTCGACGACGGCGCGCAACCCGGGCGCCGGGTCGTCGAAGTGCGCCAGCAGCGAGGCGCACTCCGGGTCGGTGCGGTACACCGCCCGACCCCGACCGTGCAGCCGGAGCACCTTCGGCGGACCGTCGAAGGCGCAGAACATCACCGTGATCCGGCCGTTGTCGCGCAGGTGGGCGACGGTTTCGGCGCCGCTGCCGCCGTAGTCGAGGTACGCGACCCGCAGCGGGGACAGGACGGCGAGGCTGCCCCGCAGCCCCTTGGGCGAGACGTTGACATGCCCGCTGTCCCCGGACGGGGCGGTCGCCACGAAGAACACCGGCTGGGCGAGGATGAACTCGCGCAGACGCTCGTCGATCGCCTGGTACACCTTCCCCATCGGGGGATCTTCTCAGCGCCGGGGTCAGTTGCGCGATGCGCCGACCGCCGTGACGCTCGCCACGCCACGGGCCGCCGGTACCCGTACCGGCGACCACTCCGCCCGCGCGGCGGCCACCAGCGCGCGGAACACGCGCAGGTCGTCGGTCGCCTCGGGATGCCACTGCACGCCGACGGCGAACGTCCGGGACGCGTCCTCGACCACCTCGATCAGATCGTCGTCGGGGTCCCAGCCGACCGGTACGAGATCGCCGGGATCGGCGACCGCCTGGTGGTGGTACGAGTTGACGGTCGCCCGGTCGCCGAGGATGGCGTGCGCGAGCGAGCCGGCCCGCAGGCGCACCTCGTGTTCGCCGAACACCCGCGCGTGACCCGGCGCGTCGCCGTTGCCGACCGGGCGGTGACCGTGGTGACCGACGATGTCCGGCAGGTGCTGGTGCAGGCTGCCGCCGTGCGCCACCGCCATGAGCTGCATGCCCCGGCAGATCCCGAGTACCGGTAGATCGGCGTCCATGGCGGCGCGCAGCAAGGTCATCTCGGACCGGTCGCGGTCCGGGCGCACCCCGACCGCGCCGCGCGGCGCCTCGTGGTACAGCCGTGGGTCGAGGTCGGGACCCCCGGTGAGGACCAACCCGTCCAGTCCGTCGAGCACGTCGACACCCGGGTCGTCGGGCGTGACCAGCACCGCCCGTCCGCCGCTGGCGTGGACCGCGCGCACGTACGCCATGGGTAGCACCGCCGCCAGTGTGTCGCTGGTTCCGAACCGGGCGTGTTCGGCATAGGTCGTCAGGCCGATCAGTGGCCGCGACATTGGTTAAAACCCCCTTGTCCACCCCCGGCTCGCTTCATCGGTCAGGCACGCGATCGACGGCGGATCTTCTTGGTCGTCGTGACCAACGGTAACTACCCAGGCCGGGTACCTGCCATGCATCCTGAGTCGACGGGAACCAGAAGAGACGCGGGCACGTCGTACCGCCATGACGCGGCTCTCCCCCAGTTCATCGGCGTCGGTCACCACCCGTCGCCGCCTTCGTTCCTGCCTGGTCGGTGCGGCGACGCTGACGTTGGCGTCGACGCTCGCCGCGTGCGCCGGTCGTACCGCGACCGGCGACGGCGGCCCGTCAGTGATCCCGCTCACGTCTCCCCCGGTCACCTGCGCGAGCGGTCCAGTTACCGTGAGTGACCAGGATAACGGGCACGTCCTGTGCGTCCGTACCGGCGGGACGATCGACGTGGTGTTGCACGGTTCGTCGGATCAACGCTGGGCACCGATCGAGAGCAGTGACTCTGCGGTACGGGCGCGGTCCAACGGTCGCGGGACGCTACCCGTGGGCGTCACCGCCGGCTTCTTCACCGCCGACCACGCCGGTACCGCCGACCTCACGTCGTCCCGCCCGGCGTGCGGGTCCACCGCCCCCGGCGGGGTGTCCTGCCACGCGCTGGTCGGTTTCAAGGTCACGATCACCGTACGGTGACCGCGCCACGGTTCGCCACGACCGCGCCGTAGTCGCGGGCGCCCTGCCAGATCGTCTCGAAGGCGTACGTCAGGCACTGAGCCAGCGCCGGATGGTCGATCAGCACGGTCGTCGTCGACGTCCCGCCCGCGACGGGATCACGCAGCGACATGAGCACGCGCGCGCCGTCGGCGATGCACAGCCGCATCGGTACCTCGTCCGCCAGCCGTACCCGCTCACCCGCTTCGATGAAGCGCTCGGTGGTCGCCACGTACGAGGCGTCGGCGAGCATCGGGTACTCGTAGATGCAGCGCACGTCGCCACCGGCCCGGCTGATCCGCCGAGCGGCACGCAGCCCGACCGGGTTGTCCACCACCAGGTACGGCAGCTTCGACAGGGTGAGCAACTGGTCGCTCGCCTCGTTCTGCAACTCCTCGAACCGCTCGCGCAGCGCCTCCGGATCGCGGATCACCTCGATGTAGTCGAGCGGGTCGGTTTCCGCGCGACCGCTCGACCACATCGGTACGAGTGAGTCCACCAGCCTCGACGTCATCCGCTCGAGTCGCTCGAACTCGGCGCGGTGACCCGCCATCAGCCGGTTCACGGCGGCGCTCGGGTCGACTGCGGTGTACCGGACGACCTGACCGGGCAGGGTGCGGACCAACCCGCGCTCGGTGAGCGATCCGAGCACGTCGTAGATGCGCTGCCGAGGGATGCCGGAGGACCGGGCCAGCTCACCCGCCGTGTATCTGTCCCTGCCGAGCAGGGTCAGGTACGCCTTGGCCTCGTACTGGGTGAGGCCGAGGTCGGTGAGCTCGGTGAGCAGACGGGTCGGCGCAGCCATACCGACACGGTAGCGACCGCTGTCCACATGGATCTTGATGAATGCTGCCGAACATTTACACATGTGAAGGTATTGCCCCACGGTGCCGCCGTCGCTATGGTGTGGCTCACCCGCCACCACTGATCGTGGTGTCACCCACGCGGGCAACACGACCGGTACCACAAGCGCCGGTGTCGAACTGAAAGGAGGATCTGTCGGCACTCGCGACGCGCAACCCCTGGCGCGCCGCGTACTCGTGTCCAATGCATATCGTCAGAAGGGACAGTCACATGTCTCGCACCCCGGCGCGCCGGGTCATGGCGCGCGTCGGCCTCGCCACACTCTCCAGTCTCGCCCTGTCCGTCGGCGCGCTCGCCGCCGCCGCCGGCTCGGCAAACGCGGCCGCCCCCAACCCCTACTCCCCCGCGTACCAGCACCCGTACCGCCACGGCGCCGTCCCGACCCGGGAAACCGCCAGCGCGATGCAGGGTTGGGCGGCCAGCCACCACGTCACCCCGAACGCGAGCGGCAGCGGACAGCTCCGGTACGGCGGCGGCGTGGACGGCATCGGCGTCACCACCGGAGCCCCCAGGGTGTACCTGGTCGTCTACGGCTCCCAGTGGGGCACCGCCAGCACCAACTCCCAGGGCGACATGACCCTGTCCGGCGACTCCGTCGGCGAGGTACCGCGCCTGCAGGAGCTGTTCAAGGGCATCGGCACCAACGGCGAGCAGTGGTCGGGTGTGGACACCCAGTACTGCGAGGGCATCTCCGCCGGTTCGACCTCGTGCCCGAGCGGCGCCGCGCACGTCGGCTACCCGACCGGCGGCGCGTTCGCCGGCATCTGGTACGACAACAGCGTTTCGTCGCCGTCCAGCGCCACCGGTCACCAGCTCGGTACCGAGGCGGTCAAGGCGGCGGGACACTTCGGCAACACCACGTCGTCCGCCAACCGCAACGCCCAGTACGTCATCCTGTCGCCGCACGGCACCACGCCGGACGGCTTCAACGCGGGTGGCGGCTTCTGCGCGTGGCACGACTGGAACGGCGACAGCTCCCTGTCCGGTGGCGCGGTCAGCTCCTCCTACGGAGACATCGCGTTCACCAACATGCCCTACGTGACCGACGCCGGCTCGAGCTGCGGCCAGGGCTTCGTCAACTCCGGCAGCGCCGGCACGCTCGACGGCGTGACGATGGTCGAGGGTCACGAGTACGCCGAGACCATCACCGACCAGAACCCGGCCGGTGGCTGGACCGACTCGTCCGGATACGAGAACGCCGACAAGTGCGCGTGGATCAGCTCGGGCACCGGCGCCTCGGCGAACGTCACCTTCTCCACCGGTACGTTCGCGATGCAGTCGACGTACTCCAACGACGTCAGTGACTGCCAGATGTACCACGCGATCGTCGGCGGCGGTGGCGGCGGCACGAACGATTTCTCGATGTCGGTGTCGCCGACGTCGGGTTCGGTGACCGCGGGTGGTTCGGTGTCGGCGACGGTGTCGACGTCGACCACGGCGGGTTCGGCACAGACGGTGTCGTTGTCGGCGTCGGGTCTGCCG